>NZ_JBITFY010000007.1:0-339630 GCF_044456585.1 Streptosporangium sp. NPDC050855
GCTCGCCGTTGTGGGGGGGGGGGTGGGGGGCCCCCCCCCCCCCCCCGGGCGGGCCGCCCCCCGCCCCCCCCCCCCGCGAAGGAGGAGGACTCCTCCACCCGGGACCGCAGCACCACGGTGTTGACGAAGAACCCGACCAGTCCCTCCAGCTCGGTCCTGTTACGGCCGGACGTCGCCGTGCCCACCGCGACGTCCCGCTGGCCGCAGTAGCGCGCGAGCAGCACCTGCGTGGCAGCGACCAGGACCATGAACAGGGTGGCGTCGTGGCCGCGCGCGACGGCCCGCAGCCGGTCCACGACCTCGGGCGGCATCTCCGTCGTGTGCGTCGCGCCCGCGGTGGCGCGCACGACGGGCCGCGGCCGGTCCACGGGCAGGGCCAGCGGGGCCATCCCGTCGAGCCGCCGCCTCCAGTAGCCGAGGTGCTCGTCGAGTGCCGGGCCCTCCAGCAGTTCCCGCTGCCAGGCGGCGAAATCCGCGTACCGCAGGGGAAGCGGTGCCGGCTCCCGCCGCCCGCCGCCCGCCCCGTCGGGGCCGTTCACCTCGAGGGAGTAGAAGGCGGCGAAGTCCTCGGCGAGCACCCCCATGGACCAGCCGTCGGTCACGATGTGGTGCATGAGCAGCGCCAGTACCTGGTCGGCGTCGTCGAGACGGATCAGCACGGCCCGGAACAGCGGGCCGTGCCGCAGGTCGAAGGGGCGGGAGGCCTCCTCCTCCAGGCACCGCCACATCCCGGCCTCGCGCTCCTGCGCGGGCGTCCCGCGAAGGTCGATCGATTCGAGGATCGCCTCCGCGTCCGTCGTCGAGGTCGCCTCGGAGAGCGGGTGGATCGTCTGGGAGCCTCGGCCCTCGGCGTCGCCGAACGTGGTGCGCAGCGACTCGTGCCGCCGCACCAGGCTCCGCAGGGCGGCCGACGCCGCGCCGGTGTCGAGCACACCGCGGAGCCGCAGCGCGAGGGCCGTGTTGTATCCGGTGCCTCCGGGGTCGAACGCGTCGAGGAACCACAGGCGCTGCTGGGCGAACGACAGCGGGAGGTCGTCGTCGCGGTCCACCACCCCGATCGCGGCCGGCCCCTCGCCGGGGCCGCCGCCGCGGAGCAGCGGGGCGAGCGTCGCGACGGTGGGCGTGTCGAAGAGCTGCCGGGGCGGCGGTGCCGAGCCGAAGGCGGCCCGGACCCGCGAGATGATCTGGATGCTGAGGATCGAGTCGCCACCGAGGTCGAAGAAGCTGTCGTCCATCCCGACCCGGGCGACGTCCACCTGGAGCACCTCGGCCCAGATGGCGGCCAGCGCGCGTTCGGTCGCGTCGCGCGGGGCGACGTACACCGTGCCGGTGTCGGCGGCCCTGCCGGGGTCGGGCAGCACGCGGCGGTTCACCGTCCCGCTCGGGTTCAGCGGCAGCGCGTCCAGGGTCACGAACGCGGACGGCACCGCGTGCGCCGGAAGGACCCCGGCCAGGAACGCCTTGAGCTCCGCCGCGTCCACCGCCTCGCCCGAGGGCACCGCGTAGCCGGTCAGCCGGGTGCGTCCCGGGGCGTCCTCCCAGGCGGCGACCGCGGCGGCGGCGACACGGGGGTGGCGGGCCAGGGCCGACTCGATCTCTCCCAGCTCCACACGGAAGCCCCTGATCTTGACCTGGTCGTCGGCCCGGCCCAGGAACTCCAGGTTCCCGTCGGCGCGCCGGCGCACCAGGTCCCCGGTACGGTACATCCGGCCCTCGCCGCCGGGGGCGAACGGATCCTTCAGGAACCGCTCCGCGGACAGTTCCGCGCGGTTCCAGTAGCCCCGCGCCACCCCGCCGCCGCCGATGTAGAGCTCCCCGGTGACACCGAGCGGCACCGGGCGCCCCTGCCCGTCCAGCACGTAGACGGTGGTGTTGACCAGCGGGCGCCCGATGGGCACGAAGGCCGCGTCCCCCACGGGGTCGCCGCCGAGCTGGAAGACCGTGGAGTCCACGGTCGTCTCGGTGGCGCCGTAGGCGTTGACGACCACGGTGTCCCGGCCCACCCCGCGCAGCACCTCCTCGGAGTCGCCCGCGGGCCAGCCCTCGGAGCCGACCATGAGGACGCGCAGCGAGTCGAGCCGCACGCCGCGCCGCCCGGCCTCCTGGACCAGTGCCCTGGCCAGCGACGGGACCGTCACCAGGATCTCCGCCCCGGTACGGGCAAGGATGTCCAGCAGGACGGGCGGGTCCGCCACCGCCTCGGCCGGGCACACCTCCATCGTCCCGCCGAACAGGGCGGACAGCAGGAAGTCGCCGAAGAACAGGTCCACCGACAGGCTCGACACCGACAGGGAGCGTGGCCGCGTACCGGACAGGCCGTAGCGGGCGTCCCAGGCGCGCACCATGTGGTGAACGTTGCGATGCTCGACCATCACGCCCTTCGGGCGGCCGGTGGATCCCGAGGTGTAGACGACGTAGGCCAGGTCGGCCGGTGTCACGGCGACGTCCGGCGGCGACGCGGGCAGCCGGTCGAGGGCGGGCCGGTCCCGGTCCAGGAACACGACGGAGACCGGGGGCGTCCCGGACGAGGCGGACGGCGCGACCCGGTCCAGCAGCCGTTCCTGGGTCACCACCACCGGCGCCGACGCGTCCTGCAGCATCGTCGCCAGCATCGCGGGCGGGTAGTCGGGGTCGAGCGGCACGAACGCACCGCCCGCCTTCAACACCCCCAGCAGCGCGACCATCGCGTCCACGCCGCGCTCGACGCACACCCCCACCAGCACGCCGGGAACCACCCCCAGCTCCACCAGGCGGTGTGCCAGCCGGTTGGCCCGCTCCTCCAGCCCGGCGAAGGTCAGCGCGTCCTCGCCGCAGCTGACGGCGACGGCGTCCGGGGTGAGCCCGGCCCGCGCGGTGAACAGCTCGTGGACGCACCCGGCGGGCGGGAACTCCACGACGGGGCCGTTCCACTCCCCCAGGAAGCGTTCCCGCTCGGACGCGGTGAGCAGGGGCAGGTCCGCCACCGGGCTCGCCGGGGTCGCGGCGATCGCGCCGAGGATCGTCTCCAGGTGCCCGGCCATGCGTTCCACGGTCGGCTCGTCGAACAGGGTGGGGTCGTACCCCAGCGCCAGGGTCAGCTCCCGCGCCGCGTGGGCGGTGAGGGTGAGCGGGTAGTTGGTCTGCTCGTCGCCCCGGTGATCGCGCACGCGAAGCCCGTGCCTGGCCGCCGCGTCGGGGTCGTACGGGTAGTTCTCGAACACCACGACGCTGTCGAACAGGTTGGTGCCCCTGGGCACCTCGGCGCACGCGTGGATCTGCGCCATCGACAGGTACTCGTACTCGCGGGACCCGGCCTGCGCCTCCTGGAGGCGCCGCAGCCACGACGTCACCGGCTCGGCACCGTCCACGTCGATCCTGACGGGCACGACGTCGACGAACAACCCGATGATCGACTCCGAGCCGGGAAGCCCGGCGGGACGGCCGGAGACCGTCGCCCCGAAGCAGACGTCCCGCTCCCCGCCGTAGCGGGACAGCAGCAGCGCCCACGCGCCCTGCACCAGGGTGTTGACGGTCAGCCGGGCGTTCCTGGCGCACTCGTACAGCCTGCCGGACAGCTCCCCCGGCAGCCGCGACCGGATCTCCCTGGAGGAGCGCGCCCCGTGTGCCCGCGCCACCGGCCGGTCGAACGGCAGCGGGGTCGGCGCGGTCATGCCCGCGAGCACCCCCCGCCAGTACCTCTCCGCCTCGGCCCGGTCCTGGCGCGCCAGCCACCCGACGTAGTCCCGGTACGGCGGGCGAGGCGTCACCGCGCCCGCGTGCCCGCCGGTGAGGGCCGCGTACTGCTCGAACACCTCCGACAGCACGTGCGAGGAGCTCCAGCCGTCCAGCATCATGTGGTGCGCCGCCCACAGGAGCTGCACCTCGCTGTCCGACAGCCGCACGAGGTCCAGCCGGGTCAGCGGCGCGACGCCCAGGTCCAGCCGCCGCTCGGCCCGGCTCTCCCACAGCCTCCGCACCGCCTCCTCCCGCTCCGGTTCCGGCAGGTCACGCAGGTCGTGGTGGGTGACGGGGACCCGCACCCCCCGGCGGACGACCTGCACGGGCTCGGGGACGCCCTCCCAGATCACCGCCGTACGCAGGGCGGGCGTGCGGTCGACGACCCGCTGCCACGCCTCGGCCAGCGTCTCCGCGTCGGTGACCCCCTCCAGCACCATCGAGAAGTGGCCGGCGTAGATGTCGGCGCCGGGCTCGGCCAGCGAGTGGAAGAGCATGCCGCTCTGCATGGGTGTCAGCGGGTAGATGTCCTCCACGGACCGGCCGTCCCCGGCCAGCCTGTCCACCGTGGCCTGGTCGAGCGCGGCGAGCGGGAAGTCGGAGGGGGTGCAGCCGCCCGCACCCGGTTCCGCGCAGTGCGCGGCGATCCCTTCCAGGGCGGACGTCATCCGCGCCGCCAGGGCCTCGACGGTCTCCTCGTGGTGGACGGCGGCGGAGTACGCCCAGCGGAACTCGAGCTCGTCGCCGTCGACGAACCCGGTGATCTCCAGCAAGTGCCGCCTGGCCTGCCCGGGGCTGCGCTCCGCACCGGGGTGGGGAAGCCGCCCGGCGACGAGCCCGCCGCGCCCGCCGGATCCGGCGTCGAGCCGCCCGAGGTAGTTGAACCCCACCTCCGGATGCCTGCTCGCGCCCGGAGCGCGGCCGGGCGCGCCGAGATGGCGCAGCGCGCCGTACCCCAGCCCGTCACCCGGCACCGCGCGGAGCTGCTCCTTGACCGACATGAGCGTCTCCCTCCAGCCGGGCACGGGCGGGAGGCTCAGCGCGACGGGGAAGACGGTGGTGAACCAGCCGACGGTCCGCGAGAGGTCGACGTCGGGGAACAGGTCGACGCGACCGTGTCCCTCCACCTCGACCAGGGCGATGTCCTCGCCGGTCCACTCGCACAGCACCCTGCCCAGCGCCGCGAGCAGCACGTCGTTGATCCGGGTCCGGTAGACCTCCGGCACGTCGCGCAGCAGCGCCCGGGTGCTCTGCGCGCCCAGGCGTGCGGTCACGGTACGCATGGACGCGACCGTGTTCCCGGCGTGCCCGGCGTGCCCGGCGTGCCCGGCGTGCCCGGCATTCCGGTCAGGCCCGTCGTGCCGGTCGTGCCGGTCGGCGATGTCCACCGGCAGCGCGGCGACCTTGGCCGCGGTCTCGTCCAGGCGGGTCCAGTGGTCCAGCTCGTGGTCGAGGGCACCGGCCGCCACGTGGTCGGCCAGACGCCGCGCCCACTCCTGGAAGGAGGTCGTCTTGGCGGGGAGCCGGACGTCGCGGCCCGCCGCGGCCTGCCGGTAGGCGTCCTCCAGGTCGGGCAGCAGGATCTGCCAGGAGACGGCGTCGACCACGAGATGGTGGGCCACCAGGAACAGCCGGGGACGGCGCCCCTCGCCGAGCACGAAGAGCAGCGCCCTGAACAGGGGGCCGGTCTCCAGCCGGAACCCCTCCTGCGCGGCCAGCACGGCCTCGCGCATCCGCGCCTCCCGGTCGGCGTCGCCGGTTCCCGACAGGTCGATCCGCCGCAGCGGGTCGCCGCCCTCCGCGGCGGCGTTGTGCTGCCGCCACTCCCCGCCCTCGCGCCCGGCGCGCAGGCGCAGGGCGTCGTGGTGGGCGAGCAGCGCGGCCAGGGCGGCGCGCAGCGCCTCCTCGTCGGGCTCCTGTGCGAGTTCGAGGAACACCGCCTGGTTGAACCGGTCCACGCTGTCCATGAAGTTCTCGAAGAACCAGTGCTGGACGGGGGTGAGCGGCACCTCCCCCGACACGGCCCGCTGCTCGGCACGCCGCGGTTCCTCCGCGACCGCCTCCGCGGCCAGTTCGGCGACGGTCTGGCGCAGGAAGGTCTGCTTGGCCGTCACGCGCAACCCGGCCTCGCGGGCGCGGGCCACGACCCGCAGGCCCAGGATGGAGTCGCCGCCGAGGTCGAAGAAGTTGTCGTCCACGCCCACCCGGTCCACGCCGAGCAGCTCGGACCAGACCTCGGCGAGGATCCGCTCGGCGGGCGTGCGGGGCTCGACGTAGCGCGTCCCGGCCTCACGGTCCCCCGTGGGCGCGGGCAGCGCCCGCCTGTCCACCTTGCCGTTGACGGTCAGCGGCAGGCGTTCCAGCACGACGAACGCCGAGGGCACCATGTGCTCGGGCAACGTGGCACGCAGGAAGGCGCGCAGCTCCGCCAGGGCGGGGGCGCCGGAGTCCGCGGGAACGAGGTAGGCGACCAGACGCCGGTCGCCCCGGGCGCCGGTCCTGACCGCCACCGCGGCCTCGTCCACGGCGGGGTGCCCGGCCAGGGCCGCCTCGACCTCGCCGAGTTCGACCCGGAATCCCCTGATCTTGACCTGGTCGTCGGCGCGGCCCGCGTACTCCAGCTCGCCGCCGGGCAGCCGGCGTGCGCGGTCGCCGGTGCGGTACATGCGGGTGCCGGGCGGGCCGTAGGGGTCGGCGACGAAACGTTCGCCGGTCAGCCCGGGACGGCGCAGGTACCCGCGGGCCAGCCGGGGTCCGGCGAGGTAGAGCTCGCCGGGAACCCCGACGGGCGCCGGGCGCAGCCGCTCGTCCAGCACGTAGGCGCGGACGCTGCGGAACGGGCGGCCGATGGGCACCGCCGCGGTGCGGCCGTCGTCGGGGGTCAGCGCCTGGGTCATGGTGGCGCCGATCGTGGACTCGGTCGGCCCGTAGCCGTTGAACATCCGCCGTCCGGCCGACCAGGTCCGCACCAGCCCGGGAGGGCAGGCCTCGCCCGCGACGACCAGGACCGTCCCTTCGGGCACGGCGTCGGCGGGCAGCACGGTCAGCGCGGTCGGGGGCAGGGTGAGGTGGGTGAGCCCCTCCCTTTCGATCAACTCGGCCAGCGGAGGTCCGGGCGCCCGCTCCTCGGAGGTGGCGACGACCAGCGTGCCGCCGGACAGGAGGGCGAGCATCAACTCCCAGAAGGCCCCGTCGAAACTGAAGGAGGCGAACTGCAGCACCCGCGTCCCCGGGCCCGCGCCCAGCCGCTCCCGCTGGGTGAGCACCATGTCGTACAGGCCCGTGTGAGGGACCACGACCGCCTTGGGGCGGCCGGTGGAACCGGAGGTGTAGATCACGTAGGCGGGATGCGCGGGGTCCTGGCGGGCCGCCTCCACCGGGCCGTCGTCCACCGGGCCGTCGTCCGCAGGGCCGTCAGGGGCGGCTTCCGCCGGGGCGAGGGCGGCGGCGGTGTCCGGCGCGTCCAGCACGAGGAGGGGAATCCCCGCCGGCAGCCGGTCCGCCTCCTCCGCGGTGGTCAGGGTGAGGATCGGCTCGGCGTCCCCGACCATCGCCCGGACGCGTTCCTCGGGGTAGTCCAGGTCCAGCGGCAGGTACGCGGCACCGCTCTTCAGGACGGCGAGGATCGCGACGACGGTCTTGGCCGACCGGGGGACGGCCACCGCGACGATCCGTTCGGGTCCGGCGCCCCGGCCTGCCAGCAACCGGGCCAGCCGGTCCGCCCGCTCGTCCAGCTCGCCGTAGGTGAGGCTCCGCCCGGCGTGGACGAGGGCGACGGCCGAGGGGTCGGCCGCGACCTGCTCGGCGAACATCTCGGGGACCGTACGAGGCTCGGGGCCGCCGCCCTCGCCGCACCACGTGTCGGTCAGCAGGCGGTACTCGGCGGCGCTCAGCAGGGGAAGGTCGGCGATCGGCCGGTCGGGGGCGTCCGCGATCGCCGTCAGGAGCGTCAGCAGGTGACCTGCCACGCGCTCGGCGGTGGCCGCCTCGAACAGGTCCGTGCCGTAGCCGAGGTGGGTGACGAGCGCACCGTCGCGCTCGTAGAAGTCGAACGAGAGGTCCATGGGCGCCACCAGCACCGGCGGGCGGATCTCCTCGACCTGTACGCCGGGCAGCTCGACCCTCCCCCCTGGCGCGTTCTGCAGGTTGACCGCGACCTCGGCGAGCGGGAGCCGGCTGGGGTCGCGCTCGGGCCGCAGGACCTCCACGAGCCGCTGGAAGGGCACCTCGTCGTTGTCGAAGGCGTCCAGCACGGTGGAGCGGGCCGTGCCGAGGAAGGCGGTGAACGGCACGGACTCGTCGACCTGGCAGCGCAGCACCAGGGTGTTGACGAAGAAACCGATCAGCCTCTCCAGTTCGACCCGGTTGCGGCCGCTGGTCGCGGTGGCGACCGCGACGTCCCGCTGTCCCGAGTAGCGCGCGAGCAGGATCTGCACCGCGGCGACCAGGGTCATGAACAGGGTGGCGCCGTGCTCGCGGCCCACCTCCCTCAGCCGCGACACCACCTCGGGGGGCACCTCGAAGACGTGGACCGCGCCCGCGGAGGACCTGATCGGCGGTCGCGGCCGGTCGGTGGGCAGGTCGAGCGGGGCCAGCCCGTCGAGCCGCTCACGCCAGTGGGCGAGCCGGTCGTCGAGCGCCGTGCCCGACACACGGTCCCGCTGCCAGGAGGCGAAGTCGGCGTAGCGCAGCGGCAGCGGCGGCAGCGGCGACGGCTCGCCCCGGACGCCGGCCGCGTACAGGGCGTTCAGCTCGTCGGCGAACACCCCCATGGACCAGCCGTCGGTGACGATGTGGTGCGTGCTGAAGGCCAGCACGTGCTCGCCGGGGCCGAGCCTGAGCAGGCCGGCCCGGAACACCGGCCCCCGGCGCAGGTCGAAGGGGCGCGCCGCCTCCCGCAGGAGCCACCCGCGCAGCGTGGCCTCGCGGTCGCCGCCGGGAGGCACGTGCGCCTCGGTGACCTGGATCGGCACCTCCGTGGCGGGGTGCACGGTCTGCACGCCCAGGCCGTTCACCGAGTCGAAGGTGGTGCGCAGCGACTCGTGCCGGTCCACCAGGCGGTTCACGGCGAGGGTGAGCACGCCGACGTCCAGGTCACCGGTCAGCCGCAGTACCAGGGGGACGATGTACTCGGCGCTGTCCGGATCCATCTCGTACCTGAACCAGAGCCGCTGCTGGGCGGGCGACTGCGGCGACGTCCCCCCCGGAGGGGTGCGCGGGATCTCCTCCGCCTCCGGGGAGGCCGGGCTCTCACCGGCCAGCCGCCGTCGCATCGCCTCGCGCAGGTGCGCGGGCAGGGCGGCCATGCGGCCGTCACGCGAAGAGGGGGCGTTCATGGCGTTCTCCCGTTCGGGGTCGGCTGGCCTGTTCACGAGTTCCGGCCCTGGACGATCTCTTCGAAGGACGCCAGGATCTTGTCCTGCAGGACCTCCGCCAGGGCGCCGACGGTCGGGGCGGCGAAGAGCTCCCTCGGGGAGATCTCGACATCGAACGCGCGCCGCACCCTGGAGGCCACCCGCAGGCTGGTGATGGAGTCGCCGCCCAGTTCGAAGAAGTCGTCGTGCGCCCCGACCCGCTCGACCGCGAGCACCTCCGCCCAGATCCGGCCGAGAGCCTCCTCGGTCGGGTTGCGCGGGGCCACGTAACCGGCGCGCGCGACCGGCCTGGACTCCGGCTCCGGCAGCGCCCGGCGGTCCACCTTGCCGTTGGCGTTCAGCGGCAGCCGGTCCAGGGTCACGAACACGGAGGGGACCGCGTAGGAGGGGAGCCGCTCGGCCAGCGCCTCGGCCAGCTCGGCCGGTGACGGCGGGGCGTGTCCCGTGGCCGGCACCAGGTAGCCCACGAGATACCTGCGCCCGGCGGCCTCCTCGCGGGCGACGACCACCGCCTCGGCCACGTCGGGGCGGGCGTGCAGCGCGGCCTCGACCTCTCCCGTCTCGATGCGGAAGCCGCGGATCTTCACCTGGTCGTCGGCGCGGCCGAGGAACTCGATGTCCCAGCCGCCGTCGCCGCCGTCGCCGCCGGCGCTCCAGCGGACCCTGTCGCCGGTGCGGTACAGCAGGCCCCCGGCACCGAACGGGTCGGCGACGAACCGCTCGGCGGTGAGCGCGGGCCGGCCGAGATACCCTCTGGCCAGACCGCTTCCCGCCAGGTACAGCTCGCCGGGGGCGCCGGGCGGCACGGGCGCGAGGTTGTGGTCCAGCACGTAGGCGCGCGTGTTGTCCATCGGCCGGCCGATCGGCACGACACCCGCACCGGCGAGCCGCGGCGTCATCTCGCGGCAGGTGGCGAAGGTGGTGCTCTCCGTGGGGCCGTAGACATGGTGGACCGCCGTTCCCGGGCAGTGCTCCATCACCCGCAGGAACGCCGCCGGTGAGGCGGCCTCGCCTCCCGTCCACACCTCGCGCAGGCCGGCGAAGCATCCGGGCTGCTCCTCGGCGAAGAGGTTGAACAGCGCCGTGGTGAGGAACATCCCGGTGACGCCGTGCGCGGTGACCAGCCGCCGTACGCTCTCCGCGTTCAGCTCGCCCTCCGCGATCACCACCCGGCCACCGGCCAGCAGGGGGACCCACATCTCGTAGGTGGCGGCGTCGAAGGCGTGCGGGGAGTGGAACAGGACACGCTCGTGCCCTCCCGATCGCCACCGCCGGTCCGCTGCCAGGCTCACGATGTTGCGGTGGGTGACCGCCACGCCCTTGGGCACCCCGGTCGAACCGGAGGTGTACATCACGTACGCCAGCCGGTCGGGGTCCGCGACGGCCTGGCCGCCGGGCGGGGGTCCGTCCGGGAGCGGGGGTCCGTCCGGGACCTCGTCGCCGTCCACCACGACCAACGGGACCAACGGGACCAACGGGACCAACGGCACCTCCTCGCCGCCCGCGGCCCCCGGGGTTGCGACCCCGGAGACCCCGGAGATCCGCGGGAGCGCCGCCCGGTCCGTCAGCACCGCCACCGCCTCGGTGTCCCGCAGGATCCAGCTCAGCCGGTCGGGCGGGTAGCTCGGGTGCAACGGGACGTAGGCGCCTCCCGCCTTGAGCACGGCGAGCATCGAGACCAGCGCGTCGGCGGAGCGGGCCTGGAACACCGCCACCCGCGACTCCGCGGCCACTCCCAGCGACACCAGGTGGCGCGCCAGCCTGTCGGAGCGCTCGTCCAGGTCCGCGTACGTGAGGCTCTCGCCCTCCGACACCACGGCCACCTCGCCGGGGACGGCGCGCGCCCGGTCGGCGAACAGCCGGTGCACGCACAGGCCCGGGACGTCCGTGGCCGTGTCGTTCCACTCCACCAGCATCCGGTGGCGCTCGCGCGGGGGCAGCGAGGGCAGTGACCGGATGCTCCGTTCCGGGTCGGCGGCGATCTCCTCCAGCAACGCGGTCAGGTTCTCCCCGAAGCGCCGCACCGTCGGGGGGTCGAACAGCGCCTCGTCGTGGAGCAGCACGAAGGACAGTTCCTCGCCCGGGTAGACGACCAGGTTGAGGGGATGGCCGTTCACCTCGGCGGCGTCGACGTCGCGCAGCCGCACTCCGGCGGCGGCCGGGGCGTGGTCGATCGGGTAGTTCTCGAAGACCACGATGCTGTCGAAGAGCCCCGCGCCGGGCGGCAGCTCGCTCCAGGACCGCACCTGGGGCAGCGACACGGCGTCGTGCTCGCGTGCCCGAGCCTGGTCCTCCTGCAGTTCGCGCAGCCACGGCACGAGGTGCGCGCCCTCGTCCACGACGACCCGGACCGGCAGCGTCTCGATGAAGATACCGATCATGGACTCAGCGCCCGCCAGGTCCGCGGGACGGCCGGAGACCGTCGCACCGAAACAGACGTCGCGGGCGCCGCCGTATCGGGACAGCAGGATCCCCCAGGCGCCCTGCACCAGGGTGTTCAGCGTGATCCCCGCGCGCCTGGCGTGTTCGGTGAGCCGCCGCGAGGCCGCGGCCGGCAGCCTCACGCTCACCCGCCCTGCCGCGCGGGGCCGGTGGTCGGGGGCAGGTGGGCGGTCGTACGGCAGGGACGTCGGCTCGGTGAACCCGGCGAGCGCCTTCCGCCAGTACGTCTCGGCGACCGTCGCGTCCCGGCCGAGCAGCCACTCGACGTGGTCGCGGAAGGGCCGGCGGGTCTCGGGCCGCCAGGGGCGTCCCTCGGTGTGCGCGGCGTAGCAGGAGAGCACGTCCGCGAGCAGCCGGTGGACGCTCCACCCGTCCAGCAGGATGTGGTGCAGGGTCCACAGGACCCGTACCCGGGTGTCGTCGAGCCGGATGATCGCCAGCCGGGTGAGCGGGGGCGTGGTGAGGTCCACCCCGGTCTCCCTGTCGAGGGCGAGCAGCCGCTCCAGCTCCGGCCGCCGCTCCGCCTCGGGCAGGTCGCGCCAGTCGTGGTGGGCGACCGGAAGTCCCGCGCGCCGGTGAACGATCTGGAGCGGGTGGTCGAGTCCCTCCCAGGCGACGGAGGTGCGCAGGACCTCGGTCCGCTCCGCGACGAGTCGCCAGGCCTCGCCGAGCGCCTCGGGATCGGCGACTCCCTCGATCACCATCTCGAACCGGGCCGTGTAGACGTCCGAGTCCGGCGTCATCAGGCTGTCGAAGAGCATGCCGCTCTGGGTCGGGGTCAGGGGGTAGACGTCCGTCACGGTCCGGCCGTCGCCGACCAGCGCGTCGAGGCTCGCCTGGTCGAGCCGGGCCAGCGGGAAGTCCGAGGGGGTGCGCCCGCCCGCGCCCGGCTCGGCGCAGTGCCGGACGATCCGCTCCACGGTCGCGGCGAACTCGTGGGCCAGCCGCTCGACGGTGGCGGGCCGGTGCAGGTCGGGCGAGTAGTACCAGGTGACCTGGAGCCGCCCGGACCTGACGGAGCCGACGACGTCGAGCACGTGCGGGCGGTTGTCGCGCGGGTCCTGGAACAGCTCGATGCCGGAGATCTCGCGGTAGAGGTCCCCGTCGCCGGCCTCGGTGTCGAACCGGCCGAGGTAGTTGAGGCAGATCTGGGGGACGGGGTCTCCCGCGAGCGGGGAACCGTCCCGGTAACGTAGCGCGCCGTACCCCAGGCCGCGCCGCGGGACCGCCCGCACCTGCTCCTTGATCGCCTTGAGGAGGACGCCCGGCTCGTCGTCGCCGGGGACCTCCAGCAGCAGGGGGAAGTAGCTGGTGAACCACCCGACGGTGCGCGTGAGGTCCACGTCGGGGAAGATCTCCTCGCGCCCGTGGCCCTCCAGCCCGAGCAGGAGGCGGTCGCGCCCGGCCCATCCGGACACGACACGGGCGAGGGCGGCCAGCAGCACGTCGGTGATCTCGGTGCGGTAGACGTCGGGGACCTCGCGTAGCAGGGCCCGGGTGGTGGGCTCGTCCAGCTCGACGGAGACCTCGCGGGTGGTCCGCACGGCGTTGGGGAGCCCGCCCGGAGGTTCTTCCCGCGCCTCGCCGGGGCGCCCGCCGAGGCGCTCGCGGAAGGACTCGCCGAGAGGCCCGTCGAGAGGCAGCACCGCCGCGCCCGCCGCGCCGCTCACACCGGCCCAGTGGTCCAGCTCGTCGTCGAAGCCCCCGGCCCGGACATGCCCGGCCAGCCGCAGGCTCCAGTCCTGGAACGAGGTCGTCGCGGGGCCGAGGTCGACGCTCTCGCCCCGGACCAGTCGTCCGTACGCGGTGCGCAGGTCCTCCAGCAGGATGCGCCACGACACACCGTCCACCACGAGGTGGTGGGCGGTCAGCAGCAACCGCGGCCCGCGCCCGGTCCTGAACAGCACGGCGGCGACCAGCGGCCCGTCCGCGAAGTCGACACGGGCCTGCGCGGACGCCGTCTCCCGCTCCATCGCGGCGTCAAGCTCCGCGCCGGCGAGGCCGGACAGGTCCGCCAGGCGCAGGATCTCGCCGTCCTCGGACGGGACGACGCGCTGCGACCGTCCGCCCCCGCCTCCCCCGCCTCCCCCGAAGGTCCCTGCGGTCTCTGCGGTCTCTGCGATCTCGAAACGAGACCGCAGCGCGTCGTGCCGCTCGACCAGCGCCGCGATCGCCGCCCGGAGGGCCGCCTCGTCGAAGTCGGCGGCGAGTTCGACGGTGACGAACTGGTTGAACACCTCGGGGACGGTGAACCTGTCGAAGAGGAAGTGCTGGATGGGCGTCAGCGGTGCCCGCCCGCCCGCGGCGTCCGGCGTGCTCCCGGGACCGCCGATGGCCGCGGTGCCGCGCGCCTCGGTCACGTGGGGGCTCAGCGCGGCGATCGTCTGCCAGCGGAACAGGTCCCTGGAGGTGAGCCGCAGCCCGGCCGCGCGTGCCCTCGACACGAGCTGGATGGCGAGGATGGAGTCGCCGCCGAGGGCGAAGAAACCGTCCTCGACGCCGACCCTCTCGACGCCCAGCACCTCGGCCCAGATCCGGGCCAGCTCCCGCTGCACGGGATCGCCCGGCGGGACGTAGCCGCCGTCCGGGCCGCCGGCCGCGCCGGGCTCCGGCAGGGCCGCGCGGTCCACCTTCCCGCGCGCGGTCAGCGGGAACTCCTCCAGGACGACGATCGCGGCGGGCACCATGTGGTCCGGCAGGACCGTGGCCGCGAAGGCGCGCAGGTCGTCCGGGCCGGGCCGGGCGCCGGCCGCGGGGACCACGTATCCCGTCAGCGCCAGGCGCTCGTGGCCCGGCCTGACCGCGGTGGCCACGACGACGGCCTCGGCCACGCCGGGGTGTCCCTGCAGCGCGCTCTCGATCTCCCCGGGCTCCACCCGGAAACCCCGGATCTTCACCTGCTGGTCGGTACGGCCGAGGTACTCCAGCTCGCCCCCGGGCAACCGGCGGACGAGGTCCCCGGTACGGTACATCCGGCCGCCGGGGACCCCGAAGGGGTCGGCGACGAACCGCTCGGCGGTCAGGTCGGGCCGGTTCAGGTAGCCCCTGGCCAGTCCGGCGCCCGCTAGGTAAAGTTCGCCCGCCACCCCCACGGGCACCGGGTTGGCGTCACCGTCCAGGACGTACGCGGCGGTGTTGGCGACGGGCGACCCGATGGGGGGCAGCGCCCCGGCCCGCCCGGCGTCGTGCCACGCGACGTCACCCGCGGTGGCCACGACCGTGGCCTCGGTGGGGCCGTAGTTGTTGACCAGCCGGTACGTCGTCCCCCGGCGCGGGCGGCGGCGGAGCACGTCCCCGCCGGTCAGGATCGTGCGCAGCCGGGTGCCCGCGAAGGCGGGCTCGTCCAGCACGGCGTCCAGCCGGGGCGTGGGCAGGAAGCAGATCGTGGTGCCCATCCGGGCGAACCACTCCACCAGCGCGGCCGAGTCGTCCAGCGTGTCCCGGTCCGGCAGCGCGACCCTGGCCCCGGCGCAGAGGTAGGGCCACAGCTCCCACACGGCGGCGTCGAATCCCAGCGACGCGACCTGGGAGGCGCGGTCCTCGGGGACCACCTCGAACGCCTCGTTGTGCCAGGCGCACAGGTCGGCCAGATTGCGGTGCTCGACCATCACGCCCTTGGGACGGCCGGAGGAGCCCGAGGTGTAGACGATGTAGGCCAGGTCCGCGCCGTCCACCACGGTGTCGGGCTCGGTGTCGGGCTCGGTGTCGGGCTCGGTGTCGGGCTCGGTGACCGGGCCCGGCACCGCCCGGCCGGTGTCGCCCGGCCCGCCGGCGCGCGGTCGCGCCGCGAGGACGTCCAGCGGCACGGTCACGACGTTCAGGCCGGAGGCCGTGGCCGCCATGGCCGCCGTGGCCGCCGTGGCGCGGTCGGTCAGCACGACCGGCGCGCCGGTGTCGGCCACCACGTAGGCCAGCCGCGCGGCCGGGGTCTCCGGGTCGAGCGGCACGTACGCGCCACCGGCCTTCAGCACGCCGAGGAGGCCCGCGACCAGCTCGGGGCCGCGCTCGGCGCACACCACGACGGGCACGCCGGGACCCACCCCGAGCGCGCGCAGGCGGCGGGCCACCCGGCCGGCGCGCCCGTCCAGCTCGGCGTAGGTCAGCGTCCCGTCCCGGTGCTCCAGCGCGACGGCGTCCGGCGCCAGCCGCACCCGTTCGGCGAACGCGCGGTGGACGGGGAGGGCTGCGCCGCGATCCCTGACCGCGCCGTTCCATCCGGCCAGAGCCCGCCGCTCGGCCTCGGTCAGCAGCGGCAGCCGGGCGAGTGGCCGGTCGGGATCCTCGGTCACGGCGGCCAGCAGGACCTCCAGGTGGCCGGCCATGCGCTCGATGGTCACGCGGTCGAACAGGTCGGTGCCGTACTCGACCATCACGTCCAGGGCGCCCTCGCGCTCGACGAACTCCAGCGTGAGATCGAAGATCGACGACACGTGCGGGAGGCGGAAGCTCTCGGTGCGCACGCCGGTGAACGTCAGCGGCCTCTCCGGTACGTTCTGCAGCGCCACCATCGCCTGTACAAGGGGGGTACGGCTCGGGTCGCGCCCGTCGCTCAGCTCGTCCACCAGGCGCTCGAACGGGACGTCCTGGTTGCCGAAGGCGCCGAGCACCGTCTCGCGCACCCGGCCGAGGAACTCGGTGAAGGACGCCCGCCCGTCGACCTCCGACCGGAGCACCAGGGTGTTGATGAAGCATCCGACGAGCGGTTCCAGCTCGGGGCGGTCCCGTCCGGATATGGGGGTGCCGACCGCGATGTCCCGCTGGGAGGAATGGCGGGCGAGCAGCACCTTGCAGGCGGCGGTCAGCGTCATGAACAGCGTGGCGTCGTTGCGCGCGGCGAGCCTGTTGAGCGCGGCGGTGAGCTCGGCGGACAGGGTGAAGTGGTGGGCCGCTCCGGCGGAGGACCGTACCGGCGGACGTGGCCGGTCGGTGGGCAGTTCGAGGGGGGACAGCCCGGCCAGCTGCTCCCGCCAGTAGTCGAGCTGCCCGCGGAGGGCCTCGTCGGTCCACCGTTCCCGCTGCCAGACGGCGTAGTCGGCGTACTGGACGGTCAGCGGCACCGGCCCGGCCCGGCCCGTGTCCGCGGCGCCGTCTCCGGTCCCGGCCCCGGCGGCGTCCCTGGTGGTGTCCCTGGCGGCGTCGTACAGCATGCTCAGCTCGTCGGCGAGCAGGCCCATCGACCAGGCGTCGATCACCGAGTGGTGCACGGTCAGCACCAGCAGGTGCTCGTGCTCGGCCCGGCGCAGCAGGGCCGTCCGGAGCACGGGCCCGCGCGCCAGGTCGAAGGGCCGGCTCACCTCCTGGCGCAGCAGGCGCTCCAGTTCCTCCTCCCCGAGCCCCGAGGCGTCCATCGTGACCAGCGGGGCCTCGATACGCCCGACGGGGTGGACCACCTGGAACGGCTCGCCGCCGGTCGAGGAGATGGTCGTGCGCAGCGACTCGTGCCGTGCGACGAACCCGCGCAGGGCCGTCTCGAGCGCGGCGGGATCCAGCTCGCCGAGCAGCCGGTAGCCGAACCGGACGTTGTACTCGGTGGCGTCGGGGTCGAATTCGTGGAAGAACCAGAACCGCCGCTGGGGGAAGGACAGCGGCAGCTCCCGGTCGCGGGACACCGGGACGACGGAGCCGTCCGTCCCGCCGGCGCCACCCGTTTCGTCCCCTCCGGGGGTGACCGACGCCGCCAGCGCGGCGATCGTCCGCATCTTGAACAGGGCGCGGGCGGGAAGGTCGGCGCCGAGGGCCGCCCTGATCCGCGGGAGCACCCGGAAGGCGAGCAGGGAATTGCCGCCGAGCTCGAAGAAGTCGTCCTCGACGCCGACCTGGTCGATGCCGAGGACCTCGGCCCAGATCTCGGCGATCGCCTTCTCCGCGTCGTTGCGCGGGGCGCCGTAGCCGGCGTCGGTGCTGTCCCGCCGCGTCGGCGCGGGCAGTGCCGCGCGGTCGAGCTTGCCGCTGGCCGCCAGCGGCAGCCGGTCCAGGGCGAGGAACGCCGAGGGGATCATGTGCTCCGGAAGGGTCCGTGCCAGGAACTCGCGCAGCTCCGCCGCGGGGACCGTCTCGCCCGAAGGGACGAAGTAGGCCAGCAGCCGCGTGTCCCGCGAGCCCTCCCGCGAGGGCACCACGGCGACCTGGGCGACCCCGGGGTGCCCGGCCAGCACCGACTCGACCTCGCCGGGCTCGACGCGGTGGCCCCGGATCTTCACCTGGTCGTCGGTGCGCCCCAGGTACTCCAGGTCCTCGTCGGGCAGGCGCCGCACCAGGTCGCCGGTGCGGTACATCCGCTCGCCCGGCCCGCCGTACGGATCGGCGACGAACCGCTCGGCGGTCGCGCCGGGCCTGCCGTGGTAGCCGCGGGCCAGCCCCGCACCGGCAACGTACAGTTCTCCGGGCACACCCTCGGGGACGGGCCGCAGGGAGCGGTCGAGCACGTAGGCGCGCGTGCCGCGCATCGGCCTGCCGATCGCGACGGGGCCGGACAGCGGCCCGGCCCCGGGCTCGACCCTGAAGGAGACGCAGCCGACGGTCGCCTCGGTGGGGCCGTACTCGTTGACCACCGTCACGCCGGGATGCCGCGCCCGCCACCGGTCGAGCACCTCGCCGCGCAGCGCCTCCCCGCCGATCACCAGTTCCGCGGTCGGTGAGCGATCCTCGGGCAGGCTCTCCAGGATCGGCAGGTGACTGGGGGTGATCTTCAGGAACGACGGCCGCTCCCGGGCCTCGCCGGGACGTCCGCCGTCCAGCTCGCCCACCTCGACCCGGCCGCCCGCCGCGAGAGGGCCCCACAGCGCGGTCACCGTCAGGTCGAACGACGTCGACGTGTGCAGCAGGGCGGTACCCGCCAGCCCCGGGTAGTCGCGCTCGCAGCACGCCAGGTAGCTCGCGAGCTGCCGGCGCTCGACCAGCACGCCCTTGGGGCGGCCGGTGGAACCGGAGGTGTAGATCGCGTACGCCAGGTTCGCCGGGCCCGCCTGGCGGCCGGGCGCGGTGACCGGCTCGCACGCGATCAGCGGCCCGTCACCGTCCAGGCAGACCACCCGCGCGGAGGTCGCGGGCAGCCGATCCCGCAGGTGCGCCTGGGTCACGACGGCGGCGGCGCCCGCGTCGGTGAGGGCGAACTCCAGGCGGCCGACCGGATTGTCCGGGTCCAGCGGCACGTAGGCACCGCCCGCCTTGAGCACGCCCAGCAGCGCCACGACGAGTTCCACACCGCGCTCCGCGAAGACGCCGACGAGCGTGTCAGGGCCGACGCCACGGGCGCGGAGGTGGTGTGCGAGCTGGTTGGCGCGGGCGTCGAGCCGCCCGTAGTCGAGCGACTCCCCGCCCGAGACGACGGCCGTCGCCCCGGGGGCGCGGCGCACCCGCTCGGCGAACAGTTCGAGCAGGTCCCGGTCCCGGGGCTGCCCGGCGGTGTCCGGGAACGGGTGTGCGGCGGCGCCCTCGGGCGCGCGTACGGACGATGCGTCGTGAGTCACGCTGACTCCTGCCTTCGAAGACGTGTCCGGTGGATCGGCGGCGGTCCGTCGGCGGTGCGGGTAACGGTCCCGCGGTGGCCCGGTGACGGGAGGCCGGGTCAGTAGATGACGCGGGAGGAGGCGTTCAGCCTGAACTCCCGGGATTTGCGCAGGTCCCTCGTCACGTTCAGGCGGCGCAGCCAGCGGTCCGTCCCGTCGAAACGCGCACTGAAGGGCTTACGCCCGTGGACGGCCTTGTAGTTGTCGATGAGGCAGATGTCGCCGGGTTCGAGAACGACACCGGTCATCGTGGAATCGATCGCCGCGCCGAACGCCTCGAGCGCTTTCCTCGCATCCTCGTCCTGAACCCCTTCCATATAGTGCGGGTCGATACGGATGTACGGCTCTTCGGGGTCGCCGAAAAGGACCGCCACCGGATCCGGGGTGTCCAGCGCCCGATCGACCTGGCGATAACTCCGGTTCCGCAGGGCTGCGACCCTCTCGTCGTCGTCGGTCACCGGGGATCGATTGGCGGGACGGTGGGAGTCGTCCGGAAGAATGTAGAAGCGTTCCTGCGAGAGAACGGCGCGGACGTCGTCGTCGATACGCACGTCGGAGACATCGGCATAGGTCGTCTCGACCCTGTCGGGATTGCGCAGGCACATCAGCGCGAGATAGTCGGTGCGCAGCGGGTGGAACGCGTCCTCGGTGTGCCACACGAGCGTCTCCTCGCTGCTCCAGCCGATCTGCTCGTGCTCGTACCCCTTGATCGGGAAGACGTCGTGCATGATGTAGCCACCCTGCTGCGTGGCCCACCCGATGGGGTCTCCCAGCAGGGACGCGATGAGGAAGAACGCGATGTCGTGCTCGATGGTGGGCGAGGGAACCGGCTTGTTCTTCCAGTCGGCGGGGGTCGGGCCGATCCCCGCGTCGTCCACCGGGAACCCGGAGATCACCAGGATTCCCGAAGGCTCGGTGAGACGAAAATCGTTGAGCGCGGCGCGAAGGTTCCGGGGAAGCTCCTCGGCGTACGTCCGGCTCTCACGCTGGAAATCGACGGACTCGACCGTCTCGTAACGCCGGGAGAGTTCGCGGACGACGTGTTCGATCGCCATTACGTCGTCGTTCCGCAGTTGTAATGTCAGCACAAGCGACTCCCTCTGCCAACGGTAATCGTCTGTTGCGAATCACCGCGCCCGGCGACGGTTGTTCGTCACCGGCCCGATTCGAGCCTCCATCGCCGCGGGGCCCGGGTTCAACGTCTTTGACTTGGAGGCTAAACAGCACAGTCAGCGCGGGCCGCGTGCTACGGTCGTGGAAGGTTCTATTCTCCGGACCGGCCTTCGCCCACGTCGCCGTGCTTTCGATCCGCCGGCGCGGAACAACGGAGACCATGTCTCTCCGGATGTAAGGTCGCCGCCTTTTCGGCCAGCCGTTTCCGGGACGCCACCGGCATGACGAGGAGAGTCACAGTGCGCCTGTCGGGTTTGACGCGGGTGACCAGCGCCGCCGCGCATCTGCAGGTATTCGCGATATCCGGGATCAGCGCGGTGCTGCTGACCAGGGCCTATCTCCAGCAGGCCGGGTATCCCCAGCTCGGCGGGGGGAGCCTGCACATCGCGCACGTCCTGTGGGGCGGCCTGCTGATGATGGTGGGCCTGGGCGTCACGCTCGCCTTCCTCGGCCAGGGGGCGCGGACGTGGGGCGCGGTCGTCGGCGGAGTCGGGTTCGGGCTGTTCATCGACGAGGTCGGCAAGTTCGTCACCCAGACGACCGACTACTTCTACCGGCCGGCCGCGGGCATCATCTACCTGGTCTTCGCCACCCTGGTCACCCTCTCCCGGTGGCTGGAGGGCCGGACCGACTTCTCGCCGCGAGAGCGCACGGCCAACGCCGTCCACGCGGCGCTCATCGGGGCGACCTCCGGGCTGACCGTGGAGCAGCGGCAGGCCGCCGTACGGCTGGTCCAGGGCTCCGACGACGCGCTCGACGCGGCGGTGGTCCGGCTGCTCGGCATGGTGCCGGCCCGGAAGACCACTCCCGGATGGTTCCGGACCTGGTCGGCCCGCGCCCGCGCCACCCTCGACGGCCTCACCCGCCGCCCCCTGCTCGTCGCCCTCGTGGTGGTCTATCTCGTCGTCCAGGCGCTCCTTCCCCTGGTGGGTCTCGCCCTGGAGAACGCGCACGACTCGCTCGGCGGCGAGCGGGAGTGGGGGGCGGTGATCGGCATGGCCGTCGCCGCGGCGACCACGGGGGTGCTGGCGATGTGGGGGACGGTGCGGCTGCGCGGGGACCGCGCGGCCGCCTTTCGTCTGTTCGGCACCGCGATGCTGGTCGATGTCCTCTTCGGCCAGGCTTTCGCGTTCGTCGTGAACCAGTTCTCCGCGCTGCCCGGCCTGGCGTCCGACCTGCTGATCCTGGCGGTCGTCTCCGCCGAGTCGCGGCGGCTGCGCACCCTGGACTGACGGGCCGGCCGGGGCCGGGCGGGCGACCGGAGGGCCGGCCGCGGGCCGGTCCGACGCCGGCCGCTCGGCGGGGAGGCCGCTCACGCCCGAGGCCGCAACCGGAAAGCCGGTCCCGGGCCGGTTCGACCGGACCGGGACCGGACTCGGAGGCAGGACGCCCTGGTCTGGTCGGCGGGTGCGAGCGGGAGGTCCGGCCGTCAGGCCGAGGACGGCTCCGCCATCGCCACGGCGATCTTCCGCGGACCCGTGAAGGGCTCGCGGCCGTGCGAGGCCAGCATGTTGTCGACGACCAGCAGGTCGTCACGGCGGTAGTCGAACCGTACGGACGCCGCCCGGTAGCGGTCCCTCAGGTGCTCGGCGACGTCGTCGGGGATCGTCCCGCCGTCACCGTAGTAGGTGTTGCTCGGCAGGTTCTCCTCCCCGCACATCTCCAGCAGTCCCAGCCGGACTCCCTCGGGGAGGGTGCTGATGTGGAAGAAGGTGGCGTGGTTGAACCAGACCGGCGCTCCCGTGACCGGGTGGCGGTGCACGGCCCGCCGGACCGCCCTGGTCCGCAGCCGGTCGCCGTCGAGCCACTCGGCCTGCACGCCGTTGCGCCGGCAGTAGTCCGTGACCTCGTCCCGGCTGTCGGTGTTGAACACCTGGCGCCACGACATGCCGAGCTCGTCACCGTAGTTGCGGACCACCATCCACCCGCGCCGCTCGAACTCCTCGCGGATCCGCGGGTCCATCGTGTCGTGGACGGCGCGGGTGGAGGCCAGCGGCGTGGCCCCCTGGGACGTCGGCGGCTCCAGGCAGTAGAAGTAGAGCACCATCGGCCAGGTCGCCTGGTAGGAGTTCTCGTTGTGCAGGAAGATCTCCTCCTGCGGCGGGTAGTCGGTGGAGGTGTAGACGTTGCCCTTGATCACGCTGCGCGGGGAGGAGCGCTCCTCGTAGGTCAGCGGCGCCCCGGACAGCTCGCGTACGACCTCGGCGAAGCCGTCGACGCCGCCGACCTCGAAGCCGCGGAACAGCACGGCTCCGTGCGTGGTGAGGTTCTTGCGGATCTGCTGCCGGTCGGCTCTCACCCGGTCGGAGACCCGGGTGCCGTCCCCCTCGATGACGAGGGGCAGTTCATGGCCGGTCATGCCCGCTCCCGCATCGCCTCGGCCAGCGACCTCGGGCGCATGTCGGTCCAGTTCGCGGCGATGTGGTCCAGGGCCGCCTGCCGGTCCGTCTCGGGCAGGGCGATCGTCCACCCCGCGGGCACGTCGACGAACGAGGGCCACAGGGAGTACTGCCCCTCGTCGTTGACCAGCACGAGGTAGGTACCTTCCGGATCCTCGAAGGGGTTCGAGCTCATGATGCTCTCCTTTCCGGAGATTCTCCGTCTGCGGGGTGCCGTCGGAGGGGACGCGAAGGGCGGGGGACGGCACCGGGGATCAGTTGCGCTGGGGCTGGGGGGCCATGAAGGGCTCCCCGTGCAACAGCGCCATGCCCAGGGAGGTCAGGGTGTGCAGGGCCGTGTTGCGGTTGCGGGCGGTGGTGATCAGGCCGGCCTTGCGCAGTACGGTGGCGTGCTTGCTGGCCCCCGCCAGGGAGATCCCGAGACGTTCGGAGAGCCCTCCGGTGGTGCAGCTCTCGGTGAGCGCCTGGAGCGCGGCGGCCCTGGTGTGCCCGACCAGGGCGGCGAGCGCCTCGTCGTCGGACGTCGGCGTCTCCGTCAGGTCGGACAGGATGGCCGAGGTGCACGGCGCCGAGACCACCAGGGCGGGTAACCCCGTCTCGTGCTCCCTGTCGAGGAAGAGATGGTTCCTGCCCTGCAGGAACAGCGAGGGGCTCAGCAGGAGGCCGCGTCCGCGCAGGTGGACGTCGTGGTCCTCCGTGTCGGAGACCTCCAGCACCGGCGGGTTCCAGCACAGCCTGGGGTGCAGCGTCTCCAGCAGGCACTCGACGCCGTTGGTGATCGTTATCCGGCCGTACGTGTCGCGTTCCGACTCCAGGTGCCCGCGCACCTTGCTCCAGTACGGCAGGACGGCCACCTGGCAGAATCCCAGCACGGTCGCGGTGACGCGCCTGCTGACCCACTCCTCGGCCGGCGGGCGCGGCACGGCGCGGTCCGCCGAGCGTGCGGCCATCTCGAGCAGTTCCACCGGGGTCCGGCGTTCGCGGACCAGCTGCTCCACGTTGCCGACGCCCTCCCCGAGGCGGTCACGCACGTGCCTGCGCCACGTGTTGAAGGACGCGCCGCCGTTGCGTCCGAAGAGATCGAGCGCGAACACGCTCTCGGCCACCGGTCCGAGACTCGCGACCATGCGCAGTCTCGCCAGATCCTCGACCGTGAAATGAATCCTCAACACCGCGGCCCCCAGCGTTGTTCAGAAAGATTGGTTGTTCTGTGTGTCGGAAAACGAGCTGCACTCGTGAAAGGACGCTGCCGGGCAATGGCTCCGACGCCCCCGAGACCGGCCCGCTCCGGTCTGGCCGGGCACCGGACGGCACCAGACCACCTGTGAGAATCCAGCCGGAAACCGAGAGTGACATTAACACCACTCCCCGTGGACCCATTAACAACCCCGTAGGCCCATTGACAACCTAACTCTGGCGCTGATCGAAAGTCAACTTTCGTTGGCGAAAAAGCGAGGTTCCATACACGTCCGCTTATGAATCTCGGTCCGCCACCGCCGGGCGGTGCGCTCCAAGGCGAGTCAGAGGCACCCTGACCAGGCATTTCACGCCGAGATCGCGCATTCGGACCCCATGAGAGAAACGGACAAAACACTAATGGAACGAGTCATTGAGCACGTCGGCCCCTTGTCGCGGTGAGCGCGCCAGAAGGCGGCGGGCAGGAGACGATACGCCCTTCCGATTCGCCCCCCGGCCCACCACGCAGCGTCCGGAATGCCGCCTGACCGCTCTGTTTAGCTACCGAGTCAATGATGTGGAGACCGCCCGCTCTTTCGGTGCAAGCTTTTCGCAAGGCTGGGGAGGGTAACGCCATCGGGCCAAATGTTCCACACACCCCGGCGTCTCGCTGTGTTCTCCCGATGTTCCATTCTCACGCTCAGGGATAAGGGTTAAAAATGGTCAGAAGCGTAGTTATCGTCGGAGGTGGGACGGCGGGCTGGATGACCGCCTCGTACCTGCGGGCGGCATTCGGCGACCGGATCGACGTGACGCTGGTCGAGTCGAAGAACGTTCCCAGCATCGGGGTCGGCGAGGCGACCTTCAGCACGATCCGCCACTTCTTCGACTATCTGGGCCTGGACGAGCGCGAGTGGATGCCGGAGTGTCAGGCCACCTACAAGCTGGCGATCCGGTTCGAGAACTGGCGCGCCCAGGGCCACCACTTCTACCACCCGTTCGAGCGTCTGCGCACGGTGAACGGCTTCCCGATCACCGACTGGTGGCTGAACGAGGGCTCCGGTGACCGCTTCGACAAGGACTGCTTCCTCATCGCCTCGCTCTGCGACGCGAAGAAGTCCCCCCGCTATCTCTCCGGTGCCCTGTTCGAGCAGGACTTCACCGAGGCCGCCGGCGATCGCGGCTACCGCACCACGCTGACCGAGCAGAGCACCCAGTTCCCCTACGCCTACCACTTCGACGCCACACTTCTGGCGCGGTACCTCACGAAGTACGGCACCGACCGCGGCGTCCGTCACGTCCTCGACGACGTCGTGGACGTGAACCTCGACGAGCGTGGCTGGATCAGCGGCGTCGCCACCAAGGAGAACGGCGCGCTGCAGGGGGACCTGTTCATCGACTGCACCGGCTTCCGCGGGATGCTGCTGAACAAGGCGCTCTCCGTGCCCTTCAAGTCCTACCAGGACAGCCTGCCCAACGACAGGGCGGTGGCGCTGCGGGTGCCGGTGAACATGGCCGAGCGGGGCATCCGCCCCTGCACCACGGCCACCGCACAGGACGCGGGATGGATCTGGACGATCCCGCTGTTCGGCCGTATCGGCACCGGTTACGTCTACGCCGGCGACTACTGCACGCCCGACGAGGCCGAGCGGACCCTCCGCGAGTTCGTCGGCCCGGCCGCGGACGACCTGGAGGCCAACCACATCCGGATGCGGATCGGCCGGAGCGAGAACTCCTGGGTGAACAACTGCGTCGCCGTCGGGCTGTCGAGCGGGTTCGTCGAGCCGCTGGAGTCGACGGGCATCTTCTTCATCCAGAACGCCATCGAGCAGCTGGTCAAGCACTTCCCCGGCGAGCGGTGGGACGACCGGCTGCGCCGGTCGTACAACCGCCAGGTCGCCAACGTGATGGACGGCGTGCGGGAGTTCCTGGTGCTGCACTACCACGCCGCGGCACGCGCCGACAACGACTACTGGAAGGACACCACGACCCGGCCGGTCCCCGACGGGCTGGCCGAACGCCTGGAGCAGTGGCAGGCCAAACTGCCCGACTCCGAGTCGATCTTCCCTGGCTACCACGGGTTCGAGCCCTACTCCTACACCGCCATGCTCCTCGGGCTGGGCGGCCTCCCCGTACAGGCCCCCCCGGCGCTGAAGCTCTTCGACCGCACCGCCGCCTCCAGGGAACTGCGGCTGGTCCGCGAGCAGGCCAGGGAACTCGTCGAGAAACTGCCCAGCCAGTACGAGTACTTCGCGCACCTGCGCGACCTGTCGCCCGAGGGGCACGCCGCGTTCAGCACGGCGTGACGCGCCTCGCCGCGGCGGGCGGCCGGACACACCGGTCCGGCGCGTCGCCGTCCGCGGCCCACGAGCCGCGGGCCGCCCACGCGGTCCGCGGCCACACCGCGTGCGGCGGCCGACGCGATCGGCGCCGGTGATCACGACCGTGACCGGTCGTCGTGCGCCCTGATCGAGCGAACTACGAGGCGCCGGGTCCCGAGGGCACCGGCCGCCGGGAAAGGAGTGCCGCGGTGAAGGACCCGATCCTCGGCTTTTCTCCCTTCGACATCCCTTTCGATCCTCCCTTGGACACCCCGATCGCGCCTCCCACCGCGACACCGGCGGTCGAGCCCGCGCTGTTCAGGTCGCTGATGTCGGCCTTCCCCAGCGGGGTCGCCATCCTGACGACGGTGGAACCCGGCGGCCGGCCGTGGGGGATGACCTGCTCCTCGATGTGCAGCGTCGCGCTGGACCCGCCGACGCTGCTCGTGTGCGTCCGCAGGAAGAGCCCGACGCTGGAGGCGATGCTGAAGCTGTCGACCTTCACCGTGAACCTCCTGCACGACCACGCGCGGTACGCCGCGGAACTCTTCGCCTCGGGGGCGGCCGACCGCTTCGAACGGGTCCGGTGGCGCGCGGAGCCCTCCTTCGGCGGGCCGCACCTCGTGGACGAGGCTCATGCGTTCGCGGACTGCCGGGTCACGCGCACGGTCGAGGTGAGCGACCACACGGTGGTGTTCGGTGAGGTGTTCCGGGTGGAACAACGGACGCGGGCGGTGCCACTGCTGTACGGGCTCAGGCAGTACTCCTCCTGGTCGCCCGCCCCCCGCCCCGAGGAGCCGCGGCCGTCCGGTGGCATGCTCACGTGAGGCGCCGCAGGGGGGCGCGCCGGGCGTCCGGGACGGTCTCCGGCGAGCGGCGGCGGGCACGGGCGATGTCGCCCGTGCCCGCCGCTCGTGAACCTCCCGTTCCCGCGGCCTCGTCCCCTCCAGGCCGGGCCGGGGACGCCGGGGGCGCCGGGGGTCGCGGTCTCAGAACGTGCCCAGCCAGCGCAGCCGAGGCCAGATCCGTGACCATGGTTCACGCGGGTCGCGGCAGACCAGGATCTCCTTGCCCTCCTCGAAGTGGGGGAACTCGAAAGTGAGCGCGCCCCGGGATTCGCACCGCCCGAACAGCCTGGAGAACGAGGGCCGGTCCACCCCGACGGCCACCACGATCGTTTTGTCGTCTCCCGGAAGGCCGAAGTCGGCGTAGGAGTTGTGGCCGCTGTACTCCCGCGGCAGCCCGTGACGGGGACCGTACAGGTTGAGGGCCCCCGCCTCGCCGTAGTTGTGGCCGTAGAGGACCGCCCGCGCCCGGTCGGCCTCCGGCAGGGACCGGTGGACCTCGGCCACCTGGGCGGCCAGGGCCTCCCAGCCCGTCTGGCCGAACTGCTCCTCGCCGAGCGCCGCCAGCACGGGATTGCGGGCGTAGACGTCGGCGGGCACGACCGGCATCACCATCAC
The DNA here is from genome assembly GCF_044456585.1 of Streptosporangium sp. NPDC050855. Classification (NCBI taxonomy): domain Bacteria; kingdom Bacillati; phylum Actinomycetota; class Actinomycetes; order Streptosporangiales; family Streptosporangiaceae; genus Streptosporangium; species Streptosporangium sp. NPDC050855. The sequence continues at coordinate 27,572 of NZ_JBITFY010000007.1, forward strand.
CATGGCCAGCAGCGCGTTCCCGGTCACCGCCAGCCAGACCCAGGCCCGGCGCGAGATCGTCGCCGCCCAGCCGTCGGCCCTGACGCACCCGGCCACCAGCAGCACGGTCAGCAGGCCCTCGCTGTACCGGGGGGCGCCACCGGTCAGAAGCAGGACGGGGACCATGACGAGGTAGGCCACGCCGAGCGAGCGGTAGGCGCGCCACTCGGGCCGGCGCGTCAGGGCCAGCAGCCCGACGATCCACACCGGGGTGAGGAACGGGCCGATCATCAGCACCTGCCCCACGATGAAGTTGATCACGCTCGCGACCCCGAACGGCTCCGACATGCTCTGGGCCATCGCGAACTGGGGCCAGCCGTTCAGCGCCTGCCAGACCAGGCCGGGCCCGGCGACCAGCGCGGCGACCGCGACGCCGGCCAGGAGGTACCGGCCGCGCAGCACCCGTCTGGGCCCCGCGACCAGCAGACCCGCCACGAGACAGATCACGAGCAGCACCACGAGGTACTTGGCGAGCATGCCGATCCCGGCCACCAGCCCGGCGACCGGCCAGAGCCTCTCCTCGCCGGTACGGATGACGCGGACCACCACCCAGCACACCGTCACCCAGACCAGGTGGTCCACGGCGGTGGGGTGGAGCACGTGCCCGGCGGCGAACGACGCCAGCGAACCGGCCGTCGCGCACGCCGCGAGCACCTGGGCCCTGCCGCCCCCGCCCAGCTCGCGGGCGATGAGGCCGGCGACCAGCACGGCGAGCCCGGCCAGCAGCGCGGGCACCACGCGAATCGCGACCAGGTTGTCGCCGAACAGCGCGATCTGCGCGCGCGCCAGCAGCGGGACCAGGGGCGGCTGGTCCACGTACCCCCAGCCGAGGTGACCCGCGGCCACCCGGAAATACAATTCGTCGACGTAGTGACCCTGTCCGCCGGAAAGCAACAGGAACAGGGCCGTCACCCCGGCGGAGACGGCCGCCAGAGGCCCTCGCCGTACCGGTGTCACCGGTGGTACGCCTTTTTCGGCATACGTTTCTTTAATGGCCGCTACGGTGGGCATGGAAGGGCACCTCTCATTCTGGATCCGCAACCTGTCACGGCAGGAGGAGGTGCTTGTCCGTGAAACACGCCTTCCACATGAAAATCACCGCGCCCGCAGGACAGCCGCTGGTGACAGCATGATGGGAGGTGCCCGCAGGGGCAATGACATTGAATCCTCGGGAAAATATGCAGCTCGCGTATTGAGCGACACGGCACTTGCGCCCATTCTTTTCATGCATTATTTTTCCATCAATGCCCTGTCGTCGCCGAGCCACCCGATCCCGCTTTTCGACGGAGCCGGCACACCGGTGGTTCACGAATCGCTCGACCCGCATTCGACAGGGAGTTTTCGAATGCCGGAAAACAGGTGGACCCGGCCACCCCACACGATAGAACCCCCATGCGAGGTGAACGGAATGCAGGAAGCCCGAACGACGCCTGTCAGTTCTGGCCTGGACATCGGCAATCTCACCCAATTCGAGTACCTGGCCCTGAACAGCCCGCTGAACATCGCCGACGCGCACGCCCGCCAGGCGCTCACCGCGGGACAGGCCCGGATCATCGACGACCTGCCCAACCTGTTCGCCAAGGCCGCCGAGCTCCCGATCGAGGAGGTGGAGCGGGAGTCCCATCGCGCGTACTTCGGGCTGCTCGGCCAGCACAGTTACCCCGGCGACGACGGCCGCGTGCTGGCCTGCTACTCCTCGTCCGTGGCCATGGAGATCCTCGCCCGCTCCCTGTCCGGCGCGATGGACTCGGTCGCGCTGATCCACCCCACGTTCGACAACATCCCCGACATCCTCCGCGGTGTCGGGCTGACCCTGGTCCCGGTGGCCGAGGAACGGCTCGGCGGGGACGAGCTCGACGACATCCTGGGCTCGGTGGGCTGCGTCTTCGTCACCACGCCGAACAACCCGACCGGCCGGGTGCTGTCCGAGGAGGGCCTGCGCAGGCTCGCCGGGCAGTGCGCCGAGCGCGACGTGGTCCTGGCGCTGGACACCTCCTTCCGCGGGTTCGACCCGGCCGCCCACTACGACCACTACCGGGTGCTGCGCGACAGCGGGTGCCGCTGGGTCGTCATCGAGGACACCGGCAAGCTGTGGCCGACGCTCGACCTCAAGATCGGCTGGCTGGTGACGTCCGAGGAGCTCGGCCTTCCGGTGGCCAAGGTCTACTCCGACATCCTGCTCGGCGTGTCCCCGCTGGTCCTCGCGCTGGTCCAGCGGTTCTCCGAGGACGCGGCCGACGGCGGCCTCGCCGACCTGCACCGCTTCATCGCGGGCAATCGCGCCCTGGTGAGGGACGGGCTGGCCGGGGTGCCGGGGATCCACTTCCCCGACACCCACAGCAGGGGCAGCGTGGAACGGGTGAACGTCGGCGAGCGCTCGTCGCTGGAGGTGTGGTCCAGACTGCGGGACCACAACGTCTACGTGCTGCCCTGTCACAAGTTCCACTGGGCGAACCCCCAGGAGGGTGACAGCACCCTCAGGATCGCCCTGTCCAGGTCCGCCGCCCCCCTCGACGAGGCGACGCGGGCGCTGCGCTCCATACTGCTCGAACGATGAGGATCGCCCCGGGCGAGGCCGCGCCGGCCGAGGCGGGGCCGGCCGAGACGGCCGGCCCCCTGTCGCACGCGCGGTCCTGGCGGGCGGGGATCGTGCAGTCGGTCTCCGCTCCCGGCGTGTTCGACCTCGGGCCGGGCTATCTCGAACCCGCACTGCTCCCGGTCGACCTGCTGGGCGCGGCCTACACGCGGGCGCTGGAGGAGTACGGTTCGGCCGCCCTCGGCTACGGTGACGATCGGGGCGCCCTCGACCTGCGCGCCGCGCTGGCGGATCGGACCACCGTGGCCGACGGCATCACCTGCGAGCCCGGCAACGTCCTGGTCACCGCGGGCATCTCGCACGCCCTCCAGCTGATCGCCACCATCCTGGCGGCCCCGGGGAGCGTGGTCCTCGTCGAGGAGACCTGTTACGACCTGGGACGCCTGATCCTCACCGACTGCGGGCTGCGCCCGCGCGAGGTGCGCTCGGACTCCGAGGGCATGGACCCGGACGCGTTGCGCGACGCCCTGGCCGGAGAGCGGGTGGCGTTCGTCTACCTGAACCCCACCTTCCACAACCCGACGGGCCGGGTCGTCCCCGTCTCGCGGCGGCGCGAGCTGCTGGCCGTCACCGCCCGCCACGGGACGCCGATCGTCGAGGACGACGCCTACGCCGAGCTGAACCTCGGCGGAGGGCCCACGCCGCCCTCCATGGCCGGACTCGCGGACTACCACGGGGTGATCAGGCTGGGTACGTTCTCCAAGACGCTCGCCCCCGGGCTGCGCCTGGGCTGGCTGCTCGCGGGGACCGGGACGATCGACCGGCTCGCCGGGCACGGGCTGTTCCGCAGCGGTGGCTGCCTGAACCACACCTCGGCGCTCGCGATGACCGCGCTGGTGCTGGCCGGCGACTACGACAGGCACCTGGGCTGGCTGCGGGAGCGGCTGCGGGAGCGGCGGGACGCGCTCGTCGACACCCTGCTGGCCGGCCTGGGCGACGACTTCGAGCTCGACCGGCCCGACGGCGGCTTCTTCGTCTGGCTCCGCGCCCTTCGCCGGTACCGCGAGCCCGACCTGCTCGCCGCCGCGAGCGCGGCGGGGGTCGAGGTCGCGGCGGGCTCCCGCTTCGGCGGCACGGCACGGCCCTCCGTCCGGATGGCCTACAGCTTCAACTCCCCCACGCGGCTGGCCACCGCCGCCCAGCGGCTGACCACGGCCTGGCACGCGGTACCGGCGCACACGGATCGGACCTAGAGCATGCGATCGATCGTCACGACAGGCGAGGCGTCCGCCTCCTCCACGCGGGGGGCGGGCCCTTCCGGCTACTCCCTGCCGCTGTCCCCCTCGGGGGGCTCGGCGATGGTCACTCCCCCGCCCTGGCACTTCTCCGGCGACGTCATCATGGTCGACTACCGCGTGGACCCCGCGGCGGCCGCACGGTTCCTGCCACCCGAGCTGGACCTGGGACCTGACCCCGGGGCGGCCGCGGCGATCTTCGCCGAGTGGCAGTGGTGCTCGCACTCCGGGGCCGAGCTGGAGGACCCGGCACGGTGCCGGTTCTCCGAGTTCCTGATCCTGATCGCCTGCCGCCACGAGGGGCGGCAGCTGGCGCGCTGCCCGTACGCCTGGGTGGACAGCCCGGTCCCGCTGATGCGCGGCTGGATCCAGGGGATGCCCAAACAGTTCGGCGCCGTCCACCAGACCCGGCCGGCGACGGTCGGCCGAGCCGGTCCCCGGCTGGCGGGCGGGGGACGGTTCAACGGGGTGCTGTCGGTGGACGGGCGGCGTACCGCCGAGGCGTCCGTCACGCTGGAGGGCCGGATCGACCGGCCGCCGTTCCTGCACACCGTCCCGCTGGTGCACACCCGCCTGTTCCCCTCCTGGGTGCCGTCGGAGCCCCCGCTGAACCAGCTCGTCGTCTCGGAGGTCACCGACATCGAGTTCTCCGACGTCTGGGCGGGCCCGGCCGACCTGCGTCTCCTCGACGGACCGGACGTCGACCTGGCCGGCCTGGCCCCCGTCGAGGTGGGCACGGGCTACGTGTTCTCCTACGCGGAGACGCTGCACCACGGCCGACCGCTGACCGGCGACGGCGGGTGACGCCGGGGCCGTCCCGGATGCCCCATCGTCGCGGACGGTCCCGGATTCCCGTCCGCCCCGGCGGGTGGCGGATGGCGGAGGTGGACGGGAATCGAACCCGCCAGGCCGGGAGACCCGGCCTCGTCGGTTTTGAAGACCGCGGGGGCCACCAGGCACCCGGACACCTCCGGGGGAGAACATACTCCCCCGCGGGTAGGGGCACCGAGGCGGCATGCCGGACGGCGGCGTGCCAAGGGCCCGTCAGGGGTGGATGCGGCATGACGGACACCGAGGCGGAGCGGCGCTCTCCTCTCACCACGGGCGGCGCGGTGCGGCTGACCCGGTACGCGCACGGCGGCGGCTGCGCGTGCAAGATCCCCCCTGGGGAGCTGGAGGCCGTGGTCGCGGGCCTGCTGAAGGAGCCGGACGGACCGGGCGGGCCGGGCGGGCCGGACGGGCGTCCGCCGTTCAACGCCGAGCTGGTCGTCGGGCTGGACGACGGGGACGACGCCGCCGTGGTCCGCATCGAGGGCGGGCGGGCCGTCGTGGCCACCGCCGACTTCTTCACGCCGGTGGTGGACGACGCCCGCGACTGGGGAAGGATCGCGGCGGCCAACGCCCTGTCGGACGTCTACGCGGTGGGCGGGGAGCCGCTGGTGGCGGTCAACCTGCTCGGCTGGCCGCGGGAGGTGCTGCCGATGGAGCTGGCCGGGGAGGTGCTCCGCGGCGGCCTGGAGGTGGCGCGGGCGGCGGGCTGCCACGTCGCGGGCGGTCACAGCGTCGACGACCCCGAGCCGAAGTACGGCATGGCGGTGACCGGGCTGGCCGACCCCGAACGGCTGCTGCGCATCGACCGCGGCCGGGCGGGCCTGCCCGTCTCGCTGTCCAAGCCGCTGGGGGTCGGCGTGCTCAACACCCGGCACAAGGCGACCGGTGAGGTCTTCCCGCAGGCGGTCGCCACGATGACCGCGCTGAACCGGGACGCCTCCCGCGCCGCGCTCGCCGCCGGGGCCGGGTGCGCCACGGACGTGACCGGGTTCGGCCTGCTGGGTCACCTGTACAAGCTGGCCAGGGCGAGCGGCGTCACCGCGGTGGTGGACGTGGCGGCCGTGCCGTACCTGGACGGTGCCCGCGAGGCGGTGCGGGACGGCCATGTCAGCGGGGGCACCCGGCGCAACCTGGCGTGGGTCCACCCGCACCTCGACCCGGGCCGGACCGGTGAGGAGGACCTGCTGCTGCTCGCCGACGCCCAGACCTCGGGCGGCCTGCTCGTGGCGGGAGAGATCCCCGGCGCCCCCGTGGTCGGCGAGCTCGTCCCGTTCGACGGCGCGGCCCTGCGGCTGCGCTGACCGGTCACCGTCCCGGACGGCCAGGCCCCCGGCCGACCGGGTGCCGGCCGGCCGAGACGCCCGTCCGGGTGACGGCCGGTGGCCGCGCCGGACGGGCGGGGACACGGCAGGGGACCGTGGGAGGACTCACGCGGCGGTGAACCGCGCGGCCGGTTCGCCGCCGAGCCGTCCTGCCGGCAACCTCCGGCCGCACATGACCAGCGTGAAGTCCTGGGCGGCCCCGTACAGCGGCGTTCCCGACCCGAGGGTCCAGTCGAGGTCCTCGGCACGCAGCTCGATCCCGTCCAGGTCGACGCCGAAGTGCTTCCGGCTCTTCTCCGGGGTGAAGCCCGGCAGGATCATGCGCAGCCGTTCCCCGGGGACGCGCCGGTCGATCCCCAGCGGGACGGTGATGTCCAGGCCGTGGACGATCTCGTGGGTCAGCGTGACCTCGTATCCGTCGCCCGGCGGCTTCCAGGGATGGTTCGCGTTCTGCGTGAGCTGGTCGACGAGCTCCGCGGCGATCGCCTTCCTGACCTCGTCCATCGGTTGTCCTCTCTCCTTCGGAGACCCGTTCGCCCCACCGACGAACGGGCCCGGCCCCGACGGACACCCGGGCTCACCCGATCTCGGCCAGCCTGCGGGTGAGGTAGCGCCGCTCGGTGCCGGTGGGCGCCAGCTCCAGCGCCTCGCGGTAGGCGCCGCGGGCCTCGGCGGTACGGCCGAGGCGGCGGAGCAGGTCGGCGCGGGTCGCCGCCAGCAGGTGGTACCGGGCCAGCGCCCCCGACGCCGCCAGCGCCTCCACCAGTCTCAGCCCGGCGGCGGGTCCGTCGGCCATCGCCACCGCCACCGCCCGGTTCAGCTCCACCACCGGCGAGGGCGTCAGGTGCGCCAGCCGCCCGTAGAGCGCGGCGATCTGCGTCCAGTCGGTGTCCGCAGGATCGGCCGCCTCCATGTGGCAGGCCGCGATGGCGGCCTGCACCTGGTACGGGCCCGCCCGGCCAGGGTTCGCAGGGTGAGGGCGACCCGGGCCTCCAGCGCCAGCGCCGGGTGGCAGCAGGTGAACGTCAACCGCAGCCGGTCGTCCGGCACCCCGCTCTCGTCACCTGATTCCGGTTCGTGTGACAGGGCGGCCACCTCCCGTAGCTCGGCGGCGCCGACCGTACGGCGGCGCAGGGTGTCGACGGCCCGGTTGCGGGCGGCCGTGGTGAGCCAGGCGCCGGGCCTGCGCGGTATCCCGTCGCGCGGCCAGCGCAGCAGCGCCTGGGCGAAGGCCTCCTGCGCGCTCTCCTCGGCGAGGTCCCGGTCGCCGGTCACCCGGATGAGGGTGGCGACCACCTGGCCCCACGCCGCCCCGCAGCACGTCGCGGCGCCGCATCTCCTCGGCCCATCCGTCGCAGCCGTCCATCGCGTGCTCGGCGGCGGACTCGTCACCGCAGATCAACAGCATGTACTTCACACGTCCTCCTCCGCGTACGGCTTCCTCGTGAACACGACGAAGGGGAACGCCGCGAAAGGACGGTATCGCTCAGGTCTCCGCGCTCTCCCGGCGCGCGGTCTCCTGCCGGGCGGCCTCCAGCCGGGCCCGCTGGGGCACCACCGTGTACTTCGGGTCGGCGGCCGACGCCTTGCCGGCCCTCAGCACGCCGAAACGGGTGCACAGGGCGCCCCCGGTGAGGGCCAGGCCCGAGAGCGCGGTGAGCGTCCGGCCGCGTCCGGCGACCGGGGCCAGCAGGGCTCCGGCCACCGTGAGGACGCGGGCCGCCCGCATCAGGCGGCCGGAGACGCCCTGCCGGTACGGCTCGCCGAGCATGCCGAGGCGGCGCTCCATCACGGCCCCGGCGACGGTCTCGACGGTGGCGCCCAGCACGGCGGCGGCACGGGCCGGACCGGCGTCCCGGAGCGGGGTGGCCAGCATGCTCGCGGCGCCCGCCCCGGCCAGCGCGCTCCCGGCGAACAGGAAGGGCAGCTCGCGGTGGGCCTCGTGCCAGGCGGGCACGGCGGTGTCGGCCACGAGCACGGCGGTGTAGGTCGCCATCAGCGGGCCGGTCAGCACGGCCACCAGCCCGGCCGCGTCACCGGCCGCGGGCAGGAGCGTCACCGCCCGGGACGGCAGCACCGCGGCGAGCCGGGCGCGCAGGGCCGCGGCCCCTGCGGCCCGGGAGGGCGAGGGGGCGGCCCGCGTACCGGACAGGACTGCGGCGAGCCGGGCGGGCAGGGCCGCGGCGAGCCGCGAGGGCGGCGGGCCGGAGGGCGGCCGGCGCGGGGTGACCAGCGCGGAGCCGGCCGCGAGCGCCGTCAGGCCGCTGTGGACGGCCAGCACCCAGGAGCCGACGCTCATCGGCGAGGTGGGCTTGAAGACGCGCAGCATGTTGAGGAACCGCTCGGGCCTGCCGAGCTCGGCGACCAGGAAGGCGGCACCGCCCGCGGCTCCCCCGGCCGCGACGAGCCTGGCGGTGAGCGCGAGCCGGTCGCGGCCGGTGAGCGTGGCCATGGCCGCGATCATCGACGCGGCCCCGGACGTCCCTCCCAGGTAGAGGTAGACGGGCATGTGGGGTTCGTGCCAGATCGGCGACTTGATGATCGGCTGCCCGTAGTAGGAGCGGAACTCCGCCTGCGGGACCATCGCCTCCTCGCCCCGCCTCATCGCGACCGGCCAGGGAACGAGCGCGAGCGGCCCAGGAAGGAGAGCGCGACGGCTCCTGCCATGGAGAGCGCCGCCCCGGCGGCCCACCCCCACATGGCCGACAGGTCCCTGGTGGTGACCACCGGGTCGGGCGGCAGGCCGTACACCTCGGGCTCGTCCATCAGCAGGAAGAACGCCCCGTCCCCGCCCACGCCGTCACCGGGGTCGGCCCCGTACAGGCGGGCCTCGGAGCGGCCGCCGGCGTGCAGGTGCTCCAGGCGCTCGGCGGCGCGGGCCCGCAGCTCGTCCAGCGGCCCGAACTGGATGGAGTCGGTGGGGCACGCCTTGGCGCAGGCCGGTTCCAGCCCGCCGAGCTGGCGGTCGTAGCACATCGTGCACTTGAAGGCCCGGCCGTCGCGCTCCCTGCGGTCGATCACCCCGTACGGGCAGGCGGGCACGCAGTAGCCGCAGCCGTTGCAGACGTCGGCCTGCACCACCACGGTCTCGAACTCGGTGCGGAACAGCGCCCCGGTCGGGCAGACGTCCAGGCAGGCGGCGTGCGTGCAGTGCTTGCACACGTCCGACGACATCAGCCAGCCCTCGATGTCCTCGAACCCGCCGTTCGGCCCGCCGCCGTCCGATGCGGACCCGTTCGGTCCGTTCGGTCCGGTGCCGTCCGGCCCGGCGGGTTCCCGGCCGTCCCGGGCCCGGCCCGGCTGCTCGATGAAGGCCACGTGCCGCCAGGTGTCGGCCCCCAGGCTGCCGGTGTTGTCGTAGGAGGTGGCCCGGAAGACGAACCCGTCGTCGGGCACGTGGTTCCACTCCTTGCAGGCGACCTCGCACGCCTTGCAGCCGATGCAGATGCTCGTGTCGGTGAAGAAGCCCATCCGCTCAGCCACGGCGGTACTCCTCGACCAGGTCGAGCAGGGCCCTGCCGGTGGGACGTCTGCCGGGCCGCAGGTCACAGGTCATGGCCTTGCTCTCCTGGATGTAGACGTTCGGGTCGAGCACGAGGGGCATCAGGTCGTTGACGGTATCGCCGGTCACCAGTCCCCCGCTGCCCCATCCCCAGTGGTACGGCAGGCCGATCTGGTGGACGGTCCCGCCCTGCAGCCGCAGCGGCCGTACCCTGCCGGTCACCAGGACGCGCGCCTCCATCGCGGTGCGGCTCGTCACGATCGTCGCCCAGCCCCCGTTGACCAGCCCCAGCTCGGCGGCCAGCGCCGGGGAGACCTCGCAGAACAGCTCGGGCTGCAGCTCGGCCAGGTAGGCCAGCGGCCGGCTCATGCCGCCCGCGGTGTGGTGCTCGGTGAGCCGGTAGGTCGTGAGCACGTACGGGAACCGCGAAGAACCCGGCGGATTGTAGGGGCTCTCGGGCCGCAGGTACATCTGCCGGCCCGGGTTGGCCTGCTGCGCGTACAGCGGGTTGCGCACCGGGGACTCGTGCGGCTCGTAGTGCGCGGGCAGCGGCCCGTCGGCCAGGCCCGAGGGGGCGAACAGCCAGCCCTTGCCGTCGGGCTGCATGATGAACGGGTCGGTCCCGGCCAGCGCCGCCTCGGCGAGCGCGCCCTCGGGCGGCCGGTAGCCGGGCGGCTTGTGCCGCTCGAAGTCCGGCACGTCGTGGCCGGTCCACTCCCCGCGCTCGGCGTCCCACCACACGTAGGCCTTGCGCTCGCTCCACGGGCGGCCCTCCGGGTCGGCGGAGGCCCGGTTGTACAGGATGCGCCGGTTGGCCGGCCAGGCCCAGCCCCACTCGGGGGCCACCCGGCTCTGCTCGCGGCGGGGTTTGCGCCGGGCGGCCTGGTTGACCTCGTCGGCGTAGACCCCGCAGTAGATCCAGCAGCCGCAGCTGGTGGAGCCGTCGGGTTCGAGCTCGGTGTAGGCCGACAGGGCCCGCCCGTCCGGGCCGGTGCCGTTGATCTCGCGCAGCACGGCGTCGGCCGACGGTTCGGCGTGCTCGCCCTCCTCGGGGTAGTCCCAGGTGAGCTCGCGCAGCGGCCGGTCGATCTCGTCGTCGGTGATCCGCTGCCTGATCCGCTTGCCGAGGTGGTAGTAGAACGACAGGTCGCTGCGGCAGTCGCCCGGCGGCTCGACGGCCTTGTGCCGCCACTGCAGCAGCCGCTGGGTGTTGGTGAAGGTGCCCTCCTTCTCCACATGACTGGCGGCGGGCATGAAGAACACCTCGGTGGCGATGTCCTCGGTGCGCATCTCCCCGGTCGCCAGCTCCGGGCCGTCCTTCCAGAACGTGGCCGTCTCCACCAGGGTCAGGTCGCGCACCACCAGCCAGTCGAGGTTGGCCAGGCCCAGGCGCTGGGCACGGCCTCCCGAGGAGCCCACGGCCGGGTTCTCGCCCACCACGAAGTAGCCCTTGACCGTGCCGTCGATCTGCGCCATCACCGTGGTGAAGTGGCCGTGGTCCCCGGTGACGCGCGGCAGGTGGCCGAAGCAGAAGTCGTTCTCGGCGGTGGCGGCCTCACCCCACCACGCCTTGAGCAGGCTGACGGTGTAGGCGCGCTTCCTGCCCCAGAAGCCGGTGTCGGCCCCGACGTTGGCGAGGTAGTCGTCCAGCCCCCCGTGGCGGTGGGCGTGCGGCATCGGCAGGTAGCCGGGCAGCAGGTTGAACAGGGTGGGGATGTCGGTGGAGCCCTGGATGCTGGCGTGGCCGCGCAGCGCCAGGATGCCGCCGCCGGGCCTGCCGATGTTGCCCAGCAGCAGCTGCAGGATCGACGCCGCGCGGATGTACTGGGCGCCGACCGTGTGCTGGGTCCAGCCGACCGCGTACGCCCAGGCGGTGGTGCGCTCGCGGCCGGAGTTGGCGGTGATCGCGTCGGCGAGCTCGGCGAGGTCCTCCGGGCGGATGCCGCACAGCTCCTCGACCAGCTCGGGGGTGTAGCGGGCGAAGTGCCGCCGGAGGATCTGGTAGACGCACCGGGGGTGGCGCAGCGTCGGGTCGGTCGGCGGCCTGGACGAGGCCGGGGCGCCGCCCGAGCCGTACTGGTCACCCCCGGCGGCCGCGGAGTGGTGCCGGCCGCCCTCCAGGTGCTCGCCGCCCCCGGACGCCTCCTCGCCCGACCCCTCGTACGACCAGCTCGCCGGGTCGTACGAGCGCGTCTCGGGGTCGAAGCCGGAGAACAGGCCGTCGAGGTCCTCGGTGTCCCCGAAGTCCTCGGAGATGATCGACGCGGCGTTGGTGTAGGCCAGCACGTACTCGCGGAAGTCCAGCTCGCGGGTGAGGACGTGGTTGATCAGCGCTCCGAGCAGCACGATGTCGCTCCCGGCGCGGATCGGCAGGTACCGGTCGGCGATCGCGCTGGTGCGGGTGAAGCGCGGGTCGATGTGGAACACCTTCGCCCCGCGTGCCTTTGCCTCGACCACCCACTGGAAGCCCACCGGGTGGCATTCGGCCATGTTGGAGCCCTGGATGACGATGCAGTCGGACTCGGCCAGATCCTGCTGGAAGTCCGTGGCACCGCCACGCCCGAAGCTGGTCCCCAGACCGGGGATCGTGGAGGAGTGTCAAATACGGGCCTGGTTCTCCACCTGGATCGCGCCGAGGGCGGTGTACAGCTTCTTCATCAGGTAGTTCTCTTCGTTGTCCAGCGTCGCCCCGCCCAGGCCGGCGATGCCCATGGTGCGCCGGACCGTCCTGCCCTCGTGCTCCTGCTGCCAGGTCGCCCGCCGGGTCGCCACGACCCGGTCGGCGATCATGTCCATCGCGGTGTCGAGGTCGAGCCGCTCCCAGTCGGTGCCGTGCGGGCGCCGGTAGAGGACGTGCGTCTGCCGGCCGGGGTGGGTGACGAGCTGCTTGCTCGCCGCCCCCTTGGGGCAGAGGCGGCCACGGGAGATCGGCGAGTCGGGGTCGCCCTCGATCTGGGTGACGCGGCCGTCCTTGGCGTAGACGAGCTGGCCGCAGCCGACCGCGCAGAACGGGCAGACCGACCGGGTGACGGTGTCGGCCTCCTCGGTGCGGGGCCGCAGCGCGTCGGTGCGCGCCGAGCGTGCGGCGTCGCTCCTGCCGTCCTCTCCCCTGAGCTGGCGGATCACCGGCCAGCGGGAGACGAACCTCCCGGGTCTCACGGGGGCCGTTCTACCCCGGCCGGCCCGCCCTAATCGCCCCGTGCCGCCCCGGCCCCGATGGCCGCGCCCGTCTTTCGGGCGCGGCCACGGCCCGGTCCCGTCCTATCCGGCCATGGCCGCGCCGGACATCGCCTCCCTCCGGGGTACGGAGAAGGCCCCGTAGCTGCCCGAGTGGAAGACCAGCGGCTCGCCCGGCGCCCCCCGGAAGTGCTCGACCTCCCCGACGAAGATCAGGTGGTCGCCTCCCTCGTACGTGGTCACCGTGCGGCACGCGAAGTGGGCGAGGGTGCCCGCCAGCACCGGTACCCCGCCGGGGGCCAGGACGGTCTCCACCCCGGCGAACTTGTCGGGCAGCGGCGTGGCGAACCGCCGCGACAGGTGCTCCTGGCCCGCGGCCAGCACGTTGACCGCGAACCGGCCGGCCTCGGCGAAGGCGGGCGCGCTGGGGGCCCGCCTGGACAGGCACCACAGCACCAGCGGCGGGTCGAGCGAGACCGAGGTGAAGGAGTTGACGGTGACGCCCAGCCGGTCGCCCCGGCCGGTGGCGGCGGTGACCACCGCCACCCCGGTGGCGAACTGCCCGAGGGCGTCGCGGAGAGCCCTCATCACGCCGCCCCCCGCTCGGCCCGAGCCAGGTACTCGGCCGTGCCGGCCGGGTCCAGGAACCAGCCGGCGAAGTCGGAGGGGTCGTCGAAGCCGTTGACGAAGCGGGAGGCCACCTCGGGCAGCCTGTCCGCGGCGCCCAGGATCTCCACCACGTGCGGGGGCGGCGGGGCCAGGAGCGCGTTCGTCCAGGTGGTGGCGTGTCTCGCGTCCTGCCAGTAGCGCTCGAAGACCTGCGCCATCCACGTCGCGTCGAACGGGCGCCCGCCGCGCTCGAGGATGCTCTCCAGGTACGAGGCCGCGCACTTGGCGGCGTTGTTGGCGCCCTGCCCGGTGATCGGGTCGTTGAGCACGACCACGTCCGCCACCCCCAGGACCGCCGCCCCCGACGGCAGCGTGGCCACCGGCCTGCGCACGACCGGGGTGAAGCGGCCGGACAGCACGCCGCCCTCGTCGGTGAGCTCGACGTCCGCGCAGCGCTCCGCCTCCCAGGGCAGGAACGTCTCCAGCACCCACCGGCTCCTGGCCAGGTGCTCGGCGGGGGTGCTGACGTCGGCCCAGCAGTCCATCGGCCCGCCGGGAACGCCCTCGAACACCATGATCTCGCAGGGGCCGGTGACGGTGAGCGCGGGGAAGACGAAGTACTCGCCGACCCCGGGGACCACGTTGAAGCAGACCGCGGAGTACTCGGGCCGCGGTGCGAGACCGTTGACGTAGGTCAGGGCCAGGGCCCGCTGCGGGGCCCGGTACGGCGAGCGCGGCGTGTCCCGCTCGAAGAGCGAGGAGATCGGCCCCTTGCCCGCGGCGACCAGGACCAGGTCGTACTGGGCGGCGTAGTCCTCCAGGTCGTCCACGCCCGCGTCCTGGATGACGATCTTGCCGCCGAGGCGTTCCACCTCGGCCATCCAGGCGGGCATCTTCAGCCGCTGGTCGACCGAGCGGGCGGGGGTGTCCAGCCGGGCCGCCCAGTGGAGGGCCGGGCCGTCCGGACCGGCCATGGCGAACTGGATGCCCTCGATCGGCGGGCATCCGCCGGACCACAGGTCCAGGCCGAGGGCGCGCTCGTGGCCCAGGGCGGTGCCGAACATGGCCTGGCTGGAGGTGACCCGGCCGTCGCGGATCTCCTCGGGGGTGCGGTTGGAGACGACGGTGACGTCGTAGCCGTTCCGCAGCAGGCCGAGGGCGAGGTGGAGGCCGGCCTGACCGGCGCCGACGATGAGGATTCTGCGCATGATGACGGTGTCCTTCGTGAGAGGTGGAGGGAGGGGAACGATCGAGCGGCGCCTGAGAGAACGGTATGCCGGGCGCCGTATCCCCTGCCATCCGCTCAGCGCGGGTTACGTCCGTCTGGCGCGGAGTTCCCGGCGGCGTTCCCGGCATTCCCGGCGTTCCCGGCGCTGTCGCCGCCGCGCAGCGTCTGCGACGGGGCCTGGCCGTGGCGCGCGCGGTACATCGCGGCGAACCGTCCCTGGTGCAGGAAGCCCCACCGGGCCGCCACCCCGGTCACCGTGCACCCGGCCGGATCACCGGCCGCCAGCTCGCGGTGGACACGGTCCAGGCGCACGTCCCGGAGGTAGGCCATCGGGGTCAGGCCGAGGTGGCGGCGGAACCCCTCCTGCAGGGAACGCCCGCTGACCGCCACGGCCCGCGCCACGTCGTCGGTCGTCAGCGGCAGGTGGGCGTGCTCCTCGATGTGACGCATCGCCCGCCGTACCACCTTGGGCACGGCGGCGGGGCGGGGCGCGGTCAGCCGGTCCCGGTAGTTGGACGGCTGACCGGTCAGCAGGGAGGCGATCAGCGCGTTCTCCAGGTGGGCCACGGCCAGCGGCTGCGCGGCCATCCCGTCACCGTGCTCGGCCTCGTCCACGATCAGGTCGACCATGGCCCTCCAGGCGCGCGCCCAGCCCGCCGTCATGTCCACGCCCAGGTCGAAGACGACCGGCCGGTCGAGGCGTTCCCCGAGCATCCGCTCCAGGGCCCCCTCGACGGCGGGGCGGTCGAACTTCACGATGAGCTGGGGGCAGCCGGCCGCCCAGCGCATGTCGAGGTGTTCCGACGGCGACGGCAGCGAGGCCGTCCGGGGCGTCGACACGATCTCCTGACCACCGCACCGGATCAGGCTCCGCCCGGCCAGCGGGATCTGCACCAGGAAGAAGGACTCCAGCTCCCCCGGCTCGATGCGGACGTCCGCCCCGTAGTCCAGGTAGTTGACCCGCACCGAGCCCAGCCGCGCCGAGTTGAGCCGCGCGGCCAGCCGGGAGGCGTCCCCGGTGAGCTCCAGCCGGTGGGGGCAGAACACCGCGGCCACCCGCTCGCGGGCCTCGTCGAGATCCCCGGTGTCGAAGACCGGACTGTTGCCGAGCGGTACCCGATCCCGCGCCTCGTCCATCGACGCCTCCGCCTCCGTACCCGTCACGTGCCCATCTCCGCACCGAAAGGGCGCGCCGTCCACGCAGAAATGCACAGAACCGTGGCCGGATCCGGACGGAGGGCCTGAGGGATCGGGCGGCGCACGACCGGGACGCGGGCGGGACACGGCCGGGACGCGGGCGGGGCATGGCCGGGACGCGGGCGGGGCATGGAGGGCACACGGTCGCGCGGGGAGGCCGTGCGGCGCGCTGATCCGGTGGCGCGGGCGGGCTCTCACCGCTCCTGCCTGCGTGAACGTCGCGGACGTGACCGGGCCCGGCCGCGGGTGGCCGGGCGGCGGCTGGCAGGATCGGGGCCGTGAACCATCGCACGCTCGGTCGCACCGGCATCCAGGTCAGCCCGCTCTGTCTCGGCACGATGATGCTCGGGGCGTGGGGGAACACCGATCACGACGAGTGCGAACGCATCGTCGGCACCGCGCTCGACGCGGGCGTCAACTTCATCGACACCGCCGACGTCTATGCGTTCGGCGAGAGCGAGACGATCCTCGGCAGGGCCATCAGGGGCCGCAGGGACGAGGTCGTGCTCGCCACGAAGTTCCACAACGCCATGGACGACTCGCCCAACCGGCGCGGCAACTCCCGCCGCTGGATCATGCGTGCCGTGGAGGACAGCCTGCGCCGCCTGGACACCGACTGGATCGACCTCTACCAGGTCCACCGCCCCGACCCGCGCACCGACATCGACGAGACCCTCGGCGCCCTGTCGGACCTGGTGCGCCAGGGCAAGGTACGGGCGATCGGCACCTCGTCCTTCCCCGCCGAGGAGCTCGTCGAGGCCCAGTGGGTCGCGGAGCGCCGCAACCGCGAGCGGTTCTCCACCGAGCAGCCCTCGTACTCGATCCTCGCCCGGCACGCCGAGGCCGCGGTGCTTCCGGTGGCCGAGCGTTACGACCTGGGGGTGATGGTGTGGAGCCCGCTGAACGGCGGCTGGCTGACCGGCAAGTACCGCCGTGACGCGCCGCTGCCGACCGGCTCCCGCGCCTCCCGGAACGGCGACCACTTCGACTTCAAGGCCGAGGAGATCCGCTCCCGCAAGCTCGACGTCACCGAGAGGCTGGCCGTGCTGGCCGACGAGGCGGGCATCACGATGATCCAGCTCGCGCTGGGCTTCGTGCTCTCCCACCGGGCGGTGACCTCGGCGGTGATCGGCCCGCGCACGCTGGAGCAGCTCACCGGCCAGCTCGGTGCCGACGAGGTACGGCTCTCCCCGGACGTGCTGGACGTGATCGACGAGCTGGTCCCCCCGGGGACGAGCATCAGCCCCGCCGACGTCGGGTACGCGCCTCCCGCGGTCACCGAGGCAGCGCTGCGCCGCCGCTGACCCCGGAGACCCCGGAGACCCCGGAAGGCCCGGAGAGCCCTGCTGATCCCGGCACCACGGAGAGCCCTGCGGGCAGGCCGGTGACGACGGCCTCGCCCGTCCCGTCGACGGACGCGGTCACCGGCTCCCCCGCGACCCGCAGCCCGCTCAGCGAGACCGCCCCCAGCGGGGCGCCCGCCAGGGGCTCCAGCAGCACCCGGCCACCGGGCACGTCGGGACGGAGACCGAGCGCGGCGTGCGCCAGCGTGACCGCGGCGGCGGCCGACCACGCCTGCGGGCGGCAGGCCGCGGGGTAGGGCACGGGCCGCCCGAGCGCGGTCCGGTCGTCGCCACCGTACAGCTCGGGCAGGCGGTGGCCGAACACCTCACCGGCGGCCAGCAGCCCCCCGGCCAGGACCGCCGCCTGCGCGGCGAACCCGCCCCGGGCCAGCCCGGCGACCGCGATCGCGGTGTCGTGCGTCCAGATCGACCCGCAGTGGTACGACAACGGGTTGAAGCCGCCCGCGTCCGCCGACATCGTGCGCAGCCCGAAGCCCCCGGCCAGCTCCGGGGTCACCAGCAGGTCGGCGACGCGGGCCTCCTCGGCCCCGTCGAGCAGGCCGGTGCCGAGCAGGTGGCCGATGTTGCTGGTCAGCGCGTCCACCGGGTGCCCGCTTCCGTCCAGGGCCAGGGCGGGGAACCGGCCGTGCGGGCCGTCCGTCCAGAACCGCTCCCGGAAGCGCCCGGCCAGCGCGGCGGCGTACTCGCGGTGCCGGTCGGCCCCGGGCCGGCCGAACGCCTCCAGCAGGTCGGCGCCGCAGCGGGCCGCCCGGTGGGCGTACCCCTGGACCTCGGCCGGCGCGATCGGCGGCCGGGCACGGTGGCCGTCGTGGAAGCGCAGCGCGTCGCCGGAGTCCTTCCAGCCCTGGTTGGCCAGGCCCAGGCCACCGGGGTCGGCGTACCGGACGAACCCGTCACCGAGGGGGTCGGCGTGCTCGGTGAGCCAGCCGAGGGCGGCCTCCAGGTGGGGCAGGAGCGCCGCGATCTCCGCGGCGGGCGCGCCCCAGCGCCAGGCGTCGTGCAGCAGGTGGATCCACAGCGGTGTGGCGTCGATCGTGCCGTAGTAGACGGCGGGCAGGCGCAGGCCGTCGCCCCCGGCCGTGAACGCCTCCCGGCGCAGCTCGTGCATGATCTTCCCCGGTGCCTCGCCCGAGCCGGGGTCCAGGCGCGTTCCCTGGCGGCGGGCCAGCACGCGGAGGGTGCCGAGGGCCAGCTCGGTGCCCAGCGGCAGCAGCATCCGCGCGGCCCAGAGGCTGTCGCGCCCGAACAGCGTGAGGTACCAGGGCACCCCGGCCCCGAGGAAGGCGTCGGCCGGGACGGCGGGCTCGGCCAGCCGGAGCGAGCGCAGGTCGTCCAGGGACCGTTCGAACAACCGCTCCAGCCGGGGGTCGGTGGCGACGAGCCGGGGTTCGTCCCGCCCCGCCGCCCACTCGGCGGGGCGGGACGGCGCGACGACCACGGCCCGCGGATCGTGCACCGCGACCCGCCAGCGGAACGTGACGCGGCCGCGGGGCTCCAGCACGACCGGCCGGCTCAGGTACGCCGCACGCCCGTCCCCGGCGACCTCGGCCCGCGCGCCTTCACCGGTCACCGTCACCCGGACGCCGTCGCGGCTCCAGGTGATCTCACCGGGGGCGGTGATCCCGGCCCTGATCCCGGCCGTGATCTCGATGGGCCCCGTCGCGTCGCCGGACTTCACCGTGTCGATCGGGGCGAGGTCGCAGCCCAGCTCCAGGGTGATCATGGCGGAGACGGGGACCTCGGCGGCGGAGACGATCTCCACGCGTTCCCGCATGCCACCGGGCACGACCTGCCGGACGCGCTCGATCCGTACCGTGGGGTCGGGGCTGGGGTCCCCCAGCCACCGGGCCAGTGTGACGAACCCCGCGCCGCCCGATCCCCGCAGGGCGTGGCCGACGGTCTCGGGCTCGCGGCCGTCGACGGTCAGGACGGCCCGGGACAGGGCGCGCCGGTCCGCGTGGAACACTCCCTGGACCCCGGCCGGGCGGATCTGCCCGTCGTCGCCGCTCAGCGCGACCGTGGGGGCCGCCACCACGGCGACGAGGTCGTGCAGGAGCGGCTGGAGGCGACGGGCCGCGTCCGCGTCGAAGCCGGGGGCGGGGCGGGGAACGACGGGGGGCGGGGCGTCGTCGAGCACGACCGGGCTCCCTGGGGGTCGGGTCGGGGGCACCGCGACAGGGGGCGGCGGGGATCGTCACGGCACGTCCCTTTCGTGGAACGATCCATCCATTACACCCGGTCCCTCCGCTCCGGTCCAGCCGAAGTCCGCCCTGACCTGCTGATACGCCGATCCGGCGGATGGAGGCATACCCACCCGGAACGGGGTAGTCCTTAGGGATGTTCTTCATCTTCGGTCTCCGTACCGCTCTCCACCGGCTCGGTGTGCTGACCCGCACCTGTCCCAACTGCGGCAACACCGCGGCCCAGATCCTGACCAAGCGGGTCACCAAGTTCAGCCTGTTCTTCATCCCGCTCTTCCCGGTCCGGACCCGGTACGAGACGCAGTGCACGTTCTGCGGGGCCGCCTACGGCGTCTCCAGGAGCGAGGCGGACCAGCTGGCGGTGCGCTGAGCCCGGCCGCCCGAACCGCTTTCCCGCCCTGGGCGCCCACGCCGACGACCCGATCGTCGATGATGGGCGGACGTCGCCGCGCGCCCGGGCCGCTCCGATCGTCGAAGGGCTCGCCCGGCACGCCCCCCTCGCTTCAGGAGACCGCGTGAAGATCACCTGGGACGGTGCCCTCGCCTGGCGGATGAACAGGCAGATGCTGGAGAGCCCCGAGACCGACGACCCCGTGGCGATCGTGAGCCGCCTGTGCGGCGTACAGGCGCAGGTCGCCTCCTCGGCACGGACCGCCGTGGGGGTCCGGCAGCGCGAACCCCGGCGCGGGAGTGTCGACGAGGCGCTGGCGGACAGGCGGCTGGTGAAGACCTGGGCGATGCGCGGAACCCTGCACCTGCTGCCCGTCGAGGAGGCCACCGCCTACCTGAGCCTGCTGGCGGCGACCCGGAGCTGGGAGAAGGCGTCCTGGCAGCGCACCTTCGTCACCGGGGACCGGCTGGAGGCCATCGGCGAGGCGGCCCGCCACGCCCTGGACGGCCAAGTGCTCACCCGCGAGGAGCTGACCGCGCAGGTGATCGACAAGACCGGTGACGAGAGCATCGCCGAGCACCTGCGATCGGGCTGGGGCGCCGTGCTGAAGCCGCTGGCCTTCCAGGGGGTGCTCTGCCACGGGCCGTCCGACGGCGCCACGGTCACCTTCACCCGGCCCGACACCTACCTGCCCGCGTGGCGCGGCCCGATGGATCCCGCCGAGGCCGCCGGGATCGCCATCCCGGCCTACCTGGCCGCCTACGGGCCCGCGCCGATCGAGGGCTTCGACCAGTGGCTCTACCGCGGCACCCTCAGGAAGGCCGACCTGCGCGCCTGGGTCGCCGCGCTGGGCGACCGGATCACCACGGTCGAGATCGAGGGCCGGACCGTCCACGTGCGGGCCGAGGACCTCGACGACCTGGGTGCGGCCAGGCCCACGGACACGGTCCGCCTGCTGCCGGCCTTCGACCAGTACGTGCTGGGCCCGGGGACCAGGGAGACCACCGTCGTGCCCTCGTCCCGGCGCGGCGAGGTCAGCAGGGCGGCCGGGTGGATCTCGCCGGTGGTGGTGAGCCGGGGCCGGGTCTGCGGCACCTGGGCCGCCGAGGAGGACGTCCTGTCGGTCACGGTGTGGAAGGAGTGCGACGTGCCCCGCAAGGGGCTGGAGGCCGAGCGCGACCGTCTCGGCGTCGTCCTGGGACGCGACCTCACGCTGAGCGTCCGGACCGGCTGACGCCCGGTGCCCGGCCGGCCGTTCGGCGGGCCGGGCACCGGGGATCGGGCACCGGGGATCGAGGACCGGCGGCCGGGAACCGGACACCGGGGACGGGGCGGGCCGGGCTCAGCCGGTGCGGCGGATCCGGATGCCGTGGGCGTCCGCGCGCTGGACGCCGGAGGAGTCGAGGTTGGAGATCGGGACCAGGCCCTCGACCGTGCCCTTCTTGCCGTTGCCGGTCAGCTTGAGGATGAGCATGCCCGGGTTCGTCCCGTGCGAGGAGTGCGGGTCGCCGGAGAGCGGGTTCGGCCCCCGCGTCGAGGCGAAGGCCCACTTCTCGTCGGGCGAGACCGCGAAGAGGTCGACCGTCGGGTCGGCGCTGAACGGGGAGGTCAGGTCGACGGTGCCGACGTGGGCGCCGCTCGCCCCGTTGAAGACCTCGGCGACGTTGGCGTCACGGTCGCCGACCCAGACGTGGCGCTCGTCGCCCGCGACCAGCACGCCGTGGGCGTCGCGCTCGGGCGAGTCGTCGTCGAAGAGCCGCTGGACGGCCGGGGTGTTCGGCGAGGCGATCGACGAGTAGCCGCTCATCGGCAGCCGGAAGACGCTGAACTGGTCGAGGTTGCCGGGCGCGCCGCCGCCGCCGTTCCCGAAGACGGTGCCCGCGGCCTCGATGAAGCCGCAGCCGTTGGCCGGGACCTGGGTCACGTCGTACTCCCCCACGATCGACATCGGCGTGGTGCGCCAGTCGACCACCAACAGCCCGCCGCCGCGGAGGCTGACGAAGACCGGACCGTTGTCGGAGGCGATGAACGGGCAGATCGGCGCGTTGTCCGGGCGGACGGCCGGGGCCTGGCAGGGCAGGCCGTTCGGCGTGACGCACCCGGCCATGTCCAGCGTGGCGGCCGGTTGCGTCGTGAAGACGCCGGAGGCGTAGTCGGTGGTGATGCGCTCCAGCTTCTTGCCGTTCTGGTTGGCGACGATCAGGTACCTGTCGTCCTCGGTGGGCCAGACGGCGTGGGCCTGCCGGGCCCCGCCCGCCCCGGGTTCGGTGCGCAGGCAGGCCAGCGGGGCGCGGGTGGCGGCGTTGAAGACGACCACGTGGCCGCTGGCGACGAAGGCGAGCGCGGCGTGGGTGTCGGCCTTGTTGAAAACGATCATGTGGGGACGTACCGGGACGCTGCCGGTGCTCGCCAGGCAGAGGGCGGAGGTCGCGCCGCCGAGGTCGATCACGTGCGCGGGCCGGGCGGCCGACAGCCGCGTGGTGACGTCGGCGCCGGAGTACACGTGCACGGCGCCGCCGTGGGCCAGCCCCGGACTGTTGGACTGGTCGACGAGCCAGATCTCGTACGCCTCCTTGGCGGTCGTGCCGGTCGTGCCGGTCGTGCCGGTCGCCGCCTGCGACCCCGCGGCGCCCAGGACGAGCGACGTCAGCACCGCGACGACCGCGGCTCCCCACTTTCTCATGCACCCTCCACGAGCGCTCCGAGCCGGGCTTCCCCCGCATTCCTGTCGAACAGCTGTTTCCTACTTTTATTGATTCATCAGTAAAAATCACGAAATTACGGACTTATACAACAAAGGAGTATGGAACGTTCTACGAGCCTGGAGAACGAGGAGGCGCGAAAGATGTCGCCGTCCGATGGAAGTCAGTGACAAGCGGCGACGAAACATGCCGTACGCGTATCAATAGCCCCTTTCCAGCTCGACGGAACCGGCCACGACGACCGCGCGAAGCGGCCACGGGCGGAAGCGGGCTCCCGAGACGACGACGAACCGGCCGGGATCCGACGCCCCGGCCGGAACGCCGGTGCGACGACGTCCTTCGAGCCAGACCGACCTCGGCCGGTCTCGATCGGCCTCGACCGGCCTCGGCGGCCTTGATCGGCCTCATATGCCTCGATCGGCCGGAGGCGGGACGGCATGGAGTGAAACGTTCAGGCCCACCGGCCTCGCAACGATCGGGTGGCAACGTCGGGCGACCTCGGCCTCGCACGCAGAATTCTCCCTGGTGGAAGGGGCGCGGTCTTCGGGGGGGACGCGCCGATGGCAGGTCACCGCATCCGCGCGGAGGCGATACCCCCGAAACGTTTGGTCATCTCCTTGACAACTTTCGGCCCCTTTCCCACACTTGGTTGCCGGGCGGGACCCACCGCTCCGCTCCATTGTTAACGCAAACATAACCGTGATCGCCCATCTCGGGCCGACGGCGGTCGTCGCGGCGATCACGTTCGGGGTGGTGGCGGCGAGAAGGAGATCCCGTCGCCGGGCCGGGTGCACAGCGGGACGAACAGCCGTAGAAACCATTGAGCCGCCTCGGTCGGACCGGCCTCACCTGCCGGCGATCCGGACGGCACGATCTCGGGAGGGTCCGTGACACGGATCGTCATGGCAGTCGCTCTTCTCGGCGCATCACTGGTGGCCGTGAACGGGCAGGGCGCGGCAGGGCAGGTCGCGGCCGCGCCCGTCATCACCGTTTCGGACGGTGTGCGCCACCAGGAGATGGACGGCTTCGGCGTCTCCACGGCGTTCCGCCGGGGTGAACTGCTGCGCAACCTGTCGACGGCGCAGCAGAACGACGTCTTCCGGCTGTGGTTCGACCGTGAGACCGGCGCGGGGCTCAGCATCCTGCGCCTGGGCATCGGCGCCTCGCCGACCGGCAGCCCGTACGACAAGATGGTCTCCATCCAGCCGCAGAACCCGGGTGGCCCCGACGCGCCACCGAGGTACGTGTGGGACGGCGACGACGGCGCCCAGGTGTGGGTGGCCAAGGTCGCGCAGTCGTACGGCCTGAAGCGTTTCTACGCCAACGCCTGGAGCGCCCCCGGCTACATGAAGGACAACGGGAGCGAGAACAACGGCGGCACCCTCAGGCCCGAGTGGCGCGCGGCCTACGCCCGGTACCTGGCGCAGTACACGAGGTTCTACGCGCAGGAAGGCATCAAGATCACGGACTTGGGGTTCACCAACGAACCCGACTACACCGCGACCTACGAGTCCATGCGCTTCACCCCGGCCCAGGCCGCCGCCTTCGTCAAGGTCCTCGGCCCGATCGCGACCGACGTCAGGCTCGCGTGTTGCGACGCCTTCGGCTGGGATCAGGCCAAGGCGTACACCAACGCCATCGAGGCGGACCCCGAGGCCCGCCGCTGGGTGTCCACCTACACGGGTCACACCTACGCCAGCCAGATAACGAGCCCGCAGCCCGGGAACAAGCGCACCTGGATGTCGGAATGGGGCCCCGACGGGAGCACCTGGAACGAGAGCTGGGACGACGGGAGCGGCCAGGACGGCTTCACCGTCGCCCAGGCCGTCCACCAGGCCCTCGCCGTCGGCAACGTCAGCGGCTACCTCTACTGGCTGGGGGGCTCCTCGGGAGCCACCCGGGCGCTGATCCAGATCGACCCGGCGGCGCGGACGTACCGCGTGTCCAAGCGACTGTGGGCGATGGCGGCGTACAGCCGGTTCATCCGGCCGGGCGCGGTCCGGCTCGGCACGTCGACGGTCAACTCGTCGCTGAAGGTGTCGGCGTTCCTCAACTCCGACGGATCGAAGGTCGTGGAGGTGCTGAACACCGGCACCTCGGCCGTCACCTGGGACGGCCTGCAGGGTGGCACCACCGCCTACGTCACCGACAACTCCAACTCGCTCGCGCGCGCCACGGTCACGGGCGGTGCCGTCACCCTCAGGCCGCGCTCCCTCACGACCGTCGTGATCGACGCGCCGACCCCCACCCCGACCCCGACCCCCACGCCCACCCCGACTCCCACGCCTACTCCCACCCCCACGCCGACCCCGACTCCCACTCCCACGCCGACGCCGGTCCCCGGTGGGTGCACGGCGACGATCCAGACGACGAACGCCTGGGGCGGTGGCTTCCAGTCCAGCGTCACCGTGCGGGCCGGTGCCGGTGCGATCAACGGCTGGGCGGTGGGCTGGACCTGGCCCGGCTCACAGTCCATCACCCAGCTGTGGGGAGGCGTCCGGTCCGGCTCGGGAGCGAACGTCACCGTCCGGAACGAGACCTGGAACGGCGGCCTCGCCGCCGGCGCCACCACCACGTTCGGATTCACCGCCGACGGAACCGCTGCCACACCGGTACCGACATGCGAGGCCTCCTGACCTGACGACGGCGCCCCGCTCCCCCGCGCAGGGGAGAGCGGGGCGTTCTCGTGCGCGGACGCGGTGGCGCCCGGAAAGGCGCCGACGGGCCGGTTCCCGGCCATCCGCGGCAGCGCGCCGTCCTCTGCCGCCGATCATCCGGGAGACGATCAGGCCCCGGTGGGACATCCCGTACATGCCTTGAAAACCGCCAAGAGATGATCGAAACATTTCGGAAGACCGGCCACATTTTGATCATGTAAAAGAAGCTTTCATCGGCCGACCCGGACCACATTCGGCAAGGCGATCCCGAAGAGCAGGCACGACTCCCGCCTGCCGAATTCTCCACAAGATCATATTACCGATACATTTCTGAAAGTTGTTGACAGTCCGAGCGGGCCGAACCGACACTCTCACCATCACAAGCCCTGACCGCCACCGGTCAGGGTCACCCGCCACGCGGCCTGGACTCCGGTCGCCGACCGCCCGACGACCGGCCGGCCCGCGGTGCACGACTCCGACGCACGGTGTACCCCACCGTGGCCACCACCGGCCCCGCCGGTCGTACCACGCCGTCTGCTCCAGCGCTCACGAGGAGGAAGCACGCACATGAACGATGCCCCCGCCCCCCGGAGGGGCCGCGGACGTGGCGGCACCAGGCTGCTCGTCAGCCGTGTCTGCGCCGTGGCGCTGGCCATGGCCGTGGCGGTGCTGCCCGGCCCCGCCCACGCGGCCGTCACCACCAACCAGACCGGCACCAACAACGGCTACTTCTTCTCGTTCTGGACCGACAGCCAGGGAACCGTCTCCATGGAGCTGGGATCCGGCGGCAACTACAGCACCTCGTGGAGGAACACCGGGAACTTCGTCGCCGGCAAGGGCTGGAGGACCGGCGGACGCAGGACCGTGGACTACTCGGGCAGCTTCAACCCGTCCGGCAACGCCTACCTCACCCTCTACGGGTGGACGAGAAATCCGCTCGTGGAGTACTACATCGTCGACAACTGGGGCACCTACCGTCCCACCGGGACGTACAAGGGCACGGTCACCAGCGACGGCGGCACGTACGACATCTACCAGACGACGCGGGTCAACGCCCCCTCCATCGACGGCGTCAGGACCTTCAACCAGTACTGGAGCGTCAGGCAGTCGAAGAAGACCGGCGGGACCATAACCTCCGGCAACCACTTCGACGCCTGGGCCCGCAACGGCATGAGCCTGGGCGGCCACGACTACATGATCCTCGCGACGGAGGGTTACCAGAGCAGCGGGAGCTCCAACATAACGGTCGGCGGCTCCTCCGGGGGAGGAGGAGGCAGCGGCGGGGGCGGGGGCGGGGGCTGCACCGCGTCGCTCTCCGCGGGAGAGCAGTGGAGCGACCGCTACAACCTCAACGTCTCGGTCAGCGGTTCGAGCAACTGGACCGTCACGATGAACGTCCCCTCCCCCGCGAAGGTCCTCTCCACCTGGAACGTCAGCGCGAGCTATCCCAGCGCCCAGGTGCTGACCGCCACGCCCAACGGCAGCGGCAACAACTGGGGCGTGACGATCCAGCGCAACGGCAACTCGACCTGGCCGACGGTCTCCTGCAGCGCGAGCTGACCTCGGCACCCCCGGAAGCGCCGAAGGCGCGGCGGTCCCCACCACCGCGCCTTCGGGCCGGTACGACGCTCTCAGACCGGCGCGGCACGCACGGTCAGCACGTCCGGCAGGTGGTCGGCCACCGGGAACCAGCTCTCCCCGTCGTCCCAGGAGCCGTACACCTCGCCGTCGCGGGTGCCGAAGAACACCCCTCCGGCCGAGGCGCACATGGCGTCGCGCAGCACGGCGGCGTGGACCGGCCCGGTGGGCAGCCCTCGGTCCAGGGCCCGCCACGATCCGCCCGCGTCGTCGCTGCGGAAGACCCGGCAGCGGTGGCCGACGGGCGTGCGGTCGTCGTCGCCGTGGAGCGGGAAGACGTAGAGGGTGTCGGGCCGATCGGGGTGCACGACCAGCGGGAAGCCGAAGTCGGAGGGAAGGCCGCCCCCGATGGACGTCCAGGAGTCGCCGAAGTCGTCGCTGCGGTAGACGCCGCCGTGGTGCTGAAGGAAGAGCCGCTCGGGCCGGGAGGGGTGCATGTCCACCTTGTGCACGCACTGCCCGAACTCCGGGTACTGCGCGCCCTCGGGAAGGAACGGGGCGCGGATCCCCCGGTTGGCCGCCTCCCAGGAGACGCCTCCGTCGCCGGTACGGTAGACGCCGGCCGCGGAGACCGCGACCACCAGGGTCTTGGTGTCACCGGGGTGGGACAGCACGGTGTGCAGGCAGAGCCCGCCCAGACCGGGTTGCCAGCGTGACCGGTGCGGGTGGTTCCACAACCCCTCCACCAGCGAGAACGTGGCGCCACCGTCCTCGGAGCGGAACAGCGCCCCCGGCTCCGCACCGGCCCAGACCACCTCCGGCTCCGACGGGGAGGGCTGGAGCTGCCAGACGCGGGTGAGGGTCGTCGCGGTGGCCTCGGGAAAGGCGATCGGGACGGCGGAACCCTCCTGCCAGCTCTCGCCGAGGTCGTCGGAGCGCAGCACGGACGGGCCGAAGTGGCCGTACTCGATCCCGGCGAGGATGCGGGGCACCGCGCCGCGGGTGTCGATCGCGACCGAGGGGACCCCGATGGTGGAGAACCGGACCCGGTCGACCTCGAACGGGCCGCCGCCGGAGGAACGGGCCAGGAACAGGCCCTTGCGAGTGCCGATCGCGAGAAGCACGCCGCGCATGCCCGTCTCCCTCCGTCTTCGCCCGCCCCGACGTCCTGCCCGAGGGGGGACGCCCGGCCGCCTTCACCGGTACGCGTACCCCGGATTCGAACGTAGGTTCCACCGGTACGCCCGTCAAGGAAGATCACGGCGTGTCGCCGCGCCGGTCGCGGGCCCGCCGATCCTGCCAGACCCGAAGATCCGGCCCAGGGATCCGGGGCGAGGATCCGGGGCGAGGATCCGGCGCGGGGACGGCCGCTATATTGGCGCGCATGAACGCGCTGGTCCGGAGTCCTCTGGGGCGGAGCGGCCCGGCCGTGACGCCGGTCGGCCTGGGGCTGGCCGCGCTCGGCCGTCCCGCCTACATCACGCTCGGCCGCGCCGAGGACCTCGGCGCCGACCGCGACGTCCCCGCGATGCGGGCGCGCACC
This sequence comes from Streptosporangium sp. NPDC050855, assembly GCF_044456585.1. Taxonomy (NCBI): domain Bacteria; kingdom Bacillati; phylum Actinomycetota; class Actinomycetes; order Streptosporangiales; family Streptosporangiaceae; genus Streptosporangium; species Streptosporangium sp. NPDC050855. Next base: position 55,744 of record NZ_JBITFY010000007.1, read on the forward strand.
TGGGCCGTGCTCGACGCCGCGTGGGCCGCGGGCGTGCGCTACCTCGACACGGCGCGCTCGTACGGACGCGCGGAGGAGTTCCTCTCGGGCTGGCTGCGCGAGCGCGGGATCGCCCCGGACGCGGTCGCGGTCGGTTCCAAGTGGGGGTACGCCTACGTCGGCGGCTGGCGCATGGACGCCGAGCGGCACGAGGTGAAGGAGCTCACCGCCGACCGGTTCACCGCGCAGCTGGAGCAGACCCGCGCCCTGCTCGGCGACCACCTGTCGCTCTACCAGATCCATTCGGCGACCCTGGAGAGCGGCGTGCTCGACGACGGGGACGTGCTCGGCCGGTTGCGCGCGCTACGGGCCGAGGGGGTGGCGGTCGGCCTGTCGACGAGTGGGCCGCGCCAGGCCGAGACGGTCGACCGGGCGGTCGACATCGGGCTCTTCGACACCGTGCAGTCGACGTGGAACCTGCTGGAGCGCTCGGCCGGCGAGGCGCTCGCACGGGCGCACCGGGCGGGTCTGGGCGTCATCGTGAAGGAGGGCGTGGCGAACGGGCGGCTGACCGCCCGCGCCGCACCGGCCGTGCTCACGGCCGCCGCGCGCGAGCGGGGCGTCACCCCGGACGCGCTCGCGCTGGCGGCCGTCCTGGCCCGCCCGTGGGCCGGGACGGTGCTGAGCGGCGCGGTCTCGGCCGGGCAGCTGCGCGACAACCTGGCCGCGGTCGGTGTCACCTGGGACGCCGAGCTCGACGAGCGGCTCGCCGGGCTGGCCGAGGAGCCCGAGAGCTACTGGGCCACCCGGGGCACGCTGCCCTGGAGCTGAGCCCCCGTCACCGTCAGCGGGGCGCGCAGAGCGAGGTGCGGTCGAGGCCGGCGGTCAGCTCGGGCAGGGAGCCGAAGACGTGGTCCGCCCCGGCCTCGCGCAGGTCCTCGGCCGGGAACCCGCCGGTCAGCAGGCCGATGCCGGGGACACCCGCCTTGCGGGCGGAGACGAAGTCCCAGGACGAGTCGCCCACCATGACCCCGGAGGTCCCCCCGACCTTGTCCAGCGCCACCTTCAGCAGGTCGGGCGCGGGCTTGGTGGCCTCGACGTCCTCGGAGGTGGTCCACGCCGCGCAGTGCGAGCGGCCGTCCACCAGGTCGAGGAAGTGCTCGACGTGCTGGGGCTTTCCGGACGAGGCCAGCACGACGGTGAACCCGCGCCTGCCCAGCTCGTCCAGGAACGCGGTGGCGCCCTCCAGCGGCCTGATCTCGTCGAGGAAGACGTCGAACTCCTCCCCCCAGGCGTCCCGCAGCGCGTCGCCGTGCCGCCGCTCGACCTCGTCCCCGGCGACCGCCGCCACCAGCTGGTCCCCGCCCATGCCGATGTGCCGGTGGATGCGCCATAACGGCGGCCACACGTCGTGACGGCCGAACGCCCGGGACCAGGCCAGCGCGTGCTGATAGTTGGTGTCGACCAGGGTGCCGTCGACGTCGACGATCGCGGTGTCAGCCATGGGCAGGCTGTGCCCCGCCCGTACGGCGCTATTCCGGAGATCGTCCCTGGAATCGGAAAAGGTTCTCCCGCGCCGGACGCGCGGCCCCGCGCGCTCCGGGGGCAGGTGAGGAGCGCCTGCCCCGCGCGTCCCGAGGACCGGTGAACCCGCGCCCGTCCCGCCTGTCCCGGGAAGCCGGTGAGGGGCGTGGCCCCGCGAGGGCGGGCGCCGCAGAACATAGGGGCCCGTCCGAGGCGGCGGTCGTGGCGTTCCGTGACGGGAGATACGGCCTATGCAGTTCCGGTCATCCATCCCTTTGCGGATATATCAACTCATATATACAGAACGAGCAATAAACCTAATTTGCCATGTTGATCAGGCATGTGATAGTTACCATCTTCCCTATTCTGCGCGAACACCTCACGAATGGACTCCACCCTCATGAGTACCGCTCGCGAATCCGACCGGCGAACCGCGGAGCTCGACACCGAGCATCCGCATTCGGCGCGCATCTGGAATTACTGGCTGGGCGGAAAGGACAACTACCCCGCCGACCGGGAGGCCGGGGACATGGTGGAGGGCCTCATTCCCGGCATCGTGGATTCGGCCCGCGCCGACCGGGCGTTCCTCGGCCGCTGCGTCCGCCACCTCGTCACGGAGGCCGGGATCCGCCAGTTCCTCGACATCGGCACCGGCCTGCCCACCGCCGAGAACACCCACCAGGTGGCCCAGCGGATCGCCCCGGAGTCCCGGATCGTCTACGTCGACAACGACCCGCTGGTCCTCGCCCACGCCCGCGCCCTGCTCACCGGTTCGCCCGAGGGCGCCACCGACTACATCGACGCCGACCTCCGCCGGCCGGGGCACATCCTGCGCGAGGCCGCCTCCACCCTCGACCTCGGCGAGCCGGTGGCCCTGATGCTGCTGGGCATCCTGCACCACCTCGTCGACAACGACGAGGCCCGACAGGTCGTACGGGAACTGGTCGAGGCCGTCCCCTCCGGCAGCCACCTGGTGATCGCGCACGCCACCGCCGAGGTCCACGGCGACGCCATGCACGAGGCGATGCGGCGGTTCATGGAGCGGGGCGGGACGCCGATCGTGGCCCGCTCGCGCGACCACGTCGCCACGTTCTTCGACGGCCTGGAACTGCTGGAGCCCGGGGTGGTCTCCTGCTCGCGCTGGCGCCCGGAACCCGGCCTCCCGGGCGAGCCCGCGGAGGTCTCCCAGTTCTGCGGCGTGGCCCGCAAGCCCTGAGGGGGAGCGCCGGGCCCGTGTGACGGGTGAGTTTCGGGTAATGACATGCGGGCATGTGGGACATGCCGATATGAACGCGGCATCAACACATCCTCAAGGCGCGGCCGTCCCGTCGCCGGGTCGCGTGAGCGATCCGTCCGCGGGCCGCGCCTCCTAGGGAGCGGAGGAGCCACGAACCCCACCCAGGACCCCGCCGCACCGGCTCCCGGTGCCGCGCTACTCGTCGTCATGGGCGTGACCGGCTCGGGCAAGACCACGGTGGGGGCGGCTCTCGCCCAGCGCCTGCGGCTGCCCTTCGCCGACGCCGACGACTTCCACAGCGAGGCCAACGTCGCCAAGATGTCGGCCGGCATCCCGCTGGACGACGACGACCGGCTGCCGTGGCTGCGCGCCATCGGCGACTGGCTCGCCGACCACGTCGCCACCGGTGGCGTGGCCAGCTGCTCGGCCCTCAAGCGAAGCTACCGCGACCTCCTGCGGCAGGCCGCTCCGTCGGTGACCTTCGTCCACCTGCACGGCGACATCGACGCCGTGCGGCGCAGGGTGGCCGGCCGCCCCGGGCACTTCATGCCCACCTCACTGGTCGACTCGCAGTTCAAGACGCTGGAGCCCCTGGAGCCCGACGAGCGCGGGATGGTCCTCGACTTCTCCCTGCCCGTCGACGACCTCGTGGAGGCCTACCTCGACGCCGCGAACACGACCGGCCCCGGCCCGTCGCCCGCCGATCCGGCCGGGGCCCGGAACACGGACGAGGCCGGGGGCGCGCGATGACCACCGTGCTGACCGTGCTGGCCGCTCCTCCCCCGGCCCCCGCCGGCAGGCTCATCCCGGCGGCGCTCATCGGCATCGCGCTGATCGTCCTGCTGATCACGTACTTCAAGCTGCACCCCTTCCTGAGCCTGACCATCGGTTCGCTGGCCGTGGGAGCCGTGGCGGGCCTGTCGATGGCCGACACCATCTCCGCCTTCACCGACGGGTTCGGCAGCACGGCCGCCGGGGTCGGCACCCTCATCGCGCTGGGAGCGATGTTCGGCAAGCTGCTCGCCGACTCCGGCGGGGCCGACGAGATCGTGGACACGATCGTCGGCCGCTCCAGTCCTCGTTCGCTGCCCTGGGCGATGGCCGCGGTGGGCGCCCTGATCGGGTTGCCGATGTTCTTCGAGATCGGCCTCGTGCTGCTGATGCCGGTCATCTTCCTGGTCTCGCGCCGCTCCGGCGTCTCGCTGATCCGGGTGGGCATCCCCGCGCTCGCCGGCCTGTCGGTGATGCACGGCCTGGTCCCGCCCCACCCCGGGCCGCTGGTCGCCATCGACGCCCTCAAGGCGGACCTGGGCATCACGCTGGGACTGGGCGTGCTCGTCGCCATCCCGACCGTCGCCATCGCCGGGCCGCTGTTCGCCAAGTACGCGGCCCGCTGGGTGGACGTCCCGGCGCCGGAGCTCTACGAGACCCGGCCCGCGGCCGAGGACACCCGCAGGCCCTCGTTCGGCGTCACCCTCGCCACGGTGCTGCTGCCCGTGGTGCTGATGATGGGCAAGGCGCTCGCCGCCATCCTCCTCCCCGAGGGGAACCCGATCCGCTCGGTCCTCGACTTCCTCGGCACGCCGCTGATCGCGCTGCTCATCGCCGTCATCGTGGCGATGTTCACCCTCGGTCTCGGCGCGGGCATGGACCGGAAGGCGGTCGCGAAGTCCCTGGAGCAGTCGCTGCCCCCGATCGCGGGCATCCTGCTGATCGTGGCCGCGGGCGGCGGTTTCAAGCAGACCCTGATCGACACCGGGATCGGCGACCTAATCGCCACCTGGGTGCAGAACAGCGGCCTGTCGGTGCTGCTGCTGGCCTGGTTCGTCGCCGTGCTCATCCGGCTGGCCACGGGGTCGGCGACCGTCGCGACCGTCACGGCCTCCGGCATCCTGGCGCCGCTGGTCGCCAACCTCAGCGTCGGCGAGACCTCGCTGCTCGTGCTCGCCATCGGCGCCGGCTCGCTGTTCTTCTCGCACGTCAACGACGCGGGCTTCTGGCTGGTCAAGGAGTACTTCGGGCTCACCGTGGGGCAGAACATCAAGACCTGGTCGGTGATGGAGACGATCATCTCGGTGACCGGTCTGGTGTTCGTCCTGCTGCTCAGCCTGTTCCTATGACGCGCTCCCCGGCCCCCGGGCCGGGGAGCCGTCCACTGTCGAAAAGGGCACCTCGTGGCCCGGCGCCGCGCACGGCACGCCGGGAAGAGCCGTCATCGCGCGCCCCGGAGCCCCAGGATGTACGTCGCGGTGAGCGCGACGGCACGGTCCTCGTCACGGGACAGCTCGGCGAGGGCCCGTGACGCCGTGGTTCCCGGGACGTCCGCGAGCGCCTGGGTCAGCCGCCGGCGCGCGGACGGTTCCACGTCCCCGTGGGCGAGGCGATCGACGAGCCCGGTGGCGATCCGGTCCGCCAATGCGGGACGGCTCGCCAGCGCGCCCAGGGCGTCGGCCGCGTCGACGTCGTTCGTCCCCTCGACGACGGTGTCGACGAGCACCGGGATCGCGTCGGCCACCCCCCGTGCCCCCAGCGCCAGGGCCGCGTGCCTGCGGACCACGGGGTCGGGGCTCGCGAGGGCCTCGCGCAGCGTTGCGGTCGCCCGGTCGTCCGGGATCTCGGCGATGGCCCGGACGGCGCGCTCGCGCACCTCGGCCGCGGGCGAGCCGAGTCCCCTCGCCAGCAGCGCCGGGCCGTCGTCGCCCGACCGCGCCAGAGCCCAGCGAAGGGCCCCGGCGACGTTCGGGTCCGTCTCGCTCAGCGCCGCCTCGACCAGTGCCTCCACCGGCACCGCGGCCTCCTCGACCGAGGACAGGGCCGCGCGCTGGCGCCTGCCCGCGCTGGCCGACCCCAGCTCCTGCAGGAGCGCGACGATCTGCAGGACGTCCTCCCAGCCGGCCGGTTCCGCGGCGTCGATCCGGCGCAGCCGCGTGAGCAGCTCCGTCTCGGCCGCGATGCGCTCGCGCGTCCGGCGGATGAGGTCGTCGACGAGGTCCGCGGGCGTGAAGCCGGGATCGTCGAGCGCGCGCCCGACGTCGCGCAGCGACAGCCCCAGGGACCGCAGGCTCTCGATGTGGAAGATCCGCCGGATGTCCTCGTCGGAGTACTCCCGGTAGCCGGCGCCGGTACGGCCCGTCGGCCGCACCAGGCCGAGCGTGTCGTAGTGCCTGAGCATGCGGGCACTGACCCCGGACCGCCGCGCCACGTCGCCGATCAGCACCGTCCGTCACTCCTTCCCGCCGGTGTCGCCGAGGGCCACGACGCGCTTGGCCTCCTCGATCGCGAACGCGAACCCGGTCTCCGGGTCGCGCAGCAGCCGTTCCGTGGCGATCGCGTGCGCGCGTACGCGAGGGTCGGGATCCTCCGCCGCGGCGCGCAGGGCCGGCACGATCATCTCACCGAGCGCGACCAGTGCCCGGCTGAGGCTCAGCTGCGTGTCGCGTTCGCCGCGCCCGAGCTGTGCCGCCAGCGCCGCGGCCAGCTCGTGCTCCTCCCCCTCGGGTACGAGCACGACCGCCGCCCGCCACGCGCTCCGCGCCACCTCGTCGTCGGCGTCGGACAGGAGCGCCCGGGTGATCGCCGGCCACGCCCGCCGGTCCCCGATCTTGGACAGCGTGTGCAGCGCCTGGCTCCGCGCCTGCGCGCGCTCCGAGCGGAGCTCCCCGAGAAGCTCCGGGACCGTCAGGGAGGCCGGGTGCCGGGTGAGCGCCCAGGTCAGCATGTCGCGCACGTAGAACTCCGGTTCGACCGCGCACCGCTCGACGAGCGGGCCGACGAACCGCGGGCCGGGGGTCGTGCCGAGCGCCATCGCCGCCCGCAGCCGTACCGACGCGCGGCCGTCCTCCAGCCCCCGGAGCGCTCGGATCATGTCCGTGTCCTGTTCCCGCATGGTCATGGGGACCACCTCCTGGGCCACAGTGAAGACCTTGTCACCGTGTCAGGGTCAAGCGGGTTCCCGGTCCCTCGGCCCCTCGGCCCCTCGGCCCCTTGGTCCCCGGTCCCTTGGTCCCCGGACCGTCCGGGCCGGGCCGGACGGTCACCCGGGACGGTTGGCCGAGACCGTGTCGCGCAGGCCGCGCACCGCGGAGTCGATCCGCTCCAGGCTCTTCTCCTCGCAGAACGCCGGATCGGCGGGTTCCCGTCCGGCGCGGACGTCCCTGGCGAGGTCGTCCAGGCAACCGGCCAGGGTCTGGACCGCGGTGTCCGGGGGCGGCGGCGCGCCGCGCTCGGTCCGCGCGACCGTGGCGACGGTCGCGTTCGCCACCTGCTCCAGGGCGGTCATCGCGGGCATCCAGGTGGTGACGCGCCGGCTGACCACGGCCGGCTCGGTCATCGCCCGCTGGAAGACCGTCCGCAGATCGGCCAGGGCGTCGTACACCCCGCGGCGGAGCAGCGCCCTGCCGGTGTGCCCGGCGTCGAACGCGTGCCGGAGGTAGTTCGCGGTGGCCGAGACGGCGTCGGCGAACCGCGGCCCGACCGGCGCCTCCCAGCTGGTCGGCCACGGCAGGTAGCCCAGCAGCAGGACGATCAGGCATCCGGCCAGCGTGTCGACCAGCCGGATGACGCCCAGTCCGGGCCCCCCGCGGGTCAGCAGGTCCACCAGGAGCAGCACCAGCGGCGCCTGGAAGGCCGAGAGCAGACCCCAGTTGCGCTGCACGCCGTACGGCAGCAGCGCCGCGCACACCGCGACGGGCACCAGGAGCGGCGTCCCGTACGGGACCACGACGAGCATCAGGGTGCCGATCAGCGTGCCCGCGACGGTCCCGAGCGCGCGCTGCACCGCGCGGGCGAACACCGACCCGAAGTCGGGCTTGAGCACCAGCGCGACGGTCAGCATCATCCAGTAGGACCGCTCGAACCAGCCGAGCATGCCGATCGCGGCGGCGACGCCCATGCAGAGCCCGAGCCTGACCGTGTAGACGCGGACGAGGTGGCCGTACCACATGTCCTTCAGGGCGGCCCGGAGCCGGGCCCGGCGGCCGATCCTCTCGTACGGCAGCTGCTCGGCCGCCACGTCGCCGCCGGAGGCCAGGGCCACGGCCCCCTCCACCGCGGAGCACAGGGCGCGCACGGCGGGCGAGTCGCACTCGTGGCGCAGCGTCCGCGGCGCGGGCCCGCCGGTGAGCGAGGCGGTGACCTCCTCGACGTCCGCGACGAGCTCCGCGGGCGGCTCGCGCCCCTCGTGGGAGAGCGACAGCAGCGCGTTGCGGATCAGCGAGGCCTGGTTCAGCAGGGCGACCAGGCGGGTACGTCCCGCGTCCAGGCCCGCGGCCGGGGAGCGCGCCGCGAGGACGGTGTCGTACCCGCTCTTGAGGGCGGCGTCGAACGCGGTCAGCGCGCCGGTGTCACCGGTGTCGCTGGTGTCGCTGGTGTCGCTGGTGTCGCTGGTGTCGCTGGTGTCGCTGGTGTCGCCGGTGGGGCGCGTGCGGGCGGCGAGGAGGGTGCCGAGGGCCCGGTAGACCGTGACCACCGCGGCCTCCTCGGGCGCGCGGGGATGGAACGGCCACTCCGCGGCCCCCAGGGCGATCACCCATCCCACGCCCAGCAGGAACGCCAGCGCGTTCAGCAGGGGCGATCCCGGCAGCGCTATACCGATGGACAGCACGGTCATCACCAGCAGCTGCAGCCCGGCCGCCGATCCGGTGGCGCCGCTCGTGCTGATCAGCGCGGACACCACGGAGACGGCCACCACGGCGAGCACCGCCCACCAGCCGTGGTCGCGGATCGCGGCGCCGACGAGGTACCCGACCGCTCCGGCGGTGCCGGCCGCCGCCATCCGGATGACCCTGACCCGGTACGGCCCCCCGCGGTCGGCCATGCCGGCGTTCATCGCGCCGATGGCCGGCAGCAGACCGGCCACGACGTGCCCGGTGACGAACCCCGCGGCGAGAGGGGTGGTCACCGCCACCGCCATGCGCAGCATCGGCCACCATTCGAGGGCCGCGGGCGCCGGCCGTACCGTCTCCACCAGCCAGCCGGGGGCGGCGTCGGTCAGCCGGTCGGCGGCCCGCCGGAGGAACGGGAACGACGGGGACACCGTTCGCCGTGCTCAGTACGCGGGCACGCCGGGCGTGTCCGGTGCCGGGACGGTCTCCTGATCGTTCACGGAGCGTCCGTACCCGCGGGCTCGCCCGGACTATCCCCGGGTTCACCGACGAACGCTTGACCTCGGTGCCTTCCCCGGGGGTCCCTCCCCCGCGGCCGGGCCCGCCCGCAGGCCGCCGGCCGGGAGGGCCACCGCCCACGCGGGCACCGGCCGGGGCTTCAGGGGCGTCGGGGGCTTCAAGGGCTCAGGGAACGATGGCGTCGACGTACCCCCCGTCGACCCGGAGCGCGCCGCCGGTGGTGGCCGAGGCCTGCGGGGAGCTGAGGTAGACGACCATGTCGGCGATCTCCTCCGGTTCGATCAGCCGTTGCAGCAGCGACTGGGGACGGTGTCCCCGCATGAAGGCGCGCTGGGCCTCCTCCCAGGGCAGGTCACGCTCGACGAGCTCGTAGACGAAGTCCTCCACCCCCTCGGTGTGCGTGGGACCGGCGATGACGGAGTTGACCGTGACGCCGCTGCCCGCGGCCTTCTTGGCGAAGCCTCGCGAGACCGCCAGCAGCGCGGTCTTGGACATCCCGTAGTGGATCATCTCCAGGGGCGTGACGATCGCGGAGTCGCTGGCGATGTACTGGACGCGGCCCCAGGAGCGCGCCGTCATCCCCGGCAGGTAGGCGCGGGTGAGGCGGATCGCCGCCAGGACGTTCACCTCGAAGAAGCGCCGCCACTCGTCGTCGGTGATCTCCAGGGCGTCCTGTACCCCGAAGACGCCGAGGTTGTTGATCAGGATGTCGACCTCCGGTACGAGGCCGACGGCCCGGTCCGCACCCGCCTGGGTGGCGAGATCGGCGGCGACCGGGACGACCCGCGCGCCGGGGACCTTCAGGCGCAGCGCGCCGACGGCGGCCTCCACCGTCTGGGGAGTGCGGCCGTTCACGGCCACCGTCGCGCCCGCCCGGGCCAGGCCGGTGGCGATGGCCGCCCCGATCCCCTGGGTGGATCCGGTGACCAGCGCCGTCTTGCCGGTGAGATCGATGTGCATGCGTCACGTCCTTGATGCCCGTCGTGGAACCGCCCCCGCGTGCGCCCGCCCGGCCGGACGGCGGGACCACAGGACGGAGCGGCGCTCCACCGTGTCGCCCGGCAGGGTCCCCGGTGCGTCGCCCCGCCCACCGGCCCGTCCCCGTCCCCGCGCCGGGCGGCGTGAACGCGGGATCGTGGTCATTGTGCGGGAGCGGACGCGGGGGACGGCGTTCTCCCCGCCGGGTGACGGTGTCCTGGCGGGGAGTTGGGAAACTCTTGGACGGGCGCGCGAGCACCCGGCGGGCGGAGCGACCGGGCCGGGGCCCGCCTGTCGCGGTTCTGTCGGTCCCGGCCCGTAGTCTGCCGGTCCCGTACGACAGGAAGGTGGGGATCGTGGACCCTGACAACCCGGTGATCAAGCTCTGCGCCGAGGGCATGGAGGCCGAGGCCGACGGCCGTCCCGAGGACGCGCTGCGGTTGTTCGAGCAGGCGTGGCTGGAGCGGGCCGACGACTTCGACGCCTGTGTGGCGGCCCACTACGTCGCGCGCCACCAGGAGTCCGCCGAGGAGACCCTGCGCTGGAACGAGATCTCGCTCAAGCACGCCGACGCGGTGGCGGACGAGCGGGTTCTCCCGTTCTACCCCTCGCTCCACGTCAACATGGGAGCCGCCCACGAGCTGCTGGGCGATCCCGACGAGGCCCGTCGCCACTTCCGGCTGGCCTCCGACCGGGTCCACGACCTCCCCGAGGGTGCGTACGGTGACATGCTCCGCCAGGCGATCACCGACGGTCTGAGCCGCCTGACCTGAGTCGCCTGAACTGAGCCGCCCACCCGGGCCGCCTGACCCGGGCCGTCCGGTCAGGCCTCTCCGCCGTCCCAGGCGAAGGCGCTCATCTGGGGGTCGAGGGGCGCGTCGACGAGCCGGTTGGCGAACGTGGAGATGGTGTAGGTCCCCACCCCGAGAACGACCTCGAGCGCGTTCCGGGCGGTGTGGCCGGCGTCGAGGAACGCCCGCATCTCGTTGTCGTCCACGGCACCCTGGCGGTCCATGACGGCCAGGGTGAAGAGCCGTACCGCCTCCAGCCGCGTGTCGGCCAGGGGCTTCCGCGACCGTAGCGCCTCGACGACCTCGGGCGGGGCGTCCAGCCCGGCCAGCGTGGCGGTGTGGAGCGCCACGCAGACGTGGCACCGGTTCCGGGTGGCGACCGTCAGGATGACGATCTCTCGTTCGAGCGGGCCGAGGGTGGCCTGCTCGAACGACGCCGAGGCCGCCAGGAACCCCTTGAGCAGCTGCGGGGATTCGGCCATCAGGGCCACCGCCGAGGGAAGGTGGCCGAACTTCCGCGTCACGCCCTCGATGGTGGGGCGGATCTCGGGCGGCGCGCTCTCGGCGGTGTGGGCGACGAAGACGTCGGAGGGCATGGGGAACCTTCTCTCTGCGGGGGTTCGGCGGGCGCCGGAGCCGGGCTCGGCGTCCGCACGCACCAGAAACAGTCAATGTGGTTGTCCATACCGTAAAGATGGTTGACCATTTTGGCAAGGCCGGGATCCGTGCACCCCGGGGCCGCGGAGAGCCCCACCGGGCACCGCCGATTACCCTCGAAGGTGTCACCGACCACGACAGGAGGCCCGACCGTGACGGACCGCAAACCGCCCGGGGTCAGCTTCGAGACGTGGATCGACCGGCAGATCCGCGAGGCCACCGAACGCGGGGAGTTCGACAACCTGCCGGGGGCCGGCAAGCCCCTCCCCGACGCGGGCAGGCAGCCCGACGAGATGTGGTGGGTCAAGCAGAAGATGAGAGCGGAGAACCTGTCGTTCCCGCTTCCCGGGACGCTCGCGCTGCGCAAGGACGCCGAGGAGGCGCGGGCGGCCGCGGCGGACGCGCGGACGGAGGCCGAGGCGCGCCGGATCATCGAGGAGATCAACGGCCGGATCCGCGAGAGCCACGGCAGGACCCTGTCGGGTCCGCCGCTCCTCCAGCCGCTCTTCGACGTGGACGAGGTCGTCGCCGACTGGCGGGCCCGCCATCCCGCCGTGGAGAGACCGGCCCCCGAACCGCCCGTCCGGCGACGCTCCCTCCTGCGCCGGCTCATGCGCGGCTGACCCCCCGGTTCATGCGCGGCCGGCTCGCCGGTTCATGCGTGACCGGCTCGCCCGCCGACTCATGCACGGCCGGCTCCCCCGCCGGTTCATGCGCGGCCGACCCGCGCGCCCGGGACCCGGTCCCCGGGCTCGCGGGTCGGCCAGGCGCCGAGAGGCGCCTCGTCCATGGAATCGATCCCGGGAACTCCCGGACCGCCCCCTTCTCCCGCGTCCCGCGCCGATGACTTCTGGAAATAACACCTGTTAAGAACATATTTCCTGCTTGACCGGAAAGATGGTCGTGCAGCAACCTGGTGCAATCGATTCCGTAAAATCTGCAGGTTGTTCCTCGCACCGACCCCCGGGAACCCCATGGACCGCGACGACGTCACCTGGCACGGCTACTGGCCGGCCGCCCCCACCCCCTTCACCGCCGACGGCGCGCTGGACGAGGGGGCCTGGCGGGCGCTGCTCCGGCTGTACGCCGCCCAGGGGGTGCACGGCGTCCTGGTCAACGGGAGCACCGGCGAGTGGTTCAGCCAGACGCCGGCCGAGCGCCGCCGCGTCACCGAGATCGCGGTACGGGAGGTCGCCGGCCGTTTCCCCGTGGTCGTCGGCGTCACCGCCTACACGCCCGGCGAGGCGATCGACCTCGCCCGGCACGCCGCCGAGACCGGTGCCGACGGCCTGCTCGCCACACCGCCTCCGTACGTGCATCCCGGCCCCGAGGAGATCGTGGCCTTCTACGACCGGGTCGGCTCGGCCACGGACCTGCCGTTCATGGTCTACAACTGGCCGCGCGGCGTCGCCGTCGACATCTCCGCCCACCCCGGGCTGACCGAACGGCTGGCCGACCTCGACAACGTGGTCGCGATCAAGGACAGCACCGGCGACTGGCTGAGGATGCTCGGCACGGTCGAGGCGGTCTGCGACCGTGTCCGGGTGTTCGGCAGCTTCCTGCACCGGCGCGGCCTCGCCGTCCTGCTGGGACTCGGCGGTGACGGCAACATCGACGGCGGCGGCGTCGGGGCTCCCTTCGCGGTCCCCTACTACGAGGCGGTGGCGGCCGGCGACCGCGAGTCCGCCCGCGCCTGGGCCGACCGGTACGCGGGCCTGTCCGGCCGTCTCGTCGCTCCCGACTACAGCGGCGTGCACGGCTCCCCCATCGCCCAGCTCAAGGCCGCGATGTCCCTGCTCGGCCAGCCCGGCGGGCACGTGCGCCCGCCCCTGCTGCCGGTCTCCGACCCGGGGACGCTCCGCGCGATCAGAACCGTACTGGAGGAGTCCGGCCTGGTCGCGGCGCTGGAGGAGTCCGGTCCGGTCGCGCGGGAGTCCGGTCCGGTGGCGTCGGAGGCGGCGACGCCCGATGCCGGCGCGGGCCGCGAGGAGACCCGCGCGTGACGGGGTCGGCGGGCCGGGGAGGCTCGGCACGCGGAACGAACCCGAAGCGCAGAAAGGATTCGGCGGACGGGACGGGGCCGGTGACCGCAAGGAGGGCGACGATCGTGGTCGACGGGCGGGTGATCAGCGCCGTCGAGGGCGTCACCCTGGCCGCCGCCCTCGTGGGCGAGCGCCACTGGACGCTTGGCCGCAACCCGGTCGACGGCGCGCTCCGTGGCCCGTTCTGCGGGATGGGCGTGTGCTTCGAGTGCGAGGTGACCGTGGACGGCCGGGCCGGGGTCCGCGCCTGCCTCACCAGGATCCACCCGGGCATGCGGGTCGACACGGCCGCCCTCTCGGAGGGTCCCGATGGCGGCTGACGGCGACGGGGCGGTCGTGCGGCGGGACGTGGTGATCGTCGGGGGCGGCCCGGCCGGTCTGACCGCGGCGGCCCGGCTGGCCGCGTCCGGGCTGACCGTGACGATCCTGGACGAGCAACCCGAGCTGGGCGGCCAGTACTACCGGCGTCCCGCGCCCGAGGTCGCGCGGGTGTGGGGAGACCACCGCCCCGAGGGCGGGCGGCTGATCGGCCGGGTGCGCGCCGCGGGCGTCGAGTGCCGCACCGGCCACCTGGTGTGGGGGGTGGCCGACGACGGGAGCACGCTGCTGGCGTCCGACGCAGCGGGCCGGGCGGTGCGGCTGCGCGGCCGGTACGTGATCCTGGCGACCGGGGCCTACGAGCGGGTGTTCCCCTTCCCGGGCTGGCGGCTTCCCGGTGTGACCACTCCCGGTTTCGCCCAGCATCTGGCCGCCGACCACACCTCGGTCGGCGACCGGGTGGTGCTGGCCGGCTCGGGTCCCTTCCTGCTGCCGGTCGCCTGCTCGCTGCTCGCCCTCGGGGTGACGGTCGCGGGGATCGCCGAGGTCGGCACGCCGTACCGTCCGGGTCCGCGCGCGTCCGGCGCGCTGCTGCACCCGGCCCGGCTGCGCGAACTCGCCGGGTACGCGGCGCGGCTCGCCCGCGCCCGGGTGCCGCTCTGGCAGAGGACCGTGGTGCTGCGCGCGGACGGTCGGGAGCGCGTCTCGTCGGTGACGCTGGCCTCGGCCGCGACGCCGGGACGCCCGATCCGCACCGTCGAGGTGGACGCGCTCTGCGTCGGGTACGGCTTCCGGCCGCAGACCGACCTCGCCCGCATGCTGGGCTGCGCGACCGGCACCGACGCCGTGACCGGGGAGGTGTCACCGCTCACCGGCCCGGCCGGGCGTTCCTCGCGCGACGAGGTCTACGTCGTGGGCGAGGCCGCGGGCGTCGGCGGGGTGCACGCGGCCGTCGCCCGGGGCATGGCCGCCGCCCACGACATCCTGGCCCGGGAACACGGCGCCCTGGCCCGCGAACACGGCACGCCCGCCCGGGAACACGGCGCCCTGGCCCGGGAACAGGGCGACACCCGCGGACGCGACGACGCCGGAGACCGCGACGGTCCACGAGCCCCGGCCCTCGGGAAGGGGCGGGGACCGGTGCCCGCCTCCGAGATCCGGCGGTGGACGAGGGCACGGCGGCGGGCGGAACACTTCGCGGCCCTCACCGGCTCGATCTACCCGGGTCCCGCCCTGCTCCTGGACACGCTGGCCGCCTCCGTACCCGACGAGACCCCGGTCTGCCGGTGCGAGGCGATCACCGCGGGAGAGATCCGCGAGACCGCGGCCGCGCGTGCCGGGGGCGACCTGAACGCCACCAAGGCGTGGACCCGCGCCGGGATGGGCCCCTGCCAGGGCCGCGAGTGCGGTTTCGCGGTCTCCGCGCTGGTCAGGGCCGCCCGGCCCGGGGAGACCGCGGACCAGCCGGTGGAGGCGTTCCCTTCCCGGACACCGGTCAGGCCGGTACCGGTGGCGACACTGCTGGAGATCGCGGAGAGCCGCGCCGACGGGACGACGACGTGAGGACGTCCGACGTGGTGATCGTCGGCGCCGGGGTGCTGGGCGCCGCCACGGCGAGCCGGCTGGCGCGCGACGGGCACCGGGTGACGGTGCTGGAACGCGGAGCCCCCGGCCGCGAGGGATCGGGCACCACCGCGGGCAACCTGCACATGCAGGCCGTGCACACCCGTCGCCCTGGTCAGGCCGTACCGCTGGACAGTGCGCGTTTCCTGCCGTTGCAGCGGGCCGCCAGCGACCTGTGGGAGACCGTCGAGGACGAGCTGGAGACCTCCGTCGAGCTGCGCCGCAGCGGCGGGTTCACCATCGCCGAGTCCGAGGCCCAGGTACGCGAACTGCACGACAAGCACGCCTGGGAGACCGCGGCCGGGATCGCGACCGAGGTCATGGACGGCGACGCGGCCCGCTCGGCGCTGCCGTCGCTGGGCCCGACCGTCGCCGCGGCCACCTGGTGCGGCCTCGACGGGTACGCCAACCCGCTGAAGGTCACCCCCGCCTACCTGGCCGACGCGGCGCGGCACGGGGCCCGGCTGGTGCCGTTCGCGCCGGTCACCGCGGTCACCCGGAGCGGCGGGACCTGGCGGGTCGAGGCGGGCGGGGAGGTCGTCCAGGCCCCGGTGGTCGTCGACGTCGCCGGTCCCTGGCTGGGCGGGATCGCGGCGATGGCCGGGATCGGGCTGCGGATGGCGCCGGTGGCGATCCAGATGCACGCCACCGTGCGCTCGGCCCCCGTCCTGCCGCACCTGGTCCAGCACATCGGCGAGGGCCTGTCGGTGAAGCAGGTCACCGCGGGCAACCTGCTGGTCGGCGGCGGCTGGCCGGCCAGGACCATGGACCTGGACGGCCGCAGCGAGGCGGGCGTGGACGGCCTGGTCGGCAACATGGCGCTCGCCGTGCGGATCCTGCCGTTCGTCCGGGACCTGCGGCTGCTGCGCATGTGGGCGGGACCGCTGGCGGCCACCCCCGACGAGATGCCGGTGATCGGCGAGGTGCCGGGCGCGCCGGGCTTCCTGGTGGCGGGCGGCACGTACTCCTTCACCTTCGCCCCCCTGTGGGGCGAGACGCTGCGCAACCTGGTCGCGGGGACGCCACCGCCGGTGAACGTCGCCGACCTGGGCCCGGACCGGCTGATGCGAGACCCGCTCGACCCGCTCGCCGCGAGCCCTCGCGGCGGCCGGAGCACCCGATGAAGGAGGACCAGGTGGAGAGTCTGCGCATGTTCGTCAACGGCCAGGCGATGTCGGGCGGCAGCCTGAACGACGCGCTGGCCGGGGCGAGGTTCCTCGGTCCGGCCGAGACCGCCCCCCGCTACCGGTTCTACTCGGTACGCGACGAGTTCCCCGGCCTGTCGCCCGTCCCCGGCGGCGGGCACGCGGTGCCCGGCGAGCTGTACGAGGTCACCTACGAGATCCTGCGCGAGCGCCTGCTGCCGGGGGAACCGCCCGAGCTGGAGCTGGGGGTGATCGAGCTGTCGGACGGGAGCGGGTCGCTCTGCATGCGGATGCGCGCCGAGGCGATCTCCGCGCCGGGAGTGACCGACATCAGCGAGGCCGGCGGCTGGCGGGCCCACCTCGGGCGGAGCGTCCGGTGAGGGCATCGCTGGTGGTTCGCGGCGGCACCGTGGTGGAGGCCGGGTGGTCGGCCCGGGCGGACGTGTTCGTGGCGGGCGGCGTCGTCGTCGCCCTGACCGAGCCGGGCACGCCCGCCCCCTCCGGCACCGTCGAGATCGACGCGGGCGGCGCGCTGGTGATGCCCGGCGGCGTCGACCCGCACTGCCACGTCGGTTTCACCTCCGGCGACTTCACCTCGCTGGACGACCACGCGCGGTGCACCACGGCGGCGGTGTTCGGCGGCACCACCACGATCGTGGACTTCGCGATCCCGCGCCCCGGTCAGACGCCCGCCGACGTGGCGTACGCCCAGCGGGCCAAGGCGTCGCAGGGACTGTGCGACAGCGCCCTGCACGCCTGCGTGGTGGAGTGGGACGCGACCGTGCCCGCCCAGCTCGCCGCGCTGGTCGCCGACGGCATGCCGACGGTGAAGATGTTCACCACCTACCGCGGCGAGACCATGGCGAACGAGGACACGATCCTGCGGACCATGACGGTGCTGCGCGACCTGGGCGGCCTGGTGGTGATCCACTGCGAGGCCGACCACATCATCGGGGACGCCCAGGAGCGCTGCGCGGCCTCGGGCCGGATCGGCGCCGAGCACATGGCGGCGACCCGGCCGGAACTGGCCGAGACGGCGTCGGTGGCCGAGGTGCTGGCCATCGCCGAGTCGCTGCGCGCCCCGGTCTACTTCGTCCACCAGTCGACCGCGGAGGCGGTGGAGCTGGTGGCCGCGGCCAGGCGCCGCGGGGTCGCCGCCTTCACCGAGTCGGTCGCCCACCACCTGGTGCTGGACGACGGCCTGTACGGCGGGCCGGTTCCGGAGCGGTTCGTCTGCTGCCCTCCGCTGCGTCCCCGTGGCGTGGTCGACGCGCTGGCCCGCCACCTGTTCACCGGGGAGATCACCACGATCGGCAGCGACCACTGCTGCTACGACGTGGCGCAGAAGGAGTCGCGCCGCTCCGACGTGCGGGTCATGCCGAACGGGCTGCCCGGGGTGGAGACCAGGCTCCCGGTGATCTTCTCGGAGTTCGTCGCGGGCCGCGGGCTGCCGGCCACCCGGTTCGTCGAGCTCACCGCGGCCGGCCCCGCACGGACCAACGGCCTCTATCCCCGCAAGGGCACGCTGATGCCGGGGGCGGACGCCGACATCGCGATCTGGGATCCCTCGGCGCGCTGGACGGTGACCTCCGGCGACCTGCACATGGCCACCGACTACACCCCGTACGAGGGCATGACGCTGACCGGGCGCCCGCGGACCGTGCTGGTGGGCGGGCGGGTGGTGGTGCACGACGGGGTGCTCGCCGACCCGGCTCCGCGCGGGCGGCACATCGCGGCGGGACCGATCACGCTGACCCCGTCCCTGCTGTGACCCCGTCCCCGCTCCGAACCCCTCCGGTCCCTGCTCTGAGCCCGTCTCTGCTGCGAGCCCGTTCTTGCTGTGAGCCCGTCCCTGCTGCGAGCCCGTTCTTGCGCTGAGCCCGTTCCTGCTCCGGGCCCGCCGCCGACGCCGCCGTTCCCCACCGGGGCGTCGCTCAGCCGTCGCCCTCCCCCACCGCCGTCCCGGCCGCGCCGCGGGCGGCGGTGACGAAGTCCGCGATGAGCCCGGCGTCCTTGACCCCGGGCGCGACCTCCACCCCGCTCGACACGTCCACCCCCCACGGGCGGGCGGCGGCGATCGCCCCGGCCACGTTCGACGGGTCCAGCCCTCCGGCCAGCATCCAGCGGCCCTGCGGGCGCCCGCGCACCGCCGCCCAGTCCCACGGTTCCCCGGAGCCGGGCCTGGGCGCGTCGACGATGAGCAGGTCCTCGTCGAAGGCGCCGCAGCGCAGGTCGGTACCGGCCGCCCCGGCCCGGACCAGGGTCAGGCCCAGGTCCTCGAGCGCGGTGAAGTCCTCGTGCGGGTGGTCGCCGTGCAGCTGGATCCCGCGCACGCCCGCCTCCAGCGCGGCGGCGCGGACCTCCCCGGGCGGTTCCCCGGCGAACACCGCCACGGTCAGCACGTGCTCCGGGACCGCCGAGGCCAGCTCCCGCGCCCGCGCGGGGGTGACCCGCCGCGAGCTCCTGGTGAGGACGAATCCGATGGCGTCGGCGCCCGCCTCGACGGCGGCCGTCACATGTCCGGGCTCGCGGAGCCCGCAGATCTTCACGTACACCCTGTGTACGGTAGCCCGTCATCCTGCCCGCCCGCTCCCGCCGTCGTGACGGACCGGGTCACCGCGGGAGGGGGGTCACAGCGCGTTCAGGAACCTGGCGGCGAGCGGTGCCGCGACCTGTCCCCCGGCGCCGCCGTGCTCCACGAACACCGCGAAGGCCAGGGAGTCCCGGTACCCGATGAACCAGGCGTGGTCCTCGCCGCCCTCGACCTCGGCGGTGCCGGTCTTGCCCGCCGTGCCCGCGGGCAGACCGGCCTGGGCGGCAGTGCCGCGGGCGACCACGGCGTCCATCATCGTCCGCAGGCCCCCGGCCACGCCGTCGTCCAGCGGCACCGGCTGCGGCGAGTCCGCGGGAGGCCGCTCGGTCATGATGGCGGGCCTCCAGACGCCGCTCGCCACCGCGGCGGCCGTCTCGGCCATGCAGAGCGGGCTGGCCTGTACGGAGTTCTGGCCGATGGCGTCGGACCCCAGCTCGTCGGGGGTCGTGTACGGCCGGATCCGGCAGGTGCTCAGTCCCGGCTTCTCCCGGAAGCCGAACCGGTCGGCGGCCTCGGCGCGCAGCCGGTCGTCGCGCAGCCGCTCGTAGGTCTGCTGGGCGAAGGTGGTGTTGCAGGACAGCGCGAAGGCCGTGCTCAGGGGGACGGTGCCGTGGTCGATCCCGTCGGAGTCGGTGAAGGGCCTGCCGTTCGGGAGGGTGTAGGAGGCCGGGCAGGCGACCGGTGAGTCCGGGGTCAGTCCGGAGCGCAGCAGCGCGGCGGCCGTCACCACCTTGAACGTCGACCCCGGGGGGTACAGGCCGTTGAAGGCCTTCCGTCCGCCCAGCGAGTCCGCCACCGCGCGCACCTGGCCCGTCCGGACGTCCACGGCCACGATCGCGGAGGGCCGCACGCTCCCGTCAAGGGCCCGGGCCGCGGCGGCCTGCACGGGCTGGGAGATCGTGGTCCTGGCCCCGGACCGCTTCTCGGGCCGGGAGGACTGCAGCGTCCTGCCCGACGGCTCCTCCAGCAGCTTCACCTCGACGGCGATCCCGTCCAGGCCGGTGAAGTAGTCGCCCGCCCTGCTCTCCCGGGGGAACGGCCGTCCCTCGCGGGTGAGGGTGGCCGGGGTCCGGACCTCCCTCTCCTTCAGCCGCAGGCTCCCGCCGTCCTTGAGCGAGGGATGCATCGTCTCCGGGGCCCAGAGCACCTTCCACGTCCCGTCGCGCAGCGCCAGACGCAGCACCGAGGCGAAGGGCCACCGGCCCAGCCCGGTGACCTCCCGTACCCCGTTGAAGGACAGCTCGGCCGTCTCCGTCTCCTGCGCGCGCAGCTCACCGGCGGTGAGGGAGAGCGAGGTGACCCGCAGCTCGGTGTCGAACCGGCGGTGCCGGTCGGCGAGGTCGGCCGGTGGATCGGCGACCAGGGCTGTCATGGCGGCGAGGTCACCGGCCTGCCAGGCGGCGAGGTAGCCCCGCCCGGCCCACTCGGGTCCCTCCTGCGGGGTCGGCGTGACCGGGACCGGCGACAGGGAGGGCGGGGAGGGCGCCGCGGAGGACGGCGCCCCCTCGGCCTCCTCCGCCTCTCCGGTCTCCTCGGCGTCCCCGGCGGCGTCTTCGGCCGCGTCGGCGGGCAGGGGGCGGGGCGACGGGGAGGCCACGCCCCTGCCGGGAGCCGCCACCACCGCGTACGCACCGAAGATGACGATCATGACCGCCGACACGATCAGCGCGAGGAGCCGTCGATCCCGCATACCGTTTACTCCCCTGGGTTTCCACGGTTGCTCACCAGAGAAAAGATCGTAAAGGCGGGCACCATGGCGAACCAGGCTTCTCCGGACATCGGTACCGGAGCGTAGCTTCGGCGTGCCCGGCCGTCCCCCGGCCGTTCCCGGTCAGGGAGGGCCGGGGAGGGCCGGGGACGACCGGGGGACGGCCAGGAACGGTCGGGGACGGCTGGGGACGGCCGGGGACGCGGCCCTCAGCGGAGGCCGTCGAAGAGGTCGTCCTCCCGGTCGGCCGCCCCGGGAACGCGGTTGATCACGCGGATGAACGCCTCGGTCCCCAGGACCTGCTGCTGCGCCTCGGGGGGCATGCGCAGCATGAAGATGCTGTCCCCCTGGCTCGCGTGCGCCTCCAGGGCCTTGCGCTTGCGCTCAACGTACGGCGCCACGTCGATCATCGCGGTGATCTGCTCCTGCGGGACCCCGAAGTCGTCGGGAAGCTCGAGCTCCTCGGACGGGACCCCGGCCGCGCGGAGGAGCTCGAACAGCTCGGCGATCCCCTCGCGGGGCACCGCGGTGTGGTACAGCTTGGCGGGGATCCCGCAGGCCTCGGTCGCGGCCATGGCGATCCGGTGCGCCTGGATGTGGTCGGGGTGGCCGTAGCCGCCGTTCTCGTCGTAGGTGACCACGACCTGCGGGCGGTAGCGTTCCATCAGTTCGGCCAGCCGCGCCGCGGCCCGTTCCACCGGGACGTTGGCGAAGGCGTCCTCGGCCTTGTTCCCGTCCCAGCCGTCCATGCCCGAGTCGCGGTAGCCGAGCAGTTCCACGTGCTCGATCCCCAGGTGGGCCACGGACGCGCGGAGCTCCTCCAGCCGCAGCGCGCTCACCGCCGCCTCGTCATGGCCGGGCTCGCCGGGCTTCACCCCGCCGGGGGCGTCCCCCTGCTCCCCGTTCGTGCAGGTGACCAGGACGGTGCGGATGCCCTCCTCGGCGTACCGGGCGAAGATCCCGCCTGTCCCGAGGACCTCGTCGTCGGGATGGGCGTGCACGGCCATCAAGGTCAACTTTTCGCTCATGATCTCCACCCGTTCGTTCAGGAAAGCGCTGCGGATCGGCCCACTCTATGGCGGCCCTCCGACAGCCCCGGGCGGCAGGTGAACCATCGTGAACGACGACGGCCGGTCACTCCCCGGCCGGAAGGCGCCGTTCCCGGTGAGGACGCGCCGGATCGGTGGCCGATGCCGGATGCGGCGACGACGCCCACCTGGGCGCCGCGCCGGCCGGGCGCGGCCCGGGGAACCCCACCCGGCCACCGGCGGCTCACCGTCGGTCGTCGATCGCCTGGTAGAGCGTGGTCCAGAAGTCGTGGATGACGTGAGCCGAATTCGGGACGGACATCCCGACCTGGGTGAGCAGGATCCCGGTGAGCCGGTTCTCCGGGTCGGCGTAGGTCGAGGTGCCGCTTCCGCCGTCCCAGCCGAACTGGCCGACGGGCGCGTAGTCACCACGGTAGGTGCGCACCGCCATCCCGAAGCCCCAGCCGCCGTGCTGGCCCTGGCCGAATGACAGATGGACGTTGTTGACGGCCATGGCGTGCCGGGGTGCCTGCTGCTCGGGTGTGAGGCGGTTGGTGGTCATCAGCTGGACGGCGGGCCGGGACAGGATCCGTTCGTTCCCGTGCATCCCGTGGTTCAGCAGCATCCGGAAGTAGGCGTGGTAGTCGTCGGCGGTGGAGACCAGCCCGCCGCCGCTGCCCTGGAACGCCGGGGGGCTGCTCCAGCGCCCGCCCTCGGCCTCGTCCCACACGTGGAACTCGCCGGTCTGCGGATCCGGGGCGTACAGGGCCGGCAGTCGGTCGATCTTGTCGGCGGGCACGTGGAAGGCGGTGTCCTTCATGCCCAGCGGGTCGAGGACGCGTTCGCGCAGGAACGTCTCGAACGACCGGCCGGCGACCCTGGCCACCAGCACGCTGAGCACGTCGTGGCTGATCTGGTACTGCCAGTGCTCCCCGGGCTGGTGCATCAGCGGCAGTGTGCCCAGGCGGCGCATCCACTCGTCCGGCTCGGGCATCGGCTCCGGGAGGTCGGGCGTGAGCCCCTGCTCGAAGATCGCGCCCATGATCGGAGCACCCAGCGCCGTCATGTCCATGCCGAGCCCGAACGTGGAGGTCAGCAGGTCCCGTACGGTGATCGGCCGCCGCGCCGGCACGGTGTCGTCCAGCGGGCCGTCGATCCGCTTCAGCACCCGCCGGTCGGCCAGCTCGGGCAGCCACGGATCCACCGGGTCGTCCAGCCGCAGCCTGCACTCGTCCAGCAGGACCATCGCCGCCGCCATCGCGACCGGCTTGGACGTCGAGGCCATCCGGAAGATCGTGTCCCGGCGCATCGGCGCGCCACCGTCATGGCGCATCGTCCCGATCGCCTCGACGTGCGTCTGGTCGCCCCGGCCGACCAGGGCGACGAGCCCGGGGACCTTCCCGGAGTCGACATGCCGGGTCAGCACCTCGCGCAGTCTGCGCAGCCCCGCCTCGGAGAAGCCGCCGTTGCCCTGTCCCATCATCAATCTCCTTGCGTACAGCGTTCGATCCGCCGGACCCGCCCCAGGCCTGGCGCTCATGACTTCGACGAGCGGCGCACGGGGGTCGGGGTGAACTCGGTCACGGGATCCCCTGCGGCGCCACCGGCGTCCGCCATCGTTCGGGAATCCCTGAACGTCTGTGACGCTACATTGCATTTACAAATTCGTCAACGTAGAAGGAAGGCAGAAACCTCTGCTGTAGCTGGCAAATTGAACTTTCTTTGCAATGACTCTGCAGCTGAATGCAATGGCGGATCGGGCTTGCATTGCAATGGGGTGCGCGTGAATGCATACTGTGCAGCGAGTACGCACGCACAGAGCCCTGAGCATGCGGCAGACAGGAGACGAGCGCCGATGCCCGGAGGCAGACTCACCGACGAGGACCGCCGGCGCATCACCGCGGGGCTTGCCGAGGGACTCGGATACGCAGAGATCGGCCGGCGCCTGGGGCGTCCCGCCTCGACGGTCATGCGGGAGGTCACCCGCAACGGCGGGCCCGACGGCTACAGCGCGGACCGGGCACAGGAGGCCACACGGCAGCGTGCGCGCCGGCGCGGGCAGGCCCGGCCTCCGGCGCCGCCCATCCCCGACAGCGGCCACGGACGGGACCCCCGGGCGGTCCAGGAATTCACGGAGTCCTTCACCGCCCTCCTCGTCCAGCAGGGGCTGCCCCGGATGGAGGCCAGGGTGCTGGCCTGCCTGTACACCACCGACTCCGGCGCCCTCACCGCCGCCGACCTGGTCCAGCGGCTTCGCGTCAGCCCGGCGTCGGTCTCGCACGCCGTCGCCTACCTCGAACAGCAGGGCATGCTCCGCCGGGAACGGGATCCCGGCGTACGGCGCGAACGCTATGTCGCCGACGACGAGATCTGGCTCCGATCCATCCTCGCGGCCCTGCAGATGAACGAAGCCCTCGCGGCCGCGTCGCGGCGCGGAGCCGAGATTCTCGGGGCCGCGACCCCGGCGGGCGCCCGCTTCGAGTCCTCCGCCGAGCTCCTTCTCCTCGTGAGCGAGGCCTTCCGGCAGGTCATCGAGCAGTGGCGGCGGGGCCCGGCCGCGCGGAGCGCCCGGCACCCGGGCGGCGGAGGCGGTGACGGCTCCTCGGAGCCGTCACCGGTGTGAGGACACCCACGGCGCCGAAGGGCCGGCCCGGACCCGTGGTGATCGGGTGGCAGGGGGCTCCCGATCCCCCGCGGGTGTGCGGCCCGCGCCGGCCGGCTCCGCGCACCACGGCTCCGGAGACGGAAAAGGCCGGCCACCACCCGACGGTGACCAGCCTGCGCGCCTCGTCGGCCGGGAGGCATCGGAACGGAAAGGCACGCCGAGAGGACCGGCCCGGCGCGCTCGGCGGGACCTTCCGTTCCGGTGTTCTTCAGCCTCCGGCACGGACCTGCCGGCCAGGGCTCGACGGGTGACGCGCGGCGACACCGCCCTGCCGACCGGGGGCTCCGATGACCGGGGCCATGCTCACGACGTCAGCACCGGGGTGGTCTGAGCCAGCGCGATCCGCCAGGTGCCGTCCTCTTTGACCAGCACGAACGTCAGCGCTCCGGTACGGCCGTCGTTGACGTGCTTGATCAGGCCCGCGATCGCCACGTCCGGTCGCAGGAAGGTGACGTCGAGCAGCTCGTTCCTGGTCAGCACGTCCTTCAGCGGGGTGCGCAGCGCCTTGGCCATGGCCTCCCTGACCTTGTCGCGGCCACGCAGCCGGATCCCGATGAAGTTGACCAGGGACACCTCCTCGGTCAGCAGCCCGGTGAAACCGGCCACGTCGCTCTGCAGCTCTTCGGCGTCGCGGACGACGTGCTCGATCGCCTTGACATCGGGGTTCATGTCGCATCTCCTCAACTAGCGGAGCGATTCACTCCGCTTTGAAGGTATATCGGAGCGAATCGCTCCGCAACTGTTAGACTCCGTGGCGATGACCACACGCAGAGACCTCACGGAACGCAACGACCGCGCACTGCTCCAGGCCGCGCGCGACGTGCTCGCGGAAGACGGCGCGCACGCCTCCGTCGCCGCCATCGCGACCCGGGCAGGCGTCGGCATCGGCAGCCTCTACCGCCGCTACAAGACCAAGGAAGAGCTGTTCCAGCAGCTCAGCCTCCTCTCCCTCGACCACTGGAACGAAGCGGCCGAGCAGGGCCTGGCCGACCCCGACCCATGGGCAGGACTGGCGGCGTTCATCCGCGGCTGCGTCGAGTTCGGGCAGGGCTCGCTGGCGCCCGTCGCCGGCACCATCGAGGTCACCCAGGAGATGAGCGCCAAGGCCCGCCGCGGCGACGAACTGCTCGACGAGCTGGTACGACGAGCACACCGGGCCGACGTCCTGCGCAAGGAGGTGACCTCGGTCGACATCTCGCTGCTCATCGAGCAGCTGGGCCGTTCCCCGCTGGTCGATCAGCTTCGCAAGCAGGGCAGGGACGACCTGCTGCCCGCCGCCGCCGAGGCTCGTCGGCGGCTGATCGCGATAGCGCTCGACGGGTTGCGGCCGGGACACGACCCGTTGCCCGGTTCCCCGCCGGGCCAGGAGCTCTTCACCGACCGCTGGTCACGGCAGTAGAGACCGTACGCGGCACCCAAGAGCCTGGAACGGGACTGCGATCTCCGGCCCGTCCTCCATCTCGGAGGGATCCGGGCGGCCGGCCGGACCATGGCCTGCCGGAACCGGACCGCCTCGACGATCGCCTCCCCGGCGAGGAGCGGTCCCGACGGGCCGTCCGTCGTCGCGTGCGCTGTCGGCGGGGACGAGACGGGGGCGCGAGCCGCTCAGGGAACGACTCGCGCCTCGTCACCGCTCACCGGTTGCGCAGGGTGAACGTCACGACGGTCCGGTCGTCGCGCACCCTGTCCACGTCGTTCTGCACCCGGACCTGCTTGGTGACGCTCTGGCCCGGCCAGATCAAGGATCTGGGCATGCTCCCCACGCCCTTCAGCGCGTTGGTCTCCGCGCTGTCGCCCTCGAAGAACCTGATGCTGATGTTGTCCAGCGTCAGTACGTGGCCGGAGCGCTGGAGCCGGTAGTGGATCTCGGTTCGGATCTCCCCGCCGCACTTCCCGAAGTACCAGTGGTTCACCGCTGGTCCGCCGACGCGCCCGGTGTTGCTGATCGGGATTCTGTGGGTGCACCGCTCGTTCCTGCCGAACCGCTCGTAGTCCATCATGTCGAACACGACGGTGCCGGTCGCGTGCCAGTTCTGCTGCGAGGTCGCCCGGGCGGCCGTCGCCGTGGCGCTCTGAGCAAGAACGCCAAGGAACAGGACTCCGGTGGTGGCGCTGATTCCGAGAACGCGGACGGTACGGTTCACCGGGACTCCTTCGGTGGGGACGACGCCGTCCGTGGTGAACCGGTGGGCCCGGCCGCGGACGACGTGTCGTCGGGTTCTGTCCACAGTGGTAACCCGATCCGCCTGCAACGCGCTTTCAGTCTTCTTGTCCACCGCACGCGCGCCGCTCGATATCGCGAGGTGTCGTGAGATGCGGCGAGGTGGCAGGAGACGTCGCGCGCCCGCCGGGCGTCCGGGCCCTCGTCCGGCGTCAGCTCGCCTGCCGGGTGCCGCCGTCCTCCAGCAGGACGGGAGCGCCGCTCGCGGCGGACAGGTTGGCCGAGACCCCGACCATCACGCTGGCGACACCGGCGCGGTGCCCGGCCTGGCGGCCCAGGGGGTCCTCTCCGGCGCCGCGGAAGATGTCGTTCAGCATCAGGGCGTCGCCGCCGCCGTGGCCGCCCGCGCCCGAGGAGATGGCGATCTCCTCCGGCTCGTTCCAGTGCCGGTGCAGGACGAGCCTCTCGGAGGCGCCGGGGGCGCGGGACTTGTCTGCGGCGGTCGGGTCGATCGCGGCCCGCGGCGGGGTCCAGGCGCGTTCGACGACCTCCAGCTCCAGCCGTCCCCCGGTGCCGTTGACGGCCACCCGGTAGCCCTCGAAGGGGCCGTGGGCGTTGAGGGAGTAGGTGAGCATCGCCCCGCGGGAGTAGCCGACGAGGACGGCCATGTTGTCCTCGATGGTGACGCCCTCACCGAACACGTCCTGGTCGCGGTGGTAGCCGTCCTCGTGCTCGGCGTCCAGGTAGAGGCGCTTGAGCCGGGGGTCGGCGGAGATGTCGAGCAGGTAGGGGTCGGTGCCGAGCCCCGGCGCGCCGGCGGCGCGCTCCGGGCGGTCGCCCAGGCCGCGGGCGCGGGCGTTGTCGGCCCCGTAGAACCGCAGCGCCGAGCGGGCGTAGACCGAGGTGGCGGTGTCGGCCAGCCACCAGTTGGCCAGGTCGAAGTGGTGGGTGGACTTGTGCACCAGCAGGCCGCCGGAGCTGGCCTTGTCGCGGTGCCAGCGGCGGAAGTAGTCGGCGCCGTGGATGGTGTCCAGGACCCACTCGAAGTGCACGGAGGTGACGTCGCCGATCGCCCCGTCGGCGATCAGCCGGCGGACGGCGCTGTTGCGCGGGGAGTAGCGGTAGTTGAAGGTGACGACGAGCCGGCCGGTGCTCCGCTCGGCGGCCTCGATGACGGCCGCGCAGTCCTCGGCGGTGGTGCACAGCGGCTTCTCCACGATGACGTCCTTGCCCGCCTCCAGCGCGGCGACGACGTATCGGGCGTGGGTGGCGTCGACGGTGGCGACCACGACCGCGTCGGCGAGTTCGAGCATCTTGTCGAACTCGTGCGGCGCGAAGGACGGGACGTCGTGGCCGATGCGGTCGAGGTAGTAGCCGATCCGGGTCCGGTTGACGTCGCAGAGGGCGACGATCTCGCCGGTGTCGCTCCACTCCCCGAGCAGCGCGTCGATGTACAGCTGTACCCGGTGGCCGAGTCCGACGAAGGCGTATCGCATCAGGAACCCCATGAAGAGAATGGTGGAGACGACCGTGCCGTACGGCTCGGTGTGAGCCGTACGGCACGTCAGGTGAGAACGATCGTCACTTGGTGAGGGTGGCGTTGGCCTCGGTGATGAAGGCCTTCGCCGCGTCGTCCGCGGTGGCCTTGCCGAACAGCACCGAGTCGGTGGCGCGCTTGAGGATGTCCTCCATCTCCATGGCGCCCTTCGGCGGAACGGTGATCGGGCTCAGCTCGCTCTTGATCGAGTCGATGAAGGTGAGCACCTTCTGGTCGGCCGGGGTCAGCTTGTCCTTGATGGCGGTGACGACCTTGGCGTTGGTCGGCATGCCGCGGTCGCTGAGCAGGATGCCGCCCGCCTCGGGGTCGTTGACGAGGAAGTCGACGAACTTCTGGGCGGCGTCGGCCTTCTCGGTCCTGGCGGAGATCGTGTAGTACATCGCGGGCTGGAGGAACATGCCGGCGGTGGTCGCGCCCTCGGACTTCGGCATCCGCAGCAGGTCGAGCTCCTGGCCGGCGCCCTTGCTCAGCGCGGTGAGCTGGTTGCTCCACCAGCTGCCGAACGCGCTGGCGTTCGTGGCGAGCAGGGCCTGGTCGACCTTGGTGCCGGTCTCCAGCATCTGGGCTGCGTCAGGGCCGGCCTTGGTGGAGATGATCTTCTGCAGGAGGGCCCACCAGTCCTTGATGGTCTGCTCCGACAGGCCGATCTTGCCGTCCTTGTAGAACTGCTCCCCGCGCTGGGCGGCGTACAGCTGCAGGAAGGCGGGGTTCTCGTTGTACTCGGTCCCCCAGACCTTGCCGTCACCCTTCTCGGTGATCTTCTGGGAGAGCGCGATGTAGTCGTCCCAGGTCCAGCTCGTGTCGTCCGGGACCTTCTCGCCGGCCTTCTCCACCGTCGCCTTGTTGACGATCATCGGGAAGGTGTTGACGCCGGTGGGGATGGCGAACTGCTTGCCGTCGACCTGGCCGGCCTTGAGCACGTCCTGGTCGAGGTCGGTGGTGTTGACCTTGCCGTTGAGGTCGGCGAGGGTGCCTCGGCCGGCGTACTCGGCCAGGCCGCGGATCTCGATGGACATGACGTCGGGGGCGTCGCCGGCCGCGGACTTGGTGGCCAGCTTCTCGTAGTAGCTGTCCCAGTCGGAGAAATCGCCTTCGATGTCGATCGTCGGGTTCTTCTTCTCGAACGCGGCGATGGCGGACTCCGTCAGCTTCTGCCGGGCGTCGCTGCCCCAGTACGAGAAGACGACCTTCGTCTTCCCGCCGGATTCGCCGGCCTCACCGCCGCCGCCGCTGCCGCAGGCGGTGGCCGATATCGCGAGCAGGGTGACGGCGGTGGCCGCCTTGATGATCTTCATGAGACGCCTCGAAGGATAGAGGTGGGGAGGATGGGGGGTGATGTCAGGTGATCGGTGGAACTATTTGAGGCCGGTGGTCGCCATGCCCCGGACGAGATACTTCTGGCCCGCGAGGAAGAAGCCGAAGATCGGGCCGAGGGAGATGATCGACATCGCGAACAGCGGCCCCCAGGAGGACTCACCGCTGGAGTCCATGAACTGGCGGAGCGCGACGGGCACGGTGAGGTTGTCGGAGTTGGTCAGGTAGAGGTTCTGGGTGAAGAAGTCGTTCCAGGTCCAGATGAAGGTGAAGATCGCGGTGGTCGCCAGCGCGGGCACGCACAGCGGCATGATCACCCGGATGAACGTGCGCCAGTGACCCGCGCCGTCGATCGCCGCCGCCTCGTCCAGCTCCCTGGGCAGGGTCCGGATGAACTGGACCATCAGGAAGATGAAGAACGCGTCGGTGGCGAGGAACTTCGGCGCGATGATCGGCCAGATCGTGTTGATCCAGTCGAACTTGGCGAACATGATGTACTGCGGGACGACCGTGACGTGGTGCGGCAGCATGATCGAGCCGAGCATGATCGCGAACCACACCTTCTTCAGCGGGAACTCCAGCCGGGCGAAGGCGTATGCCGCGAGCGAGCAGGCGAGCAGGTTGCCGACGACCGCCAGGACCGTGATGACGGCCGAGTTCCACAGGTAGTAGCCGAAGGTGTGCTTGAGCGCGGCCCAGCCCTCGGTGTAGTTGGCACCCGTCACCTCGGTCGGCACCAGCCCGGGCTCCCGGAAGATCAGCTCTTCCGGCTTGATCGAGCTGGAGATCATCCACAGCAGCGGGTAGAGCATGAACAGCCCGAAGGCGATCAGCAGTACGTGCCTGACCAGGCGCGGGGCGGGCCGGAACAGGACCGGCACGCGCTTACTTGTCGTCGCCATAGAAAACCCAGAATCGAGACATGAGGAAGTTGACACCGGTCAGGACCGCGATGATGAGCAGCAGCACCCAGGCCATGCCGGCCGCGTAGCCCATCTCGTAGTTCTTGAAGCCCTTGATGTAGAGGTAGAGCGTGTAGAAGAGGGTCGAGTCCACCGGCCCGCCGTTGCCGCCGCTGACGATGAACGACTGGGTGAAGGACTGGAAGGACTTGATCACCTCCAGCACCAGGTTGAAGAAGATGATCGGGGTGAGCAGCGGCAGGGTGATCGAGCGGAACTTCCGCCACCTGCCGGCGCCGTCGACCGAGGCCGCCTCGTAGAGGTTCTGCGGGATCTGGCGGAGCCCGGCCAGGAAGATGACCATCGGGGCTCCGAACGTCCACACGTGCAGGATGATCAGCGTCCACAGCGCGGTGTCCGGGCTCGTCACCCAGCCCTGGCCCTCGTAGCCGAACAGGCCCAGGAACGAGTTCACGATGCCGTCGGTGCCGAAGATCTTCCGCCACAGGATCGAGATCGCCACGCTGCCTCCCAGCAGCGAGGGCAGGTAGAAGACCGAGCGGTAGAACGGCAGGCCGCGCAGCCCCCGGTCCAGCACGAGCGCCAGTCCCAGCGCGAAGGCGAGCTGCAGCGGGACGGACACCACGACGTAGGTGGTCGTCACCTGCAGCGAGGTAATGAACCGCTCGTCCTGGGTGAACATCTTCACGTAGTTGTCCCAGCCGACCCACTGCGCCTCGGTCAGGAGGCTGTAGTCGGTGAAGGACAGGTAGAGCGAGGCGATCATCGGTCCGAGCGTGATCGCGAACAGACCGATGAACCAAGGGGCCAGGAACAGATAGGCCGCCCGCGCCTGAGATCGGCTGCGGGAGCTCTTGATGCGCCGGTGGTCGGGAGGATCCACCTTTTCGGGGGGCGTGACCGGCACTTCGGTCGTCCCCGCCGTTGCGGGACTCAGCGTCATCACTGGCCCTTCGGGGAGTCGGTGAATTGGTAGCGCTTTTCCTATAGCTTTACCGGCCGGGACGTCAACCCTTTGCAGTGAGCTGGCTCACGAGTCGCAACGCCGGGTTTTTACGTTTTCCCAGTTCAAGTCGCATTTCGACAGCCGAAGGACGAGCGGAAAAATCTCGTTCCAATACCGGTTAATACAACCGATTGCAGTAACGGACGGTGATCGTTCCCCCGTGCTCCGGGCGGGAATCGCCTGGTGGCCGCCCCCGGCGGAACCCCGCGCCGGCCTCGCAGGCCCGTCGGTTGCGGCCGCGTTTGCGTAACCCTTATAACTGGTTACATGGCATTGACATGGAAACTGGTCATCGACAGCACGGACGCGCCCGCCCTGGCGGACTTCTGGGCCGCGGCCCTGGAGTACGAGGTGGAGGATCCCGGCGCGCTGATCGAGCGGCTGCTGGCCGCCGGTCACCTCGGCGAGGAGGCGGTCGCCGAGCACCGCGGGCGCAGGATCTTCCGCGGCTACGCCGCGATCCGCCACCCCGAGGACCCGTTCGACGAGGTCAGCGGGATCGGACACGGCCGGCGGCTGCTCTTCCAGGACGTGCCCGAGAAGAAGTCCGGCAAGAACCGCCTGCACGTCGACGTCCACTCCGGGCCGGGCGGTCTCGACGGGCTGGTGACCCGGCTGGAGGGGCTGGGGGCGGCCCGCGTCCGCGAGATCGACAAGGGGCCCGCCGGGCACTGGTGGCTCATGCGGGACCCCGAGGGCAACGAGTTCTGCGCGACGTAGGCCCGGCCGCCGCCCACCGCGGACGGGCGGCCCGGCCTACCGCGGACGGGCGGCTCTCCAGGGCCGGGGCGCGGCCGATGGACTCCGGTGCCGGTGGCCTCCCGGCGGGACCGCCGCTCAGGCGGTCCCCTTCGGGGGCGCGGTGGAGTCACGGACCACCAGGTGGGTCTCCAGGACGGTCGCGGCGCTCATCGACTGGATGAGGAGGTCGACCGCCATCCGGCCGGCGGCGCCGGCGGGCATCGCGACCGTGGTGAGCTTGGGGCGGTACAGCCGGCCGGTGGCGCTGTCGTCGAAGCCGATCACGCTGACGTCGCCCGGCACGTCGACCCCGAGCGCCTCCAGTCCCTCGATGATGCCGATGGCGAGCAGGTCGTTGTAGGCGAGCACGCCGGTCACCCCCGCCTCGGCGACCCTGGCCGCCGCGGCGATGCCGCCCTCCTCGGTGGGAGGGTTGGGGCCGATGACGACCGCGTCGAGCCCGGGGATCTCCGCGACGGCCCTGCGGATCTCGCCGCTGGTCCACGACCCGGCCGGGCCCGTCACCAGGGCGACGCGCCGGTGGCCGAGCGCGGTCAGGTGCTCCACGGCCACGCGGGCGCCGTGGGCCACGTCCATCACGACCGTGGTCAGCCCGCGGATGAGCCGGTTGACCAGCACGAACGAGACGCTCTCGGAGAGCTTCTCCAGCGCCTTGTTGGACAGGCGCGGCCCGCACAGCACGATGCCGTCGACCTGTTTGGAGAAGGCCAGGATGAGCTCCTCCTCCTCCGACGGGTTCTCGTCGGTGTCGGCCACGAACAGATGGTAGTCCTGGCGGCGGGCGGCCGCCTGGGCCGCCTTGATCAGCGACGAGAAGAACGGGTTGGCCAGATCGGGCACGATCAGCCCGATGTTGTTGGTACGGCCCGTCTTGAGCGAGCGGGCCGCCCGGTTGGGCCGGTAGTCGAGCTCCTCGGCCACCGCCAGCACCCGGGTCCGGGTCTCGGCGTTGACCAGATGGGGAGCCGAGAAGGTCCGGGAGACCGTCGACACATGAACGCCTGACGCGTGGGCGACGTCCCGGATGGTCACTGACATGCCGCACACCCTAACGCAACCGTTTGCAGGTGGGTCAATCATTCTGAGACCGGTTGCCGGTGCTTAAGCCCGCTCACTTGACGTATTGTCTCGCCTGGCGCGATTGTTTACTGCAACTGATTGCAGTCTTCAGAAGGAGCCCACACGGTGAGCAGAGTGCTCGTCACCGGTAGCGCGGGCCGGCTCGGCCGCAGCGTGGTCACCTCGCTCGCGGCGGCCGGACACGAGGTGATCGGCGTGGACAGCGCGCCGGGAACCCCGCGCGAGGCCGCCTCGACCCTTCCTGCGGACCTCACCGACCTGGGTGAGGCCCACTCGGTGATCGCGCGGTTCCGGCCCGAGGCGGTGGTCCACCTGGCGGCCATCGCGGTGCCGTTCAGCCGTTCCGAGGCCACCACGTTCCGCGTCAACACCCAGCTCGCCTTCAACGTCTGCGCGGCCTCGGTCGCCCTGGGGGTGGAGAGGCTCGTCGTGGCCAGCAGCCCCACGGTGATCGGGTACGGCGCACCGGGCGGCTGGACCCCGGACTACCTGCCGCTGGACGAGGACCACCCGGTGCGGCCCTGGCACGCCTACAACCTGTCGAAGGTCGTGGCCGAGCAGACCGTGCAGACGTTCGCGCGGGCCGGTGACACCACCCGGATGGCCGCGTTCCGGCCCTGCTTCGTCGTCGCGCCCGAGGAGTGGGAGGGCGCGCCCACCCAGTCCGGGCACACGATCACCGAGCGGCTGGATCGGCCCGAGATCGGCGGGGTCTCCCTGTTCAACTACCTCGACGCCCGCGACGCCGGTGACTTCATCGACACGCTGCTGACCAGGCTCCCGCTGCTGGAGAACAACGGCGAGATCTTCTTCGCGGGCGCGGCCGACGCCCTGGCGCGCGAGCCGCTGGCCGAGCTGCTGCCGACCGTCATGCCGGAGACGAAGGCGCTCGCCGCCCCCCTGACCGGAACCTCCCCCGCCTTCTCCTCCGCCAAGGCCGAGCGGCTGCTCGGCTGGACCGCCAAGCGCAGCTGGCGCACCGAACTCTCCTGAAAGAAACTCTGATCATGAATCTCGATGGTGTCCTGTTCTTCCCCGTGACCCCCTTCGGCCCGGACGGCGAGCTCGCGTCCGGGGTGCTGGCCGACCACGTCCGGCAGGGGCTGGAGCACGGGCCCGGCGGGGTGTTCGCCGCCTGCGGGACCGGCGAGTTCACCGCGCTGTCGGAGGCCGAGCACGCCGAGGTCGTCCGGGTCGCGGTGAAGACGACGGCCGGGGCCGTCCCGGTGTTCGCCGGAGCGGGCGGGCCGATCGGCGCGGCGCTCGCCCAGGCGCGGGCCGCCCGCGAGGCGGGCGCCGACGGGCTGCTGCTCATGCCGCCCTACCTCGTCCAGGGCCCCGGTTTCCCCGAGTACGTGCGGGCCGTCGCCGCCGAGCTCCCGGTGATCATCTACCAGCGCGGGCCGATCGCGCTCGAACCGGAGGCCGCGGTCGAGCTGGCCGCGATCCCCGGCGTCATCGGTGTCAAGGACGGCCTGGGCGACATCGACCGGATGCAGCGGATCGTGCTGGCCGTCCGGGAGAGCCGCCCGGACTTCCTGTTCTTCAACGGGCTGCCGACCGCCGAGCTGACCCAGCCCGCCTACCGGGCGCTCGGCGTCGGCCTGTACTCCAGCGCGGTGTTCTGCTTCGCGCCCGAGATCGCCACGGCGTACCTGAACGGCGACGAGCGGCTGATCGCCGAGTTCTACGCGCCGCTGGTGCGGCTGCGCTCCAAGGTGCCGGGGTACGCGGTGTCGCTGGTCAAGGCCGGGGTACGGCTGCGCGGGCTGGACGTGGGCGGGGTACGGCCGCCGCTGGTGGCGGTGACGCCCGAGCACGAGGCCGAGCTGCAGGCGCTGATCACCTCGGGACTCGCCCTGGTGGCTTCGTGATCAAGGATCTGACGGTCACGCTGCGGTCGGTGCCCCTGGCCCGGCCCTGGGGCGCGGACGTGCCCTTCAACCACGTGCTGCTCGTCACGGTCACGCTGGAGGACGGGCGGAGCGGCACCGGGATCTCCTGGACGCCGCAGATCGGGGCGCAGGCGGTCAAGGCGCTGCTGGAGCACGACGTCCGCGACGCCGTGATCGGCCTGCCGGCGCATCCGGAGCTGGTGTGGGACCGGCTGTCGGCCCACCTGAGCGAGGCGGGACGGTCCGGGATCGTGCCGATCGCCCTGGCCGGGGTGGATCTGGCGCTGTGGGACCTGCGCTGCGGCGAGCGCTCGCTGGTCGAGGTGCTCGGTGCGCGGCGCGAGAGCGTCCCCGTCTACGGCAGCGGCATCAACCGCCACTACACGCTGGAGGAGCTGCGCGCGCAGGCCGGGCGGTGGGTCGCCGCCGGGTACACCGCCGTCAAGATCAAGGTCGGGCGTCCCTCGCTGGCCGAGGACGTCGAGCGGGTGGCGGCGGTCCGCGAGGTGATCGGGCCGGACCGGGTGCTGATGATCGACGCCAACCAGCGGTGGGACCTGCACCGGGCCCGCGTCGCGATGCGCGCCCTGGAGCGGTACGACCTGTTCTGGATCGAGGAGCCGCTTCCCGCCGACGACCTGGCCGCCCAGGTGGAGCTGCGGCGCGGCATCGGCGTCCCGGTCGCGGTCGGCGAGAACGTCACCACCGTCCACGGGTTCCGCGACCTGCTGACGGCGGGCGCCTGCGACGTCGTCCAGCCGAACCTGGTACGGGTCGGCGGGATCACCCCGTTCCTGCGGATCGCCGAGCTGGCCCGCGCCTTCGGCGTCCCGGTCTACCCGCACCTGCTCACCGAGCTGTCCGGCCAGCTCGCCCTGGCACTGCACCATCCCGCGATGGTGGAGAGGGTCGAGGACGCCGCGCTGGCCGACCTCGGCCTGCTCGCCTCCCCCCTCCCGGTGGAGATCACCGGGCCGGAGCTGCGGGCGACCGGGGCGCCGACGAGGTGGGCGCCGTGAAGCCGGTGCGCGTGGTGGTCGCCGGGATCCACGGTCACGGGCGCAACCACGTGGAGAACGTGCGGCGCCTGGCCGCGACCGGGCGGGCCGAGCTCGCCGGGGTCTGCGACACCCGCCCGGCGCCCGACCTGGGCGTGCCGTGGTCGGCGGACCTGTCGTCGCTGATCACCGAGACCGGCGCGGAGGCGGCGGTGATCGCGACGCCGATCCACACCCACGCGCCGCTGGCCGTCGCGGCCCTGCGGGCCGGGGCGCACGTGCTGCTGGAGAAGCCCCCCACCCCCTCGGTGCGGGAGTTCGAGCAGATCACGGCGGCCGTGGCCGAGACCGGGCTGGCCTGCCAGGTCGGCTTCCAGTCGCTCGGCTCGGCGGCCGTCCCCGCGGCGGCCGGGCTGCTGGGGGAGCCGATCCGCGCCATCGGCGTCGCCGGGGCCTGGACGCGCCCGTTCTCCTACTACACGCGCGCACCCTGGGCGGGGCGGCGCCGGCTGGACGGCGTGGACGTCATGGACGGCGCGCTGACCAACCCGTTCGCGCACGCGGTGGCCACCGCGCTGGCCGTCGCCGGGGCCGACGCGGTCTCGTCGGTCGAGGGGATCGAGCTGGAGCTGTACCGGGCCAACGCGATCTCCTCCGACGACACCTCCAGCGCCCGGCTCCGCCTCGCCGACGGCACCGTCATCGCGATCACCGTGAGCCTGTGCGCCGAGCGCCGGACCGAGCCCTACCTGCACCTGCACGGCGACACCCGCTCGGCGCTGCTCTTCTACACCCTCGACGAGGTCGAGGTGGACGGCGTGCGCACCGGTTTCGACCGGTCCGACCTGCTGGCCAACCTCCTGGCGCACATCAGGGAGGGCGAGGAGCTGCTGGTGCCGCTGGAGCGGACCGGCGGTTTCACCCGGCTGCTCGACGAGATCCGCCGCGCCCCCGACCCGCTGCGCGTCGAGGGCTCCCGCACGGAACCGTCCCGGCTGGTGCTGCCGGGCGTCGAGGCCCTGGCGGTGCG
The DNA here is from genome assembly GCF_044456585.1 of Streptosporangium sp. NPDC050855. Taxonomy (NCBI): domain Bacteria; kingdom Bacillati; phylum Actinomycetota; class Actinomycetes; order Streptosporangiales; family Streptosporangiaceae; genus Streptosporangium; species Streptosporangium sp. NPDC050855. The sequence goes on from NZ_JBITFY010000007.1 coordinate 92,881, forward strand.
CGCGGCGGCGGAGCTGAGGACCCTGTCGGAACTCGGCTTCCCCGGCGTCCTCGGTGCCCGGACGACCGCGCCGGCCACGCCCGCGGAACCGGCGGAACCGGCCGTGCCGACACGGCCGGCATCGGCGGAACCGGCCACACCGGCCGTGTCGGCCACACCGGTGACCTGGCCCGAGTCGCTGCTGCGTGCCGGTTCGCGGGAGGTCGCGACCTACGTCCGGCGGGGGGACCTGCGGCCGACGGACGCGCCCCGGCCCCATCTGCACCCGGTCCGCACCCTCGGCGGGACGCTCGTGACCGAGACCCAGCCCGCCGACCACGTGCACCATTTCGGGGCGAGCGTGGCGATCTCCGATGTCAACGGGGTCAACTTCTGGGGCGGCTCCACCTACGTGCCCGGTACCGGACCGGTGGTCCTGCCCAACCACGGGCGGCAGCGGCGGCGCCTCCTGCGTCCCGTGGACGGGGGCTTCGCCGAGCGGCTGGACTGGGTCGGGCCGGACGGCACCGTCCTGGCGGCCGAGGAGCGGACCCTGGTGGCCCGTACCGTGCCCGGCGCCTGGGCGCTGGACGTCGCCTTCACGCTGCACAACCGGACCGGCGAGCCGCTGTCGATCCAGAGCTCGGCCTGCAAGGGCCGGGCCGGAGCCGGTTACGGCGGGTTCTTCTGGCGGGCGCCCAAGGACTCCCCCGGGCTGGACGCCTTCACCGCCGACGCCTCCGGTGAGCGGGCCGTGCACGGCAGCCTCTCGCCCTGGCTGGCGCTGACCTGCGACGACTGGAGCCTGCTGTTCGTGCAGACCCTCGGGCTCGACCCGTGGTTCGTCCGCGTGGCCGAGTACCCGGGCGTCGGACCGGCCCTGGCCTGGGAGGAGCCGCTCGGCGTCCCCGACCGGCTGGACCGCGCGATCACCGTCGTGGTCGCCGACGGGCGGCTCACCGCCGAGCGGGCCCACGACCTGGCCGGGGCCGTGCCGCCCCCCGCCCCACGAGACCCACAGGGCCCGCGGGGATCCTCCGTGGCGTGAACGCGGGCGACGGGGCCGGGCTCCGGGTCCCTCCTTTCCGGGCGGTACGGGCCGGGCGGTGACACCCGGCCCGTACCGGAGGGGTCGGCGGGGTCAGCGGCCGGCGTCCCAGGTGACGGGGCGCGGCCGCTCGCACCTTCCGGCGACGCTCAGCGCCCGCCCTGAGCCCGCCGAGGCGAGCAGCGACTCCATGACGTCCAGGACGTGGTAGGCCAGCCGGCCGCTCGTGCGGGGCTCGATCCCGGGCGGGGTCAGCACGAAGTCGGCCAGGCCGTCGCCCCGGCCCGCGGGTTCGTACCCGGCGCTCACCGGGAGGGTCCGCCACCGGTCGTCCTCGTCGCCGAGGTCCTGGATCAGGACGTCCCCGTCGAAATAGTTGGGGTCGGGGAGCACCAGCGACCCCCGATCGCCGTGGACCTCCAGTTCGGGGCACCGGGTGGAGACGACGTCGAAGCTCATCACCAGGGTCGACAGCGCGCCCGAGTCGTGCACGAGCACACCCGTGACGTGCGTGTCCACGTTCACCGGGACGGTCTCGCCGCGCCGGGGGCCGGTGCCGATCGTGCGCTCGGCACGCGGGCGCCCGGCCGCCCCGATGACCGTCGTCACCGGCCCGAGCAGGGTGACCAGTGAGGTGATGTAGTAGGGGCCCATGTCCATCAGGGGTCCCCCGCCCGGGGCGTAGTAGAAGTCGGGGTGGTGGTGCCAGCGTTCGTGCCCGGGGGTGACCATGATCGCCGTCGCCGCGACCGGGCGGCCGATCAGCCCGTCGTCGATCGCCTTGCGCGCGGTCTGCGTCCCGGTGCCCAGGACGGTGTCGGGCGCGCACCCCACGCGCACCCCCGCGGCGTCGGCCGCGGCCAGCAGCTCGCGCGCCTCGGCGGTCGTGACGGTCAGCGGTTTCTCGCAGTAGACGTCCTTGCCGGCGGCGACGGCCTTGTGGGCCACCTCGGCGTGGGCCGCGGGGATGGTGAGGTTCAGCACGACGTGCACCTCGGGGTCGGCGACCAGCTCGTCCACGGACATCGCCCGCGCGCCCGGGTGGGAGCGCGCCGTCTCCCGGGCCCGCGCGGGGTCCAGGTCGGCGGCCGCCGCCAGCCTGAGCCCGGGCAGGCGCCCGATCGTCTCCAGGTACTGGCCCGCGATGGTGCCGCACCCGACGAGGCCGACGTTCACCGGCTCGCCCACAGCATCCCCCTCTCCACCAGGGTGCGCACGCTCGGGTGCTCCAGAACGTCCAGGCTGTGGCCGGGGGTGGTGACGAAGATCCTGCCCTCGCCCCACTGCCGGGTCCACACCGCCGGGGAGGTGACCTCGCGGTGCCACGGGTCCCAGGGGCGGACCTTCTGGGTCGTGGTCGCCAGCACGTCGTTGTAGTCGTCCGACAGCACCCAGTACTGCTCGGTGACGAGGTCGAAGTCCTCGATTCCCTGGACGATCGGGTGGTCGGCGGCCTCGGGCCGGATGTTCACCGTGTACGGCACGAAGTCGTGGTCCGTGGCGCCCTCGACCCGCTCGGCCGGATCCTTGCCGGGGTGGCAGGCGAACTGGCCGCCGATGAGGTGGAGGTAGTCGGAGGAGTTCCGGAAGGAGTCGGCGATGCCGCCGTGCCAGCCGGCCATGCCGGTCCCGGCGCGGATCGCCGCCTGCAGGCCGTCCAGCTGATCGGGCTCGATCGCCCCCATCGTGTAGCACTGCACGATCAGGTCCACCCCGGCCATGTAGCCGGCGTCCGCGTACCGTGCCGGGGAGTCGGCCACGTGCACGTCGAACCCGTTCCGCTCCAGGAAGGGGATGAACAGGTCGGTGGCCGCCACCGGCACGTGCCCTTCCCAGCCGCCCCGCACCACCAGGGCGACGCGGCCGTGGTTCTCCACCATGATGCCGCCTTTCGTGTGAGATGTCGGCATGATCGTGTCATCGTGACGGCCGGTGGGCAATGGAGCGGACCGGCCGGAGCGGGCCGGACGCCGCCCGGCGACGCCGGGCACGGTGGCGACCGGGACGGCACCACCGGGTACGGGCACGTACGATCCGGAAAGACCTGGTCACCAGCAGATGGGCCTCGCAATGCCGCAGTCCGACGTCCGTACCGTCGACTACCACACCGGTGGTGAACCCTTCCGCATCGTCGCGGACCCGCCGGTCGCCGTCACCGGCGGGTCGGTGGCCGACCGCAGGGTCTTCGCCGTCTCGGATCCGGCCGTCGACGGGCTGCGCCGGATGCTGTGCTTCGAGCCGCGCGGGCACGCCGACATGTACGGGGGATTCATCACCCCTCCCGACGACGACGGCGCGCTGTTCGGCGTGCTGTTCTGGCACAAGGACGGGTTCTCCACCGCGTGCGGGCACGGCACGATCGCGCTCGGGACGTGGGCCGTGGAGTCGGGACTGGTCGAGGCCGACCCCTCCGGCCTCACGGACGTGGTGATCGACGTGCCGTCCGGCCGGGTGACGGCGCGGGTGCACACCGCGGACGGCCGGGTCAGGGGCGTCGACTTCGTCAGCGTGCCCAGCTACCCGATCGCGTACGACGTCGCCGTGCCGACCACGCGGGGCGAGGTCCGGGCGGACATCGCCTACGGCGGGGCCATCTACGCGCACGTGGCGGCCTCGTCGGTCGGGCTGGAGGTGGAGCCGCGCGCCCTCGACCGGCTCATCGCCCTCGGCCGTGAGATCAAGTGGGCGCTCGACGACGGCCCCCACGCCCGCCATCCCGCCGACGACCGGCTCAGCGGCGTCTACGGCACGATCTTCTACGACGACCTGGGCGAGGACGCCGAGGGGAACCTGCACCAGCGCAACGTCACGATCTTCGCGGACGGGGAGGCCGACCGCTCCCCGTGCGGGTCGGGCACGGCCTCCCGCGTCGCCGTGCTGAGCGCCACCGGACGCCTGCGCGACGACCGCCGCCTCGTGCACGACTCCATCGTGGGATCGCGCTTCCACGCCCGGGTCCTGCGGCACGTGACGGCCGACGGGAGGGCGGCGGTCGTCCCCGTCGTCTCCGGCAGCGCCCACAAGACCGGCGAGCACCTGTTCACGGCCGACCCCGCCGACGAGCTCTTCCCCGGGTTCGTCCTGCGATGACCGAGCACGTCCCGCTGATCACCGGGGACCACCTGCGGCGGCTGCTCGGCCCCCGCCAGGCCGTCCAGGTCGTCGCCGACGCGCTGCGCGGCGGCCTCGACCCGGCCGCCGACCCCGCGCGTACCGTCGTGCCCACCGCCCACGGGCACCTGCTGCTGATGCCCGCCGAGAGCGGCGCCAGCGCGGGCGTGAAGGTCGTGACCGTGGCGCCGGACAACCCGGCACGCGGCCGGCCCCGCATCCAGGGCTTCTACCTCCTCTTCGACGCCCGGACGCTGTCCCCGGTGGCCCTGATCGACGGCATCGCGCTGACCACGCTGCGCACGCCCGCGGTGTCGGTCGCCGCGGTCCTGCCCCTGCTGCGCCGTGCGCGCGACCCGCTGCGCGTCGCCGTCTTCGGCGCGGGCCCGCAGGGACGCGGGCACGTCGACACCCTCCTCGACACCCTCTCGGGGCACCGCGGGCTCGCCGAGGTGACCTATCTCGTACGCGATCCGCGTCGCGCCGGGGTGCCCGGCCACGGCGCGGTGCCGGTCACGGTCGCCGCCTCCGGCGACGAGCGGGCCACGCGGGCCGTCTCCCGTGCGGACGTCGTCGTCTGCGCCACGACCGCCCGCGAACCGCTCTTCGACTCGGCCGTGCTCCGCGACCGGGCCGTCGTCATCGCCGTCGGCTCGCACGAACCCGGTGCCCGCGAGGTCGACGGCGCGCTGGCCGGCCGGGCGCACGTCGTGGTCGACGACGTCGCGACCGCGCTGCGCGAGGCCGGCGACGTCGTCCAGGCGATCGGGGAGGGCCACCTCGACGCCGCGCGCCTCATCCCGATGCGCCGGATCGTGACCGATCCCGCGTCGGTGGCCCTCGACCGGCCCGTGCTGTTCAAGTCCACCGGCATGTCCTGGCAGGACCTGGTCGTCGCGGCGGCGGCCCACGAGCGTCTCGGCGGCTGACCGCGGGCGCATCAGCGGCTGACCGCGGGCGCATCAGCGGCTGACCACGAGCGAGGAGAACCGGGAGTGCCGCCTCTCCCCCGGCCCACCCCGGCCCACCCCGGCCTCCGCTACGGCCGGGTCACGAGGGTGCGCGGGCCGGTCCGGGGCGTGAGTGATCGCCCGCACGAGGGGTAAGGCCATGCCAGGATCACAGGGACGTCCGGGGAAGAGGTATCCGATCATGAGCCAGGCGCGGCCGTCGGCCGGACCGGAGACGTCGAGGGAGCGTGGCCGGTCGCTGGTGTCGGCGGCGCTGATCGGGGTGGCGCTGATGGCCGCGGTCGACGAGATCGTCTTCCACCAGCTGCTGGGGTGGCATCACTTCTTCGACCGCTCCACCCCGGCGATCGGGTTGCTGTCGGACGGGCTGCTGCACACCGCCGAGCTGCTGGCGCTGGTGGCGGGGTTCGTGATGTGGGCGGACCTGCGCCGCCGACGGGCGCTGTCGGCGGCGCACGCACGGGCCGGACTGCTGATCGGGGCGGGCGGCTTCCAGCTGTTCGACGGCCTGATCGACCACAAGGTGCTGCGGGTGCACCAGATCCGCTACGACGTACCGGACCTGCTGCCCTACGACCTCGTCTGGAACGGTGCCGCGCTGGTGCTGCTGGGTGCCGGGCTGGCCCTGGCCGTCCGGGCCCGTCGCGCCGACCGGCACCCGCGACCGGCCACGGACCCCGGCGCGGGTTCGGGCACCGGTTCGGGTGCGGGGCCGGAGGCGAGGGGCCGGTGACGGCGGTGCAGACGGCCCTGGCGGCGCTGTCCGCGCTGCCCGTGCTGCCCGTGCTGCCCGCGCCGTCGCTGCCGGAGCCGGGGCACCACCACGCCGGGGGGCCGGGGGTGGCGTGGCTGCCGCTCTTGCCGGTGGCCTCGGCGGCCGCGACGGCCGCGGTCTACGCGCTGGCCGCGTATCGGCTGCGCCGCCGCGGGCATCCGTGGCCGTGGACGTGGCAGGCGTGTTTCGTCGCGGGCACCGCGCTGCTGGCGGCCGCCTTCGTCGTGCCGATGCCGGCGGGCCCGTTCACCGCGCACATGGGCCGGCATCTGCTGGCCGGGATGTTCGCCCCCGTGCTGCTGGTCCTCGGCCGCCCGCTGAGGCTGGCGCTGCGCGGGCTGCGCCCGGGCCGGGCTCGGCGCGCTGTACTGGCCGTGGCGCACTCCCGCCCGATCGGCCTGCTGGTCTCCCCCGCGACGGCGGTGGTGCTGGACATGGGCGGGTTGTGGCTGCTGTACCGCACGCCGCTGCTGGCGGCCACCGGCCACCACGAGTGGCTGCACGCCGCCGTGCACGTGCACGTGGTGGCGGCCGGGACGCTGTTCGCCTTCGCCGTCTGCCGGCTGGACCCGGTGCGCCGGGGCTGGAGCATGCCCTGGCGCGCGGGCGCGCTGCTGGCCGGGGGCGCCGCGCACGCCGTGCTGGCCAAGACCCTGTACGCCCTACCGCCGCCCGGCACCACCTTCGCCGCCGCCGACCTGCAGGCCGGGGCCCAGCTGATGTACTACGGCGGCGACGCGGTCGAACTCCTCCTGGCCGCGGTCATCGCCGCCCAGTGGTACGCCGCCACCGGCCGCGCCCAGCGCCACGCCGACCGCCGTGCCCTCCGCCGCACGACGGCCGCGGGTCCCGCACCGGTGACCTGACGTCCGCCGCGGGCAGGGCCCGTCACCGGCCGCCTTCGTGAGGGGACGCCGACGCGCCCGATGCCGCTCGTACGGGGATCAGTCACCGTCCGCGACGGCCGGGGGTCGCGGCGCCCACGCCCTCGCGTGCGCCGTGAGACGGACGATCGCCGGCAGCGGGAAGAGCATGAGGTAGAGGTTCCGTATCCACCAGGCGAGGGGAGCAACCTGACGGCCCACCAGCCGTCGACCGCCGGCCGCACGGCCGTCGCGGCGGCCGGGTCGACGCCGTCCTCGGCGAGCCGGACCTGCCAGGCCGCGAACCGCTCGCGGAGCGGCTCCAGGCCGGCCGGATGGACCAGCACACCTGCCAGAAGTGCCGCGGTGACGCGGTCGGCGGGAGCGGCCGTGGTGTGGCGTTCGGGGATGGTGGCCCGGACGTAGGCGCGCAGGAAGTCACCCGGCGCGTCGCCCGCCCGGGCCAGCGCGTCGAAGGCCTTCGTCAGCCGCTCGACCATGGCGGCGACCAGCGCCTGCTCGGTGGGGAAATGGTAGAAGAGGCTCCGTCGGCTCCCGCCGCCCGCCGGTCGCGTTCCGACGCCGCGTTGATCACGTCGTCGAGCACGTCGCGGGAACCGGCCAGTTGCGTCATCATCCGGTCGATGCGGTCCCGTTCGGCGGTGAGCTCGGCGACCAGCCTGGGGGTGGCGCGCTCGGACGGGCCGCCGTCCGCGTCCCGCATGCACGGCAGCAGTCGCGCGATCCTCCTGCTGTGCAGGCCCGCGGCGAACAGTTCCTGGATGCGGATGACCCGGTCGACCGCCTGCTCGGGATAGTCGCGGTGACCGCCGGGCGTGCGGCCGGCCACCAGCAGCCCCTGCTGCTCGTAGTAGCGCAGCGACCGTTCGCTCACCCCGGTACGCCTCGCGAGCTCACCGATCCGCATCCCGCCCCCCGCACGCCCCGGACTTGAAACTGACACCGATGTTAACTTCTACCGTGTCGGCATGACGAAGTCCGCGGAGAACGAGCTCTTCACCTACAGTCCCATCACCGAACGCCCACCGATCGGCTGGCCCGGAGGCGCCAGGGTCGCCGTCTACATCGGGCTCAACATCGAGCACTTCCTCATCGACCGCCCCTCCACCAGCATCTGGCCTGGCACGGCGGACCTGGTCCCCGACGCGCTCAACCACGGCTGGCGCGACTACGGGCCCCGGGTCGGCATCTGGCGCACGATCGAGAGCCTGGACCGGCACGGCGTCCGGGCGAGCGCGCTGCTGAACTCCGCGGCCGCCGGGCACTACCCCCAGATCATCGAGGCGGGCCTGGAACGGGACTGGGCCTGGCTCGCGCACGGGCGGACCAACTCGATCCTCCAGGCCGGCATGACCCGCGACGAGGAGCGCCGCTTCCTCGCCGACGTCGTCGACACCATCACCGACGCCACCGGACGGCGGCCTCGCGGCTGGATGGGGCCGGGGCTGACCGAGACGTTCAACACCCCGGAGCTGCTCGCCGAGCTCGGGCTGAGCTACGTGCTGGACTGGACCAACGACGACCAGCCCTACGCGCTGAACGTGCCCGGGATGCTCAGCGTGCCCTACTCGGTCGAACTCAACGACCTCCTGCTGTTCGGCAGGGGCACCACCGGGCCGGAGTTCGTACAGATCGTCAAGGACCAGTACGAGCGGTTGCACGCGGACTCCGAGCACGGCGGCCGGGTGATGGCGCTGGCCCTGCACCCGTTCGTGATCGGTCAGGCGTTCCGGGCCAGGTACCTGGACGAGGCGCTGGAGTACCTCGCGACGCGGCCCGGCGTCTGGCTGACCACCAGCGACGAGATCGCCGAGCACCACCTGCGCACGTCCGGCGAGCGCAGGTAGGGCAGCACGAGCATCGCGCCGATCGAGAGCAGGGCGACAACGACATACCGCATGGACGACTCCTCGGACGGGACCGGAGTGGGACACCCCCGGGACCGACGCACCGGGGGCGGATGCCGACGACCATAGGCGGTTCCCCGCCCGTCCCTGAGGGTTCGGCACCAAGCTGCCGGACGGCGTGCCGACCGGTCCCTCGCCGGTTCCCCACGGGCCCCGCCGGTCCACGCCGGTCCACGCCGGTCCACGCCGGTCCGAGCCGGTCCGCGCCGATCACTCGGCTCCGGCGGACGACCCACCCGGCCGGTGCGACGGGACCTCGACACGGACGACCGGCCGGCCGATCCGGTCGCGCGTGACGAGGTCGGTCCGGTCACGGGTCGTGCGGTCGGACCGGTCGCGGGCGACGGCTCCCGTCCCGTCGCACCCGGACAGGTCGGCCAGGTCGGACAGGTCGGCCCGGCCGCAGACGGTGGCCCCCGTCCCGTCCTGCGCGGCCTGGTCGGCCCGGTCGCGGACGGCGGCGCCCGGGGTCACCGCGGTCTTCGCGGCCCGGACGCGGCGGGTGCGCTGCTCGCGCCGGAACCTCTCGGCCAGTGCCTCGTTGACGACGGCGGAGACCGAGGGGGCACGGCCCGTCTCGACGAGCTCCTCGGCGTAGGCGCCCAGCCACGCCTCCACGTCGACCGTGATCCGCGCCTTTCCCCGGTCGCCCGCCCGCGCGGGCCCGTCCTCCGGCCGCGCCCCGTCCGCTCCCGGCGCCCCGTTCGATCCCGGCGCCCCGCTAGATCCCGATGCCTCGTTCGATCCCGGCGTTCCTCCCGACCGCGCGGATCGCGTCGATCGCACCGGCAGGGCGCGGACGATCCGGCCCGGCAGGGCGACCGCCTCCACGGTGGCGGGAAGGCCGCGCGCGGGGTCGGTGTCGCGCATCGCCCTGCCCCACCACACGCTCAGGACGCCGTCCAGCTCCGGCCCTCGCCGGGCGTCGAGCAGCTCGGCGAAGAACTGCGCCCGACGGCCGGCGCGCAGCGCGGCGGAGATCGCGCCGATCGTCCGCGGCACCCTGGGCTCCCTGGCCTCGTACCTACCGAGGGGCGGGGTCGTCACCGGCTCGCCTCCGGAGGGGACCGCGGGCCCGGCCCCGGTCGTCGGCGGTCACCGGCTCGAGCACCGGCGGGGTCGGCCGTACGGCGATCGGGGCGCACGGTCGCGCCCCCGGGTTCCTCGTCCCGTACGGGCGACGCCCCGGCGGGGCGGGCTCACGGGGGGCCGGTGGCCGTTCCACGGGGTCCGTCCGGCGGACGCGGGCGGTCACGTGTTCCGGGACGCGGCGAGATCGTAAGTGAGGCGAGCGGGTCACGTGGACACGATGAACCGGCCGGACCCGGCCACGAGACCGAACGGATCAAGATCTACGAACGCGATACCCGGAGGTCACCCGTCACGGGCACGACGGTCGCCGGGACACCCCCGCCCGTTCCGCCCGGCCGGACGTCCGCATGGAATACGGCCGATTCCCTACGGATAATAAATCATATTTACGACTTATGCTCAATGGCACCTTATATAGAGAATGACGATGAGGGCGATGAAAAACCCGAGAAAGCGCAGAGGATGGACAAAGAAGCCCTCCTTCAGTCTTGCACCAAAGCCGGGGAGATAAGCACTTAAATCACTTGTTCAATATGACTCGCCTTATATCGTGACTCTCAGTTACGGTCGCGAGCGATCCGTGCTCGCGACCCGACCGAAGGAGGAAACATGTACGGCAAGCGACAGTCGCTGCTGCTCGGCCCGGCACTTCTCGCGGCCCTCGCCCTCACCCCGGCCCCGGTCTCGCAGGCCTCGGCCGCGCCGGCTCCCGCGCAGGCGGCGAGCACCCCGCGGAGCGCGACGGCGCACGACCCCATGGACTACTGGCAGGGCTACCGGGACGGTTACCGTGCCGCGGCGCAGGACTGCTCGAGGAGGAACTCGAGAAGATCCTTCGGAGCGCCGAGCGACTACGACAGGGGCTGGCTGAACGGGTACGACTCCGGCTACGCCCGCTTCTGCCACAGCCGGGACCGGTACCCGGACCGCTACCCGAACCGGTACCCGAGTCGCCACCCGGGCGGATACCCGAGCGGGTACTCCGGCGGTCAATCGACCGGCTACTGACGCCGGTCGAGGCCTCCCGTCCGCGACCGCCGGTCACGACGGCGGTCGCACCGGAAGGCCTCGCGCGTGCCGGATCGGCGGTTCAGTCCGGCGGCGGGTAGAGGTCGAACCCGTACAGGCCCTGGTCACCACCGGCGGTCACGCCGGAACCGTCGGGGAACCAGGCGAGGCAGTTCAGGCCCGCGTCCACCCGGGCCGCCGCGGGGCAGGGGTCGCCGTAGCGGTCCCACATCCGGATGACACCGTCGTCGGAGCAGGTGGCGAGCAGGTTGCTGTCCGGGGAGACGGCCACGGCGCGGATCCTTCCCGTGCCGGACGCCAGCGTCGCGCGTTCCCTGCCCCCGGCCGACCAGACGCGCGCGGTGCCGTCGTCGAAGCAGGCCGCCAGCCAGGTCCCGTCGGGGGCGATCGTCACCTCGCGCGCCGGGCCGGGGCATCCCCTGAGCGGGGCCCGCGCCGCGCCGTCGGCCCCCCACAGGCCCGCGGTGCCGTTGGCCGAGAGGATGGCGAACCATCTGCCGTTCGGCGCCATGGTGATCTCGTCCATGGTCTCCACCCGGCTCTTCAGGGTCGCGTACCTGCGACCGTCCGGTGTCCAGAGCTGGATCCGGCCGTAGACGGACAGGGTGGCCAGCCAGGCGCCGTCCGGGGAGATCAAGGCGTGCGCGGTGGCCCTGACGCCGGCGACCAGCACGGCCCGCTGCCCGCCGTCGGCCCACCACACGCGCGCGGTGCCGTCCTCGGAGCAGGTGACCAGCCAGGTGCCGTCGGGGGCGATCACCACCTGGCGCACCGGTCCGGTGTGGCCGTTCAGCACCGCTCTCCTGCTGCCGCCGGCGCCCCACAGCCGTACGGTCCGGTCGGACGACCAGGTGGCCAGCCAGGTGCTGTCGGGGGCGACGGCCACCCCGCGCAGGCGGCCCGCGTGGCCGGTCGGGACGGCCCGTCGCCGCCCACCGGCCCCGTGTATCCGGACGATCCGGTCACCGGACCAGACGGCCAGCCATGTCGTGTCCGGTGCGACCGCGGCGTACCGGCCGTCCTCGACGGGGACGGTGAGGGCCGCCCGCTCCATCCTGTCCTCGTTCCAGAGTTTCACCGACCCGTCACCGGAGTGCGTGGCGATCCAGTTCCCCTGGGGGGAGATCGTCACCCGTCGGATCAGCCCGGCCCTTCCCCTGCGGTCCTGCGATCCCGGGTTCTGCCGTCCCGGCACCCTCGATCCCCGTTCCTGTGACCCGGGCCCCTCCGACCGCCAGATCCGGATCGTCCCGTCGTCGGAGCAGATGGCCAGCCGCCCGCCGTCGGGCGTGATCACCACCTGACGCACCGTCCCGGCATGCCCCGCCAGAGCGGCCCGCTCGGCGCCGTCGGACTCCCACAGCCGTACGCCCCGCTCCCCCGACACCGTCACCAGCCACCCACCGTCGGGGGCGATCACCACCTGACGCACCGTCCCGTCATGCCCGGCCAGGACCGCCCGCGGCCTGCCGTCGGACTCCCACAGCCGTACGCTCCGCTCCCCCGACACCGTCACCAGCCACCCACCGTCGGGGGCGATCACCACCTGACGCACCGTCCCGTCATGTCCGGCCAGGACCGCCCGCGGCCTGCCGTCGGACTCCCACAGCCGTACGGTCCCGGTGGCGGACCAGGTGGCCAGCCAGGAGCCGTCGGGGGATATCCGCATCCCGGGCACCGTTCCGGCGTGGCCCGTCAGGACGGCCCGCTCGGCGCCGTCGGCCCCCCACAGCCGTACGGTCCCGTCCCTGGAGAGGGTCGCCAGCCAGGAGCCGTCCGGGGAGACCGCCATCCCGGTGACCCTGCGCACCGGCCTGACCCGGCCGGTCACCGTCTCCTCGTCCCCGCTCCCGGCTTTCCCGGTGTTCCCGGTGTCCCGGGCGCTCCCGCCCTTCCCGCCGCGCATCAGCAGGGCCTGGCGCAGGGGGCGCGGCCTGGCGCGCACCCTGACCGGGCTGCGCAGGACCGCGCGCCTCGCGCCCGCGGGAGTCCACAGGCCGACCTCCCCCGACGCGGACAGGGCCGCCAGCCAGGAACCGTCGGGTGAGGCCACCATCCCGGTGAACCGCCCGAACCCGTTCCTCAGCGTGGCGCGCCCGGTCCCGTCCGGGTTCCACAGACGGATCCGCCCGCTCGCCGAGAGCGTCGCCAGCCAGGTCCCGTCCGGGGAGGCCGCCGTCCCGGCGATCCTGCGGACACCGGTCTGCAGTACGGCCCTCTCCGTGCCCCCGATCTCCCAGATCTGCACCCTCCCGCGGCCGGAGCGGGTCACCAGCCAGGAGCCGTCCGCGGCCGTGACGACCTCGTGGACCGGACCGCGGTGGGTCGCCAGCCGGGTACGGGTGGTGCCGTCGGCCTTCCAGATCTGCACGCCGCCGTCGCGGCCGTGGACCACGAACCGTGACCCGTCCGGGGTGATCGACACGTCGTCCGGCCGTCCCGGCGCGGAGGTGAGCGTCTGCAGCAGCCAGGTGGCGCCGTCGTCCGGGAACGGCCAGCGGGGTCTGAGGAAACGGACGTCGTTCTGCCGGCTGTAACGCTCGATCGAGGCCCGCATGGGCGGGAACGCGTACAGGCGGGTCAGGAGGTTCGCCGTGGAGACGGCCTCGGACTCGAAGGGGACGAGCAGGTGCGCGCTCCGCGCGATGAGCCCGCGGACCCCGGCGACGGAACGGGAGGCCGACAGCGCCAGGTCCGACTCGGCCGCGGCGATCCCCGAGCCGCGGATCCGGGCGATGAGCCAGCGCACGTCGTGCAGGAGCGCCTCCAGTTCCTGGGTCCTTCTCCCCTCGCCGAGATGGGGCAGCAGGTTGTCCCAGAGGTAGGCGGCGTCCGGGGGCAGCCTCCACCACTCGGCCTCCGCCTCCGGGTCGTCACCGGGGATCAGGGCCCTGACCTCGTCGAGGAAGGCCCGGTGGACGGCCGCCAGGCGGTCCCTTCCCAGCCCGTCCTGTGACCGGACGCAGGAGCGGACGACGTCGTGCAGCGTGACCGACGCCACCGACGCCACCGCCGTCACCGGCGACGGCACCGGTGACGGCGAGGACGGCGGTGGCGCCGATGACTCCGGCGGCACGGCCGGGTCCGCGGGGCGCCCGCCGATGAGCGACAGCTCCCGCAGCCTCGCGCAGAGGGCCTGGGACCGCTCGGCGGTGAGCCCGCCGGTGCGGCGCCACAGAAGCCCGACGAGGTCGGCCGGTACGTCGGCGTCCTCGGGGAAGATGCCGAGCTCCAGGAAGCGGGCACGGTCGGCCGCGCCGAGGGCGTCGAGCCCGTACTCCACGGCCGCGCGCACCGCGGCCTCCCGCTGACGGGGGACGGTGACGTCCAGGTCCGCGGGCCCGATCCGGCCGAGCCGCTCGACCGCACGCCTGGCGGCGACCTCGATGTTCGTCCCGGCCCGGTGCTCGTCGCGCAGGCGCGCGTTGACCAGTGCCATCAGCAGCGGCCAGCGCCCGGTCAGTGCCATCAGGGCGTTGACCACGCCGGGACTCATCGGCGGCAGCCCCCGGCTCAGCAGCCGTACGGCCACCCGCGGCGCCATCTCGTCGACGATCATCGCGATCCCGTCGGGCGGCAGGGCCCGGGGCAGGCGGGTGGTCACCAGCAGCCGCGACCTGGAGGCCACCGCCAGGAAGGGCCTGAGCTGCTGGGGGCTCCACACGTCGTCGACCACCAGCAGCGCGCGGCCGCGCTCCGCCAGGGCCTCGGCCATCCGGTGACCGGCCTGCTCGGGGCCGCGGGGCTCCGGCCGGACGCCGGTCGCGGCCTCGGTGACGTCGTCGGCGAGCCGCGCGACGTCCGCGCCGGTCCGCTCGCGGCCCACGGTCACCCAGAAGACGCCGCCGGTGAACCGTCCCGTCGTCTCGTCGTCGTGACAGACCTCCACCGCCAGGGACGTCTTGCCGAACCCGCCCGTACCGGCCAGCCCCGTGGTCAGGCCGACGGTTCCCGAGGTCCGCATGGTCAGGGTGGAGACCAGGTCGCCCAGCTCGGTCCTGCGGACCCATCCCGGCTGCCTGTCCGGCACCCGGAAGAGCCTGCCGCGGGCCCGGGCACCCCTCAGCCTCGGGGTCACCCAGGTCAGCAGGGCGACGGAGGAGGCGGTCAGCCCGGAGAGGGCGACCCAGGCGATCCTGTGCTCACCGACCACGTCGGGCAGATGTTCGGTGACCATTCCGATCGGCATTCCGACCAGGATTACGGAGAAAATCAGAAGTGCCGTGACCATATCGGCTGGTTTCTTTATGCGACGAGCCACGGATCACCTCGACACTGCCGACTCCTGCCCCGACGGGTATCGGGAACCCCGGTCGCACGATATCTGTTCCCCTCCTTCTTTGAGCTGAATCGCCGAGGTCCTTACCATTGTCGTCCGCACATAATGCGACGTCCCCTGCTTTGAACGGCTATGTCCGATGTCATCTGCCGGCCATTCCGATTCCCATTCCGGGGGTGTCGCGTACCGGGCCGGGACACGACGGGCCCCGCGCGGATCCCGGGCGCGGAAGGTCACTGCAGGAGGCCACGGTGGGAGGCCACGGTGGGAGGCCACGGTGGGAGGTCACGGTGGGAGGTCACTGCGGGAGGCGACTGCGGGAGGCGACGCACGAGGGCCCCGCCACGAGGACGTCGTGGCGGGGCCCGTTCGGGTCGCGTACCGGCCGATGGTCCGGCCCCGGCCCGGCACCGTTGCCGATGCCGGGCCGGAGCCGTCGTCGACACCGTCGTCAGCGTCGCCGTCAGCACCGGCGTCAGCGCCGTCGTCGACGATGTTGCCGGCGCCTCGTCAGCGCTGCAGGTCCACGCAGGAGTAGAAGGCGTTGGCGGTGTCGGCGATGTTCCAGACCGCGAGCACCTTCAGGCGGCCGGTCCTGCCGCCCAGGTTCACGTTGTGCGACACCGTCGCGCCCGGCTGCCTGCCTCCGTCGTTGAAGACCGCGATCCGGGTGTTGCCGACGTAGTACTCCCACGTGCTGGTGGCGTGGCGGGCGGTGAGCACCCAGTTGAAGGTGACCGAGTTGCCCACGCTCGTGGCCGGCCAGCCCTTGCTCTCGTCGCTGAGCTGGGAGAACCGGCCGACGCCGCCGTGGCAGCTCCGCAGGCCCTTGGGTCCCTCCACGCTCTGCGGCTCGTAGATGATGTCCCCGCAGTTGGCCACGCGGCCCTGCGCGCACATGGCCTGACGGCTCGGCGGGGACGAGATGTAACCGTGCGCGTTCGCCGGTGAGGCGATGACCACGGTGGAGGCGATGGCGATGATCGCTGTCGCGAGGAAGGTGAGCGTTCTCCGCATGTCCTGCTCCTTCGCTGGGGGGTGCCTCCAATATAAAAGAAAGTTTCCTAACGGTAAACGATTCGGTCAGGAAAGGTCGAGGGATCTGTCAGGAGGTGGGCGGGGTGGACACGGGGCCGACGGGCCGCCGGGAACGGGCCGCCCGGCTCCGGTCACGCCGGTCCGGCCCTTCCACGGGCCGCCCGGGGCCACCCGTCCCGTACGCTCAGGCTCCGTCGCGGCCCGTGGCTCAGGGGCGCCGCGGTTCGGTGAGGACGTAGAGCAGCGCGGCCACGCAGGTCCCGCTCACCAGGTCGCCCTTGCCGATCAGCTCGCGGATGTCGGCCAGGGGGACCCACTCGACGCGCTCGGCCTCCCATGGGTCGGTGGGCGCTCCGATGTGGACGGCGTGGTCGGCGCGGAAGATGTGGTGGACCGAGTCCGAGATGCCGTTGCTCGGCTGGATGCTCAGCAGGGGGCGCAGCGGGCCGGGCCGCCAGCCCGTCTCCTCCTCGACCTCCCGCGCGGCGGCCGCCATCGGCTCCTCACCGTCGTCGACCTTGCCGATGGGGATCTCCCAGCCCCACGAGTCGGTGATGAAGCGATGCCTCCAGATCATCAGCACCCGATGCCGGTCGTCGGTGACGACGGCGCCGGCTCCCGCCGCGATGCGGATCAAGCGGTGGTCCAGGTGGCTGCCGTCGGGGAGCTCCACATCCGCCATCCGGAGGTCGAGCCACTGGTCGGTGTAGAGGGATTCTTCGGAGTTGACCTGCCAGCGCATGCGGCGTACTCCCAGCGTGGTTGCCTGATCTCGGCACCACGCTACAGCCGGGCGGTTCGCGGGCAGCGGGAACGGGACCGTCACCTCTCCGGGACGGCACCGTCCGCGTGGCGCCTCATCGTTGCGGCCGTGACCGGGGACGGCTGAATTAAGGTGGTGTCGTCCGTCCGTTCGAACGAGCGACCGGCGATACGGACCGATCTCCCCCCTCCCGCTTGAGAGCCGAGGTCGAGGAGAGCACATGTCCCGCAGCCGTACCGTCACCACGGGATACGTACTGGCGATCGTCACGCTGACCGCGACGGCCGTACCGGCCGCCGCCCCGCCCCGGGCGACGGATGCCCCGCCCCCTCCGTCCTCCCCGAGCGCGTCACCCTCGGTCCCGCCCGGGAAGTCGCCGCCGACCATGTTCGAGGCGCTCCAGCGCGACCTGCGGCTGAGCGCGGAACAGGTGCGGATCCGGCTGTCCAACGAGATCCGGCTGGCACCGGTGGAGGAGCGGCTGCGCAAGAGCCTCGGCGACCGTTTCGGTGGTTCCTGGTTCATCGGGGTCACCGCCCGGAAACTGGTGGTGGCCACCACCAGCGCCGCCGACATCCCCCTGATCATCGCCGCGGGCGCCCAGGCCGAGGTCGTCGCCGCACCGCTGAAGCGGTTGCAGGAGGTGAAGCGGAGACTCGACCACGCCCTGCCGGCCCGCTCGATCGGGGGCAGGGTGCGCTATGTCGACGTACGGAGCAACAAGGTGGTCGTCCTGTCCAGGCGTGCCGCCATGACCGAGAACGTCATCAAGGGCATCGGGATGGACGCGGCCGAGGTGGACGTGGTGTCCTCGACGGAGAGCCCCCGGCCCCTGTACGACCTGCGGGGAGGTGACGCCTACCACCTCGTGCCCAGGGGGCGTTGCTCGGTCGGTTTCTCCGTGGCCAAGGGCACCGAGAAGGGGTTCGTCACCTCCGGCCACTGCGGCAGGAAGGGCGACCGCACCACCGGCTTCAACCGGACCTCCCAGGGCGTCTTCAAGGAGTCGACCTTCCCGGTCGGCGACTACGCCTGGGTGGCGGTGAACGACGACTGGACCCCCAAGGGGGTGGTGGGAGACGGCACCGCCGGATCCGGCGGTCTCCCGCCCGCCACACCCGTCGTGGGCACTCACCCCACCGCGCCCGCGACGCCCCCCACGACCACCGTACCCACCGTGCCCACCGCGTCCTCCCCGCTTCCCACGCCCACTGCGCTTCCCACACCCACCGGGCTTCCCACGCCCACCGGACCCCCCGGGCCCACCGCCGAGGCCGACGGCGCGATCCGTGCCGTGACCGACGCGACGACCGGCGCCATCACCGCACTGAACGGCACCCGCGCCGTGATCGAGGGAGCCTCGGTCTGCCGGTCCGGTTCCACCACCGGATGGCACTGCGGCACCATCCAGCAGCGTGACGCCAGCGCCGTGTATCCCGGCGGCAAGATCTTCGGGCTGGTCCGCACCAACGTCTGCGCGGAGCGCGGCGACTCCGGCGGACCGTTCGTCTCGATCGACCAGGCCCAGGGCGTCACCTCCGGCGGTGCGGGTGACTGCGACGGCGGAGGTGTCACCTACTTCCAGCCGGTGGAGAAGATCCTCACGTCCTACGGCCTGTCCCTGCTGACCGCCTCCGCCACGAGGACGGGCCGGTAGACGGCCCGCCGAAGCGTCCCGGCGCCGGGAGGTCCCCTCCCCGCGCCGGACGGACCCCGGACGGACCCCGGACGAACGCCGGGCGAGGCACCGGACGAGGCACCGGGTGGGCGCTCCACGACGACACCGGCCTGGCGTCACGACGCCCCGGTGACATCCCGTCGATCTCTGAGAGCGCTCTCTGACTTTTTCACCTTACGGTGTTGACCCGGACTTTACCTTCGCGTAACAGTGATTATCAATCGGTCTGCACGCTGCAGCGAACGTTCGGCCGTCCCCCTCATTGGCCTTGTGAGAGGTTCCAGATGAGTCACCCCCCAGCAAGAAAGCGCTCTCTCAGGTGGATCTCGGTGATCCTCGCCGCCCTGGTGCCGACGGTGCTCGCCATCGCCGCCCACGCCTCCGTCCCGCCTCCGCCCTCGGGGTGGTCGCTGGTCTGGAGCGACGACTTCAACGGCGGCGCCGGGTCGCCGCCCTCCTCCGCGAACTGGATCGTCGACCTCGGTCACGCCTACCCGGGCGGTCCCGCCAACTGGGGCACCGGTGAGATCCAGCGCTACACCGACAGCCCCGCCAACCTGAGCCTCGACGGCGGCGGGAACCTGCGGATCACGCCGTTGAAGAACGGCAACGAGTGGACGTCGGCCCGCATCGAGACCCGCCGTTCGGACTTCAAGCCCGCCGACGGGCGCATCCTGCGCATCGAGGGCCGCATCCAGATGCCCAACGTCACCGGTGACGCCGCGCTGGGCTACTGGCCCGCCTTCTGGGCGCTGGGCGCGCCGTACCGGGGCAGCTACTGGAACTGGCCGGGCATCGGCGAGTTCGACATCATGGAGAACGTCAACGGCATCAACTCCGTCTGGGGCGTGCTGCACTGCGGCGTGAACCCCGGCGGGCCCTGCAACGAGACCACCGGCCTGGGCGCGAGCAGGCCGTGCCCCGGCTCCACCTGCCAGTCGGCGTTCCACACCTACCGCTTCGAGTGGGACCGCAGCATCAGCCCGAACCAGTTGCGCTGGTACGTCGACGGCCAGCAGTTCCACAGCGTCAGCCAGGCGCAGTTCGACGCCACCACCTGGAACAACATGACCGGCCACCAGGGGTACTTCCTGCTGCTCAACGTGGCCATGGGCGGGGCCTTCCCCAACGCCCTGGCCGGGCAGACGCCGACCGCCGCCACGGTCCCCGGCCGCCCGATGCTCGTCGACTACGTGGCCGTCTGGCAGAGCGGCTCCGGCCCCGGCCCGAGCCCGACGCCCACTCCCCCTCCGGGCGGGGTGGACGCCCGCTCGACCATCCAGGCCGAGCGCCACCAGGCGCAGTCGGGCACGTCGGTGGAGACCACGACCGACACCGGCGGCGGGCAGAACGTCGCGCAGATCGGCAACGGTGACTGGCTGCGCTTCGACGGCGTGAACTTCGGCTCCGCGGCCGCCACGCAGTTCAAGGCCCGGGTCGCGTCCGGTGCGGCGGCCGGGGTCAGCGGGCTGGTGCAGGTGCGCCTGGGCAGCCCGACGGCCCCGCCGATCGGTGACTTCGCGCTCGGCAACACGGGAGGCTGGCAGAGCTGGCGTACGATCCCGGCCAACATCTCAGGGGTGACCGGGACCCACACGGTCTACATCACCTTCAGCAGCGGGCAACCGGCCGACTTCGTGAACCTCAACTGGTTCTCCTTCGGCAACTGAGCCCCCGGACCCCGCGGCCCGCGTCCCCGGCTCCCGGCCGGGGACGCGGGCCGCACCGTCCCGGGGGGCGGGACACGCCGCCCGGGACGTGCCGGTCGCGCGGGGGTGTCAGTCGTCGACCCAGCCGTGGGACCGGGCGAACGCGAGGAAACGCTGCCTGACCTGGCCGATCTGCGCGCCCGTCAGCGTGGGCGCGTGCTCGATGAGCAGCTCGGTGACCGCGCCGCTGAACGACTTCGCCGACAGCACGTCGCACACGCCCTCGTCGTCGCCGGCCTGCCCGGAGGCGCCCGTGGCGGGCGACGCCTGCGCCGTCGCCCCCGGAATCGGCGCCACCGTGACCGGCCGCCGGACCGGGGGCGGGTCCAGCAGGCTGACGGTCGACACCTTCAGCCCGCGCTCGCCCTCCATGACCTCGTACTCGACCCGGAGACCGGGCTGGACCACATGCCTGTTCTCACCGAAGTCGTTGGCGTGGAAGAACACGTCCTCGCCACCACCCAGCGCGGCGATGAACCCGTATCCGCGCACCTCGTCGAACCGGAGAATCGTACCGACTGCCACCACGACACCGCCTGCACAGAATCACGACGCTCTACCCGGCCTCGCCGGAACCGCCCGGACGAGGGCCCGGCACGCCTGTCGCGCCGGACCGTCCGATGGTAGCCCGCGGACCCGCCCGGCGCGCCGGTCACGCGAGGATCACGCGGGGCTCACGCCGGGCTCAGACGCGGCGCAGCCGCCGGATCGGTGGCGTCAGCAGCAGGGCCGCGCAGACCGCGAAACTGACGCCGGTGGAGACGAGCAGCAGGTCCAGGGGGGCGACGAGTTCGGAGACCGGCCCCACCAGCGCCTGCCCAACGGCGACCCCGGCCACCGACCCGGCCACCTCGTAGGCGGTGACCCGGTTGAGGACGTCGGGGGTGACCTGCGTCTGGACGCTCGTCGACCACATCACCGACCAGAACGCCCAGGACATCCCGCCCACCAGGTGGCCCGCCATGAGCAGCGGCAACGGCAGCTCCAGCGTCACCGACAGCGGGATGAACGCGAACCCGACCATGGCCGCCCCGCCCGCGGCGAGCGGCCGCGAGGGCCGGAAGCGGATCGCGATCAGCCCGCCGACGACCGTGCCCGCGCCGAGGCCGGCCATCACCCAGCCGTAGGCGGCCTCGCCGAGGCGGTCGCCGATCAGGCGCGAGCTCAGCGGGATGTAGGGACCGAAGACCAGGACGCCGAAGAACACCCAGATGAGGATCACCGACCACATCCAGCTCCGGGAGCGGAACTCCGTCCAGCCCCGGCGCAGGTCGCGCAGGACCGTCGAGCGCTCCGCGGCCCCGGCGGCCGGCGCGAGCCGGATGAAGACCAGGCACAGGCCGCTGAGCAGGAAGGTCCCCGCGTCCACGGCGTACACGGCGCCCGCGCCGGTCAGCGCCATCAGCAGGCCGGCGAGGACGGGCCCGCCGAGCTGGGTGGCCGCGTCGGCGATCTTCAGGGTGCCGTTGGCGCGCTGCGGGTCCCTGGCGACGAGGGGGACCATGCCGTTGACGCCGGGCTGGAACATCGCGGCGGCCACCCCGGACAGGAACGAGGCGGACATCAGCAGCCACAGCGGCGGGACGCCGGTGAAGAAGGCGACGGCCACCGCGGTCTGGGTGAAGATCCGGACGACGTCCGCGCCGACCATCATGGTCCGGGCGCCCACCCGGTCGGCGAACACCCCGCCGAACAACACGAAGATCACGAACGGGGCGGTCCAGACGGCCAGCACGTAGCCGACGCCGGCCACCCCGTAGATCGCGCCGACGGCCAGCGCCGTCGCGACGGGCATCATCGCGTCACCGAGCAGCGACACCACGCGGGCACCGAAATACAGCGTGAAGTCCCTGGTCCAGAGCCTGTCCGGCACGGCGAGGGACGGTTCGCGACCGACGAGCGCGGTCATGTCCTGAGCTCCATGAGCTCCCATCCTGGACATCCAGGAAGCCCACCACAGGCGTCCACAATGACATCATTAGGTACATTCGTGCCATGAGACACCGCGTGGTCACCCTGGTCGGCCCGGTCCAGGAGATGTACCCGGTGACCAGTGCCTCCGCCGTCTTCGGCTACCACGGCCCGGACATCCCCGAGCACTACACGTTCTCGCTCTGCGCCGAGCGTCCGGGGCCCGTACGGACGACCATGGGCGTCGACGTGATCGTCGAGCGCGGGCTGGAGGCCCTGGCCGAGGCCGACACCCTGCTCGTCTCCGGCTGGTGCGCGGGCCCGGAGGTCTCCCCCGAGCTGGGCGCGGCCGTCCTCGCGGCCCACGCCCGCGGCATGCGGATCATGGCCATCTGCTCGGGCATCCACGTTCCGGCGAGCCTCGGCCTCCTGGACGGCCGCGCCGCCGCCACCCACTGGGAGCCGGCCGACGAGCTCGCCGCCCGCTACCCCCGGATCCGTCCGGACGCGTCCGTGCTGTACGTGGACCACGGTGACGTGGCGACGGCCGGCGCCTCGGCCACGACCGTCGACCTCTGCCTGAACCAGGTGCGGCGCGACCACGGCGCGGCCCTGGCGATGCGGATCGGCCGTCAGCTGTCGGCCGCGCCGCACCGGGAGGGCGGCCAGCGCCAGTACCCCGGGCTGCCGACCACCGGCCCGGTCCCCGACTCGCTCGCCCCGCTGCTCGTTCCGCTGACACGACCGGGTCCGGCCGGGAGCGTCCCGCGGCCGGTTCGGCCGGTTCGGCCGACTCGGGCGGTTCGGTCGACTCGGGCGGTTCGGCCGACTCGGCCGGGGACGGTCAGGGTGCGGCGGTGACGGGCGCCATCCGGGGGGCGGCCAGGCGCACGTAGTCGTCGGTGGCCAGCGCGATCGAGCGGTCCAGCCGGGCGGCGTTGAAGAACAGCTCCGGCGACGCGAGCAGCGCCGGGTCGGCGACGAGCTCCAGCCGGGGGTCATAGGAGAACGGCAGCACGGTGCCGCTCACGCTGCCTGCCAGCTCCTCGGCCCTGTCCCTGGCCGCGAAGGCGACGTAGGTCCCGCCCAGCAGGACCTTGATCGCCTGCAGGTCCAGGCGGGCGTCGCCGGGCACCACGGCCAGCACGTGCCGGGTCTGCTTCTTGCCGACCTTGACCATGACGATCAGGCATTTCGCGGCCTGCGCGACGTCGTGCCCGCGCAGGGCGCTGACCAGGTCGGTGCGTCCTTCGGGCGGGTGGTCGATCAGCCGGTAGCGCGCGCCACCGGCCTCCAGGTCCGCGATCAGGCGTTCGTAGGGGTCGAGGCCCGCCGCCACGGCCGGCGCGGCACCGCCCCGCACATCACCAGTCACCGCTCAACAACTCCTTGGCCTCCGCGATGCGGTCCTCGTCACGCCGGTAGAACACCCACTGCTTGATCTTCGTGCCGCGGATCAGCCCCGCCCGGCCCAGCACCTTCAGGTGCTCGCCACAGGTCGGCTGGCTCACTCCCAGCTTCTCGGCGATGAACAGCGAGCAGACCCCGTCACGGACCAGGTCGCCGTCGCGTTGCGGCGGGAAGTGCCGCTCGGGGTCGCGCAGCCACTCCAGGATCAGCAGCCGCTTGTCGCTGGCCAGCGCCTTGACCAGATCCACGTCGATCACTACGGCATTATGGCAATTAGCTAATCGCCTGTCGAATCGACCGGTCCCCGCTTCCGGAGGCCGTACCGCGTCCCGGCCGCCGGTGCGGAGGGGATCCGCGCCCTGTGCTGCGGAGGGGCGCCGGGCGGCGGTACGGAGGGCAGGGGCGCCGCATCGATCCCGGGAACATACGATTTCCTCCGAGGAGAACCAGGAAAGGCGGATCGATGCTCCGGTCAACGACGTACCAGGACGTGCGGGGTGCCGCCGCCCGCATCGCGCCGTACGCCCATCGCACCCCGGTGCTGCGCTCGCGGCGGATCAACGAGGAGCTCGGCGCCGACGTCGTGTTCAAGTGCGAGAACTTCCAGCGCATGGGCGCCTTCAAGTTCCGCGGGGCGTTCAACGCCCTGTCCCGGTTCACCCCGGACCAGCGCCGCGCGGGCGTGGTGACCTACTCCTCGGGCAACCACGCCCAGGCGATCGCCCTGTCGGCCCGGCTGCTGGACATCCCGGCCACGATCATCATGCCGCACGACGCGCCGGCCTCGAAGGTGCAGGCCACCAAGGGCTACGGCGGGCAGGTCGTCGTCTACGACCGCTACACCGAGGACCGCGAGGAGATCGGCCGCGCGCTGGCCGCCGAGCGCGGCCTCACCCTGATCCCGCCGTACGACCACCCGGACGTGATCGCCGGCCAGGGCACCGCCGCCGCGGAGCTCTTCGAGGAGGTCGGTGACCTCGACGCGCTCTTCGTCCCGCTGGGCGGGGGCGGGCTGCTGGCGGGCACCGCGCTGTCGACGCGCGCGCTCTCACCAGGCTGCGCGCTGTACGGCGTCGAGCCCGAGGCGGGCGACGACGGCCGGCGGTCGCTGATCCAGGGCTCCATCGTCCACATCGACACCCCGAGGACCATCGCGGACGGCGCGCAGACCCAGCACATCGGCGCCCACCCGTTCGAGATCATCCGTCGTGAGGTCAACGACATCCTCACCGTCACCGACGCCGAGCTCGTCGGGAGCATGCGGGTCTTCGGGACCGTCATGAAGATCATCGTCGAGCCCACCGGGTGCCTGGGGTTCGCGGCCGTCAGGAGAAGCGCGGAGGGGCTGCGCGGGCGGCGGGTGGGAGTGATCGTCAGTGGCGGCAACGTCGACCTCGACCGCTACGCGGCACTGCTGACCTCCTGAGACCGGGCCTCGCCCTCGAGGCTTCCGGCCGGATCACGGTCGTCTTCCGGTCGTCCGCCGGTCCGGCGTCGTGCCGGTCAGGTCGCGCCGGTCAGGTCGTGCCGGTCAGGCGTGGTGCCGGTCCGCCGTCGTGCCGGTCCGGCGTCGTGCGGGTCAGGTGCCTCGTGGGCCGCGCGGGCCCGTCGCCTCGTGGGCCCGTCGCCGTGCCCGGCGGTGCGCCGGGGCACGTGAGCGGCGCGACACGGGGCGGTGACCCCCGTCCGCGCCGCCGCACGGCCGTCACGGCCTTCGGGTGATCTCGCGGGATCGTCGCGCGGCCCGTGCGGGACTCACGCGACGTCCTCGCGAGGAACTTCTCCCCCGAGGCCCCTTTCCGGGCTCCCCGAACCGCCGAGGCGCGTTCACGGTGCCGGACGTGCCCGGTGGTCTTCGAGCCGGTACGGCGGCCGCCTCAGCGGCGGTCGTCGTGCCGCGCCCAGCTCCCGGCCTTCGCCAGCCCCCGGGCCACCATGTAGCCGATGGTCAGGAAGGTGATGTACCGGATGGCCTGCTCGGCCCCGAAGGGGTCGCCGCCGCCACCGCGGACGTCGTCGCCGACGACCAGGGCCGTGATGACGACCGCGACCACCGCGGCGATATAGACCATGAACTCGGTCGTCTTGAACGCCGGTCGCGTCTCCGTCGTGTGGTCCTCGTGACGTGCCACGTTCGGACGGCCGGTCGACTGGCTCGGGACTGTCTGAGGGTTGCTCATGTGTCTCGTCTCCCCTGCTCTCTGGAAGGTGCTGGGGTCTGAATTAATGCATTATGTGCATTACCCCGGAGGTCCCTACCGAAACCACGGCACCCTTCCTGAGCTGGGACGATGCCTCGGAAAGCCGTCCGGGGAACCCTTCTGGAGATCGTCGTCCCCCGCTCCCGCGGGCGTTCCCGGCGAGGGCGCCGCTCATCCGCCGGTCGTGTCGCCGACTCCCCGGAGCGCCTCGATCAGCACGGCCGGGTCCGTGCTCGACGGCCGGTCGCTCACCTGGCCGTCGCCCACCTCCAGGACCCTCCAGACACCGTCGGACCGCCGCAGCAGATCGGTCGTGACGAAGCGGGACCTCAGCCTCCGGACCGCCGCCCGCACCTCCTCCAGGTCCTCGGGCGCGGCCGTCCCGCCGTCCGGCTCGTCCGGGTGCGGGCCGACGAGCACCGGCTCGCCGTCGAGCCACCAGACGCGCACCTGGCCGTCCTCGAACTCCTCGAACCTGCGGATCACCAGCCCTCCGGTCAGGTCCTCTCCCTGCAGCTCGACGAACCTGGCCGCCACCCGCTCCAGCGCGGCCGGATCGGGGGCGTAGCAGGCCTGCGACCACTCGTGCTTGCGCGACTTGACGTAGTCCTTCACCACGAACGCGCCGCCCCCGAGCCGGGCCGCCGACCTGGCCAGCAGGTCCGTCGGCAGGTCCGTCGGCACAGCGCCCTCCCCGGGCGTCAGCGGCAGGACGACCGTCTCCGGGGTCAGCTCCCGGAAGGCGTCGATCCAGCCCGGCAGCTCGTGGCCCGACCGGTAGGCCTCGCCATCGGTGAGCAGCCGGCATCCCCGGGCGAGCAGTGCCCGCTCCAGCTCGGCGTACCGCTCGGAACGCAGCATCCAGCCTCGGTACCAGGCCGGCCCGAACCCGGGCGGCACCCGCGCCACGGCCTCGCCGGCCCGGCCCGCCACGAGCGCGTCATGGTCGATGAGCGCCGACCGGCCCTCCGACGCGCGGACGGCCCGCGCCTCCGGCTCGAAATGCGGATCGGCCCGCCGGGGCCGGAGCGGATCGGCGCAGAACAGCAATCCCACGGTCATGACCGGCAGGGTAGAGGGTCGGCGTCCCGGGCTCACCCGGTTATCCGGGCGCGGGAGCCCGCGGGCGTATCCGGCGTACCCGGCTCACCGTCTCGCCGGGCCGAGGCACGAAGAGCCGCCGCGATCCACGTGAAGAACGCGGGCCCCTCCTCGCCCGTGTCGGGCGGCGTCCCGTTGATCACGGCCACCAGGGACAGGTACCTGCCATGAGTGGCGTAGTAGCGGGCCTCCTCCGGGGAGTCCTCGCGCTGGATCCTCTCGGCGAGCAGGAAGGCCTCGGCCAGCCGGTCCCGCGATCCGGCCGTGACCTGCCCGCCGAAGACCTCGGCGGTCGCGTTCGCCATGCGGGCGACCAGCTCCCGCGCCGCGGGAGAGTCCGCCGGCAGCCCGGAACGATACCCCTCCAAGAGCTCCTCCCCCACCTTCGCCCCCTCCGTGTGGATGAAGTCCCACACCGGCGCGGCGGCCAGGCGCCGTCCCGGGAACGTGCCGTAGGCGTCCCGGAGCCAGGAACGGACCGCGCCACGGAACTCCTCGCCCCGTACCAGGTCGGCCAGCTCGATCCAGGCTTCGAGCTGGGCGGCGGTGGGGTCCTCCGGCAGACGCGGCCGCGTCGTCCGCAACCGCTCGACGAAACCCGGGGGAACGTCGAGGGCTTCGCCGACCTCGTTCCAGAAGTCGTCGACGAGCCGCTCACGCTCCTCGTCGGGCATCGAGACGAGTTTGTGCATCAGGGCCACCTGCGCTGCCGTGCCCCCCTGCTTGACGAGGGTCCTCAGCACGGCCCGTCTGGCCCGCAGGTCGCGCTCCTGACGCTCGACGAGCTCCAGGTGCGTCGCGAGGAGATCCTGCAGTGACGTCTCACCGTCGAGCAGCCGGCGGATGTCGTCCAGGCCGGCGTCCAGGTCGCGAAGGGTACGGATGAGTTCCAGCCGGGCGATCGCCCGGATGTCGTAGAGGCGGTGGCCCGCCTCGGTCACGCGGGTGGGTGTGATGATCCCGGCATCGGAGTAGTACCGGACGGCGCTGACGCTCAGACCGGTCCGGCGCGCCACGTTCCCGATCGGGTACGGCTCGTTTTCGTCCATGCCGTCACTATGGGGTCTCAAGCGGCTTGAGACTCAAGTCCCGCTCACCGGCGTGAAGGCTCCGGGCGTGGATCGGGGACGTCCGGGCACGCGTCAGGGGCACCCGTCCCGAGCGGTGGTCAGGACCCGCCGAGATCCCCGGAGCCCGGCCTCACTTGAGCGGGTCGTGCCCCCAGTTCATCAGGGAGCGCCGCCAGGGGGTCTCGGCGACGTCTCCCCCGGGACGCTGCGCCAGGTGGCGGTGGACGTACCCGACGACCTTCCGCATGTGGGCGTAGTCGTCGTCGTCCAGGTCGCTCCGGCGCTTGCGCAGGATCTCGATGATCCGGCGGCCGGAACGGTGGCCCGTCGACTCGCCGCCACCGGAGCTGTCACCGACCGCCTTGGACTCGTCGGTGCCGAGCCAGCCCTCCAGCTCGGCGGCCGTCATGTTGACCGCCCGGTCGAAATCCGCGGCGATCCGGTCCCTGCCCTCAGTCTTCATGATCCTTCTTCCGCAGCGCCGACGGCTTGTGCACGGCGGTCCTGCCGCTCTTGTCGCTGCGGACGAGGTACTGGGGATCGTCGGCGGAGGCGTCGACGGTGCGCCCGGCCTTCTCGGTCCGCCGCGTGATCTTCTCTTCCACCCGGCCCGAGGTGGTGACCCCATGGCTCTGCCAGGTGACGGCGTCGCCCACCTGCGGTTCTTCGGGCTCGCGTTCGTCGCTCATGAACGCCGCGTACCCGGCCGTGACCAGCGCCCACCTCCACGAACCCCCAAAAAGGACAAAAACCACGCCTGAGGGTCACGGCGCCGACGGGGGCCACCCGTGCCGCAAACCGGCGGTGCGGGGCCGCCGGGGCCGCGGGGGCCGCGGGATACGAGGGTCATCGGTGCGCGGCGGCCTGCGGGGGCCCGGTACGCGCTCACCCTCGCGAGCGGGGCCGCGGCCACCGGACGTATAGGGTGAGGCCCGCGATGAGTCCCGAACCGACGCTGCACCGGACGATCACCGAGCACACCGAGCACACCGAGCACATGGCCGAGATCCCCGCCGGGAACGTCTTCCTGCGCGACGAGGGCACCAGGACGACCTGGAAGGTCGAGCTCGGCGCCTTCCGGCTGGCGTCCCGTCCCGTGACCCGTGAGCTGTACCGCGCCGTCGCGGGCGAGGCCCCGGCGAGCCTGGCGGGTCCGGCGGGCCCGCGGACGCCGGTGACCGAGGTGTCCTGGAAGGACGCGATCCTGTTCTGCAACCTGCTCTCGCGGGCCACCGGTCTCGACCCCTGCTACACGACGGGTGACGACCCCGACGGGCGGGACGTGGTCCGCGACGAGGCGGCCGGGGGGTACCGTCTCCCGACCGAGGCGGAGTGGGAGTACGCCTGCCGGGCCGGGAGCTCCGGCGTCCGCTACGGGGAGCTGGACGAGATCGCCTGGTACCGGGGCAATTCCGGCGAGCGGCTGCACGACGTCGCGACCAGGGCGCCCAACGCGTGGGGCCTGTACGACATGATCGGCAACGTGTGGGAGTGGTGCTGGGACCTCTACGATCCCGGCGTCTACGGCCCCTACCGGGTCTTCCGCGGCGGGAGCGCGTACGACCCGCCCCGGGGATGCCGGGCCTCCTGCCGCCGCAAGAGTCACCCGACCCTCCGCATCGACGACCTCGGGTTCCGCCTCGCCCGATCGTCGTGAGCGTCCGGGCCCGTCCCGGTCACCGGGACGCGGCGTGCCGCTTCCGGTTCGGCGGGACATGGCGTGCCGCTTCCGGAAGGCGTCCGGGCCTCAGTCGGCGACG
Source organism: Streptosporangium sp. NPDC050855 (assembly GCF_044456585.1). Lineage (NCBI taxonomy): Bacteria > Bacillati > Actinomycetota > Actinomycetes > Streptosporangiales > Streptosporangiaceae > Streptosporangium > Streptosporangium sp. NPDC050855. The sequence continues at coordinate 122,597 of NZ_JBITFY010000007.1, forward strand.
CGGAGGTCGAGGACCGCCTGCCTGGTGGAGGGCGGCGCCGTGTCGATCACGCCTTCCAGGGTCTGCAGCGCGGTGCTCAGCCTGGTGATGGCGGAGGTGATCCGGTCGCGTTCCCGGTAGAGGTCGAGCAGCAGTTCGGGGCAGTCGGCGATCAGCCGCCCGCCCGCCGTGCCCATGCACGGCAGCAGGTCGGCGATGGTCGCGGTGGACAACCCCGCGGCGAGCAGGTTGCGGATGTTGGCGACCGTGGCGACGTCGGTCTCGTCGTACTGGCGGTACCCGCTGGACAGGCGACGCGGGCGCAGCAGCCCCTGGTCCTCGTAGTAGCGCAGCAGCCGCTGGCTGACGCCCGTCCTGCGTTCCAGCTCCCCGATGCGCACGCCGCCTCCCGGTCCGCCCTTGACCCTGACATACATGTGAGACTTTAGCGTTCGATCATGTCCGAGAGAACGGTTGATCTGTCCGCAGGACCCCGCGAATGGCTCGGCCTCGCGGTGCTCGTCCTGCCCACGCTGCTGCTGTCCATGGACGTCACGGTGCTCTACCTGGCGATCCCCAGCCTCACCGCGGATCTGCGGCCGAGCCCCGGCGAACTGCTGTGGATCGCCGACGCGTACGGGTTCCTGATCGCGGGGTTCCTGGTGACGATGGGCACGCTGGGCGACCGTGTCGGCCGGCGCCGGCTGCTGCTGATCGGTGCCGCGGCCTTCCTGGTCGCCTCGGTGGTGGCCGCCTACGCGCCGACCGCGCAGTCGCTCATCCTGGCGCGCGGGCTGCTCGGCATCGCCGGGGCGACCCTGATGCCCTCCACCCTCGCGTTGATCGGCGGCATGTTCCGCGACGCGCGGCAGCGCGGAGTCGCCATCGGCGTCTGGGGCGCCGGCCTGTCCGGGGGCGTGGCGCTCGGGCCGGTGGCCGGCGGGATCCTGCTGGAGCGCTACTGGTGGGGGTCGGCGTTCCTGCTCGCCGTACCGGTGATGGCCCTGCTGCTGGTCGCGGGGCCGGTGCTGCTGCCCGAGCACCGCGACGCCGGGGCCGGGCGGCCGGACCTGGTGAGCGTGCTGCTGTCGCTGGCGGGGATCCTGCCGGTGGTGTACGGGATCAAGCGCCTCGCCGAGGGCGGCCACCCCACGCTCGCGCTGCTCGCCGTCGGCGCGGGCCTGGTGGCGGTCACCGTGTTCCTGCGGCGGCAGCGCACGCTCGCCTCCCCGCTCGTCGACGTACGGCTGTTCGCCGACCGCCCGTTCCGGGTGGCGCTGACGGTGCTGCTGGTCAGCCTGGCGTGCGTCGCCGGCATGTACCTGTTCGTCACGCTCTACCTGCAGCGGGTCGTCGGCCTGTCGCCGCTCGGCGCCGGGTTGTGGCTGCTCCCTTCGGCACTGGCGATGATCCTCACCTCCGTGGTGGCGCCGATGCTGGTACGCCGGATCCCGCTCCCCCGTCTCCTCGCGCTCTCGCTGACGGTGTCGGCCTCGGGGTTCCTGCTCCTCACCCGGCTGGACGGCGGACCCGGGGTCGGGACGCTGGTCGCCGGCATGGTGCTCGTCTACCTCGGGTCGGGACCGATCATGGCGCTGGGCACCGAAACGGTCCTGAACGCCGCACCGGCCGAACGGGCCGGATCGGCCTCCGCCCTGTCGGAGACGAGTGTGGAGCTCGGGCTCGCGCTCGGCGTCGCCGTGCTGGGCAGCATCGGCACGTTCCTGCAGCGCGAGCACTCCTTCACCACCGGGGTGACCGTCGTCGCCTGGATCGGAGCCGCGCTCCTGACGGCGCTGGCCGCCCTGACGGTGATCGCCCTGAGCCGCCGGACCCGGTGACCGCTCCGGTGGCCGCCGGCCGTCACCCGGTCCGCCGTACGCCGGGATCGGCCGTCAGTGCCGTACGGTGACGACGATCTTGCCGAACCGGGTGTTCGACTCCAGGTGGCGGTGGGCCTCGACGATGTCGGCCAGGTCGAACGTGCGTTCGACGACGGGGGCCAGCGTCCCGGCGCGCAGGCCCGCCTCGATGAAGGCCCTGGCGCGCGCCAGGCGCCCGGGGTCGGCGGTGACGAGGTCCACGGTGAAGCCGTGCACGGTCAGCGGCCAGTTCATGGGCAGGGGGGCCGGTCGCGGGTCCAGCCAGCCGTACACGATCAGCAGCCCGTCCGGCGCCACCGCGAGCGCGGTCTCGCTCAGGCCCGGACCGGCGACCGCGTCGAGGACGATGCGCGCACCCCGGCCACCGGTGACCTCCCGCACCCGGCCGGGGAGGTCGCCGCCCTCCCCCTCGACGAGCACGTGGGCCGCTCCCGCCTCCAGCAGCCGGGCGGCCTTGCCCGCGCTCCGGGTGACCGCGACGGGCACGGCCCCCAGCTGCCCTGCGACCTGGATCGCCGCCAGCCCGACCCCGCTGGACGCGGCGTTGATCATCACCGCGTCGCCCGCCCTGAGCCGTCCCACCTCGACCAGCGCGCCGTAGGCGGTCAGGTACGTGGTCCACACGGCCGCGCCGGTGACGGCGTCGATCGTGCCGGGACGGTGCAGGAGCAGGCGTGCCGCGACGTTCACCCGCTCGGCGTACACGCCGTGCCGTGACATCTCCTCGTCGCTGACGACGCACACCGCGTCGCCCGGCGCGAACCCCGTCGTGCCCGGCCCGACCTCCTCGACCGTCCCCGCCGCCTCGAAACCGATCCGGGAGCCGGGCAGCGTGGGTGAGTAGTAGTAGCCACCGGAACGGAACATCGCCTCGGCCCGGTTGATCCCGATGGCCTCGATCCGGACCCTGACCTCGCCCGGCCCGGGCCCGGGGAGCTCGACCTCCTCGATCCTCAGCACGTCGGGACCGCCGAGTTCGTCGAAGCGCACGGTGCGCGCGTATGTCGTCATGCCACGACGCTACGAGACCTCACCGGAGACGCTCCATGCCGCAGGATCTGTCGTTCTTGTCCGTGCGTCTCGTCCGATGGACGAAGGGCTAGGCTCCCGTCATGGACGTGCTGAGCGACGCGATCATGGCCATGCGCACCGGTGTGCCGCACTCCTCGCGCACCTGCCTGCCCGCCCCGTGGGGCCTGCGCTTCGCCCCCTCCGGCGGGGCGGGCTTCCACGTCGTGCTGCAGGGGTCGTGCTGGCTGCTGATGCCGGAGCGGGAGGCGATCCGGCTCACCGTCGGCGACGTGGTGTTCCTGGCCCACGGCCGCGGCCACGTCATCGCCGACGACCCCGCGACACCGCCGGTGGACGTCGTCCAGGACGAGAGCGGGGAGTGGGTGCTGACCGAGGAGGCGCCACCGGGCCCGGGACCGGCCTCCGTGCTGCTGTGCGGCGCCTACCGGCTGAGCCGCGCGCGGGCGCACCCGCTGCTGTCGGGACTGCCCGACCTGGTGCACCTGCCGGCCAGGATCGGCGCGCACCCGGCGCTGCGCGCCACCGTCGACCTGCTGGGCGCCGAACTCGACCAGCCCGGCCCCGGCTCCGGAGCGCTGGTGCCCGCGCTGCTCGACGCGATGCTGCTCTACATCCTGCGGGCCTGGCTGCACGAACACGCCGGACAGGCCGTCACCGGCTGGGCGGCGGCGCTGGCCGACCCGGCGATCGCCGGCGCGCTGCACGCCCTGCACCGCGACCCCGCCCACGCGTGGACCGTGCAGGCGCTCGGCGCCCGGGCCGGGCTGTCGCGGGCGGCCTTCGCCAGGCGGTTCGCGGCCGTCGTGGGGCAGCCGCCGCTGGCGTACCTGACGTGGTGGCGGATGACCGTGGCCGGAAGGCTCCTCGCCACGGGCGAGGCGCCGCTGCGGGTGGTCGCGGAGAGCAGCGGGTACTCCTCGGAGTTCGCCTTCGCCAGGGCGTTCAAGCGGGAGTTCGGCATGTCACCCGGACGGTACCGGCGCACGCGGTCACGGCCGTGACCCGCCTTCTCCTTTTGCGAGGGCGACCTCTTACGACAGCGGCCTCTCGCGGGACCCGGCCTCTCACCGGGGCCGGCCGGGCGCCTGGGGCCGATCCCCGGTCACCGTCGAGGGACCCGGCCGGGCCGCGCTCACCGGTCCCCGGCGACCAGCCTTCTGGCCTGGGCCGGGTCGTCGGCGTCCAGGGCGATCCTGGCGTGTTCGCGGCACCGCGCCAGGGAGTGTGCGGCGAGGCTCTCCCGCACCGCGGGCACGGCGGACGCGGACATCGACAGGCTGGTGACGCCCAGCCCGGCCAGGACGGTCGCCAGGAGCGGGTCCGCGGCCGCCTCCCCGCACACCCCCACGGGTCTGCCCGCCTCCCGCCCGGCCGCCGCGCAGTCCGCGACCAGCCGCAGCAGCGCCGCCTGCCAGGGGTCGAGCAGGTCGGCGAGCTCGCCGTGCTGCCGGTCGGAGGCGAAGGCGTACTGGCTCAGGTCGTTGGTGCCGACGCTCAGGAAGTCCAGCTCGTCCAGCAGGCGCCCGGCGCGCAGCGCGGCGGCGGGGACCTCCACCATCGCCCCGACCCGCGCGATCCCCCGGGCGCGGGCCCGGCCGGCGAAGTCGGCCGCCTCCCCCACCGTCGTCACCATGGGCGCCATCACCCACGGCTCGATCCCGGTCGTCCGGGCGGCCTCGGCGATGGCGTCGAGCTGGGCGTCGAGCACCTCGGGCCTGACCCGCGACACCCGCAGCCCCCGTACGCCCAGGGCCGGGTTGGTCTCCTCGGCCAGGCCCAGGAACGGCAGCGGTTTGTCCGTGCCCGCGTCCAGGGTGCGGATCACGACGTGACCGCCCGGCGCGGCCCGGAGGACCGCCGCGTACGCGGCCACCTGCTCCTCGTGTCCCGGAGCCTCGCGCCGGCCCAGGAAGAGGAACTCGGTGCGGAACAGCCCCACCCCCTCGGCGTCCACCTGCCCGGTTCCCCGCGCCGCGGAGGCGTGGGCCGCGCCCGGTGGTGCGAGGTCGGCGGCCGAGCCGATGTTGAGCAGGAGCCCGACCGGGTGGCCGTCGGCGGTCCGGCCGGGACCGCTGCTCGCGGACGGGCGGCGCCGGGCGTCCTCGGCCCGGCGCTGGATCGCGGCCGCGGCCTCCTCGCCGATCCCGGTCTCCACCTCGCCGCGCAGGCCGTCGACCGACACCCACGTCCCGTCGGGGATCTCGCCCGCGCCCCGGCAGGCCACCACGGCGGGCAGGCCCCGGGCGCGGGCCAGGATGGCGGTGTGGCTGGTCGGGCCTCCCGCGGAGGTGACGAGCGCCAGGACGGAGGCGGGGTCCAGGTTCACCGTGTCGGCCGGGGAAAGGTCCTCGGCGAGCAGGACGAACGGGTGGCCGGGGTCGGGCACTCCGGGGACGGGCAGGCCCAGCACCGTCGCGACGGCCCGGTTGCGGATGTCGTCGAGGTCGGCGGCGCGCTCGGCGAAGTGACCGCCCGCCGCCAGCAGCTCGCCCCGGTGGTGGGCGCAGGCCTCGTCGATGGCGTGCGCCGCGTCCGCCCCCGCCCCGACGGCCGTCTCGACGGACGCGTGCAGGCCGGGGTCGTCGGCGATGAAGGACTGCGCCTCCAGGATGGCCTTCGCCTCGGCACCGGAGGCCTTCTCCGCGCGCGCCGCCAGCTCGGCGGCCGTGGCCCGCAGGGCCCCCAGGGCCCGTTCGAGCTCGGCCCCGGGGTCGGCGACCGGGACGCGGCCCGGCAGCGCGGGCGGACCGGCCATCCGGCACGTCCGCCCGGCAGCCCGCCCGGGGCTCACCCCCAGGCCGGTCAGCGTCTCAGCCATGGACGTTCCCACCGGCGCCCCCACCGGCGCTCCTACCGGGGCTCTCGTCGGCGTCGAGGTCGCGGGCGAGCACCTCGGCCAGCGCGTCGAGCGCCTCGTCGGCGCCCGGCCCCTCCGCGTCGAGCGTGACCGCTGTGCCGTGCGTCGCGCCCAGCGCCAGCACGCCGAGCATGCTGTTGGCCGGTACGGGCGTGCCGTCCCCGACGCGGATCCGCACGGGCGTCCCCTGCCTGGCCGCGGCCTGCACGAAGATCTTCGCGGGCCGGGCGTGCAGACCCGAGCTCGACGCGATGACCACTGTCCTCTCCGGCATCTCCGGTTCTCCTTCTGCGCGTTCTGGAAGCGGTACGTGCGGGTGCGCCGCTCAGGGCTCGACGATCACGGCCCGGTGATCACGGCCCGGTGGTCACGGCTCGATGGTCACCTTGATGGCCTCGCCCCTGCCGACGACGGCGATCCCCTCCAGAACCTCCGCCAGCGGCAGCCGGTGCGTGATCAGGTCGGTGACCGGCACCGAGCCGTCGGCGATCAGTCCCAGGGCCCGCGCGTTGTGCGCGGGGCTGGACCCGTTGGCGCCGACGATCGTCAGCTCCCGGTAGTGGACCAGGTTGGAGTCGCAGCGGATGATCGGGTCGTCCTTGGGCAGGCCGCCGAAGAAGCTGATCCGCCCCTGCCGGGCCGCCATCCGCAGCGCCTGCTCCTGCGCGGCGCCCGAGGCCGCTGCCGTGATGACGACGTCGGCCCCCCTGCCCTCGGTCAGCTTGAGCACCTGCTCCACCACGTCCTCGCCGTGCACGGCCGCGTCCGGGTGGACCAGGCCGGCGGCCATCTCCAGCCGCCCGGCGTTGATGTCGACGAGGACGACGCGCGCGGCGCCCCGCGAGCGCGCCAGACGTACGTGCAGGCAGCCGATCGGGCCCGAGCCCATGACCACCACGTCGTCGCCCTCGCCCACCCGGGCCAGCTCCTGGCCGTTGAGCACGCAGGCCAGCGGCTCGGCCACGGACGCCTCGGCGAAACCGACCCCGTCCGGGATGCGGTTGACGCCGTCGACCGCGAGGACCTTCGCCGGGACGGCCATGTACTCGGCGAAACCGCCGTCGTAGTGGTAGCCCATCGACTCCTGGTTCGGGCAGACGGTCATCCGGCCCCGGCGGCACTCCCGGCACTCACCGCACGGGATGGCGGCGATCACCTGCACCCGGTCCCCCGGCTCCCACGGGCCGGTGCCCTCGACCACCTCACCGGCGATCTCGTGCCCCATCACCCTGGGCGGCCTGATGTGGTGGTGACCGTGCCGGTAGATCTTCGCGTCGGTGCCGCAGGTCGAGCAGTTGCGCACGCGTATCGTGATCTCACCTGGCCCGGCGACCGGTTCCGGCGCCTCCTCGACGCGGATGTCACCGGGGGTGTGGAAACGGGCGACCTTCACAGTGCTTCGTCCTCTTCACTCGGTTGCAGCAGCCGGACCACCTCGGCGACCTCCGTCGCCTCGCGCAGGGCCCGCGCGCGGTCGGGGTCCATCAGGATCCGGGCGAGCTCGGCGAGCAGCCGTACGTGGCCGTCGCCCCTGGCGGCGATGCCGACGCAGACCGTCACCCGCTCGCCGTCCCAGTCCACCCCGCCGGGAAAGCGCAGGACGCTGACGGCGTCGTGCCGGACGGCGTCCTTGGCCGCCGCGGTGCCGTGCGGGATCGCGACCCCCTCGCCGACGTAGGTGGAGATCGAGCGCTCTCGTTCGAGCATGGTGTCGATGTAGGAGCCGTCCACCGCGCCGACCGCGAGCAGTGCCCGCCCGCACTGGCGGATCGCGTCCTCACGGCCGGTGGCCGATGCCGTCAGGTGGACGGCGCGCGGGTCCAGCGGCAGCGGCGCCGTCTCAGGCATCGACGGTGCCGCCGCTCTTGATCGTGCTGACCAGCCTGGTCACCGCCGGGTCCCCGATGAAGACCTGGAAGGGGATCAGCACGGTGTCCGGGACGCTGGCCCTGGCGCGGTTCGCCAGGCCCGCGTGGCAGACCACCACGTCGGCGTCGGCGGGGATCGCGTTGACCGGGGCGTGCTCCACCTGCACGTTGTGGTCCTTGAGCTGCTTGCGGAGCTGGGTGGCGAGCATGACGCTGCTGCCCATGCCCGCGTCGCAGGCTACGACGATCTTGTGGATGTCCTTGCTCTCGATGCTGGCCATCGGTCAGGCCTCCTTGACGACGGGTGCGGTTTCGGGCTCTGCGCGGGTCTGTCCGGGGCTCTCGCCGGGGTTCTCCCCGACCTCGTCCCTCTCGCCCCGGCCGAAGCCGAGGAGCGCCGACGCCACGGCGAAGGAGACGAGGGTCGCGGCCAGGACGCCGGCGAGGACGCCGACCCACCCGCCCCTGGGCGTCACCGCGAGGTAGGCGAAGATGCTGCCGGGCGCCGGCGTGGCCACCAGCCCGGACCCGGTAAGGATGAAGATCATGACGCCGGTGGCGCCGCCCGCGATGACCGCGAGGATCAGGCGGGGCTTCATGAGCACGTACGGGAAGTAGATCTCGTGGATGCCGCCGAAGAACTGGATGATGATCGCGGCGGGGGTGCTGGGGCGGAGCTGGCGAGGGCCGAAGAACAGGTAGGCCAGGAGCAGGCCGAGCCCGGGTCCGGGGTTGGACTCCAGCATGAACAGGATCGACTTGCCCTGCTCGGCCGCCTGCGCCACGCCCAGCGGCCCGAGCACGCCGTGGTTGATGGCGTTGTTCAGGAACAGGACCTTGGCGGGTTCGATCAGTATCGAGGCCAGTGGCAGCAGGTTGTGGCCGATCAGCCAGGCGACCGCGGTGCTCGCGGCGCCGGTGATCTCGGTGACCACCGGGCCGATGGCCTTGAGGCCCAGCAGGGCCATGGCGCCGCCGACGATGCCGGCGGTGAAGTTGTCCACCAGCATCTCGAACCCGGCCCTGGTCCGCTCGACGGTGAAGCCGTCGACCAGCTTGAGGACGAAGGCCGCCAGCGGGCCCATGACCATCGCGCCGAGGAACATCGGCATCTCGGCCCCGACGACCACGCCCATGGTCGCGACGGCGCCCACCACGGCGCCGCGCTGGCCGTGCACCATCCGGCCGCCGGTGTAGCCGATCAGGATGGGCAGCAGCGACTTGATGATCGGGTCGACCAGGGCGGCGAACTCCTTGTTGGGCAGCCAGCCGGTGGGGATGAACAGTGCGGTGATCAGGCCCCAGGCGATGAACGCGCCGATGTTCGGCATGATCATTCCGGCCAGGTACCCGCCGAACCGCTGGATGGTCGCCTTCATCCCCGTCCCTGTGACGGTCGGGGTGTAGTCGGTGCTCATTGTGCTGCTCCTTCCGGGGTGGCCGGGGCTGAGCCGGCCTGGGAGGTGGTACCGCGCCGCCGTCAGCCCCCGGACCGCAGCGGCAGGGCGGGGTCGGCTCTGGTGACGCGGACCTCGTCGCGTCGTATGTGGTGCGGTGACGGCATCCGGCTCCCCGGCAGCCCGACCGCGGCGGTCGCCCAGGCCAGCGCCTCGACCAGGGCGGCCTCGCCCCGTGCCCCGGCGGCCAGGAACCCGGCGAGCATGGCGTCGCCGGCCCCCACGGTGCTGCGCGGCTCGGCGACCGGGCACTCGCCGTACCAGACCTGGTCGTCCTGCAGGAGGATCGCGCCGTCGGCGCCGAGGCTGGCCAGGACGGTGCCCGCCCCGCGCGCCCGCAGGTTCCGGGCGGCGGCGACGGCGTCGCCCAGGGAGGCGATCACCATCCCGGTGGCCTCTCCCAGCTCCTCCCGGTTCGGCTTGACCAGCGCCGGTGCCCCGGCGAGCGCCGAGACGAGCGCGGGGCCGCTGGTGTCGACCGCGACGTTGATGCCCGCGCCGGCGAAGCGGTGGCACAGGCGCGCGTAGACGTCGCTGGGCACCTGGGGCGGGAGGCTGCCGGAGGCGACCACCCAGTCCGCGGAGCTGGCCGCGCCGAGCACGGCCTCGGCGATGGTGTCGAGCTCGGCCGGGGACAGGGCGGTACCCGGCTCGTTGATCTTGGTGACCGTGCCGTCGGGCTCGGCCAGGGAGACGTTGGAGCGGGTGGACCCGGAGACCGGCACGGTGATCATGTCGATGCCCTCGATCGAGAGCAGGCTCACCAGCCTCCGCCCCTCGTCGCCGCCGAACGGGACGACCGCGCAGGAACGGATCCGGTTGGCCAGCAGCGCCCGCGAGACGTTGACGCCCTTGCCGCCCGGGTCCAGGTGGGCGGCGGCGGCACGGATGACGGCCCCGCGGGTCAGCGAGCCGATCTCGATCGTACGGTCCAGGCTGGGGTTGAGGGTGAGGGTGACGATCACGCCCGGACCACCTCCGCCCCGGCCGCGGCCAGCTCGGCCGCGATCCCGGTGTCCAGGCCCGTGTCGCTGATCACCACGTCGATCTCCTGGATCGCGGCGAAGCGCGCCAGGTAGGTGTTGGCGAACTTGGTGTGGTCGGCGAGCAGCACGCAGCGCTGCGCGGCGCGGATCATCGCCCGCTTGATGGCGGCCTCGGCCGGGTCGGGCGTGGTCAGGCCCTTGGCCACCGAGCACCCGTTGGCCGCCATGAAGGCCACGTCCACGTGCAGGTCGGCCAGGGGCCGCAGCGCCCAGTCGTCGACGGTGGCCAGGGTCCGGCCGCGCACCCGCCCGCCCAGCATGATCACTGTCAGGTTGGCGCGGGTGGCCAGCACCGTGGCCAGCGGCGGGGAGTTCACGATCACGGTCAGCTCCCGGTCGATCGGCAGTGCCTGGACCAGCCTGCCGGTCGTCGACCCGGCGTCGATGATGATCGCGCCGTCCTCGGGGAGCTCGGCCAGGGCGGCCTTGGCGATGCGCTCCTTCTCGCCGGTCATCACCTCGTCGCGGGCGGCCAGCTCGGGCTCGAACCCCAGCCGCTCGACCGGTATCGCACCGCCGTGCACGCGCCGCAGCACCCCGGAGCGCTCCAGCGCGGTCAGGTCGCGGCGGATGGTCTCGGTGGTGACGGCGAACTCCTCCGCCAGCGTCACCACGTCCACCCGGCCGACCGTCCGCGCCCGGCGCAGGATCTCCTGCTGCCGTTCCTCGGCGTACATGCTGTTGATTCACCGCCGTTTCCGTGTTGTTTCAGCTTTATCTACACCCGTATGTGTTGGAAGGTCAATGGGTTGATATCGCCGCAAAGCCGGTATAGAACCAAAAAACCCCAGGTCCTTACCCGGGGTTGGAAGAGTGTGGGGGATGTGGACGCCCGGCAGACCGAGATTTTGGAACGCGTTGGAAATCCGTCGCCCACCGGGACCTCCGGGCCGGTACGGCGCGTGATCACGCGCCGCCCGTCCGCCGCCCGTCCGCCGCCCGTCCGCCGCCCGTCCGCCGCCCGGCCGGTCAGTCCTCCTCGGGGCCGAACGGGTCCCAGTCGGTGGCGTAGCGCAGCAGCGAGGCCGCGAGATCCCGGTGCCGGCCGGCCCACACGTCGTCGAAGACGAACCACTGCTGGTGGCCGAAGTGACCGTCCAGGTGGATGGACATCTGCGCCAGGTGCGCGCCGCACTCCAGCAGCGTCCTGGAGGGGTCGCGGCCGCGGCCGAGGTCGCCGCCGGACGCGCTCTCCTCCAGCCGGCCGAGCGCGAACGCGTGGGCCTCCGCGTGCTCGCCGAGCAGCTCGGGCGGAAGCTCCCCGTCGTACGACGGCCAGTGGTTGCACCGGCGCAGCGCCGGGCCGAGGTCGTCGTCCTCGGGCGCCACCAGCGCCCGCAGGACGAGCAGCTCGTGCGGCCACTCCTCGAGGTCCTCGGTCGTGGCGCGCAGGTGCGCCGCCAGCGCGGGCAGCCTGACGCCCGGGAAGGAGAACGGGGGCTGCCAGCAGATGCTCTCGCTGTCGTAGAAGGTCAGCAGGACCGCGTGGGTGGCGACCGCGTCCGGCCCGTGCGAGGCGCCCGCGCCGGACCCACCGGCGGTGCCCGCGTCCGGACCGCGGGTGGTGCCCGCGCCCGTCCCGCCGCCCTCACGGGTGTCGTCGGGCAGCGGCCAGCCGTCGTGCAGCAGGTAGGCCACCCGCTCCGGGTGCCGGGCGGCAAGGGTGTCGTCGAAGAAGAAGTAGGGCAGTTCCACCTCGTCGTCGTCGGTGTGGACCCGCACGCTGTGCTCGTCGACCAGCAGGTCGCCCTCGTGGTACAGGTGCTCGGGCAGCATGCCGGCGAGGTCGCGCCAGGAACGCGGGGCCGGGAGGTGGTGCTCGCGGGCGTCCTCGAAGATCGTGGGGAGGCCGTAGACGTCGCCTCCCAGCTCGGCGGCGACCCAGGCGCGGGCGTCCCCGGCGGGGTCGTCCACGACGGTACGCCAGCCCCGGCGGAACCAGTCGAGCACCGTGGCGTCGGGGAGACGACGGACGCGCTTGCCGAGCGGGCCCTCGTAGTGGGTGCGGTAGACGAAGTGAGTCACGGGGCACCACCATGCCGGACGCCACCGACAGGACACCGGCGGGGTGGATACACGGACGGCCGCCCGTACACGGCCCGCACGCCGGGCACCGCGCCGCACCCCCGCCGGGGCCTGCAGGGTCCCGTGAGGAACCACCGGGAGCGGCGGGCCCGCCGGTCAGAAGAGGGTCAGCGGCTCGTCCGGCAACGGCTCGGACAGCGGTTCGGGCAGCGGCTCCAGCTCCGGCAGGCGGGCCCTCACCTCGTCGTGGAAACGGCGGGCGAGCGTGAGGGCGTCGGCGTTGCCGGGAGTGTGGACGAACATCGTCGGCGAACGGCCCTCGCGCAGCCACCCGGCGACCGTGTCGACCCAGCCCTGCCAGCCCTCGACCGTGCTCTCCGTGTCGTCCCGGCCGAGGTAGCGGACGATCGGCCGGTCGGTGAGCGCGCGGGAGCGGCGGGGCATGCGCGGTTTCCTCGCCCACGCCTCCCGCTCGGCGTCGCTCGCCGGAGGATTCCGGAACAGCACGGTGGTGTCGAACGGGACCCACTCGGCCCCGGCCCCGGAGAGCACCCTCTCCAGAAGCCCTTCGGCCCTGGCGTCCTCGAAGAACGCGGGATGACGTACCTCGACGGCGTACCGGTACGAGCCGGGAAGCCCGCGGAGGAAGGCCGCGAGGACGCCGAGATCGGCCGGGCCGAAGGAGCCCGGAAGCTGCACCCACAGGGCGTGGGCCCGCGGCCCGAGCGGCTCGATCGCCTCCAGGAACGACCGGAGCTCCTCCTCGGCCCCGGTGAGACGACGCCCGTGCGTGATCGTCTTGGGCAGCTTGGCCACGAGCCGGAAGTCAGGATCGGTCTGCCGCGCCCACGACTCCACCGTGCTCCTGGACGGGGACGCGTAGAAGGTCGTGTTGCCCTCCACCGCGTTGCACCAGGTCGCGTAGGCGCGCAGGCGCTCCTCCGGGGGAAGCGGATGGGGCAGGAGGCGTCCCTGCCAGGGTTTGTGCGTCCACATCGCGCACCCCACATGAAGCCGCATGCGCTCGACGCTATCGGACGCCGGAGGTAGCCGCCGCCGGGCCGTCCGGCGAACGGGCCCGGTGAACGGGCCCGGTGAACGGCGGCCCATGACCGAGGGCCGGGCTCCGGGGGCCGGGGGCCGGGGATCGGCGGACCGGTACGGTACGCCGGGAGGAGGCCGCCCGTCCGGCAGGGGTTCGACGGGCACCGGCCCGCGCGGTGCGTGGTTTGCTTGCCTCATGGACGAGTCGCACATCACCCGCTATCTGGAGAGAATCGGCGCGACCCGGCCCGCGGAGCCGGACGCCCAGGGCCTGCGTGCCCTGCAGCTCGCGCACCTGAGGACGGTGCCGTTCGAGAACCTGAGCATCCATCTCGGCGAGCCGGTCCCGCTCGAGTCCGGCGCGCTGTTCGACAAGATCGTCGATCGTCGTCGCGGTGGCTTCTGTTATGAGCTGAACGGGTTGCTCGCCGAGTTGCTGACCGCGCTCGGCTACCGGGTGACGCTGCTGGCCGCCAGGGTCTTCAACGGCCGCACGCCGGGTCCGCTGTTCGATCATCTGGCGCTCCGCGTCGATCTCGACGAACCGTGGCTCGTCGACGTCGGTTTCGGTGATTTCGCCGACGAGCCGCTGCGGCTCGACGAGCGCGCCGAGCAGGAGGACGGCGGCGGGACGTTCCGGATCGCGCCCGCGCCCGGGGCCGCCGGTGAGCACGGTGACCTCGACGTCACGCACCGGGGCGAGCAGGGCTACCGGCTGACCGCGCGGCCGTACGAGCTGGTGGACTTCGTGCCGACCTGCTGGTGGCAGACGACCTCTCCGGAGTCGCACTTCACCCGGTCACCGGTCTGCTCGATCCGTACCGCCGAGGGCCGGACCACCATCAGCGGCCGCAAGTTGATCCGCACCGCGCACGGCGAGCGCACCGAACGCGTCCTCGAGGAGGGCGAGCTCCTTCCCGCCTACCTGGAGCACTTCGGGATCACGCTCGACCGGGTCCCGTCCACCGGGACATGACCCCCATGGAGCGCCTGCCCCGAAGGTCCCCGGTCAGGTCGCCGGTCAGGTCGCCGGGCCGGAGCCGGGCCGTGACGAGGATACGGGCGAGCGGGCGTCACCGGCACGGCACCCCGCCGGCCGTCCGTGACCACCGTCACGACCAGCGTCACGACCACCGTACGGTCTCCAGCCCGCCCAGCTCCTCCAGCCCGGACCGGCCCTCCCGCGCCAGGATCGTGATCATCTCTCCTGCCTCGGCCAGGGAGACGAACCGTCCCCGCGAGCACCGCGCGGCCACGTCCGGGGACTCCGCCCACAGCCGTGGCCCCTCCTCCCAGGCGAACTGGACGATCACCCCCGAGCGGGCCTTGAAGACGGCGAAGTTCTCGGTGCGAGGCGGCAGCCGTACCAGCAGGTCGCGGCACTCCTCGACCGTCATCGGCACCGGCGCCTCGTCGTCACGGCCGCCGTGGCGGTGGAAGGTGACCTCCAGGTCCACGGCCTCCACGGCCTCCACGACCTCCTCGGCCACGAGGTCGGCGGGGTCGGCGGGGTCGGCGGGGTCGGCGGGGTCGGCGGGGTCGGCGGCCGGCCGCTCCCCCGCCGGAAACACAGGAAACACAGGAAACACAGGAAACACAGCCAGGGCCGTCAGGGCTCGCGACGCCCGTTCCCGGGGAACGTCGACGGCCGTCACCGTGCCGTCGGCGGTGCGCAGGACCCCCCGGAGCCGGTCCCAGTCCCGGTGCAGCGTCAGCTCGTTCCCGTGATCGTCCGACAGCAGCAGCCGTACCCCTGTCGGCAGCCAGGGCAACTCGAAGCGGGCCAGCGGCAGGAGCGCGACCTCGGCCGGTTCTCCGGTCATCGGGTACGGCCCGCCGGGCCACGCGTCCAGCGGCCGCACCCTCACGCGCGTGTCAGGGGAGGAGGACCCGCCGAGGTGTGCGGCCAGGCGGCCCCGGCGACGGCGCCGCCAGACGATCGGGAGGCGGATCCGCTTCCCGGCGTCGCCGCTCCAGTCGGCCTCCAGGCCGTGACGACGCAGGACGGCGACGGCGTCGTGCCCGACCGTCGTGGTGCCGGCCGCGTCGGTGCCGCCGAAGGCCAGGAACAGATCGCCTCCCCGTGCGGCGTGCTCGGCGTCCTGCCGGTGGTAGAAGACGTAGCCGCGGGCGCCCTCCTGGGCGCGCACCTCCGCCCCGATCTCCGCCACCCCGCAGGTCTGGCAGCAGGTGTGGTCCTCCCGTGCCACGATCCCGGTCAGGTCGAGGTCACGGAACGCGGCGGCCAGCCGGTCGCAGTCGGTGACGGCGGGCCAGGTCCGCTGCTCCCGCAGGTGGCGGGCGAGCTCCTCGTCGGCGAACCGGCCGGCGAGCTCGGCGACGGCGTGCGGGTCCTCTTCCTCCTCCCGGTTCTCCAGGGCCTCGGCGACCATCCCCCGGTGGTCGAGGGTGCCGAGCGCGACGGCCACCCGGATCCACCCGGCGAGTTCGGCCCGCACGTCCTCATCGATCATCCGCCGATTATCGTCGACGGACGAACCGGTCCTCACCGGGACGACACCATCGGCCGCGGGAGGCTCCGGTGATCGCGTACGGGCACGCGCTCCCCGCCGCGCCCCGGCGTGCCGACGAACCGGATGAACAAGACGAACGAGATGAACGGGAGGATCGGTGGAACCGTCCTACGACGCGGTGCTGTGCGACTTCGACGGCGTGATCCGTCACCACGACACCGGTGCGGTGAACGACCTCGAACGTGCCTGCGGCCTGGCCGAGGGCACCACGCTGGGGATCGCGCTGGCGCCCGGGCTGCTGGATCCCGTCAGCCGAGGGAAGATCACCGTCGACGAGTGGACGGCCTCGATCGTCACCGAGCTGGAGCGCCTGCTCGGTGACGGCGAGCGGGCCGCGGCGCTGGGACGGGCGTTCACCGAGGCCGGCGCCCACCTCGACGAGGAGATCCTCGGCCTGCTGCGCCGGGTCCAGGCACGGGTGCCGGTGGTGCTGGTGACCAACGCGACGGTCCAGCTGGAGGAGGACCTCCGGGCACTGGGCCTGGCGTACGCCTTCGACGAGGTCGTCAGCAGTGCCCGGGTCGGGGCGGTCAAGCCCGAGCGGCGGATCTACGAGATCGCGGCGGAGCGGGCGGGTGCGGCCGCCGCGCGGTGCCTGTTCGTGGACGACCGCCGGGAGAACGTCGAGGCCGCCCGCGCGCTCGGCATGACCGGCGTGCTCTATCGCGAGGTCGCGGACCTGCGCGAGGCGCTGGCCCCGCTGCTGGACGGGGAACACGGTCACGCGATGGACGGGGAACGCAGTCTTGCAGCGGACGGGAACCACGGTCTCGCGGCGGACGGGGACCACGGTCTCGCGGCCGAAGGGCACCGCGCCGGTCCTTCGCCGTCCACGACATGATCGTCGGGGAGGGCGGCACCGTTCCCGTCGCCGGATGCCCTTCCGACCGACATATGTTCGGTGGAAAAGGTGGCGTCCGGTCACATTGCCCGGTGAAACGCACCTGCCAGGATGCCTTGCATGAAACTCACCGCGCGTGGCCTCCGGCAGAACCTGCTGGTCCGCGGACCGATCGACGGCCCGCCCGTGTTGCTCGTCCACGGCAACTGCTCCTCGGGGGCGTTCTGGGAGCCGCTGGTACGGCTGCTGCCCGAGCACTGGCGCATCGTCGCCCCGGACCTGCGCGGATACGGTGAGACCGAGACGGCCCCCGTCGACGCCACCCGGGGGCTGCGCGACTTCTCCGACGACCTGATCGCGCTGCTGGACGCCGAGGAGGTCTTCCCCGCGGGCACGCGCCCGGTGGTGGTCGGGCACTCGATGGGGTGCGGCGTGGCGATGCACCTGCTGATCGACGCCCCAGAGCGGGTCGCGGCGCTGGTGCTGGAGGCGCCGCTGTCACCGTACGGCCTGGGTGTGGGCGGGGCGGGCGCGGCGAACCCCGACTTCGTGGCACGCCTGGCGGCCGGTGACCGTACCGCCGACGCCCCGGCCAGTCCCCGGACGATCCTGCGGACCTGTTACGTGGCCGACCCGGCGAGCCTCGGCGCGGACGAGGAGATGCTGCTGGACACCGTGCTGTCCACCGCGACCGGCGAGGGCAACTACCCCGGTGACGCGGTCGCCTCCGAGGAGTGGCCCGGCGCCGCCCCCGGCAGGCGCGGCGTGCTCAACGCCATGGCCCCGCGCTGGTTCAACGTCGCCGACGACCTGGTCGCGGTCCCGGCCAAACCCGCGGTGACCTGGGTGCGCGGCGACGGCGACGTGATCGTCTCGGACGCGTCGCTGTTCGACCTGGCCAACCTCGGCAGCCTCGGCCTGGTGCCCGGCTGGCCGGGTGAGGAGCGCTGCCCGCCGCAGCCGATGATCGCCCAGACCCGGGAGGTCCTGGAGCGGTACGCCGAGGCCGGGGGCTCCTACGAGGAGATCGTCTACACCGGGGTGGGACACAGCCCGCACATCGAACGCGCCTCCGACTTCGCCGGCGTGCTGCGCCGCGTCGTGGAGGGCGTCCAGAGCGGTGCCGCGAGCGGCACGGCGGGACGGTAGCCGGTGCCGGACCACGGACAGGAGCCGGGCCACCGGCGAGAGGACGTCCCCGTCCGGGGCGGTCATCTCCGGGTCGGCGTGTGGGGGGAGCGGGGACCCCTGGTCGTGGCCGCCCACGGCATCACCTCCTCGCACCTGGCCTGGACGCTGATCGGCCCGGATCTGGGACGCGACCACCGCTTCGTCGCGGTGGACCTGCGCGGCCGGGGAGGCAGCAGGGACCTGCCCGCGCCGTACGGCATGGCGGCGCACGCCGAGGACCTGGCCCGGGTGATCGTCCATTACGGGGGCGGGCCCGCCGTGCTGGCCGGGCACTCGATGGGCGGGTTCGTGGTGGCCGAGGTCGCCCGGCGCCACCCGGGACTGGTCGAGCGGCTGGTCCTGGTGGACGGCGGCGCGCCCCTGCCCCTGCCTCCCGGCGCGGGCGACGTGCCCGAGGCGATCGAGCGCACCACGGGACCGGTGCTGGCGCGCCTGCGGCGGACCTTCGCGAGCCGCGCCGAGTACCGTGACCTGTGGCGCGCGCACCCGGCGTTCGCCGACTGGACCGAGGCGTGCGCGGCCTACGCCGACTACGACCTGGTCGAGGTGACGGACGCCTCCCCGCCCGGCCGTGACGCGGCGGGTACGGGAGGGCGGTTCGTGGCGGCGTGCCGCATCGAGGCCGCGCTCGCCGACGCCCCCGAGGTGTACGCGCTGCCCGGCGTGCGCCCGCGGCCCCTTCCGGTGCCCGTGGTGTTCCTGCGCGCGGCCCGGGGCATGCTCGACGAACCCGGCGCCCCCCTGTACTCCCCTGGCAGGGCCGCCGAGTGGCTGCCCGGCACCGCCGAGACCACGGTGGAGGGCGTCAACCACTACACGATCACGCTCGGCCCCGCCGGTGCCGCGGCGGTCGCCGACGCCGTCCGGCGGACCCGCGTGCCCGCGCCCTGACCTCCCCGATTCAAGCGGCCGTCAAGTCCCGGCCCCTAGGCTTCCCGCATGATCACGCCTACCTGCACCGGGTCGACGCGACCGTGCGCGATCGACGACCTCGGCCTGCGGCTGCAGGTGCTCCTCGACGGCCACGCCGGGCGGCACCTGCTCGGGGACCTGCGCGAGTCGGCGCGGATCTGCTGCGAGACGCACAGCGTCCCGCTCCCGCGACCGGGGCGGGGCGACCTCACCGCGGCCGCCCGTACCCGGCCGTGATGGAGGGCCTCGACCAGATCCCGTGGCACGACCTGCGGCACAACGAGGGGACCGCCTCCGACGTGCCCGCCCTGCTGCGCGCCCTCACCCGGGCGCACGAGGCGTCCGAGGCCCTGGAGGACCTGAGCAGTCTGCTGTTCCACACGGGTGACCGGATCTGCACGGCCTCGGCGGCGGCCACACCGTTCCTCGTCGACCTGGCCACGGACCCGGACGTCACGGTACGGGCTCGGATCGTCATGAGCCTGGCGGAGAACGCGTGCGAGGCCGAGCTCTGCGGCGGCCGGCACCTCCTCGATCCGGCCTGGTCCCCGGCGTGGGCGGCGGCCGTACTCGAACTCGTCCGGCTGCTCGACGACGAGGACGTCGAGGTACGGCGGGCGACCGCGTACGCCCTGGCCTACGCGGGCCCGCGCGCCGATGCGGTGCTTCCCGCGCTTCTCACCCGTTTTCCCGCCGAAACGGATCCGGCGACGCGCCGGAACCTGGTGCTCACGGTGGCCCGGCTGACCGAGTACGAACCGTCCGGATGGCTCGCCGCGCTGCGGGACGACCCGGACCCCCGGATACGGCTGGCCGCGACGTTCAGCGGCGGCTGGACGGTCTCCGACCCCGGCACCGTCATCGACGCCATCGCTCTGGAGGACGTCTCCTCCTGGGAGTGCAGCCCCTGGGTTCAGGCCGCACCCGACTCGACGATCTGCTGGGTGGACCGCGAACTCGCCGACGACGTCATGGCGCGTGTCCGGTTCGCCTTCACGATGCTCGCCCACCCCGACCCGGAGTACCGGACAGGGGGCATCAAGGCCGCCGCCCGCGTCGTGAGCGGCCGGCGGTCCGCCCTGACGGAGATCGGCCCGCTGCTGGCCGGGTACATGGACGACCCTTCCGAGGTCGTCCGTGCCTTCGCCGTCCATCTGGTCGTGGCCGGTGGATCGGCGCCCGCGCACCTCGACCGGCTGGCCGGCCTCCTCGGCCACCCGGCACCGCCGCCGCCCGGCCGGATGGACCGGCACATCGGCGACCTGGCGTTGTGGGGCCTGTCCTGGGCGGGTGACCGGCGCGCCCAGGCCGGCCTGCTCGACCGGCTCACCGGCTCGTGGCCGAGGTGGCCGACGGACGGCGTCCGCTACGACGAGTCCTCGTACGGGATCGACCCTCCGGGCCTCGACGAGCTGCTCATCCCGCTGGACGGATGGTCCCAGGAACTACTCCCCGCCATTCGCGCCATCCTGTCGAAGACCTGGTCCAGCGAGGTGCAGATCCCCCTGACGCGGACGCTGGCCCGATGGGGTCCCGCCGCGACCCCCGCCGTACCCGAGTTGATCCGCGTGCTGCGGATCGGCTCCCGCCGATGGGCCGCGACCGCGCTCGGCGTCATCGGCCCGGACGCCGCCCCGGCCGTGGAGTCTCTGCTCGACCTCCTCCGGCACGACGGATCGGGTCCCGGTGGGCGCCCGCTGTGGAACGACGAACGCGTCGAGATCGCCTGGGCGCTCTGGCGGGTCACCGGCGACACCGGCCCCGTACTGGACGTGTTCGGCCAGGTGCCGTGGGCGACGCTGGACCACCGGGCGATACGGCGGATCGCCGACCTCGGCCCTCCGGCCGCCCGCCATCAGGACGCCCTCCACGAGACATCGGTCTCCACCGACGACCGCAAGCGGGTGGAGGCCGTCCACGCCCTCTGGCGGATCACCGGGGACGAGCGTGACGCGGTCCGGGTGCTGACCCGGGTCGTCGAACCGCTCGCCGAGGGCAGGGCCCTGCCGGTCATGCGGACCGCGACCCGCTACCTCGCCGAGATCGGCCCGCCCGCCGCCGCGGCGATCCCGGTCCTGCGGGCGGCACTGGCCCTCGACCGGCGGCTCACCGACCACGGCGGCTGGCGCGCCTTCGACGAGGACCGGCGCCAGCGCGACCTCGCACGAGACGCCCTCCGGCGCATCTGCCCGTAGGAGATCCGCCCACCACCCGTGCGGCAGGCCCGGGGGCCGATGACGGCACGGGACGTCCGGGTGCGATGCGGGTGGAGGATGTGGATGGATCGGCGCCGCAGGGCGGCATGATCGGAGGGGTGATGAACGACGACGCGAGCCGGCAACCGGACTGGGAGAAGATCAGCCGACAGTTCGAGGAGGGGATGGCCCAGTTCGCCAAGGCGTCAGCGCAGGCCGGCCATGTCCTCGCGGTCCAAGGTGCGATGGGGTGGGCCTACCGGGGGGACCTGGAAAAGACCCGCGAGGTCCTGGCGGAGATGAGCCCCGAGCAGGTCGCCGAAGTGTCCGCCGCGGCCTCGTTGCTCGGCTCGGTCTGCGACGAGGAGCTGTTGCGCAGAGGACGCGAGGAGTGAGCCCCGGTCCGCTCCTGGTGTCGGCCTGCGTCCGGCTCGGCATGGGCGATGCCCCCGGATCACGCTCCGGCCGATGAGCGACCCGAGAGGTCGCAGATCGGAGCGACGAGGGACGCCCGCTCTTATTTTGAATAGGTGAGATAAGAGCATGGCAGAGATCAAACGCGTCACCCAGCCGACGCTGGACGTCCTGGAGGTGCTGCTCCGCGCCCACCAGGAGGACACACCGATCCACGGCTGGGCGATCATGAAGGAGGTCAAGCGCTCCGGCCCGACCGTCTACAACGTGCTCGACCGACTCGAAGACGCAGGATGGATCACCGGGGAGTGGGAAGAGGCCCCGGCCGCGGAGAACCGGCCACGCCGCCGCCTCTACCAGCTGATCGGCGCCCGCGTTCCCGAGGCCCGCACACTGCTCGCCGAACGACGGCCACCCACGTTCCAGATCAAGCCAGTGTTCGAATTCCTCCGGCTCGACCGGGTACGCGCCCTGCTCATCGGCGGCGGCCGGTGAGTACGGGAGAAATCATCATCGGCATCGTCATCGGATTGCTGATCAACGAAACCTGCGACATTTCTCCCTGGGCAGCCAGGAAGATCGTCATCTGGTCGGTGCGACTCCGATACGGGAAGTCGCAGCGTGCGGAGATCCGCGCCGAGGAACACGTCGCGCTGATCAACGACCGCCCCGGGAAGCTGTTCAAGCTGATAATGTCGCCCGGGTTCGCCTACGGAGCAGTCTCAGTCCAAGCGAGGCGGCTAGCCCGCCGGATGATTTTTCATCTCATCATAGGTTTTTCAGAAGCCGCCAAGAAGTCCGACTCGCTCAAGGACCTGGCAAGCGAAGCGAGACAAAGCGCAGCGGAAACGGCGGTGGAGCAGTTTGCACCGTCGGAGGTGAGGCCACCAATGACAGGGAGCCGCATAAGTTACCCCGCGTACACCCCGGAGGAAACGAGGGAGGCCGTGGAGGGGGCTCGCGAACGTCAGGACAGGGACGACGCCCCGGCCAGCCGAGCCGGCGGCGCCCGGTGAGAGCGCCTCGACCCGGGCAAGCCACTCCGACAGGTCCTGCACGGTGGCGCACGACCCCGCGAGCTCGTCGGTCGGCAGAGCCGGGACCACGACATCTTTACGGACGAACACGCTTTTGCCCTGCCGTCTGACGACCAGTCCCTCACGACGAAGGACGTCGGCCGCCATCTTGACCATGTCAGCGGAGCAGTTGAAATGCCGACCGAGCTGCGCGATCGACGGCAATGCCTCACCGGGAGCGAGAGTGCTGCGGCGGCTCTGCCCACACAGGTCGCCGGCGATCTGAAGACAAAGCAATCCCGCCCATTTCAAGCGGCCTTTGATTGAACGGCATGATCTAATCAGAATCCATTGTACGCCCCATGAATCCGATTTCACTTACATAAAGGATCAAGCGAAGCAGACGCATGACCTATTTACTTCCAATCAGGTCGATTCCACATTAAAGTCCAATCAAACCTGGTGGCCACAGCATTCCGCATGAAGTGCGGAAACATCACCGCACCGGCAGCCCGGTGACCGCGCGGCCGATGATCAGGCGCTGGATCTCGCTCGTGCCCTCGAAGATGGTGTAGATCTTGGCGTCGCGGTGGAAGCGTTCGACCGGGTGCTCGCGGGTGTAGCCGGCGCCGCCGAGGATCTGGATGGCGCGGTCGGTGACCCAGACCGCGGTCTCGCCCGCGACCAGCTTGGACATCGACCCCTCGGCCTGGCCGAAGGCGCGGTCGTTGCGGGCCATCCAGGCGGCGCGCCAGGTCATCAGGCGGGCGATGTCCACCCGGGTGGCCATGTCGGCCAGCATGAAGGCGATGGCCTGGTTCTCGCCGATCTTGCGGCCGAACTGCTCGCGCTCGCGCGCGTAGTCGCGGGCGTACTCGTACGCGGCGCGGGCGATGCCGACGGCCATGGCCGCCACCGAGGGGCGGGTGGTCTCGAAGGTCCGCAGCGCGCCCTGCTCCCCGGCCCGCTCACCGGCGCGGACGCGGGCGAGCCTGGCCTCCAGCTTCTCCTCGCCGCCGAGCAGGCACGAGGACGGCAGGCGGACGTCGTCCAGGACCACCTCGGCGGTGTGCGAGGCGCGGATGCCGTGCTTCTTGAACTTCTGCCCCATCGACAGGCCGGGGGTGCCGGGCGGCACGACGAAGGACGCCTGGCCGCGGGTGCCCAGCGCGGGGTCGACGGAGGCGACGATGACGTGGACGTCGGCGATGCCGCCGTTGGTGGCCCAGGTCTTCACGCCGTTCAGGACCCAGTCGCCGCCCGAGCGGACGGCCCGGGTGCGGATGGCGCCGATGTCGGAGCCGGCGTCGGGCTCGGAGGCGCAGAACGCCCCCAGCTTGACGTCACCGGGGGTGCCGAACATCTGCGGGAGCCACTCCCCCAGCTGCTCGGGGGTGCCGTTGGCCGACAGGGCGGCGGCGGCCAGGCCGGTTCCGGTGATGGACAGGCCGATGCCCGCGTCCCCCCAGAAGAGCTCCTCGAAGGCGACGGCCAGGCCGAGCCCGCTCGGCTCGAACCACTGCTGGGCGAAGAAGTCGAGGGAGTAGAGCCCGATCCGCGCGGCCTCCTCGATGACGGGCCAGGGGGTCTCCTCGCGCTCGTCCCACTCGGCACCGGCCGGACGGACGACCGAACGGGCGAAGTCGTGCACCCAGTCGCGTACCTCGCGCACGTCGTCGCTCAGCTCCGGGCAGAAGCCGCTCTCGCTCATCGTCCGCTCCTCCTCGACGTGCGTTACCACCGGTAACACCGGTACTTTACCGATGCCCAAGGCGTCCCGTGTGCCGGGAAGCGGATATGTTGTCCGGTTTCCCGGGTGGTCCACCGGTGCCGGACGGGGTGGTCCTCCGCGGGGACGGCCGGGCCGACAGGACAGGCGGGCCAGTGGGTCAGCGGGACGGCCGGGCCGACAGGACGGGCGGGCCAGCGGGAGGCCGGGCCCCGGCAGGACGGCCGGGCGGACAAGACAGGCGGGACGGCAGGACAGGCGGGACGAGCGGGTCAGCGGGACGGCCGGTAGCCGGGGATCGTGATCATGGGCGGGCGCTCGGCGACCGCCACGTCCCGGACGTTCACCTGGTGGCCGTGCGCGCTCCGGCGGAACTGGACCAGGCCGGTCGAGAGCCGGTGCAGGGAGATCATCATGTTCTGGCGTTCCAAGCGCGACCAGGAGGTCTGCAGGATCTGGGCGGCCATCCCGCCGAGCGCCTCGGTCGACTGGTGGGAGTGCACCCTGCGGCCCAGATCGACCTGGGCGAGGGCGTCCAGCCCGGCCAGGTCCAGCAGGTCGATCAGCAGGGCGAGCTCCACCCCGTACCCGGTGACGAACGGCACCGCCTCCAGCACGGACCTGCGCCCGGCGTACTCCCCCGCCAGCGGTTGCACGAACCCGGCCAGCAGCGGCCAGTGCAGGTTGATCAGCGGGCGCGCGACCAGCTCGGTGACCCGGCCGCCCCCGCTCTGCACGTTCTGCAGGGGCCGGTCGTAGCAGCCCTTGACGTAGACGACCGAGGGGTCGGTGAGCAGCGGGCCGAGCAGGCCGGTCACGAAGGAGGTCCGGAACTCCAGCAGGTCGGCGTCGACGAAGACCAGCAGGTCCCCGGAGGTGGCGGCGAGGGACTTCCACAGGGCCTCGCCCTTGCCGTCCAGCGGCTTGAGGTCGGGCAGGATCTCGTCCTGGGCGATCACCCTGGCCCCGGCCCGCGCGGCCCGTCCTGCGGTGTCGTCGACGGAACGGGAGTCGATGACCACCAGCTCGTCGACGAGCGGGGCGGCCTCCATGAGGTCGCGCCGGATCGCGGCGACGATCCCCCCGACCGTCTCCTCCTCGTCGCGGGCGGGCAGCACCACGCTGACGGTCGTCCCCCCCTTGGCCTCCAGCAGCTCCGGGAGCGACCGATCACCCGAGGATGAGGTGCGCCCGCGTAGCCATGCCTCGACCTCAGGCAGCACGACCGATCCTTCCCATCACCTCGACTCCTAGGGGTATCACCCTATGTGGCTCGATTCGGCGGAGGTACCGGGCTCCCACCCCCGCCGCACAGGTGGGAAGATCGGTCCAGTCCGGAACGAGGGGGGACGGCATGAACCCGGTGGTCGTGATGCGGGCGGCGCGTACCGTCCGTGACGAGCTCGACAGCCTGATGGGCGGTGCCGCCGGTGGGCTCCGCGAGCGGCTGGATCCGCTGCTGGCCGAGGCGGGGAGCCGGCCTCCCGAGCGGCTGGCCGACGCGGTCATCCTGCTGGTCGCCGAGTACGGCCCGGCCTGGGACCGGTTCACCGCGCTGCTGAGCCTGGACCGGGGCCTCACCGCCGAGCAGGTGATCCCCCTGCTCTCCCGTCCGGCCGGAACCGGGTCCGGTACGGGTTTCGCGCCGCCGTCCTGGGGTGCGGCGGAGACCGGGCCGCCCGCGCCGGGGGGCACGGGTCCCTCCGGTCCCTCCGGTCCCTCCGGTGCCGTCCCGCGCGGATCGGACGCGCTCGACGCGCCCTCGACCGCCTCCTACACCCCGGACTGGCTGCTCCCCGGTTCCGGCGACACGGGTTCCGGTGGCGCGGGTTCCGGTGGTACGGGTTCCGGTGGCGCGGGTTCCGGTGGCGCGGGCTTCGGTGACACGGGCTCGGGGACGGGTCCCGGTGGTGAGAACGGCGCGGGTACCGGGACGGGCTCCGGCGGGTACGGGCTCCCGGAGCAGGGCGAGGCCGCCGGAGGGAACCGGGCCGGGCAGGGCGGCGGGGACGGCATGCCCTCCACCGGCGCGATGAGCTTCGACTGGGTGCGTCCCGGCCCGGTGGACCGTCCGGTGGACCCCCCGTTCCCGCAGGCGGCCCCGCCCGCGGAGGCCTCCTCGCCCTGGGCGTCGCCGCCCCTTTCGGGTCAGGCGCCGTACGCGCCGCCGCCCCAGGAAGGGGCCTCGTTCCCGATGCCGCCGGCGGGCCGGGAGCCGCAGGGACCGCAGGGGCCCGGGGCACCGTCGTCACCGGTGCCGGGCACGCCGTTCGGCACGCCCGCGCCGCCCGGCCCGCACGACCCGTCCGGTGCGCACGACCTGCACGGTCCGTACGGCTCGCACGCCCCGTCCGGCCCGTCCGGCCCGTACGGTCCGCACGATCTGCACCGTCCGCACGACCCGTACGGCCCGCACCCGTCGCCCGTTCCCTTCGAGGCGCCCGTGCCGTCCGGCGACCCGCACGATCCGCGCGCGTCGTCCGCTTCCCCCGTTCCGTTCGCATCGTCCGCCCAAGGACCCGCGCAAGGACTCCCGCAGGGACCGCAGCAGGGACCCCCGCAGGGATCGCCGCAAGGGCCGGCCGCCCCTTCCCGGGAACCGGCCGGGGACCGGGGCCCCTCGGTGCTGGACCGGCTGGCCGGGGCGTTCCGCAGGCGGCGCAAGGAGGCGCCCGCCGGATCGCCGGGACCGGCGTGGGAGGCGGTCCCGCTGATCGAGGCGCCCGCCGAGGCGGTGGCCGGCTGGGGCGTCGAGGTGTCGGTCGGCGTCGCCCCGGGCCAGGGGGCGGCCGGTGACACGGCACCGGGTGAGCCCGTGGAGCTGGAGGTCCAGATCGTCGCCGAGGGGTTCGACGCGCCCGGCGGATGGCGGGTGCGGCTGCGCGCCGACAAGGCGTCACCGTACCCCCGGGCGACGGTCGGCCTGGTCGCGCCGGCCCAGGAGGAGCCCGAGGTCGCCCGGCAGATCCAGGCCGTCTACTCGGTGGGCGGCCAGGTGGCCGGGTTCGGCGTGCGCGCGGTCACGGTCCACGACTCGCCCGGCCGGCTCGGCGGCCAGGAGGCTCCCGGGCCGGTCGCGGGCACCCGGATCCGCCCGGCCCTGCTGGGAGAGGCCGCGGACGTCACGGCGGTCATCGTGCACGGCGACGAGCCGGGCCGGCTCTGGTGGACCTACCGGTCGCCGCACTTCATCACCCCCGACCGGGCCGATCCCTGCGACCTCGGCGTGCGGGCCTCGGAGTTCGGCCGGCGGCTGACCGGGCGGGGGCACCTCTCGGAGGAGGCGGGGAGGGAGGTCGGCTCGCGCGTGCCGTGGGGGTTCTGGGAGCTGCTGGACGCGGTGGCCGCCCGGGTGGCGCCGCGGCGTCCCAGCGTGCTGATCCTCTCCCAGGAACCGCACGTGCCCTGGGAGCTCGCCGTGCTGGACCGCCCCTACGACCCGTCGGTCCCGTCCTTTCTCGGCTGCCAGACGGTGACCGGACGCTGGCCGCTCGGCGGCAGGCGTCCCGAACCGGTTCCGGCCACGGGCGCCCGCGCCGACCGCGTCGCGGTGGTGGGCGCCGAGAGCGCGACGCATCCGCTGGTCACCGAGTACGGTGCCACGCCGGTCTCGCCCGCGCTGGGGGACGTCCTGGGCGTGCTCGACCAGGGGGCCGACATCGTCCACTTCGCGGCCGGAGGCTCCGCGCCGGAGGTGCTGGGACGCGACCTGCCCGGCGCGCCGTTCGTCTTCCTGGAGGAGCCGGGGGACGCGCAGTCCTTCCTGCTCGCGGGGGCCTGTGCCGTCGTGGCCCCGCTCTGGCCGGCCGGCGGTGACGGCGTGGCGCGCGAGTTCTACCGGCGCTGCTTCGCCGGTGAGCCCGTCGCCGAGGTGCTGCGGTCGATGCGCGGCCGGTCGCCCGACGACGCGGGCGCCTACCGGTTCCACGGCCACCCGGCGCTGAGACTGCACCGGACGGCCCCGCCCGCGGGCTGAGACCGGACGACAGGTGCCCTCCTCGTGCTCAGCCCGCGGCGTGGCGCTCCAGGAAGGTGTACACGTCGGCCTCGTCGACGCCGGGGAAGGAACCCGGCGGCAGCGCGGCCAGGACGTGGGAGTTGCCGCGGGCCGAGGGCCAGGCGTACCCCTCCCAGCGCTGGGCCAGCTCGGCGGGCGGGCGGCGGCAGCAGTCCCCGCTGGGGCAGTCCGACCTGGTCCGGTTGGTGGTCTCGCGCCCGCGGAACCAGCGCGACTCCCGGTACGGCACGCCGAGGGTGATGGCGAAGTCACGCTCGCGCGACGGGTCCACGTGGGCGACGCAGAAGTAGGTGCCGGTGGGCGAGTCGGAGTACTGGTAGTGCACGGAGAAGCGGTCGGGCAGCGCGAAGACCTGGCGCCCGGACCAGTGCAGGCACATGCGCTGCCCCTCGATCGCGCCCTGCTCGTCGGCGGGGAAGACGATGCCGTCGTTCTCGTACGCCTTGTAGATGATCCCGCCCGCGTTGTTGCGGACGAAGTGGCAGGTCAGGTCGAGGAAGTGGGTGGCCAGGTTGGTGAAGCGGTGCGCGGCCATCTCGTAGGAGACGGCGAAGACGTCGCGCAGGTCCTCCACGCTCAGCGCGCGGTCCTTCTTGGCCTCGCGCAGGTACGGGACGGCGGCGGCCTCGGGCACCAGGACGGCGGCGGCGAAGTAGTTGGCCTCGGTCCGCTGGCGCAGGAAGTCGGCGAAGTCGCGCGGCTTGTGGTGCCCCAGGGAGAGGTGGCCGAGGGTCTGCAGCAGGATCGTGCGCGGGGTGTGCATGCCGACCTGCTCGTGCTTGACGTAGATGCGCCGGTTGCGCAGGTCCGAGATGGAGCGCACGGTACGCGGCAGGTCCTGGACCGTCTGCACGGTGTAGCCGAAGTGGCCGACCAGCGCCTGGACGGTGCTCTGCGAGAGCGCTCCGGAGCGGTAGCCGACCGCGGCCAGCGCCTCGGCCGCGGCCTGCTCGATCTCGGCGAAGTAGTTGCCCTGCTCGCGCTGCTTGCGGCGGAGCTCGGCGTTGGCGGCGCGCGCCTCCTCGGGGGTGGCGGTCCCCCTGGCCTGGCGTGAGCGCAGCTCCTCGTACAGGCCCAGGATGTGTTCGAGCACGTCGTTGGGGACGCGCGCGGAGAGCTTGAGCCTGCCCAGGCCGAGTCCGGCGTACAGCGGGTCGCGCTGCGCCTCCTCCAGGGCCATCTCCAGCTGGGCCCGCCGGTTGGGGGCCTGCCTGCGCAGCAACTCCTCGACCGGCACGTTGAGCGCGGTGGCCAGCGACTTCAGCAGCGAGAGCTTGGGCTCGCGCTTGCCGTTCTCCAGCAGCGAGAGCTGACTGGGCGCGCGGTTCACCCGTTCGCCCAGGTCAGCGAGGGTGAGGCCGCGCTGCTTGCGCAGGTGTCTCAACCGCTGGCCGAAGGCGATGAGATCGAGCTCCTGCGTCAAGGACAGCGGTTCTTCACCCACCAAAGATGCCATGTCCCGATGCTAAACGAAATTTCCCCGGAAATTTCCCACCTTCGCACCCGGCGTCCGGGTACCCCCTCAGGATTGGTCTAGTCCATAGCGAAAACTCCGAGTTTCTTCTCACCCGAATACCAGTCGGTATTGATAGAGAGAGAAAAATATCAATTTTTTCGGACATATCCACCTGTTCACGCGTTCGAACGGAGCACACACTCGGAGTAAGGCACCCAGGGGACGAAAAGGAGTTCACCGATGAATGATCGCCTCAAGGGAGCCGCAGACGAGCTGCGGCGCGAGTGGGAGACCGACCCTCGCTGGAAGGGCACCGAGCGCACCTACACGGCCGAGGACGTGATCCGGCTACGGGGTTCGGTCCAGGAGGAGCACACCCTGGCCCGGCTCGGCGCCGAGCGGCTGTGGCACCTGCTGAACACCGAGGACTACGTGCACGCGCTGGGCGCGCTGACCGGCAACCAGGCCGTGCAGCAGGTCAAGGCCGGGCTCAAGGCCATCTACCTGTCCGGCTGGCAGGTCGCCGCCGACGCCAACCTGGGCGGGCAGACCTACCCCGACCAGAGCCTGTACCCGGCCAACTCGGTCCCGGCCGTGGTGCGCCGCATCAACAACGCGCTGCTGCGCGCCGACCAGATCACCTGGTCGGAGGGGGACGCGGACGCGCCGCACTGGCTCGCGCCGATCGTGGCCGACGCCGAGGCGGGCTTCGGCGGCGTGCTGAACGCCTTCGAGCTGATGAAGGGGATGATCGTCGCCGGTGCGGCCGGGGTGCACTGGGAGGACCAGCTCGCCTCCGAGAAGAAGTGCGGCCACCTGGGCGGCAAGGTGCTCGTCCCCACCTCCCAGCACATCAAGACCCTCAGCGCCGCGCGGCTCGCCGCCGACGTGCTGGGCGTGCCGACCCTGGTCATCGCGCGGACCGACGCTCAGGCCGCGACGCTGCTGACCACCGACGTCGACCCCCGCGACCGGGCCTTCACCACCGGCGACCGTACCGCCGAGGGCTTCTACCGGGTGCGCAACGGCGTGGACGCCTGCATCGCCCGCGGGCTGGCCTACGCGCCCCACGCCGACCTGCTGTGGATGGAGACCTCGACCCCGGACCTGGACGTGGCCCGCGAGTTCGCCGAGGCCGTCAAGGCGGAGTACCCCGACCAGATGCTCTCCTACAACTGCTCGCCCTCGTTCAACTGGAAGAAGCACCTGGACGACTCCACCATCGCCAAGTTCCAGCGCGAGCTCGGCCACATGGGGTACAAGTTCCAGTTCATCACGCTGGCGGGTTTCCACTCGCTGAACCACTCGATGTTCACCCTCGCCCGCGGCTACGCCGAGGACGGCATGACCTCCTACGTCGAGCTGCAGGAGGCCGAGTTCGCCTCCGAGGCGCGCGGCTACACCGCCACCCGTCACCAGCGCGAGGTGGGCACCGGATACTTCGACCTGGTCAGTACGGCCATCGCGCCGGATTCCTCCACCACGGCCCTGAAGGGGTCGACGGAGGAGGAGCAGTTCGCAGAGGCTCACTGACTCTCGGACCGGGCTCGCCAGGACGGATTCCAGGGCATGGGACGGTTCCCCGGGCGAGCCTGACGACCAGGTCGTCGAAAGGCCCCGTCGCGCGGACGTCCCCCCGGTCCGTGTGGCGGGGCTCGGCCGTTCCCGGACCGTCAGGCCGTTCGCGGCCCGCGTGTCCGGTGCGGTTCCCGGACCGTCAGGCCGTTCCCGGCCTCGTGCCCGACGTGGTTCCCGGGCCGCCACGTCGTGCGCGGCCCGCGTGTCCGGTGGTCTCCGGGCCGTCCGCCCGCGGCTCCGCTCCCGGCCTGGTGGCGGGAGCGGGGCCGCGGGCACGGCGGACGGCATCTCAGCGGCTGACGGCCTCGATGAGCTTACGACGCTGCTGGGCGCCGAGGCCGCCCAGACGACGCGCCTCGTCCACGTCGGCCTGCGCCATCAGCTGCGCGGCCTTGACCGTGCCGACGCCGGGCAGGGCGCGCAGCGCCTGCGACACCTTGATGCGCTTGGCGATGTCGTCCTCGCGGCCGAGAAGCTGCTCCAGGCTGAGCGAGCCGGCTTTGACCTCGGCGAGCAGCTTGGCGCGGGCCGTTCGGGTCTCGGCGGCCTTGACCAGGGCGGCCTGACGCTGTTCGGGGGTGAGCTTGGGCAAAGCCATGGTGTTATCTCCCTGATGATGGTAATTCCAGCGTCCTGTTACCCATGGCGACTGGATTAATCATCAACCGGCCCTCGGGATAGATCTCTGGCCTCGCACTGTGCATCACGATATGCCCGTTTGGTTACCTCGCCCTTACCCCCGGCTCCGTAGCCTCGAGCTCATGGGTATATGGCGAAGCCCCCAGGGCATCGAGGTCGAGGCCATCGTCGCCTCCGGCGGTCCCTGCCTGCTCGTCACCCGCCGCATCGACGGGCGGCGGGTTCTGGTGGCGTACTGCATGAACATCCGCGAGGTGGGAGAGCTCGTCGACCTGGCCGAACTGGTTCCCGCGTAGGCCACCGTGCACGCGGGCGACCGCATCCCGGCGATCAAGTTTGCGTCACGGCCGGGTCTTGTCCGGTGCGCGTGTCAACTTCCGTGACAGCCGGGGCGTCCGTGTATCAGGGAGGCTCGATGGATGTCCTGATCGGCCTCGTCGACGAGGAGCTCCGCCTGGAGCTCATCCTCGTCGAGGCACTGCACACCGAAGCGGAACGGCTGGCCGCCCAGTCCGGACGCTGAGCCTGGGCGGGCGCCCGTCACCTGATCGAGGCCGGCGGACGCCCGCCCTCGCCCCTGTACCGGGCGGGGGCCCGATGGCGTTAACTGTCCCCTATGAACAAGCGCGAGCTGATCGAGAAGGCCGCCGCCGAGGCCGGGCTGACCCGGCGGCAGACGGCCGCGGCTCTCGATGCGATCCTGGAGACGATCCAGATGGCCGTGGCGGCCGAGGAGAAGGTGGCGATCCCGGGTTTCGGGGCCTTCGAGATCGTGCACAAGCCCGCCCGCACCGGGCGCAACCCGCAGACCGGCGAGCCGCTGGAGATCGCGGAGACCTGGACGGCGAAGTTCAAGCCCAGCCCGGGGTTCATGGGCCTGATCCGCCAGCGCAAGAAGGACTGACCCGCGGACGGCCCACGAGCGGCGGACGGGCGCGCGGGTTCGCGGACGGCGCGTGGGCCGGCAACAGCGGCGGCCCCCGGGGAAGTATCCATTCCCCGAGGGCCTGGAGTGCCGCCATGTCGCGGCACCGGCGCGTTTAAGGGCGCGGGTCATTCATGATGATGTCGCACTCTGCCATTAAGTTATGGACGCATGGAGAGCATCCAGCGGGACTCGAACCCGCACTCGACCATCTTCGCCCGCCCCCGGTCGATCCGGCGCCCGGCGGCGAATACTGAATCTGGAGCGAGAGCCTGAGCTTGAGCGGGTGCCTCTGCCGATTGGGCCATCCCGGCGCGATGGTGCCGGGAGGGGGAATCGAACCCCCACTGGAAACCGCGTGTCAGTCTGACGTTTCAGTTTCAGTTTTTCGCGCTCTCACGCGTCCCCGCGCTCAAACGGGGAGTTCTTGGAGTCTACCCGAGCAGGTAGCCCAGCACCTTCTCACCGACGCGCTGATAGGTGATCTCGGTGCCGTTGGCCTCCTCGCGGGCGAACTTCACGGCGTTCTGCAGCCTGCCGATCCGCTCCAGGAGCTCGTTGACCCGCTTCTGCGGCACGGCCCCGGAGAAGGTGACCTTCGTCCAGAAGCCCACCACGACGTCCTCGTGGTAGACCTCGACCTGGGCCGGGTGCTTGTCGGTGGCCTCGGCCTTGACGTGGTTGCGGGGCACCTTCTTGGTACGGGTCGTCTTGACCGGCTCGGTCCGCCAGCAGTCGGTGGACTGGTCCAGCGT
Source organism: Streptosporangium sp. NPDC050855 (assembly GCF_044456585.1). Classification (NCBI taxonomy): domain Bacteria; kingdom Bacillati; phylum Actinomycetota; class Actinomycetes; order Streptosporangiales; family Streptosporangiaceae; genus Streptosporangium; species Streptosporangium sp. NPDC050855. The sequence continues at coordinate 155,991 of NZ_JBITFY010000007.1, forward strand.
CCAGGTCTCGGCCGCGTCCAGGACGGGCAGCCTGGCGACGAACGTCTGCAGGTCGACCAGCTGCTTCTCCAGGAAGAGCAGATAGGTGACGGGCACGTCCTCCAGGAGGGTGGAGCCGTCGACCTTCACGTCGGCCCGCGCCGAGCAGTTGGCCCAGTCCTTGGTGGCCGTGACGTCGAACAGCCGGACCAGCGCGGCACCGACCTGCTTGAGCAGGTCCTCCCCCTGCACCTGCACCCGGGTCGACTCCGGGGGCAGCCGTTCGCCCTCGTCGTCGATGGGCTGGTAGGTCCGCGAGATGCCCGACAGCAGGGCGTTCTTCTGGATCGTGTGGTACGCGTCGGTCACCTTGCGCTGAGTGTCGGACTTGACGCCCTTCTCCACGGCGAGGATCTGGTTCAGCTTGGTCGCCATGCGTGCCACCGTACCGGGAAGATCACCGGTATTCACACTGCTTTTGTGGCTTTGATGGGAATTCGCGCGATCACGACGCGTACGATCCGGCAGCGTGAGGCCGGGTGACGCCCCGGCTCCTCGGCCCCGGCTCCTCGGCACCGGTGGCGCGGGCGTCAGCCCCCCGCGGGGTGAGCGGTACGGACGGCGCGGGCGGACCAGCGGCCGTCGAGGTGGTCGACGCGCAGCGCCCGGCCGAAGCACTCCGACAGGTTCTCCGCGGTCAGCACCTCCCCCACCGGGCCGGCCGCCTGGACGCGGGCGTCGCGCAGCAGCAGGGCGTGGGTGGTGGTGGCCGGGACCTCCTCCAGGTGGTGCGTGACGGTGACCGTGGTCAGCGCCGGGCGGGTCGCCGCCAGGTCCTCCACGGCGGTGATCAGATCCTCGCGGGCGGGCAGGTCGAGCCCGGCGAACGGCTCGTCCAGCAGCAGGATCACCGGATCGGCCATCAGCGCCCTGGCGACGCGGACGCGGGCCCGCTCCCCCTGGGAGCAGACGCGGAAGAGACGGTCGGCCAGGTCCTTGCAGCCCATGTCGGCCAGCAGCCGGTGGGCGCGTTCGTGCTCGGCGGGACCGTAGCGGTCCCACAGCGGGACGCTGGTCCCGGTGTGACCGGTCAGCACGACGGTGTGCGCGGTGGCGCCCTCCTCCTCCAGCAGCTCCTCGTCGACGAGTCGCTGGCTGGCCGCGACGAGGCCGAGGTGGCGGCGCAGCTCCCGCACGTCGACCCGGCCCAGCCGCTGGCCCAGCACGGTGACGGTCCCCTCGGTGGGATGCCGCACGGCCGCGGCCAGCGAGAGCAGGGTGGTCTTGCCCGCCCCGTTGGGACCCAGCACCACCCAGTGCTCCCCGTACGCGACCCGCCAGCCGATGCCGTCCAGCAGGGTCCGGCCGACCACCCGGACACCGACGTCGGCCAGCTCCACCGCGCCCGGCATGGGCTCGCCCATCGGTACCCCCTCCGCCTCGGTTCGCGGCGCTCACTTTAACCGATGTGGGGCACCTGTCCGCTCATCGCCGGATCGGGCGTTCAGCCCATCTGCAGCGAGGGGCCGGGGCTGGGGACGGGGGTGATGGTCGTTCCCGAAGGTGCGGGGGCCGTGGGCGTCGGGGACGGGCTCTCCCCGTCACCGGTCTGCGGGATCTGGGTGAACGAGGGCCGGGGACCGTTCGAGGCCGTCGGGCAGCCGCCTCTCCCTCCCCTGCGCTTGGCGGTGGCGTCCGCGCAGTCCGACGGCGGGTCCCCGTCGCCGCGCGAGCCACCGGGGTCGCGCGGACGCTCCGGCGCGCGTTCCCCGCCGTCGCCGCCGTCGCCGCCGTCGCCGCCGTCGCCCTCCACGTCGGGCGGCAGGACGGTCCGGGTCGCGGTGACCTGCGCCGTGGAGGGGGTGACCGGGGAGGGCGTGCGCACCCTGCCGACCGGCGGCCGGGCACGGTCGCGGAAGACCGAGGCGGAGGGCGTGTCCGCGGGGACGACCACCGGCACCCGCTCGGGAACCCCGAAGTCGCCGAAGGAGCTCGTCCCGCCACCGCCACCGGCCGCCAGCGCCACGGTCACCGCCGCCATGGAGATCGTGGCCAGTGCCGCGAACCCGGCCTGCGGGAGGTACGCGCCCCGGCTCGGCGCGGCCCGACGGGACCGCCGGGCGATCCCCGCCGGGACCGAGGGCTCGTCATGGAGCGAGGACACGGGCGACGCCGACGGTACCGCCGACGCCGAGGGCACGGCCGACGCCGGCGACGCCGATGACGGGACCGGAGAGAACCGCGAGGCCGCCGACGGCACCGACGACACCGACGGCACCGGCGGATCGGCGGGCGCCGGAGGCATGGCCGCGAGCCGTACCCTGCCCGCCCCGGGCGTGTGCGGCACCGGTGTCCAGATCTCCGCCAGCACCTCGGCGACCGCCTCGCGCAGGTCCCACGGGTCGCCCACCCCGCCCGCGGCGAGCAGCGCGCCCAGCAGGTCGGCGGCCCCGGGACGGTCGGCCGGGTCCTTGGCCAGGGACGCCTCCACGGCCGGGCGCAGCAGCGCGGGGACCGAGGCCGTCCTGGGGGGCTCGACCAGGATGCGCCGGGTCAGCACGTCCGTCTCCCCCGCGCCGAAGGGATGATGGCCGGTGGCCGCGTACGCGATCAGGCATCCCCAGGCGAAGACGTCGGAGGCGGGCAGCGCGAGCCCTCCGGTGAGCCGTTCCGGCGCGACCCAGCCGGGGCTCCCCATGACCTGCCCGGCCTGGGTGTGCGCGCCGAGGACGTCGACGTCCCTGGCGATACCGAAGTCGATCACCCGGGGGCCGGTGTGCGACAGCAGCACGTTGGCCGGTTTCAGGTCGCGGTGGACCAGTCCGGCCTCGTGCACCGCCACCAGCGCGCCCGCCACCCCCAGGGCGACGCCGTAGGCCAGGTCGGGGGTGAGCGGGCCGTGCGTGGAGACCACCTGCGAGAGCGCGGGCCCGGGCACGTACTCCGAGACCAGGTAGGGGCGGTCACGGTCGGTGCCGTCCTCGACCACCGCCGCGGTGCAGAAGGGCACCACCCGCCGGGAGAATCTCACTTCCTCGGCGAACCGGGCGCGGAGCGTGGCATCGTTGAGATGCACCGGGTGCGGCGTCTTGAGCGCCACCACCCCGCCCTGCGGGTGTTCGGCCAGGTAGACGACGCCCATGCCGCCCGCGCCCAGGCGGCCGAGCAGAAGGTAGCGGCCGATGATGACCGGGTCCCCGACGGTCAGCGGCCGCACACCGGGCGGCATGCCGTTCACGGGACCTGTTCCCCCACGTGCCATCCTCGTTGAGCCTCTCGTGCGCGGGCCACTGCAAGCACACTGTGGCGGGATCACGGTGCCGTTCGCTCCCGACCGGCCGGAAGGGATATGACAGGTAAGGCGAATGATCCCTCCGGGTAAGGCACCCCCGGGGCGGAGGATGTCCCTGGGACGGGACGGAACGCCGTGACCGGCGGGAAGAGGGCACCGGGGCCCGGACGGGAACCCGGGCGAGGGTTCCCCGTGAAGGCTCCGGGCGGAGGGCCTCGACCCGGGCGAGGACTTTCCGTGAAGGCTCCGGGCGGAGGGCCTCAGGCGGCGGAGTCGCGCCGGACGGGGGACGCCGGGTCGGGAGCCTCACGGACGGAGGACTCACGAAGCACGGGCTCGCGAAGCACGGGCTCTCGAAGGCCGGGCTCCCGGACGGAGGACTCACGGACCGCCGACAGGTTCTGGGCGGCCACGACGAACCGGGCGATGTGCGGGTAGACCTCGCGGGCCTCGGGGACGACGTCGGCCAGGATCGCGAAGACGTGCGGCATGCGCGGCCACTCCTCGTACGTGACCGGCACCCCGGCCGCGCGGGCCCGCTCGACCACCCGGCGGCCCTCGTCGCGCAGGACCTCGGTGGAGCCGGTGACGACCATCAGCGGGGGCAGGCCGGTGTAGTCGCCGAGCACCGGGGAGAGCAGGGGGTCCCGGGGGTCGAGGCCGGAGGTCCAGCGGCGGGCGAGCCAGGCGACCCGGCCGGCCGAGATCATCGGGTCCAGCAGGCGGTTGACCGTACGGGGGTCGCCGGTGAGGTCGGCCCACGGCGACAGGCACACGGCGGCGGCCGGCAGCGGCAGCCCGCGGTCGCGGAGCGCCAGGAGCGTGGCCAGGGTGAGGTGGCCGCCCGCGGAGTCCCCGGCGAAGACCACGTCGCGGGGCCGGTGGCCGTGCTCCAGCAGGCACAGGTAGGCGGCGGTCGCGTCCTGGAGCGCCTCGGCGGGCCGGTGCACCGGGCCCTGGCGGTAGTCGACGGCCAGTACCGGACGCCGGGTCGCGGCCGACAGCCGCCAGGTGATCGGCCGGTGGGTCGCCGGGGAGCAGGAGAAGTAGCCGCCGCCGTGGAAGTAGAGCAGGACCCTGTCCTCGTCGAGGTCCTCACCGGCCCGTACCCACTCCCCCGGGCAGGAGCCCGCCGCGGCGGGCGTCACCCGGACGCCGGTGGGCAGCCGGAGCGGGACCCTGCCCGCCAGCGAGACGATCCTGGAGGCCGCGACGAACCCCAGGTCGGTCCTGAGCAACAGGCCGGACATGGGCTTGAAGGTGCCGCGCATCACCGCGTTGAGGGCCGCGGCCTGCCAGCTGAAGGGGTAGGCCGGATTGACGTCCACATCGATCTCGTCGCGCATGGGACCTCCTTGAGGAGATATTCCCCGTCGCGCCCTTTTCTACCGGCGAGTAGGTATGCCGGGACGGTGACCGTCGCGTACCGCGCACCGCCCTGACCTGCGGGTCGTGAAAATCCGTTGCCCGCCGTACGGGCACTCAGGAAGATAGGAGGGTTGCCCTCATTCCCGTCGGGAGGCAGTCTTCCTGCTCTACATGCGCATCGCCGGGTACGGTTTCCGCCGCCACTCCGCCTACCGCGCCGCGGCCGTCGCCGGAGCCTTCACCAACACGGTCTTCGGCATCCTCCGCGCCTACGTCCTCATCGCCCTCTGGGAGGCCCGGCCCGGCCTCGCCGGGTACGACGTCCTCGACGCCGTCACCTTCTGCTTCCTCAGCCAGGCGTTCATCGGTCCCATGCAGGTGTTCGGGGGCGGCCTGGAGCTGTCCGAACGCGTGCGCAACGGTGACGTCGCCCTCGACCTGGTCCGTCCCGCGTCCCTGCAGCTGTGGAGCCTCGCCGACGACCTCGGCCGGGCCGCCTACCTGTTGCTGCTGCGCAGCCTGCCCCCCACGTTCGTCGGCGCCGCGCTGTTCGGGTTCGTCGTCCCGGCCGACCCGGTGACCTGGCTGTCCTTCGCGGCCGGGTTCCTGCTGGGGGTGATCGTCAGCTTCGCCCTGCGCTACCTGATCGCGCTGTCGTCCTGCTGGGTGCTCGACGACCGGGGCGTGCAGTCGCTCTCGCTGGTGCTGACGCTCTTCTTCAGCGGCATGATCCTGCCGTTGAACCTCTTCCCCGGCTGGCTCGGCACCCTGGCCTCGGCCCTTCCCTGGTCGGCCATGGTGCAGGTCCCCGCCGACCTCTACCTGGGCAAGCGGGACGTCCTCGAGGCGCTGGGATTCCAGGCCGCCTGGGCGGTGGCCCTGCTGGCCCTGGGAGCCCTGGCCACCGCCGCGGCCCGCAGGAAGGTGGTGATCCAGGGTGGCTGACCACGACACCCCCGGCCCTCCCGGCACCCCAGGCGCCCCCGACCTTCCCGGCACCCCCGGCACCCCCGGCACCCCCGGTGCTCACCGCTCCGCCGATCGCGTCCGGCCGTCCGCCGGGAGCACGCGATGACGAGGACCTATCTCCTGCTGGCCTGGACCTGGCTGAGGGCCTCGGCACAGTACCCGGGGCCGCTGGTCATGATGATCCTCGGCTCGCTCGTGGTCAACGCGCTCGACGTGGTGGCGATCTGGGTGATCTTCGAGCACACCGACTCGCTGGGCGGCTTCGGCCTGTCCGAGGTGATGTTCCTGTACGGCACCGCGGGCCTGTCCTTCGCCCTGGCCGACATGCTCTTCGGCAACGTCGACCGGCTCAGCCGGCACATCAGGACCGGTGGTTTCGACACCATGCTGATCCGCCCGGCGAGCGCGTTCGTGCAGATGGCCGTCGACCGCTTCGGCGTGCACCGCTTCGGCAGGACGCTCCAGGCCGCCGTCGTCCTGGGCCTGGCCCTGTCCGCGCTCGCCCCGCCCTGGGACAGGGCCTGGATGATCCCGGTGATGGTCGTGTGCGGGACCGTCATCTTCACCGCGATCTTCACCCTCGGCGGGGCGGTGCAGTTCCTGCTGACCGACGCCCCCGAGGTGGCCAACGCCTTCACCTACGGCGGAAGCACGCTGACCCAGTACCCCCTGAGCGTGTACGGCTCCGAGCTCGTCAGGGGCGTCACCTTCGTGGTGCCGCTGGCGTTCGTGAACTGGCAGCCCGCGCTGTTCGTGCTCGACCGCGCCGACCCCTTCGGCCTGCCCCACTGGCTCCGCTTCGCCTCTCCCCTGGCGGCCGTCGCGCTGGCCGCCGTCGCCGCGCTCGCCTGGCGGGCGGGCATCCGCCGCTACCGCTCGACGGGAAGTTGACACATGATCGAACTCGACCGGGTCGGCCGCTCGTTCACCGTGGGCCGCCGCAGGAACAGAAAGACCGTGCACGCCGTACGGGATCTGTCGTTCACCGTAGGAGCCGGGGAGTTCGTCGGCTACCTCGGCCCCAACGGCGCGGGCAAGTCCACGACGATCAAGATGCTCACCGGGATCCTGGCGCCCACCGCCGGCAGCATCCGGGTCGCGGGGCTCGACCCGGCGCACCGGCGGGTCGCGCTGGCCCGCAGGATCGGGGTGGTGTTCGGTCAGCGGACCACCCTGTGGTGGGACCTGCCGCTGCGAGACAGTTTTCACCTGATCCGTCACCTTTACAAAGTAGATCAACAGGATTTCCGGCGCAGGCTGGCCGAGCTGACCGAGTTGCTCGGGCTCGGCGAGTTCCTGTCCACCCCGGTCCGCCAGCTCAGCCTGGGACAGCGGATGCGCGGCGACATCACCGCCGCACTGCTGCACGACCCCGCCGTGCTGGTGCTCGACGAACCCACGATCGGGCTGGACGTGGTCAGCAAGGTCGCCCTGCGCGACTTCCTCCGCCGCCTCAACGCCGAGCGCGGCACCACCGTCCTGCTCACCACGCATGACCTGGGCGACATCGAGAAGCTCTGCCGCCGGGTGATGCTGATCGACCACGGCACGCTGGCCTTCGACGGCACCCTCGACGCCCTGCGCGCCACCGCCCCCGAGGAGGGGTCCATCGAGGACGTGGTCGCCCGGCTCTACGCCGGCTCCGCCCCGCCGTCCTCCGCGGAAGGCGGGTGAGCGCCCCGGACGACCGGTGACCGGTGGACCGGTGACCGGTCGTCCGGGGGCGGGGGTCCGGGTGAGGGGACGGATCGGCGAGCGGCGGGGGGACGACAGGGCGGGACCTCGGCCGTGGTCAGTACACCCGGTCGTCGGGATCGGCGTACTCCTCCTCGTCCCGGGGACGGGACGTCCAGCGGGAGGGCATCAGCGCCGGCAGGAAGAGCAGGACGCCGAGCAGGGTGTAGATCCCGGTGGTCAGCAGCAGGCCCATCCCGCGCCCGGCCTGCAGGAGCGCCTCGGGAGAGGCCGGGTCGTGGGGGGCGAGGGCCAGTGCGCGCCTGGCGTCCAGGGCGTAGACCACGCTCCAGGCGAGCAGGACCATCGAGGGGACGAAGGTGGCCAGCGGTGAGACGCGACCGGCGACCACCAGGCCGACCACCAGCCCGATCCCGGCCATCGCCGCCAGGGCGACCCAGGTCGACGGCCCGCTCTCCGGCCAGGCCACGGACGGATCGGCGTCCGGAAGGAAGAGGGTCGCGCCCGCCTTGCGGGTCGCCCAGCCGGCTCCCAGGAGCAGCACCGCGGTCACGACCAGCCCGGTGAGGAGTCCAAGGACGTGCCGCATGCCTACCACCCCGGTCCACAGGACGAGTCGCGGTCGCCGCCACGATATCCGTAAAAACCGGCCGGTGGCAGGGGCGTCCGGGCGTGAGAACATATGGGTCACCATGCGCGCACGGCTACCGTTACGGCTCGTGCGGGCGGCCGCCTTCTCGGCCGTCTGCGTGACGCTCGCCGTCCTCGGCCACGTGGCCGCGGGAGGGCCGGGACCGGCCCCCTGGGCGATGGCCGCGGGAGGGTCGGCGGTCATGGCCGCGGCCGTGCTGCTCGCCGGGCGCGAGCGGTCCGCGTCGACGATCAGCGTCGGCCTGTCGGCGCTGCAGCTCTCGCTGCACGAGCTGTTCGCCCTGGGCGACGTCACGGGGGTGCCGTCCTGGCACCCGCACGGCAGGGGGCTGGGCGAGGGCCTGGGCATGCTCGTCGCGCACCTCACCGCGACACTGATCACCGGGTGGTGGCTGGCCCGCGGCGAGACCGTGCTGTGGGCGCTGCTCCGCTCGGCGCACCGGCGCCTCGGCGCGCTGTTCCGGCTCGCCGCGTCCCTGCTGCTCCGTCCCGCGGCGGGGGCCGGGATCCCGCCGCACCGGGTGACCCCCCGGGCCGTTCCCCGTCCCGGGCGCACCGTCCTGCGGCACTCCGTCAGCCGGCGTGGTCCTCCACTGCCCGTCGGCTGATCCGATCCGGAAATTTCCTTTCATCACCGGCTGTGTCCGGTTTTTTGAGCCGTCGAAGTGGAGATGCACCATGTCGTTTTCCCGTGCCTGCCGCCGCCTGGCCGCCCTCACCGCGGGGGTCACCGCCCTGACCCTGGGGCTCGCCCTGCCCGCCCTGGCGCACGTCACGATCAACCCCTCCAGCGCCCAGCAGGGCGGTTTCACCAAGGTCGCCTTCCGGGTCCCGAACGAGCGCGACGACGCCTCGACGACCAGGCTGGAGGTGACCTTCCCCGTCGACCACCCGCTGGCGTTCGTCTCGGTCAAGCCGGTCCCCGGCTGGGACGTCAAGGTGGTCGAGGGCAAGCTGCCCAAGCCGGTCACCACCGAGTACGGCGAGGTCACCGAGGCGGTCACCAAGGTCACCTGGTCGGGAGGGAAGATCGAGCCCGGCCAGTTCCAGGAGTTCGAGGTCTCGATGGGCGCGCTGCCCACCGACGTCGACCGGCTGATCTTCCCGGCCGTGCAGACCTACAGCGGCGGCGAGGTCGTCCGCTGGGACGACGAGCCCAAGGCGGACGGCTCCGAGCCCGAGCACCCGGCTCCGGTGCTCACCCTCACCCCCGCCGCCGCCGAGGGCGCCGGTACCGGGACGTCCGCCTCGGCGGCCCCCGCGTCGACGTCCCCGGCGACGCCCTCGGCCGCCGGGGCCACCCGGCCGACGGCCACCGCCGTGGTCTCCGGGGCCTCGGACGGCACCGCCCGCCTGCTCGGCGGGGCCGGGCTGGTGCTCGGGCTCGCCGGGCTCGTGCTCGGCGCGCTCGCCCTGCGCCGGGGCCGTACGGCCTGACCCCCGCCGGACGGACGCGTCCTACCCCTCCCGGCGGGCCCGGCCCGGGGAGAGGGTGGCGACGGGGATCACCAGCGGGGTGCCGGTCACCGGGTCCTCGATGACCCTGGCCTCCAGCTCGAACACCTCGGCCAGCAGGTTCTCGGTGAGGACCTCGGCCGGGGTGCCCGCGGCGACGATCCCGCCGTCGCGCATGGCCACCAGGCGGTCGGCGTAGCGGGCGGCGAGGTTGAGGTCGTGCAGGACCATCACCACGGTGCGGCCCAGCTCGCGGTGGAGCCTGCGCACCAGTTCCAGCACCTCGATCTGGTGGGCCAGGTCCAGGAAGGTCGTCGGCTCGTCGAGCAGCAGCAGGTCGGTGCCCTGCGCGAGGGCCATGGAGATCCAGGCCCGCTGGCGCTGCCCGCCGGACAGCTCGTCCAGCGGGCGGTCGCCCAGCTCCAGCAGGCCGGTCATGGCGAGGGCCTCGCCGATCGCGGACTCGTCGTCGGACGACCACTGCCGGTACCAGGTCTGGTGGGGATGGCGCCCCCTGGCCACGAGGTCGGCGACGGTCAGCCCCTCGGGTGCCGACGGCGCCTGCGGCAGCACGCCCAGGATCCTGGCGACCTCCCTGCCGGGCATCCGGTCGATGCGCTTGCCGTCCAGCAGCACCTCGCCGCCCGAGGGCCGCAGCAGCCGGCCCAGGGCACGCAGCAGGGTGGACTTGCCGCACCCGTTGGGCCCGATGACCGCGGTCACCGTCCCGTCCTCGATCCCGAGGTCGAGGCCGTCGACGACCACGCGGTCGCCGTACCCCAGCCTGACGTCGACGGCTCGCAGTCTCACGTACGGCCCCTTCTGCGCACACGGACGAGGAGATAGATCAGGTAGGGGGCGCCGAGGACGGCGGTGACCACGCCCACCGGCAGCTCGACGGGGCTGAAGGCGGTGCGGGAGACCAGGTCGGCGCCGCTGGTGAGGACCGCGCCGGTCAGGGCCGACACGACCAGCGGGGGCTGTGCCACCCCGGCCAGGCGGAGCGCGATCTGCGGGGCGGCCAGGGCGACGAACGAGATCGGCCCGGCCGAGGCCGTCGCCGTGGCGGCCAGCAGCACGGCGGCGAGGATCATCAGGCTCCTGGCCAGGTTCATCCGGACGCCCAGGCCGGTCACGGTGTCGTCGCCGAAGCGCAGCGCGCCGAGCGAGCGGGTGCCGATCAGCGTCGGCGGGACGAGCACGGCGAGGGCGAGCGCGACCGGCAGCACGTGTTCCCAGCCCCGGCCGTGCAGCGAGCCGCTGATCCAGACCATGGCCCGGCCGGTGTCGTTGACGTCGCCGACGGTCAGCAGCCAGTACTTGAGGTTGACGCAGACCGCCGAGACGCCGATGCCGATCAGGACGAGCCGGTAGCCGTCCAGGCCCCGGCGCCAGGCCAGCAGGTAGACGGTCAGCGCGCCGGCGAGGCCGCCCGCCAGCGCCGTGACCGGGACGCCCACCCCGGCGAGGACGCCGCTCGTGCCGCCCCAGGTGTTCCCGGCCGCCACGATGACCGCCACCACGGTGACGCTGGCGCCTCCGGTGACGCCCAGGATGTCGGGGCTGGCCAGCGGGTTGCGGGCGACGGCCTGGGTGATCGCCCCGGCCAGGGCGAACGCCGCGCCGACGAGGGCGCCGGTCAGCGCGCGGGGAAGCCGGAGCTCCATGACGACGAAGTGATCGGGACCGTCACCGGTGATCGCGGCGAGGACGTCCAGGACGCCCATCGGGATGTCGCCGAGGCGCATGCCGAGCGCCATGAACAGCAGCGTGAGCGCCAGCAGGGCCAGCGTCGCGGTGACGGAACGCGGCCGCAGGACCCAGGAGACGGGACCGGCGCGCAGTGCCCGCCCGCCCGGCGGGGTCCCCGCCTTCCGGGGTGTCCCCGGGGACACGGTGCGGATCACAGCCGCACCGGCTTCCTGCGCCGTACCAGGACGATGAAGAACGGGGCGCCGGCGAGCGCGAGGACCACGCCGACCTCCAGCTCGCCGGGGTGGGCGACCACGCGGCCGATCACGTCGGCCAGGAGCAGGATCGTGGCCCCGGCGAGGCCGGAGTACGGCAGCAGCCAGCGGTGGTCGGGCCCGGAGAGCGGCCGGGCCAGGTGCGGGACGATCAGGCCGATGAAGGCCAGTGACCCGCAGGCCGCCACCGAGGCCCCGGTGAGCAGGGTGATCGCGGTGATGCCCACGGCGCGGGTCAGCGTGACGTTCCGGCCGAGCGAGCGGGCCACGTCCTCGCCCAGCGAGAGCGCGTTCAGGCCGGGCGCGTTGACCAGCGCCACGACGAGACCGGCGACGATGAAGGGGAGCACCTGCCAGGCCACGTCCGGCCCCTTGGCGGCGATGGAGCCCGCCTGCCAGAAGCGGAAGATGTCCATGGTCTGCTCGTCCAGGAGCACCAGGGCCGAGGTGAGCGCGTACAGGAAGGCGCTGACGGCGGTGCCGGCCAGGGCGAGGGTCACCGGTGTGGGACCGCCCCGGCCGCCGGCCATGCCGAGGGCGAACACGCCCGCGCTGGCCAGCAGGGCTCCGGCGAGGCCGAACCAGATGTAGCCGTACGGGCCGGTGACGCCCAGGGCCAGGATGGCGAGGACCATGGCGAACGCCGCGCCCTGGGTGACGCCGAGCAGGCCGGGATCGGCCAGCGGGTTGCGGGTGTGGCCCTGCATGAGGGCGCCCGCGACGCCGAGGGCGACACCGGCCATGACGCCGATGGCGGTCCTGGGCAGGCGCAGGGACCGGACGACGATGTCGTTCTCGGTGCCGGTGGGGGCGGTGAGCGCGTGCCAGACGTCGGCCGGGGGAACCGGTCTGGCGCCGACGGCGACGCTCAGCACGACCGCCACCGCCAGCGCGGCCGACAGCCCGCCGAGCACGAGGAGCCGTCGGCGACGGACGTTCCGGCCGGCCGGAACCGGCACGCGGCCGGGAGCCGCCGTCGTCGCGATCACCTGAGCTCCCCTTTTGTTGCCGGACCCGGACGAGTATGCCACCTTAGGTAAAGCTAAGCTAAATAAGGCTTACCTAATCTTCACGAGGAGACCGACCAGATGAGAGCACTGCGCGTCCTGGCCGTCGGAGTGGCGGGAGCGGTGCTGTCCGCCGGTCTCGCCGCCTGCGGTTCGAGCACCTCCGGCACCGCGGCGGGCACCCCCGGCTCCTCCGGCTCCCCCGCCCCGGCGGCGAGTTCCATGACGGCCTTCCCCCGTACGGTCGAGCACGCCATGGGCAAGGCCGAGATCCCGGCCCGGCCCAGGCGGGTCGTCGCCCTCGACCAGAGCTTCGTCGACGCGGTGCTGACCCTGGAGACCGACGTGGTCGGCTACACCACCTACCGGTCGATCGAGGAGAAGCTCCCCGAGTACCTGACGCCGGTCCTCGGCCACGCCAAGGAGGCCACGTCGGTCGGCACCCTGGAACAGCCCAGCCTGGAGCGGATCGTCGCGCTCAAGCCCGACCTGATCGTCTCGGCCAAGGTCCGCCACGAGGCGCTGTACGAGAAGCTCTCGCAGATCGCGCCGACCGTGTTCAGCGAGACCACCGGCGCCCTCTGGAAGGACAACCTCACGCTCGTGGGCCGGGCCCTGGGCAAGGAGGAGCTCGCCACGCGGAAGATCAAGGAGTACGGGGACCGCGCCGCCGCCATCGGCGAGTCGATCAAGGCCAGGGACGGCGAGCTGCCCACCGTCTCCGTGGTCCGCTTCGCGGGTGAGCCGACCGTCCGCCTGTACGTGGAGAACTCCTACTCGGGCCTGGTGCTGAAGGACGTCGGCTTCCCGCGCCCCGAGGACCAGCCGACCGTCACCGACACCATCATCGTGCCGATCAGCCAGGAGAACATCTCCCAGCTCGACGCCGACCACATCTTCGTCGCGGCCTATCCCGACCCGGCGGTCGGGGCGGTCAAGGAGAAGTTCGAGTCCAACCCGCTCTGGGGCAAGCTCAAGGGGACCCGGCACGACGTCGACGACACCGTCTGGATGAGCGCCGTCGGCATGCAGGGCGCGCACGCCCTGCTGGACGACGTCGCCGAGATCTTCAAGGTCGACCCGGCGAAGACCTCCTGACCCACCTGACCCTCCCGGTCCCCCGCTCACGCGGGCTCACGAAAACTCACTGGGACTCACTGGGACTCACTGGGACTCACTGGGACTCACTGGGACTCACTGGGACTCACTGGGACTCACTGGGACTCACTGGGACTCACTGCGCGTTCCTCTCGGGCGGGACGGCCGTGCCAGGGGCCCGAGCTGCCGCGCACGACCAGCTCCACCGGCACCAGGTGGGTCTCGCCCGGGGCCTCGGTCCGGGTGCGGATCTGCTCCAGCAGGATGTCGACGCAGAGCTGGCCGTTGCGGTCGAAGTCCTGGCGGATCGAGGTGAGGCCGGGCCAGAAGTAGGCAGACTCCGGCATGTCGTCGAAGCCGACCACGCTGACGTCGCCGGGGACCGCGCGGCCCGCCTCGTGCATCGCGCGGATCACGCCCAGGGCCATCTGGTCGTTGGCGGCGAAGACGGCGCTCACCTCGGGGCGCCCGGCCAGGTAGGCGCCGATCAGGTGGCCCGACCCCGCGGTCCAGTCGCCGAAGAGCACCCGGGGGACCTCCCGCCCGGCCCGCTCCAGGGTCCGCCGCCAGGAGGCGTGGCGGTGCCGGGCGGAGTTGGAGTCCTGCGGCCCGGCCACGTGCCAGACGGTCGGGTGGCCGAGGTCGAGCAGGTGCTCGGTGGCCAGGCGCGCGCCGGCCGCCTGGTCGGAGTCGACCACGGGATAGCTGTGGCCGCCGTAGCCGTCGGAGAGCACGACGGGAACACCGGGCGGCAGGCGCAGCGTCCGCATGTCGAGCACCTCGGACTCGATGATCACCACTCCGTCGACCGCCTGGGTGCTGAGCCTGGTGAAGGCGTCCCGGAACTCCTGGTGGGTCGGGGCGGTGATGCCGACGAGGTTGATGGAGAAGCCGGCCGCGCGGGCCGCGGTGGCGATGCCGTCCAGGGTGCGCACGTTCCCGTACCGGCTGAGCGTGAAGCTGATCACCCCGATGGTGCCGAACCTGCCGGTGGCCAGCGCGCGGGCCGCGCTGTTGGGCTGGTACCCCAGCGCCCGCATCGCGCTCAGCACCCGTTCCCGGGTGGCGTCCTCGACGTTGGTGCGGTTGTTGGCCACCCGGGAGACCGTCTGGGGCGACACGCCGGCCAGCCGGGCCACGTCCGCCATGGACGGAGCGCCGTGGCCGCGTCCCCTGCCGGCCCGTGATCCGTCGTCGACCGCCGTCACCCGATCTCCCCTCTCCCCGCAGAAATGGTGCCACGTCGCCGCGGTTCCCGGTCCCCTCGTGGCAGCGCTAACACCCTAGCGCCCCGCAGTTCAGAGGCGGAGAGCGCGCGTTACGGAAATGTTTCCTGCTCACGTCGGCAATCTATTGACGTCGTCGAGGGCGCGCTGTGATGCTCATGCCGTGCGGCCATGGCAGCGCTAACATGGACAAGGAGGGCAGACGTCATATGACAGACACGCCCGTCGGCGCGAGGGTGGCACGACCCCCCACATCCCCGACCTCCGTGGCCTCCCCGCCTCCCCCGGGCTCCCCGGGCTCCCCGGGGTCCCCGGGGAGCCCGCCGTCCAGGAAGCGCCCGCGCACCGGCTCGGCACGGCGGCCCTGGGTGGGCTGGGCCTTCGCCGCCCCGTTCTGCGTCGTCTTCCTGTTCGCGATCGTGACGCCCCTGGCCTACGCGCTCTACCTGAGCCTCTTCCAGGACCGGCTGGTCGGCGGCAACGTCTTCGTCGGCCTGGCGAACTACGCCGCCGCCTTCCAGGACCGGCTGTTCCACACCGGTCTGCTGCGGGTGGGGCTCTTCCTGGCGGTGCAGGTCCCGGTCATGCTCGCGCTCGCCCTGCTGGTGGCGCTCGTACTGGACAGCGGGTGGCTCCGCTTCGCCGGCGCCTACCGTCTCGGTGTCTTCGTGCCGTACGCGGTCCCGAGCGTGGTCGCCGCCTTGATGTGGGGCTACCTCTACGGCGACGAGTTCGGCCTGCTGGGCGGCCAGGCGCTGTCCGGCTCGTGGATCCTGGCCTCGATCGGCAACATCGTCACCTGGGAGTGGACCGGCTACAACGTGCTGATCCTCTACGCCGCGCTGCGGGCGGTCCCCGGCGAGCTGTACGAGGCGGCGGCGATCGACGGCGCCGGTGAGATCCGCAAGGCCGTCAGCATCAAGCTGCCCGCGCTGCGCCCGGCCCTGCTGCTCGCCGCGATCTTCTCCATCATCGGCAGCTTCCAGCTCTTCAACGAGCCCAACGTGCTGACCACGCTGGCCCCGGCGGAGATCACCACGTACTACACGCCCAACATGTACGCCTACAACCTCGCCTTCAACGGCCAGCAGTACAACTACTCCGCCGCGGTCGCCGTGGTGCTCGGCGGCGTGACCATCGTCGTGGCCTACGCCGTGCAGCTGGTCACCGCCCGAAGGGAGCGCCTGTCGTGAAGCGCGCCGTGCTCACGGTCCCGATGCTGGCCATGCTGCTGTACTGCCTGCTCCCGCTGGTCTGGCTGTTCTTCAGCGCGACCAAGACCAACGCCGGGCTGTTCGACAGCTTCGGCCTGTGGTTCGCCGACGACTTCGCCCTCCTCGACAACGTCCGCCAGGTCTTCACCTACCAGGACGGCGTCTACGGCCGCTGGTTCCTCAACACCGTGCTCTACGCGGTCGCCGGGGCGGGCGGCGCCACCGTGATCGCGGCCCTGGGCGGCTACGCCCTGGCCAAGTACGACTTCCCCGGCTCGCGGGTGCTGTTCGCGGTCGTGCTGGGCGCGATCACGGTGCCCACCACCGCGCTCGCCGTGCCGACGTTCCTGCTGTTCACCCGGCTCGGCCTGGTGAACACGCCGTGGGCGGTGCTGATCCCGGCGCTGGCCAGCCCGTTCGGTCTCTACCTGATGCGCGTCTACGCCGCCGACGCGGTGCCGACCTCGATGATGGAGGCGGCCCGCCTGGACGGGGCCGGGGAGCTGCGCATCTTCCTGTCCATCTCGCTGCGCCTGCTGCGGCCGGGCCTGGTGACCGTGCTGCTGTTCACCCTCGTCGCCACCTGGAACAACTACTTCCTGCCGCTGATCGTGCTGAGCGACCCGGCCTGGTATCCGCTGACCGTCGGGCTGAACCAGTGGAACAGCCAGGCGGGCAGCGCCGCGGGCGGCCAGGCCGTCTACAACCTGGTGCTCACCGGGTCGCTCGTCGCGATCGTCCCGCTCGTCGTGTCCTTCCTCCTCCTCCAGCGTTACTGGCAGTCCGGCCTGTCGGCCGGTGCCGTCAAGTAGCACCCCCCACCACCGTCCCCGGAGGTTTCTCATCATGCGTCCTGCCACGCGGGCGGCCTCGGCCGCCGCGCTCTGCCTCTCCCTGCTCACGCTGGCCGCCTGCGGCGGCTCGCCCGTTCCCCCCTCCGGCGCGCCGGCCGCCGGGGCGAGCGCCGGGGCCGCCGACATCGACAAGGCCCTGCAGACCGACACCACGCTGACGTTCTGGTCGTGGGTGCCCAACATCGACAAGACGGTGGCGCTGTTCCAGCAGAAGTACCCCAAGGTCAAGATCAACCTGGTCAACGCCGGGCAGTCCGCCGCCCACTACACCAAGCTCCAGTCCGCGGTGAAGGCCGGCAGCGGGGCGCCGGACGTGGCGCAGCTGGAGTACTTCGCGCTGCCGCAGTTCGCGCTCTCCAAGGCCGTGGTCGACCTCAACGCCTACGGCGCGGCCGAGCTCAAGGAGAAGTTCAGCCCCTCGGCCTGGGACCAGGTCAACGTCAACGGCGGCGTCTACGCGGTCCCGCAGGACACCGGCCCGATGACGATGTTCTACCGCACGGACGTCTTCGAGCGGCTGAAGCTGGAGCCGCCCAAGACCTGGGACGAGTTCGTCACGGTCGCCGAGAAGATCAAGAAGGACGACCCCGGGAACTTCATCACCAGCCTCGACCCCGGTGACGCGGGCGGCGTCGACAGCCTGATCTGGCAGGCGGGCGGGCGGCCGTTCGCCATCGAGAACGCCACCACCACCCGGATCGACTTCCTGGACGAGGGCGGCAGGCGCTGGGCCGAGATGTGGTCGAGGCTGACCAGGGACAAGCTCGTCGACCCGGTGGCGGGCTGGAACGACTCCTGGTGGAAGGACATGGCGAGCGGCAAGTACGCGATGTGGATGGCGGGGGCCTGGGCGCCCGGCGCCATCGAGAGCACGATCCCGCAGAGCAAGGGCAAGTGGCGCGCCGCGCCCATGCCCGCCTGGGACGCCTCCGCACCGTCCAACGCCGAGAACGGCGGCTCGGGCGTGTCCGTGCTCGCGCAGAGCAAGAACCCGCTCGCGGCCGTGGGCTTCGCCCGCTGGCTGAACACCGACCCCGAGGCGATCAGGTCGCTGAACACCGCCTCCGGCCTGTTCCCCGCGACCAGGGAACTGCTGGAGAGCCCGGAGTTCCTCGACGCGAAGATCCCGGTGCTGGGCGACCAGCAGGCCAACAGGGTGTTCGCCGAGGGAGCCGCCCAGGTGGGCAAGGGCTGGCAGTACCTGCCGTTCCAGGTCTACGCCAACAGCGTCTTCAAGGACACCGTGGGCCAGGCGATCGCCTCCGGCACCGACCTGGGCGCGGCCCTGACCGCCTGGCAGCAGCAGATCGCCGGCTACGCCCGGCAGCAGGGCTTCACGGTCTCCGGCTCCTGACCCCCACTCCCGCCCCCGCTCATCACCGGAAATATCACCAGAAGGATGAACATGCCGCAGCGCTGGATCCGCTGGCCCCGGCCCACCGGCCTGGCCTACGGCGCCGACTACAACCCCGAGCAGTGGCCCGAGGAGGTCTGGCACGAGGACGTCCGGCTGATGCGCGAGGCCGGGGTCAACCTGGTCAGCGTGGGGATCTTCTCCTGGGCCCGGCTCCAGCCGGCACCGGACCGCTGGGACTTCGGCTGGCTGGACCGGGTCCTAGACCTGCTCCACGAGGGCGGTGTCGCCGTCGACCTGGCGACCGCCACCGCCTCTCCCCCGCCGTGGCTGACCCACGCCCACCCGGAGATCCTCCCGGTGGACCACGAGGGCCGGCGCCTGCACCACGGCGGGCGCCAGGCCTGGTGTCCCAGCTCCCCGGTCTACCGCGAGCACGCGCTGCGGCTGACCGAGGAGATGGCCGTCCGCTACGGGGGCCACCCCGCCCTGGCCCTGTGGCACGTCTCCAACGAGCTGGGCTGCCACAACGCCCGCTGCCACTGCGACGTCTCCGCGGCGGCGTTCCGGGTCTGGCTGCGCGAGCGGCACAAGACCCTGGACGGTCTCAACGCCGCCTGGAGCACCGACTTCTGGAGTCAGGTCTACTCCGACTGGGAGGAGATCCTGCCCCCGCGGCTGGCCGCGTCGTACGTCAACCCGACCCAGCAGCTCGACTTCGCCCGGTTCTGCTCGGACGCGCTGCGCGACCAGCTCCGCGCCGAGCGCGACGTGCTGCGCCGCGTCACCCCGGACGTCCCGGTGACCACCAACTTCATGATCATGGGTGAGAGCAGGAACATGGACTACGCCTCGTGGGCGGGCGAGGTGGACCTGGTCTCCAACGACCACTACCCCGACGGGGCCAGGGCGCGGCCCGAGATCGAGCTCGCCTTCTCGGCCGACCTGACCCGGGGCGTGGCGGGCGGCGCGCCGTGGCTGCTGATGGAGCACGCGACCGGCGCGGTGAACTGGCAGCCGGTGAACGTCGCCAGGCCGGCCGGGGCGATGCGGCTGGGCAGCCTGGCGCACGTGGCGCGCGGCGCGGACGGCACCTGCTTCTTCCAGTGGCGGGCCTCCCGCGCGGGCGCGGAGAAGTACCACTCGGGCATGGTCCCGCACGCCGGCACCCGGTCCAAGATCTGGCGCGAGGTGGTGGGGCTCGGCCGCGACCTGGGCGCGCTCGCCGAGATCGCCGGTTCCCGGGTGGTCAGCGAGGTGGCCATGGTCTTCGACTGGGAGGCGTGGTGGGCGGCCGAGCTGGACTCCCACCCCAGCGACCGGATCCGCTACCGCGAACTCGCCCTGGGCTGGTACGAGGCCCTGTGGCGGGCGGGCGTGTCCGTCGACGTGGTCCCGCCCGGCACCGTCCTGGACGGCTACCGCCTGGTGCTGGCCCCGACCCTGCACCTGACCACCGACGAGACCAACCGCCGCCTGGCCGACCACGTCGAGGCGGGCGGCCACCTGCTCACGACGTACTTCTCCGGGATCGTCGACGAGAACGACCACGTCCGGCTCGGCGGCTACCCCGGCGCCTTCCGCGACCTGCTGGGCGTGCGAGTGGAGGAGTTCTTCCCGCTGCTGCCCGGCGCCACGGCCACCGTGCACACCGAGGTCGCCGGGCCCGCGTGGACGGCCACCGAGTGGACCGAGCTCCTGGAGACCTCGACCGCCACGGCCGTGGCCCGATACGCCGACGGCCCGCTCGCCGGCGTCCCGGCGGTCACGGTCAACTCCCACGGCGCGGGCCGGGCCTGGTACGTCGCCACCCGGCTCGACCCGGGGGCCGTCGCCGCGCTGCTCGCCCGCGTCCTGGCCGAGGCCGGTGCGGGCCCGGTGGCCGAGGCCACCCCCGGCCTGGAGGTGGTACGGCGCCGCGGCCCCGAGTCCGACTTCCTGTTCGCCCTCAACCACTCCGCCGCCCCGGCGTGGCTGCGCGCGGGCGGCACCGACCTGCTCACCGGCACCGAGCACGCTCCCGGCGGCCGGATCGAGGTGCCCGCGACCGACCTGGTGGTGCTGCGCGTCCCCCGCCCGTGACGCGGTCCGCGCGGGAGGGCCCCCGGGCCGCGTTCCGGTGCGACGCGACCGTCACCCCGGCGGGCGGCGCGCCGGCCGGGGTACCGCGGTCCACCCGGGACGCCGCGCGGGGCCGCGCGGGGCCGGGGGTCAGGCGGTGACGTCCTTGCCGGTGAAGCGGGCCCAGGCGACGGAGCCGAACACGACGGCGTAGACGGCGAAGACCAGCAGTCCCCGCCCGAGGTCGCCGGTGGCCACCGGGTCGCGCAGCACCGCGTCGAAGCCGTCCCACCAGTCGGTGAGCAGGTACGGCCGGATCACGGCGAGCTGCGGGAGGCTCCCCAGCACCTGGGCCACGATGACGATGACCACGGTCCCGGCGATGGCCCCGATGGAGACCTCGGTCAGGGTCGACAGCGCCAGCGCCACGGCGGCCAGGGCCGCCATGCCCGCGGCGACGTACAGCACGACGACGCCGATCCGCAGCAGGCCGTCCAGGAAGGGGATCGTCCCTCCCGACAGCAGCGTGACCGGCCCCACCGGGAACAGCACCAGGCCGCTGAGCAGGGCGGCCAGCGCCACCACGCCGACCGCGGCCAGGCAGAAGACGGCCACGCCGGTGTACTTGACGGCCAGCAGCCTGCTCCGGCCCGCGGGCGCGGTGAGCAGGTAGCGCAGCGTGCCGATGCCCGCCTCCCCGGCGATCGCGTCGCCGGCGACGATCGCGACGACGACCGGCAGGAGCAGCTGCACCAGCAGGAAGAGCGAGGCGAAGGCGAGGAACATCCCGTTCCCGGTGACCTGCCCGAAGATCCCCGGCCCCTCGCCCTCCCCGGGGCCGCCGAACGTCCGCAGCGCCACCCCGAACAGCACCGGGATCACGGCGAGCACCGCGAGCATGGCGAGGTTCCTCGGCCGCCGGAAGATCAGGCCGAGCTCGGAGCCGAGCAGCCGCAGCCACGCCCGGGGGGCGCCCACCGCCCTGACGACGCCCGTGCCCGCGTCAACCGTCGACATCGAATCCCTCCCCGGTCAGGCCCACGAACACGTCCTCCAGGCTCGGCCGCTGGACGACCAGGCCGCGTACGGCGACGCCGTCGGCGACCAGGGCGGCGCACACCCGTTCGGGCGCGGCGGTCCCCAGCACCGCGCCGACCTCCTCGTCCCCGGAGTGGACCTCCGTCAGCCCGAGCCCGGCCAGCACGGCCGCGGCCCGGACGGTGTCGGGGGTCCGCACCCGGATCCGCATCGTCTCCCCGCCCAGCAGCTCGGTGATGGTCCCCTGGACGATCAGCCGTCCCGCCCGCATGATCGCGGCGTGGGAGCAGACCTGCTCCACCTCGGCCAGCAGGTGGGAGGAGACGAACACGGTCGTCCCCTCGGCGGCGATCTCCCTGACCAGGGCCCGTACCTCCCGGGTGCCCTGCGGGTCCAGGCCGTTGGTCGGCTCGTCGAGGACGAGCAGCTCCCTCGGCCCGAGCAGCGCGGCGGCGATGGCCAGCCGCTGGCGCATGCCGAGCGAGTACGCCCGGTAGCGCTTCCCGGCCGCGGAGGCCAGGCCCACCCGCTCCAGCGCGAGCCCGATCCTGGCCGAGACGGTACGCGGGTCGGCCGAGGGGTCGGCGGCGTCGTAGCGGCGCAGGTTGGCCTCGCCCGACAGGTAGGGGTAGAAGGCCGGCCCCTCGACCAGCGCCCCCACCCTGGGCAGCACGCCGTTCATCCCCCCGGGCATCGGCGTGCCCAGCAGCCGCCAGCTTCCGGCCGTCGGCGTCACCAGGCCGAGCAGCATGCGGATGGTGGTGGTCTTGCCCGAGCCGTTGGGGCCCAGGAAACCGAAGACCGATCCGGTGGGCACCGCGAGGTCGAGGGAGTCCACCGCGACCTGGCCGCTCCTGAACCGCTTGGTCAGCCCGGCGGTGACGATGGAGAACCCCTCGCCGTCGTCCGGGCCCCGCACGGCGTCCCCGAGGCCCCCGGCGTCCTTGGCGTCCTCGGCGTTCCCGGTGGCCCTCGCGCCCTGCGCGTCCGTCACGGCGGTCACGGCGCCCCCGTTCCCGTGTCCGTGTCCGTCCGGATGCCGGTGCGAACGCCCTTTCCCGGGCCCGTCCGCGCCCCCGTGCGCGGCCGCGGCCTCGCCGGGTCGTCGTCCCGGGCCCGGCCGGTCCCGGCGTTCTGCGTGATCGGCACTTCTCCCCCATCGCTCGTCGTGCCCGTCGGTCGTCCCGGCGAGGCCGGGCCCCCGGTCCCGGGGAGGGGCACCGGCCGGTGCCCCTCCCCGGCCCGGACTCACTTCTGCCCGGCCGCCTCGGCGAGCTTCTCCGGTGTGACGGCGCCGACCAGCAGGCGGCCGTCGTCGGTCAGCAGCGCGGAGGCCAGCTTGGTCCGGACGACCTGGCCGCTGCCCCACGGCCCGCTGATCGGCGTGGCCGACCTGCGCAGGGCGTCGGCGATCGCGGTCGCGTCCTGCCCGGGGGCGTCGTGCCCCAGGACGTCCTGCCCGCCGGCGTCCTTGGCCGGGGCGTCCTGTCCCGGCTTCACCACGGCCCTGAGGTCCTCGGGCACGGGCAGCACCGCGACCGTGGTCCAGCCGCCGCCGACGACCTTGACCTTCTTGCCGAGCCTCTCGTGGTCCTCGAACCCGTCCCTGCCGGCCCTGCCCTTCTCGGTGAGCTCGCCGAGGGAGGTCTCGTCGACCTTGGCCCCGACGGGCGGGGTGAAGGTGAAGTTCTCGGCGGCCGGCGGCGAGAACGTGACGGAGGTGAACCCCACCTCGAAGGCGGGCTCGGCCGCGCTCTTGGCGTACACCTGGACCCGCAGCGGGACCATCGTCTCCCCGTCCAGGGCCAGTTTGACCTCCCTGATCAGGGAGGAGGGGTCCTTGGGCGCGAACGCGAGCTGGTAGGCGGCGCGGTCGGCCACCTTCTCGGTGCTGCTCACGCCGATCACGGTGTCCCGGCCGACCTGCTGCAGCAGCGTCCGGGCGAGCTGCTGGGGCGTGGTCGCCGGCAGCGCCTCCTGGGCCCGCCGGGAGGGCCCGTGCTCACCGGCCTTCTCGGCGCCGTCGGCCGTGACGCGGGTGGCCTTGTTCACGTCGCTCTGCCAGAGCCAGACCTGGTCGCCGTTGACGATCAGGTCGGTCTCGCTCATCCGGCCCGGCATGGCGAGGCGGACCTTGTCGGCGCCGCCGTACCAGACCTTCAGCTCGTGCGAGCCCGCGAGCAGCGCGGCGGGCGAGGTGCCGCTCATGCCCGTCACGTCGGGAAGTCCCGGCAGCCCGAGCGAGGCGGTCTGCATGACCGTGCCCGACATGGGCTTCGGCTCGGCCGTACCGGCCTGCACGGCGCTCGCGAGCAGCTGCTCGGCGGTGCGCTCGGGCAACACGGGATCCCCCTGGACGGCGGCGATGACCGGGCCCGCCCCGATGGCCCCGGCCACCGCCGCGATCGCGACGACCGGCACGCCCCATCTCATCGCGCGGCCCCGTCTTCCTTGCTCGGACATCTCATTCCTCCACGGTATGCCGTCGATCCCCATCGGTAGCAGCTTGCGTGAACGTCGCTGTGCTGACGCTGAGACAGACTGAGAGGGCTCACAGGATTCTCAGCCGCCTCTCAGCGCGGATGGCCGAGGATGGGCCGTTCCGGGTGACGGCCGCATGATGGCGGGGTGACGTCCCGGTGACGGACGTCCGGGTGACGGAGGGAGAGGGATGCGCATTCTCGTCGTGGAGGACGAACGGCGGATGGCGGCGGCCCTGCAGCGCGGGCTGCAGGCCGAGGGGTTCGCGGTCGACCTCGCGCACGACGGCGAGGACGGGCTGCACCAGGCCAGGCACGGCGAGTACGACGTGGTCGTGCTGGACATCATGCTGCCGAAGATCTCCGGCTACAACGTCTGCAAGCAGCTGCGGGCGGAGGAGAACTGGGTGCCGGTGCTGATGCTCTCGGCCAAGGACGGCGAGTACGACATGGCCGACGGCCTGGACCTGGGGGCCGACGACTACCTGACCAAGCCGTTCTCCTACGTGGTGCTGGTGGCCAGGCTGAGGGCGCTGCTGCGGCGCGGAGCGAACCGGCGCCCGGCCGTGCTGCGGGCCGGGGACCTGGCGCTGGACCCGGCACGGCGGCGCGTCACCCGGGGGGAGACCCCGGTGGAGCTGACGCCCCGGGAGTTCGCGCTGCTGGAGTTCCTGATCCGCCACCACGACGAGGTGGTGTCCAAGACGGAGATCCTGGAGCACGTCTGGGACACCTTCGACACCGATCCCAACGTGGTCGAGGTCTACGTCGGCTACCTGCGGCGCAAGATCGACGTGCCGTTCTCCAGGAACGCGCTGCAGACGGTGCGGGGAGCCGGGTACCGGCTGGCCGGCGACGGCGGATGAGCGCGGTGACAGGACCGGGAACAGGGCCCGGAACGGGACCGGGAACGGGGCCGGGTGCCGGACAGGACGCGGGGCGGGGGACGGGGCAGGACACGGGAGGGGCCGGCCGGGCCGGGGCGCCGGGCCGGGGCGCCGGGCCCGGTGGCACGGGCGCGCAGCAGGGGGGCCGCGCGGCCGGGCTGTGGCGGCGCAGGAGCCTGCGCTTCCGGCTGACGGCCGCCGCCTCGGCCGTGCTCGCGGTCGCTCTGGCGGTCTCGGCGTACGTGATGATCGGCGTGCTCGGCAACGCGCTGATCACCACCATCGACGAGTCGATCTACCAGCGGGCCCGGGACACGGTCTCGCTGGCCGACGCCGGGCGGCTGCCCGACCAGATGACCTCGCCGGACGGCACGCTCCTGCAGGTGCTCGACGCCACCGGGCGGATCACCCACGCCACCCCCGGCACCGACCGGCTGGTCCCCCTGCTGGACGGGCCGGCGCGGGCCGCGGCGATCGGCGCGGGCCGGGCGCGCTTCCTGGACGGCAAGCCGTACGGCGTGCCGCACCTGCTGCGGGTCCGGGTGCTCAGCGCCGACCACGGCCGGACGGTGATCGCGGCCCGGCCCTTCAGCGAGGTGCAGACCAGCCTGGCCACCGCCGGGCACGTGCTGCTGATCGGCACCCCGCTGCTGCTGGTGCTGCTCGCCGGGGCCAGCTGGATGATCATCGGCAGGACGCTGCGGCCGATCGCGGCGCTGCGCCGGGGCGCGGAGGAGATCACCGACACCGCCCGGTCGCGCCGCCTGCCGGTGCCCGAGGCGCGCGACGAGGTGCACAGCCTGGCCACCACGCTCAACGCGATGCTGGCCCGGCTGGAGAAGGCCGACTCCCGGCAGCGGGCCCTGGTCTCGGACGCCGCGCACGAGCTGCGCAGCCCGCTGGCGAGCATCCGGCTGCAGCTGGAGGTGGCGCTGGGCCACCCCGGGGGGCAGGACTGGCGGGAGACGGCCGAGGGCGTGCTGGAGGACACCATGCGCCTGTCCCGGCTGGCCGAGGACCTGCTCGCGCTGGCGCGGCTGGACGAGCGGGGCGGCACGACGGCGCGCAGGGAGCCGGTGGAGCTGGACCGGCTGGTCCCCCAGGCCGTCGAACGCTACGGCGGGGGCGTCACGGTGAGGGTTCCCGACGGGCCGGTCACGGTCGCCGGGGACGCGCTGGACCTGGGACGGGTGCTGGTCAACCTGGTCGACAACGCGCTGCGGCACACCTGCGCCCCGGTGCGGGTCGAGCTGCGGGCCGAGGGTGCCGACGCGGTGCTGACCGTCACCGACGACGGGCCGGGCATCCCCGAGCCCGACCGGGAGCGGGTCTTCGACCGCTTCACCCGGCTGGACAGCGCGCGCAGCCGCGACGAGGGCGGGGCCGGGCTGGGCCTGGCGATCGTGCGCGAGACCGTGCACGCGCACGGCGGCGCGGTCCATCTGGAGGACGCCGCGCCGGGCCTGCGGGCGGTCGTACGGCTTCCCCTATCTTGACCGAGGCTTGTCGATGACCTGCTTGGCCGGTACCCGCAGGGGATCTAGCGTCGCATGCATGACGTCCGGTGACGGTGGCCGCCGAGAGCTGATCCTGCAGGTGGCGACCAGGCTGTTCGCCGCACTGGGGTACGACAGCACGTCCGCGGCCCAGATCGCCGAGGCCGCCGGGCTGAACCCCGAGGCGCTGGGCGAGGAGTTCGGCGGCAAGCGGGAGCTCTACCTGGAGATCATGGAGCGGGAGTACCGGGCCGAGCGGGGGTTCCTGGAGAAGGCCCTGGAGGGCGCCTCCGTCGAGACCCCCGAGCAGACCGCGGTGACCGTGCACCGGATCGTCGACCAGTACCTGGACTTCTGCCTGGCCCACCCGGAGTTCCCCTCCCTGTGGATGCACCGGTGGCTCTCGGACGCCAGCGACGTCACCGAGCTGGAGCGCCGCTACATCCGGCCGCAGATCACGTTCATCTCCAACGTGCTCACCCCCGCGGTCGACGCCGGGCACGTCGGGACGCCCACGGACATGAAGTACACCTTCTGGTCGGTGGTCTGGTGCGTGCACGGTTTCTGCCAGAGCGGGGTGCTGGACCGGGCGGGCGACCGGCAGGGCGTCGACGACCCCGTCGTGCTGGAGCGGTTCCGCGGCTACCTGCACCGGATGGTGCACCGGGTCGCCCTGCTGCCCGGCTCGCCGCCCTGACGCTCACCCCCTCCCGCATATAAGAGAATTTTTCACCTTTCCCGGGAATCCGCGGCGTTCCCCCGCTCACGGCCGGTGCGATCCGTGTGATCCTGGCAGTCCCCCGGCGGTCCCCTGCGGGCCGCGCGTCCCACCGGCCTGTGCGGGCCGTACCCCCGAGGAGACCGATGAGCCTGCCCGACAAGGGCCGCAGCACCTCCGAGCTGCTCGCCGAGATCGCCCGCCTGCGACAGGACGACCTGCCGGTCCGCGGCGGCAAGGTGACCGCGTACGTCTACGACACCGGCCGCCCCGAGGTGCACGAGGCCGCCGCCGGCGCCTACTTCGAGATGCTTGAGGTCAACACCCTGGACCCGACGGCGTTCCCCAGCGTCGTGGAGATGGAGAAGCAGGTGGTCGGCGCGGTCGCCGACCTGCTCGGCGGGGGTTCGGGCATCTTCACCAGCGGTGGGACCGAGTCGATCATGCTGGCGGTGAAGGCGGCGCGCGACGCCCGCCCGACCGCGGGGCGTCCCAGGATGGCGGTCCCGGTGACCGCGCACCCGGCCTTCCACAAGGCCGCGCACTACCTCGGGGTCGTGGTGGACGCCGTCGCGGTGGACCCGGTGACGTACCGGGCCTCGGCCGAGGACGTCGAGGCCGCCGTCACCGACGACACCGTGCTGGTGGTGGCCTCGGCGCCGTCCTACCCGCAGGGCGTGATCGACCCGGTCGCCGAGATCGCCGCCCTCGCCGCCGCGCGCGGCGTGCCGTGCCACGTGGACGCCTGCGTGGGCGGGTGGCTGCTGCCGTGGCTGCGCGAGGCCGGGGCGGACGTGCCGCCCTTCGACCTTTCGGTCCCCGGGGTGACCTCGCTCTCGTGCGACCTGCACAAGTTCGGCTACGCCCCCAAGGGCGCCTCGGTCGTGCTCTTCGCCGACCCGGCGATGCGGCGCAGGGCCTACTTCGCCTCGGCGTCGTGGCCCGGCTACACGGTGATCAACGCCACCGTGCAGAGCTCGAAGTCCGCGGGCCCGCTGGGCGGGGCGTGGGCCACCTTCCAGGCCCTGGGCCGGGAGGGCTACCTGGAGCTGGGCCGCAACACCCTGGCGGCGGCCCGCGCGCTCCGCGAGGGGATCGCCAAGATCCCGGGCCTGCGGGTGCTGGGCGACCCGGACTCGGCGCTGGTCGCCTTCGGCTCCGACGAGGTGGACGTGTTCGTGCTCTCGGACGAGGCCAGGCGGCGCGGATGGTTCCTGCAACCGCAGCTGTCGTACGCGGGCATCCCGGCCAACATCCACGTCACGGTGACCGGGGTGACCCTGCACGGTGTCGAGGCGATGCTGGCAGTGATCGCGGAGGCCGCCGACGCGGCCCGCGAGCGCGGACCGGCACGGCTCCCCGAGGGGCTGGTCGAGCTGATCGCGGACCTGGACCTGGACGCGCTGGACGACGCCGCCTTCGGCGAGCTGGCGGCCTCGGTCGGGGTGGACCTGACGGGCGGGTCCGGGCAGCCGGAGATGGCCGTGGTCAACGCGGTGCTGGACGCCCTGCCCGGCGACCGGCGGGAGGCGATCCTGATCCGCTTCCTGTCCGTCATCTACTCCTGAGTTGACATCCACGGTCGTCTTACTGATTTACTGACCCGAGTCATGATGTCGCGGTAAACGTCAGGCCGAACGGGGACGCCGCACGCAGACCGCCTGAAGGGCGAGGCACCCCTGCCTCGCGACCGGGCCACCCGTCCTCCCGCGGGTGGCCCGATCACCCTCCCGCGCCCTGTCGTACGCCGAGGTCACCGCCGGGCGGGACACGAGCCGGGCGCGGGCCGGACGCGGGCCGGTCCGGGCCGGTGCGGTGCGGTGCGGTGTCAGCGTCGCAGCGCGGTGACGGTGGTCAGCGCGGCGCGGGCCGAGGCGGCGTCGTGGACCCGGAAGACCCGGGCGCCCTGCCAGGCCGAGACCGCCAGCGTGGCCATGCTCCCGGCATGGCGCTCGTCCACCGGCAGGCCGCCGAGGGTCTCGCCGACGAAGTCCTTGTTGGAGACCGCGACGAGCACCGGCCAGCCGGTGGCGACCATCTCGTCCAGGCGGCGGCCGACCTCCAGGGAGTGCCGGGTGTTCTTGCCGAAGTCGTGCGCGGGGTCGATGAGGATCGACTCCCGGGCCACCCCCTGGGCCACCGCGCGCTCGGCGAGGCCGACGGTGTAGCCGACGACGTCGGCGACCACGTCGTCGTAGGCGATGCGGTGCGGGCGGGTGCGCGGGGCGACGCGGCCGGCGTGCGCGCAGACCAGGCCGATGCCGTGCCGGGCGGCGACCCCGGCCAGCTCCGGGTCGACACCGCCCCAGGTGTCGTTGAGCAGGTCCGCCCCGGCCTGGGCGACGACCTCGCCGACCTCGGCGCGCCAGGTGTCGACACTGACGACGAGCCGGGGGTGGCGTCTCCTGACCGCGTCCACCAGGTCGGACACCCGGCGGATCTCCTCGGCGGGGTCGACCTCGTCGCCGGGACCCGCCTTCACGCCGCCGATGTCGACGATGTCCGCTCCGGCGTCCACGGCCCCGTCCACCGCCTCCAGGGCGGCCGTGAAGCCGTACGTTCTTCCCCGGTCGAAGAAGGAGTCGGGGGTGCGGTTGACCACCGCCATGATCGCGAACTCGCCGGGCCGGAACTCACGGCCACGCAGGCGCAGGATAGTCATCGAGACCGAGCCTACATACGGCCCGGTGTCGGAGAGGACGGCGCTCCCACCTGCGCCGAACCTCTGGGGAGAACGGACGAGCCTCGGGTCCTACGCGGCCGACCCACTTTCGGCCACGGACAGGAACTCCTGGGCGAGAGCGGGCAGCCGCCGTCGCGCGTGAACGAGGGCGATCACCCGGCGTACCGAGGGATCGAGGGTGCGGACCACCAGCCCGGCGCGGGCGGCCTGCTCGGCCATCCCCCGGTACCAGAGCATCGAGGCCGTACCCGAACGGACGGTGCTCAGCCAGTTGCCGCGCTCGTCGAGCTGCGTCGCCACCACGGGTGCCACGCCGTGCTTGGCGAAGAGCGCGTCGAACTCCCTGCGCCGGGAACTGCCGGGAGCCGGCAGCACCAGCCGCATGCCGTTGAGTCTCCTCATCGGCACCGGGTCGGGCAGGTCCACGCCGGGCGGGGAGATCAGCACGATCTCCTGGCGCTCCAGCGGGTGGCTGACCAGATCGGTGGGGACGGGCAGGTCCGTGAGGCCGATGTCGGCCCGCTGGTCCCTGATGGCGTTGACCACGCCGTCCCGTCCGTCACAGCGGACGATGTGGATGCGTACCCCCGGATGCTCGGCGGTGTACGCGGGCAGGAGACGGCCCGCCAGCCCCGGTTCGAGGCTGGGGATCGAGGCGATGCGGAGCTCCGCCTCGGACGTCTGGCCGTTGGTGGACAGGGACTCGATCTCGTGGACGGCGTCGAGCGCCTCCCGGGCCAGCTTGACCACCCGGCGTCCCTGCGCCGTGACGACCACGCCACGTCCGGAACGGGCGAACAACGTCATCCCGAGCTCTCGTTCCAGATCCCTGATCGCACGGGAGAGAGCGGGTTGGGCGATGTACAGCGACCTGGCCGCGTCGGTCATGGTGCGATGCTCCGCCGTCGCGACCACATAGCGGAGCTGCTGCAGATTCATGCCTCGAAGCTAGGTCACGGGTGCCGGATCGGTCCGGTACATCGCGGAGATCACCTTGGATGATTTCGGAATGTAATCGAATGCAGCGACATCCGTGACGGATGATAAATCAGTATGCTTACGCCCCAAATTCGGCAAAAGCCCGGTCTAGTACTTCATGCCGGACGCTCGGATTAACGGGGAGACAGCGTGACAGGCAACGGTCATCACCCTCCACCTCGCGGGGAGCCCTATCCGGCACCGCCGCCCGGTGCCGCGGGGAACCAGTCGCCGCAGGGAGGGCCCGCGGGGTGGCGGCCACCTCCGCCGGCGTACCCGCGGCCGCTCCCGGGGCAGGGGCACCCGCCTCAGGGGCCCCCTCAGGGGCACCCTCAGGGGCACGGCCATGGACGCCCGCCTCAGGGATACCCGCCGCAGGGGCCGTCGCGGGGACACCCCCAGCCGCCTCCGCCGCCCCGGCCCATGGGGCACCCGCAGCCCCCGCCTCCCGGATGGGGGCCGCCGCCGCCCCCGCAGGCGCCCTCGTGGCAGCCGGGGCCGGGCCGTCCCGCGCCCCCGCAGTGGGGTCCGGCTCACCCGCAGCGGCCCGGGCCGCCCCGCGGGCAGATGCCGTACGGCCATCAGGCCCCGCCCCCGCCGCCCGACCCGTGGCAGCGGCGGGCCGCCCATCCCCCGCCGCAGTGGCAGCCCCCGCGGCCCCGCTCCGGCGGTGCCGGGGTGGTCGTCGGCGTGGTCTTCGGCATGGTCGCGCTGGTCTTCACCGGGATCGTGGTCATCGGGGCGGTGGCCGCGAACGTCCGCCGCGCCGACACGGTCGCCGTCCCGGCCTTCACCGCGCCCCCGCGGCCCACCTTCCGCCCGGCCGAACCGCGGGACAGGCGCACCTCGGCGCCGGCGCGCACGGCGTCCTCCGGGAACGGCCGGAACACCGGGGACGCCGGAGACACCGGTGACAGCGGGGACGCCGGGAGCACCCGCGACACCGGGGACACGACGAGGACGCGGGTGCTCGACACCAGCCTGGAGGGCAACACGCTCTACCGGGCGGGCGGGCTTCCCCGGGTGCACTGCCCCGCGGGGTCGCCCAGCATCTACAGCCACGCCCAGCTCAAGGCGCTCATCCTCAAGACGTCCAAGTGCCTGGACCGGGGCTGGTCGCGGATCCTGCGCGAGCAGGGCATCCCCTGGCATCCGCCCCGCTACGCCCTCACCGCGACGAGGAGCCGCGGCGCCTGCGGCGACTTCCCCGCGCCGGGAAGCATGGTGCCGTACTACTGCCCGCGCAACGCCACCATCTACGCCTCGACCAGGGCGATGTCGCGCGGGGTGGGCAACTCCCGCGGGTACGGGGCCATCACCGAATGGCACGGCGGGGTCATCAGCATGATGGCGCACGAGTACGGGCACCACGTGCAGCACCTGTCGGGCCTGTCCACCACCTGGTGGCAGAAGTCGCTGCGTTCGAGCGGCCGCAACGGGAGACTCGCGCTGAGCCGGCGGTTCGAGCTCCAGGCGACCTGTCTCGGCGCGATGTTCATGCGCTCGGTGTCGGCCACCTACCCGGTCACCCCGGCGCGGCGCCAGACCCTTTACTACTTCTACTCCCGGGTCGGCGACTGGCCGGGATATCCGCGTGACCACGGCTCGCCGGCGAACAACAACCGCTGGTTCCGCCAGGGCTACGAGAGGAACCGGACGCTCGACTGCAACACCTGGCTGGCCCCCACCTCGTCGACGTCCTAGCCGACGCCATCGCTTAAGCGGCCATTCACCATAGATTGGTCATCTGTCTGTCATGTCCAGGTATGGGGACTAGAATCCTGGCAAATTATGTTCAATCCCGATCCCTGGCCATGTCTGCAGGTGAACCCGGGCAAAACGCAGTAGGAAGCGGTGTGACGATGCGCCTTGGGCAAGACTCGGGGGATCTCGCCGGCGAAAGCGGGAAACGGCGCACCCGGCGTCGCGGCGGGAGTCCCGGCGCACGCCAAGGCGGAACACCGGGCCGGTCCGGGTCCCAGGAGACGCCCCCGGTCCCCGCCCCGCCCCGGGCGCCGGGTCCGGCCGGCGGGCCGCAGCCCCCCCTCGCCCAGGAGGTCTCCAGCCC
This sequence comes from Streptosporangium sp. NPDC050855, assembly GCF_044456585.1. Classification (NCBI taxonomy): domain Bacteria; kingdom Bacillati; phylum Actinomycetota; class Actinomycetes; order Streptosporangiales; family Streptosporangiaceae; genus Streptosporangium; species Streptosporangium sp. NPDC050855. The sequence goes on from NZ_JBITFY010000007.1 coordinate 188,529, forward strand.
GCACCCGGCGCGGAACGACCGGCACGCCCCGTCCCCGGAGGCCCACCGCGAGCAGGGCACCCTCCCCCCGCAGGCCGGGCGGCCGTCCCCGGCCGCGCGGGAGGGCCACCCCGAGCAGGGCGTCCTTCCTCCCCGGGAAGGGCTCCCCCTCCCCCCACCGCAGGGACCGGCGGGCCGGGCCACAGGAAAAGGGAACGGCGGCGACGGCGGCGGGGTCCCGAACCCTGCCGTCCCGGCCGGACCGGCCGGGCCCGCCGGGGCGCCACCGGCCGGGGGGCCACCGGCGGGAGGTCCGCCCGCGGAGTCCGCGACGGCGCCCGGGGGACGGCCCCCCCGGTTCGCCAGGCCGCTGACGACCGCCGCCCTCATCGGCTGGACCGCGCTCTCGGCGATCCTGCCCGGCGCGGCGCACCTGCGGGCCGGGAACCGCCGGCTCGGCCTCATCCTGCTCGCGGCCTTCGGCGTGCCGCTGCTGGGCGGTGCGATCACCGCCGTCGTCGTCTACCTCAGCGGCAACACCGGCGTCCTCACCCGCGACGGCATGATGACGACCGGGGTGGTCCTGGCCGTGGTCGGGGCGATCGCCTGGTTCCTGCTGCTGCTCTTCTCCTACGTCACGCTGAGGCCGAACCGGCTCAGCGGCAGGGGGCAGATCGTCTCGGGAATCGTGGTGGGCGTTCTCTGCGTGTCGGTGATGGCGCCGTTCGTGCTGACCGCCAACACCGTGCTGACCTTCAAGCAGACGACCCTCGACATCTTCAAGCCCGCCTCGGCGAACCCGACGGCCGTCCCCGTCAAGCACGAGGACCCGTGGGCCGGCCGCAAGCGGGTGAACTTCCTGCTCGTCGGCGGTGACGGCGCCGGGAACCGGGAGGGCGTGCGGACCGACAGCATGAACGTGGCCAGCGTGCACGTCGCGACCGGCAACACGGTCATGTTCAGCCTCCCGCGCAACCTCCAGCACGTCCACTTCTCGTCCGGCAGCGCGCTCGCCAAGCGGTTCCCCGAGGGCTTCATGCGCGAGCTGCCCAACGGCGGCCTGCTCAACGAGGTCTGGCAGTACGCCGAGGACCACCCGGAGGTCGTACCGGGCAAGAAGGCCGGGGAGCGGGGCCCGGCGGCGCTGATGGACGCGATCGGTCACACGCTCAACCTGAAGATCGACTACTACGCCCTGGTCAACATGTTCGGTTTCGCCAGGATGGTGGACGCCATCGGCGGCCTGAAGATCAGGGTGGAGCGGGACATCCCCTGGGGCGGCCTGTACGGCACCGCCGGGACCATCAAGGCCGGGTACCGCACGCTCTCGGGCGAGGAGGCGCTCTGGTACGGGCGTTCCCGCGTCGGCAGCGACGACTTCTCCCGGATGGCCCGCCAGCGCTGCGTCATCGGCGCCTTCGCCCAGCAGGCCACCCCGTCGGTCGTGCTCGCCAACTTCACCAAGATCGCAGGCGTGGCCAGGAGGATGGCCAAGACCGACATCCCCCGCGAGCTGGTGGAGCACCTCACCGACCTGGCGCTGAAGGTCAAGGACGCCAGGATCACCAGCCTGCAGTTCGTACCGCCGGAGTTCTACACCGGCTCGCCCGACTGGCAGAAGATCCGCACCGCCACCGCCAGGGCGTTGCGCCGCTCGGAGCAGCCCGCCCGCAGGCCGCAGGCCGCGACCGCGACCCCCTCCCCCGGTACGACCGGCGCGACGCCGGCCGCCACGCCCAGCCCGTCCAGGAACACCGCGCTGCGGCCCAGCCGGACGCCCACCCCGAACGGCAAGTCCTCGGGCGAGTCCCTCAGCGAGCTCTGCGGGTTCTGACCGGGGGACCGGCTCCCGAAACCACCCGGGAGCCGGTCCCCCGGGCTCAGGCGACCTTGGCGGTCCTGGGAAGCAGCGCGAAGGCACCCAGGTAGATCAGGCCCGCCACGATCAGCAGCGCCTGGTAGCCGATGACCAGCGCCAGGTACTCCAGGCAGCCGCCGACCATCGCGCCCAGCAGGTTCGCGCCGAAGGACACGGTCGCGTCGGCGGAGTCGGCGAAGCGCTTGGCGAACACCACGTTGGCCGCGAAGATCGGCAGGAACGCCACCACCACGGCCGCCACCGCGCGCAGCGGCAGCGGCAGTCCCAGCAGCCAGGAGTTGGGCACCAGCCAGGCCAGGACCAGCCCGGCCAGCAGCACCCCGTACATGACCGGCAGGGACGGCACCCGGAAGCGGCGGGTCACCTCCACCGCGGCGAGCACGGCGACCAGCACCCCGGCGAACACGATCGCGTTCACCACCCAGGTGGTGCCGAACAGCAGCGCGAAGCCGGTGACGCCCTTGGTCTCCAGCAGCAGGAACGCCACCCCGAGCAGGAACAGGTCCGCGTACGGCCGCATCCTGCGGTACGGACCGGCCACGACCCGGACCGCCAGCAGGCTGACCAGGAGGATCAGCCCGAGCGTGACGATGTAGATCTGCGGGATCGTCCGGTCCTTCAGGTACAGGAAGGGCCGGTCGTCACCGGCGGGCGGCGGGGTCTGGGCGGTCGCTCCCGCCCACTCGGTGCCGCACCGCTGACCCTGGGGGGTGAAGCCCGCGGTGATCACCGCCTGCTGGCCCGTCTGGCTGACGATGTCGACGCACGGCTTGTGCCCGAACGCGGCCTGCATGGTGGCGCCGAGCCGGTCGACCAGCCAGCTCTCCCGGTAGTAGTTGTACATCGAGAAGGCGCCACCGGGTTTGAGGTGGTCCCTGGCCGCCTCCATCGCCTGCTGCGTGAACAGGTAGCTCTCCAGCCGCAGCGAGCTGGCCCCGGAGACCAGGGTGAGCGAGTCGGGCAGCGCGAAGAGGATCAGGTCGTACTTCGACGAGGTCCGTTCCAGGAAGGCGCGGCCGTCGGTGACGTGGGTGGTGACCCGGGGGTCGTCGTAGGGCCGGTCCGGATGGTAGGAGCGGCCGAGTTCCAGCAGCTTGGGGTCGATCTCCACGGCGTCCACGTGCTTGGCGCCCTTGGACAGCGCGATCGACACGTCGGTGCCGCTGCCCGCGCCGACGATCAGCACGTCGTCCAGCCTGCCGGAGGCGGCCCGCTCGTACGGCAGGGCGTACTGGCGCTCCCACTCCAGGCGATTCCTGGCCGGGGTGGCCTGCTGGTGCGGGATGCCGTTGACGTCGATGTTCATCAGCGGCACGCCCTCCCACTGGCCGCGCACGTAGGTCACCTTGTAGTACGGCGACCACAGCGCTCCCGCGGTCAGCGTCTCGGTGGCGAGGGCGCCGACGATGACCAGCGACGGCAGGAGCAGCGCCACGCGGGCCCAGACCCTGCGGGGCCACAGCAGCACCGCGTAGGCAACCGCGGCGATCGTCCCCCACACCACCGGCGGCGCGCTGAGGAACGACAGCGCGGTGAACAGCGCGATGCCGCTGAGGCTGCCGATCAGGTCGTAGCGGTAGGCCTCCAGCCGGTCGAGCTCGGGGAAGCAGCGGCCGACCAGTTCGGCCGGGCCCATCAGCACGATCGCCGCCGCGGCGAAGATCACCGGCAGGATCAGCCAGGGCGGCGGGCCGCTGGTGCTCAGGCTCGTCCAGTACAGGACGCCCTCGGTCTGGCGGTCCACCGTCACGGGGAAGAACAGCACGACCAGGACCAGCACGGCCAGCACGATCGGCGAGTAGTACGGCTGCCGGGTGGTGCGGCCCACCCTCAGGAAGCCGAGCCCGATACCGAGGAACGACCCCAGCAGGACGAAGTTGGTGAAGTAACTCAGGTGGACGATGTTCGACCCGGTCCACCGGATCAGGGCCAGCTCCAGGAAGAGCATGAAGCCGCTGGCCACGATCAGTCTGGGCCGGGTCGGCATCCAGTGAGCGTGCCGGACATCGGGTCGAGGGATTGGCGTCGTCTCCGCCGCTGCGGTCATGTCGCCCAACGTAGTGATCGATTCCGTCGCTGTGAAGGAAATCCACGCCGATCGTTTGCACCGTTTGACGGGCATGAGCGTGGTCCGAGGGGATTTCAACGGCTGGACGCGGCCCGGGTGGATGAAGGAATGTGGTGGGGCCTGTCCCCTCGATCCCCGGTGGTGCGTCATGCGGGTCCTGCTGCAGCTCCGTCCCTCCCCCGACGTCGTCGCGGCCGTGGCCGATCCCACGGTGAGCACGACGGCCGCCGACGTCGCCGACGCGCTTCCCGGAGTGGTGCTGGACCCGTCCTTCGCCCCGGTCGTGGCGCCCCGCCCGGTCCCCGCCGCCGGGGGCGACCCGCTGTCGCTGCACCAGCCGCTGGTGTTCTCCTTCGCCGACGACGAGGCCTCCGTCCTGGTCCGCGGTGAGATCTCCGACGACGAGGCGTCCACCCGGATCACCCTGCTGCCCGCGCTGCGCCGCGAGGTGGTGGGGATCTTCGCCGACCCGGTGATCCAGCCGGGCCTGACCTGCGGCGGCACGCCCCCGGTCGGCGACTGGCACGACGTGGAGCGGCTGCTCGGCGTCGCCGGCCTGGCCGCGGAGGGCCTCGACGGGTCGGGGGTCGCGCTCGCGGTGCTCGACACCGGCGTCAACCGTGCGCACGTCGCCCGCCACCTGGGCCGCGACGTGATCCTCGACGTGGAGCGCAGCTGGAAGCCCGACGGGGTGACGGGCAGGGCGGGCGAGTTCCCCGTCGACCACGGCACGATGTGCGCCTTCGACGCGCTCATCGCGGCCCCGAGGGCGTCGATCATCGACATTCCCGTGCTGCTCTCCCGGCGTCCGGGCGGTTCGGCGCTGGACGGCCTGCTCTCGGACGCGGTGGCGGCCTTCGCCCACCTGCGCACCGTCCTGGAGGCCCAGCCCGCCGCCTCGCGCTCCCTGGTGGTCAGCAACAGCTGGGGGTCCTTCTCCCCGGAGTGGGACTTTCCCGCGGGCCATCCGGGCAACTACTCCGACAACCCGGCCCACCCGTTCAACCTGATCGTCTCCAGCCTGGAGCGCTCCGGCGCGGACGTGCTCTTCGCCGCGGGCAACTGCGGACGCGACTGCCCGGACGGCCGCTGCGCCTACCCGGACCGGCCGATCACGGGCGCCAACTCCCACGGCTCCGTGCTGTCGGTCGCCGGTGTCGACACCCGGGGCGAGCGGGTCGGCTACTCCTCCCAGGGGCCGGGCCGCCTGGTCGCCCGCAAGCCCGACGTGTGCGCCTACACCCACTTCTCGGGCTCGCGGGCGTTCGGCGACGACGAGCCCGACTCGGGCACCTCGGCCGCGTGCCCGGTCGCGGCGGGCCTGGTCGCGGCCGTGCGCACCCGCTGGCCCGCCGCCCGGCTCTCCCCCGCCCAGCTGCGCACCCTGCTGCGCCGTACGGCCGACGACCGCAGCGACGTCGGGTTCGACCACGACCACGGTTACGGGGTCGTCGACCCCTCGGGGGTACTCGCCTCATTGCGGCGCCGGGCGGGGCGCGTACCGTGAGGTGATGGTCCTCATCACGGTGCGGCTCCCCTCCGGCGCGACGCTCACGCAGGCCCTGCGGCACCTGGAGCTGCCGGAGGAGGACGTCGACATCGGGTACGGCCTGGTGCTCATCGACCTCCTCGACCCCGGCCAGGGCCTGTACGGCCTGCGGGTGAGCGAGAGCGCCGCCCACCGCACCGGGCTCGCGGCGGACGGGGGTCCCTACGCCGACCCGCGGATAGAGCCCTACGGTCCCCCGGAGTGAGGACCGGACGGCCCGGACGGGCCGAGTGGGCAGGGCCGGGGCTCAGACGGGCAGCAGCGACCCCGACTGCTTGATGTTGCGGATGATCGGGGCGGTCTCCAGCCTCTGGATGCCGTCGAGGCCCGCGATCCGGTCGGTGAGGTAGGCGTACAGCGCCTCGTCGTCCCGGCAGAGGATGTTGGCCGCGAGATTCGTCGGGCCGGTGGTGGCCGCGGCGAAGGTGACCTCCCGGTGGGTGGCCAGGGCCTCGCCGACGCCGGCCAGATGGGACGGTGACACCGTCATCCAGAGCCAGGCCTGGGTGCGGAACCCGAAGTAGGGACAGTCGACCTCCAGGTCGTAGTAGAGCGCGCCGGACTCGCGGAGCTGGTCGAGCCGGCGCCGGACGGTCGACTCCGACCAGCCCGTGGCGGCGGCGAGGTCGGTGTGCGAGGTCCGGCCGTCCACGGAGAGCCGGGCGAGCAGGAGCCGGTCCTGGTCCGACAGCTCCACCCGGCCACGGGCGGGCGGCCGCGACGGGCGCAGCGCGGCGACCTGCGCCTCGGTGAGGACCTCGAACATCCCGCAGCCGGTCGGGCCTCCGGCGAACATGTGCATCATCGAGTACGCGGTGACCGCGACGACGCGGTCGGTGCGCTGGAGCTTGTCGAGCATCAGGGTGTCGCGCTCCTGGTCCGAGCCGGGATGGGCCGCGCAGAGCACCTCGGTCCCGCCCGACAGCAGTTGCACCCAGGAGGTGTCGGGCCGCTTGGCCAGGGCCGTGGCGATGGCGGTCCCCGCCCCGAGGACGCACCGCAGCCGCAGCCACCAGCGGGTCCCGTCCAGCATCCGGGGGTCGATCAGCCCCACGACCCGCACGGTGCCCCGCGAGCGCAGCCGCCGGTAGCGCCGGGCGACGGTCTGGTCCGAGACGCCGAGGACCTCGGCGATCCGGCTGAACGGGGCCCGCCCGTCCAGTCCCAGCGCGTGCACCAGCTGCCGGTCGAGCGTGTCGGCCCTGACGGATTCCATCACTCACGACTATCAGATGTCGGTATTCGCCGTGATATCGCGGCCCGCTTCTTGTCGTCGTCGTCCACGCCCGATCCTGGTGGCCTACCGAAGGAGGATCATGCGTAAATGGTGGCCGCTGGTGGCGGTCTGCACGGGCGCCTTCATGTTGCTGGTGGACGTCACGATCGTGATGGTCGCGCTGCCCGACATCGCCGGGGACCTCGGCACCTCGTTCTCGGCCCTGCAGTGGGTGATGGACGTCTACGCGCTGGTCCTGGCGGCGCTCCTGCTCGGCGCGGGCTCACTGGCCGACCTGACCGGACGGCGCAGGATCTACGTCGCGGGCCTGGGGCTGTTCGCGCTCGCGTCCCTGGCCTGTGGCCTGGCGCCGAACATCGGCACGCTCATCGCGGCGCGGGGCCTGCAGGGGCTCGGCGCGGCGGCGATGTTCGCGACGACCATGGCCCTGCTGAACACGACCTACCGGGGCAGGGACCGGGGCGTCGCCTTCGGCGTCTGGGGCGCGGTCAACGGCGCGGCCGCGGCCGCGGGACCGATCGCCGGGGGCCTGCTGACCCAGCACTTCGGCTGGCGTTCGATCTTTCTGGTGAACCTGCCGATCAGCGCCGTGGCGATCGTCCTCACGCTGGCGGTCTTCCAGGAGTCCCGCAACCCGCGCGCCCGCGGGCTGGACGTTCCCGGCATGCTGACGTTCACCGCCGCCGCGGCGGCGATCACGTACGCGCTCATCCGGGCCGGTGAGGACGGCTGGGGCTCGGGATCGGTCCTCGGCCTGCTGGCGGCGGGCCTGGTGGCCCTGGCCCTGTTCGTCGCGGTGGAGCTCAGGAGCAAGGACCCGATGCTCGACCTGTCGCTGTTCCGCGACCGTGCGTTCACCGGGATCATGGTCGGCGCGGCCCTGCTCACGGCGGCGGCCTTCGCCGGTCTGGCCTACGTCTCGCTGTGGCTGCAGACGGTCCTGGGGCTGGGCGCGGTCCAGGTGGGCCTGGTGATGCTCCCGATGAGCGTCACCGCCTTCATCGTGGCGAGCGTCGCCGGGCGGTTCCTGCACGACGCCTCGCCCCGCCTGGTCGTCGGCGTCGGCCTGCTGATCATCGGTGCGGGCGCGCTGGCCCAGGCGGTGCTCACGGCCGGTTCCGGGTGGGCCGCCCTCGTCCCCGGCCTGGCGCTCGTGGGCCTGGGCGTGGGGGTGGCGAGCCCGTCCCTGTCGGCGGCGGCGATGGCGTCGGTCCCGCAGGAGCGCGGCGGCATGGCGGCCGGTGCCGTGAACACGTTCCGGCAGCTCGGGTTCGCGTTCGGTGTCGCGCTGCTGGGGGGCGTCTTCCGCACCGGTGTCGAGGGCGGCCTGGACGGCAGGGTGCCGGACGCGGGCTCCGCCGTCGACGCCCTGACCGGCGGCCGGGCGCACGTCCTGACCGGCCAGGGGCACGGCCAGGTCGTCCGGGAGTCCTTCGCGCACGGGCTCAACGTCACCCTGGTGGCCGCGGGCGTCCTGGGCATCGTGGCCGGCCTGATCGTCCTGGTGCTCGTGAGGACCGCGGCCCGGGACTCGGCCGAACCGGAAGGAGCGGCCGTGTCCCGGTGAGCGAGCCGGTCGGGGACGGTGGGCGGGCAGGTCGGGGACGGTCAGGGACTCGGACGGTCAGGGACTCGGACGGTCAGGGACTCGGACGGTCAAGGGGCTCGGACGGTCAAGGGGCTCGGGTGGTCAGGCGTTCTCGCGGTTGAAGACGCGGGTCCCCACCATGACGCAGACCACCGACAGGGCCACGGTCACGGCGACGCCCACCCCCACGGTCCAGGTCGCGTAGTGCCCGGCGAACAGCTCGCGCATGGCCTCCAGCACGTACCGGAACGGGGTGGCGCGCGAGAGCGCGTCCAGCCAGCCGGGCGCCATCGACATCGGCAGGAACGCCCCGGAGAGCAGGAGCAGCGGGACGATCGCCGTGCTCATGACCGGCGCGAACGCGTCGGGGTTCATGGTGAGCGCGATCGCGTTGGAGAGCGCGGCCAGGCTCACCCCGAGCAGGGTCATCATGAGCAGCGCGAGCGCCACGCCGGGAAGCGCGGCGCGCAGCCCGAAGGCGTACCCCACCGCGATCAGCAGGATCGACTGGATCAGCAGGGTGAGCGAGTTGGACAGCACCCGGCCGAGGAGCAGGGAGATCCGGTGCGCCGGGGTGACCCGCAGCCGCTCCAGCACGCCGGACTGGAGGTCGAAGACGATGCCGAACCCGGCCAGGCCCGCGCTGAACAGCCCCACCTGGACCAGCAGGCCGGGGATCAGCGTCTCCCAGGTCCCGATCGTGGCGAACAGCGGGCCGAACAGCACCAGGTAGAGCATGGGCTGCAGGACCCCGAAGACGATCCCGGCCTTCTGCCGCAGGGATATCCGCACGTTGTGCCGGAAGATCAACCAGGTCTCCCTGAGGACGCGCATCGCCCCGCTCACCGCTCCTCACCGGCCACCCGGGCCGCGCGCCGGTCGTCGCCGGCTCCGCCGGCACCGTCCCGTACGCCCGTCGCGCCGGGCCCGTCCGGTTCACCCGGCGGTCCGGCGGACGGATCGTCCCCCGGCGGGTCGTCCCTCATGGAGCGGCCGGTGATGGCGAGGAAGACGTCGTCGAGGGTGCCCCCGGTGCCGCCCTTGAGCTCGGCCGGGGTGCCCTCGGCGACGATGACGCCGTGGTCGATGACGAACAGCCGGTCGGCCAGCAGGTCCGCCTCGTCGAGGTAGTGCGTGGTCAGAAAGACCGTCAGGCCCGCTCCGTCGCGCAGGTTCCTGATGTGGTCCCACAGGCTCGCCCTGGTCTGCGGGTCGAGGCCGGTGGTGGGCTCGTCGAGGAAGAGCAGCGCGGGATCGTGGAGCAGCCCGAACACGAGGTCGAACCGGCGGCGCTGACCGCCGGACAGCGCCCCTCCCGGCCGGTCGCGCAGCGCGGTGAGCCCGAACCGGTCGAGCACCTCGGCGACCCGCTCGCGTGCCCGTGCCGGGCGCATCCCGTACAGCATGGCGTGCAGTTCGAGCTCCTCCCCCACCGGGTTCGCCGGGGCGATCCCGCCTTTCTGGGACACGTAACCGATGTGCCGCCGCACCCCGGCGGGGTCGGTGAGCAGGTCGTGTCCGGCGACCGTGGCACCGCCCCCGGTGGGGCGCAGCAGCGTGGTGAGCATGCGCATCGTGGTCGTCTTCCCCGCCCCGTTGGGGCCGAGGAACCCGACGATCTCCCCTGCCTCCACCGTCAGATCGACCCCCCGGACGGCCTCGACGCCACCGGGAAAGGTCTTGCTCAGAGCTGATGTCTTGATCATTTGATCGCCTCCATTCGTAAAGTAACACCAAATTTGGTGTCACTGCAAAATTTGTCCGACACCTAGAATGTCCTCATGAGCGAAGGCCTGCGGGAGCGCAAGAAACGAGAGACCAGGCAGCGCATCTCCGACATCGCCACGTGGCTCTTCCTGACGAAGGGCTTCGACAACGTGACGGTGGCCGAGGTCGCCAGGACCGCCGACGTGTCGGTCAACACGGTCTTCAACTACTTCCGCACCAAGGAGGACCTGCTCTTCGACCGTCAGGGGGAGGTCGAGGACCTGCCGAGCAGGGTCGTCCGGGAGCGCCGTCCCGGGGAGAGCGCGCTGCAGGCGCTGCGCCGGGACTTCCTGGACGCGATCGACACCCGCCACCACCGCTACGGGTTCCACGAGGGGGGTGACGCCTTCGCGCGCATGCTCATGACGTCCCAGAGCCCCTCGCTCGGCGCGCGGCTGCGGGAGATGAACGACGCGCGGGAGCGGGCCCTGGCCGTGACGCTCGCCGACGAGGTCGACGCCGACCCCGACGACCTCACCCCCGCGCTCGTCGCCGCGCAGGTCAGCGGGGTGCTGAACCGGCTGATGACCCGCGCCGTCGAGCGCATGCTGGCGGGCGAGACCCTGGACGCCATCGCCCCCGACCTGCGCCGGCAGGCCGAACGGGGCTTCGCGATGCTGGAGTCGGGCATCGGCGACTACGCCGTCCGGCACGCCGAGGCCCCGGCGTCGTCGGCCACGGTCTCGACGGCGACCCCGACGACGGCGACGACGGGGGCGGCGGCGACGGGGGCGGCGGCGACGGCGACGGGGGCGGCGAACCCCGGTGACGGCGGACGCGGGTAGCGGACGAGGGCCTTCACCAAGCCGTTATGATCTTGGCTTGTCCTCGGCCATTCCGACCACGGGAGCCTTCGTGCCGGTGCGCGAGCGTCTCCGCGCCGCCCTTGAAACACCCGGTTTCCAGCGGTTCATCGTCACGGTCATCGTGATCAACGCGGCCACGCTGGGAGTGGAGACCTCGGCGGCGGCCGTACAGCGGTACGGCACGGTGCTCACGATCATCGACCACCTGGCGCTCTACGTCTTCGTCGCCGAACTGGGCTGCAAGCTGTACGCGTACGGCCCGCGGTTCTTCCGCAACCCCTGGAACCTGTTCGACACCGCGATCGTGACGGTCTCGCTGCTGCCCACGGCGGGCGGGCTCTCGGTGCTGCGAGCCCTGCGGATCCTGCGGGCACTACGGCTGATCTCGGTGGTGCCGAGCCTGCGCCGGGTGGTGAGCGCGCTGCTGACGGCGGTCCCGGGGATGACCTCGATCGTGCTGCTGCTGGCGCTCGTGCTCTACGTCGCGGCCGTGATGGGCACGAAGCTCTACCACGCCACCGCGCCGGCCTACTTCGGCGACCTGCCCACCTCGCTGTTCACCCTGTTCCAGATGATGACCGGCGACGCCTGGTCCGACATCACCCGCCAGGTGATGAACACCCACCCGTGGGCGTGGGTGTTCTTCGTGGCCTTCATGCTGGTCTGCACCTTCGTGGTGCTGAACCTGTTCATCGCGGTGGTGGTCAGCGCCATGGAGGAGGAGCACGCCGAGGAGTCCGTCCAGGCGACCGAGGACGTGGGCCGGGCCGTGCTCACCGAGCTGGCCGCGCTCCGGGCCGAGGTGCGGGAGCTGCGGGACCGGCTACCGGCGGCGCGGGACGACGGCTCCGCCGCCCAGAGGGCCGCGGGCGCGGGAACCGGCAGCGGCACCCGCACGGGAAACGGCACGGGGCGCGGTGCGGCCGGGAGGACCGGCCGGGACGCGAAGAGCACCGGGGGCGGGAAGAACGCCGGCGGGACGCGGGGGCGTACGGGCTCGGGGGCCGGGAAGCGCCAGTGAGCCCGCCACCGGGGGGGCGGCGGGCCGGCGTCGCGGGTCGGCGGGGGGGTCAGCGCGAGTAGAACTCGACCACCAGCTGCTCGTCCACGGGCACCGCGACCTGCTCGCGCAGCGGGCGGCTGAACAGGGTGAAACGGAGGTCGGCGTGGTCGACGTCGAGGTAGGGGGCGATCCGGTCGTCGGCGTAGGTCCCCTCGGAGGCGGCCACGAAGGGCTGCATCCTGCGTGACTTCTCGCGCACCGCGACGACCTGGCCCGGCCTGACCAGGTAGCTGGGGATGTCGACCTTGCGGCCGTCCACGGTGATGTGCCCGTGGGCGATGTACTGGCGGGCCGCGTAGATGGACGGGGCCAGCCCGGAGCGCAGGACCAGCGAGGCCAGGCGCGTCTCCAGCAGCACCACCAGCTCGGCCCCGGAACGGCCGCTGCTGCGCAGCGCCATGTCCCAGTAGCGGCGCATCTGCCGCTCGGAGACGTCGTAGTACCAGCGGAGCTTCTGCTTCTCCATCAGCCGGAGCCCGTAGTCACCCGTCTGCCGCCGGTTGGTCTTGCGGCCGTGCTCACCCGGCGGGTAGGGGCGCTGCTCGAAGTAGCGGACCGCCTTGCGAGTCAGGGGGATGCCCGCCCTGCGGGACAGACGCACCTTGGGTCCGGTGTAGCGCATGCTCACTCCTGTGTGGTTAGGTTTACCTTAGTTAGGCAAGGCTAATCTTATACAGCAGTATCTGCCCCACCTCAAGGAGAGCCGGTCCATGCAGCCCGTCACCGCTCCGCCCATCCCCGAGCGGGTCCGCACCCTCGCCGCCACCGCCGCTCCCACCCACGTCTCCGTCTCCGGCGCCGAAGGCCCGGCGACGCCCGCCCGCGGCGGGGTCGACGGAGCGGGCCGGCCGGTGCTGCTCGTCCTGCCGGGCGACCCGCTCTACGACGCCCGGGACGAGCCGGTGGTGACCGTGGACCTGACGTCGACGCGCTCCCTGGGCGAGCACGAGCTCTCCCGCGGCCTGCTCAAGGTGCAGGGCTGGGTGCAGGCCGTCCCCGCGGACGAGGTACGGGAGACGGCGGTGGAGATCGCCGAGCGCTGCCCCGACGAGGCGCTGTTCGAGGTGCTGGAGGGGACGCGGGGGCCTCGCCTGCTCCGCGTCGACGTCGGCAGGGTGATCTACCTGACCGGCCCGGAGTCGGGGGTGCTGGACGCCGAGGAGTACCTGGGAGCGACCCCCGACCCGCTGATGGGCGAGGCCGAGCGCATGCTGCACCACGTCAACGGCGCGCACCGCAGGCAGCTGGAGGCCGCCCTGAGCTCGCTGCTGGCCGCCCCGGTGCCCGGGGCCTGGCTCTGGGAGCTCGACCGCTTCGGCGCGACCGTGCGCTGCGGCATCGACGACCCGACGCTGATCCGCCTGCCCTGGCCCTCGCCCATCGGCGACGCCGGGTCCCTCGAACACGCCGTGCGCTGCCTGCTCTGCCACCACTGAGACCGCCGGGACGGCGGCCCGCCCGGGGGTGTCACCCGCCTCGCCACCCGCCTCGTCATCCGCTTCGTCATCCGGTCGCCGCGACCGTCCGGCCGCCCGCGCGATCCGGCCTCCGGCGTCCCCCGCGCCCGGCCCCTGCCCCGGCGGGGGTCCCGTCCGGGCATGTTTACCTCGCCCGATGCAGGACAGGGGTTACCACTGCATGGACGAAGTTCCATCAACGGGAGGAATGACACCATGGGTACCGACGACAAGATCTCCAACAAGGCCGAGGAGCTCGGGGGCAAGCTCAAGGAGGGCGCGGGTCGCGCCACCGGTGACGAGCGTCTCGAGGCCGAGGGCAGGACCGACCAGAGCGAGAGCCACCTCAAGCAGGCCGGGGAGAAGGTCAAGGACGGCGCGGAGAAGGTCAAGGACGCCTTCAAGAGCTGACCTGAGACCAACCCCGTGGTGGGGGGGGGGGGGGGGGGGGCGGGGCCGCCCCCCCCCGCGGGGGGGGGGGGCGCCCCCCCCCCCCCCCCCCCCCCCCACCGCCGTGTTCGGGGGCCGTCGCGCCCCGGACCCCGCGACGAGTCCCGGATCCCGCGAAGGAGGCCGGGGAGGCCGTCCCCGGCACCCGGGTCGAGGCCGTCCGGAACCCGGGCCCCGGAACGCGCGGCGGAGGCCCTGACGGAGACCCTCAGGACGCCGGGCCCACCTCGGGATCGGCCGTCCCGCCGGAGCCGTCGGCGCCGCCGGCCCCCTCGGTGCCCTCGGTGCCCCCGTCCGTGGCCCCCGTACCGTCCCCGTCGCCCTCGTCCGTCCCGCCGGAGCCCTCACCGGCGGAGTCGTCCTCGATCTCGGGGCCGTCCTCTCCCGGGACGCGGCGCGCGTCGTCCGGGTCGGCCAGCAGCGGGCGCGCCGGGAAGGTGGTGTCCGAGCCCGACCGCTCCGCCACGACCCGGCTCTCCCCGTCGGCGCCCCGCGGCCCGGCGGGAGGCTGCGCCTGCTCGGAGGCGTCCGATCCGGGCGTCCCCTGGGGCACGCCGCCGTCCCGGGCCTGGTCCTCCGCCCCGTCGGAAGGGGCCGTCTCTTCGCTGATCTCAGGGTTCTCGGTCATGCCGACCCCCTCCCCCGGCAAACCCTAAATATGTCGCCGCCAGGCATGGGATCGGCCCGTCGGGTTAGGGAACCACCGACGAAGGGAGTGAGGTCATGACGGTCACCCGGTTTCAGGACCTGCCGTTGGCCGACGGCGACAGGGCATGGGACGGCGACGCGGCCGAGAAGCGCGTCCGCTCCTGGGCCGACGCCGAGGAGGAGCCCAACGCCCGCTACCGCGAGGCGCACCTGTGGTACGACGGCGACCAGCCCGAGGAGTTCGGGAGCTACAAGCTGCCCATCGCCGACGTGATCGACGGAAGGCTGAAGGTCGTGCCGCACGCCGTACGGGCGGCCGGGGGCGTCCTGCAGGGGGCGCGCGGGGGCGTGAACGTCCCCGAGGAGGAACTCGGCAGGATCAAGGCGCACCTGGCCAAGTACTACGCCAAGATGGGCGAGACCGCCCCCTGGGAACGCTGACCGCGATGACACGTTTCGCGTTCGACGTCGACCCGGCCTGGCGGACCCCGCTCTCGCTGATCGGGGTCGGCCCCGGCCGGGCCTTCGCCGAGGTGGGCGAGGGCGTGCTCTCGGTCCGTTTCGGCCCCTGGTCGCTGCGGACCCCCGTGGCCAACGTCTCGGGCACCGAGGTGACCGGCCCCTATGCGGCCTGGAAGGTCATCGGGCCGCACCTGTCGCTGGTCGACCGCGGGGTGACGTTCGGGACCAACGCCCGGAGGGGACTGTGCGTCCGGTTCCGTACCCCGGTGCCGGCTCTGGTGCCCGGCGGTTTCCTGACCCACCCGGGCGCAACCCTGACGGTCTCCGCGCCCGAAGAACTGGCCGAGGCCATCGAACGCGCACGCGAGGTGTGAACCGGACACATGAGAGGGGCGCATCCGGGTAAAGGGTGCATTCACGAGCAAGGAGGGGAAAAATGACTTCCGAAGGACAGATGCCGGAGACGACCTCGGCGTCCGGCAAGCCGATGGTCAGGGGTACGCCCCGCGACGTCGCGCACATCCGGTTCGGGTCGTTCGCGCTGGTGGCGGCGATCGCTCTCGGCGTGCTCGGGGTCGTGGCGGGCATCCCCTGGCTGACGATCGTCGCGGGCGTGCTGGCCCTGGTCGTCATCGGGGACATCGTGCTGGCGATGCGCCGCCAGTCGCGCACGCCCTCGGGGAGCACGACCGAGGCCGGTTAGCGGCTCCGGGCGCGTTCCTGCGTCCGGCCGCCCGCCCCCGGCGACGGACACCCCGGTGAAGCGGCCCGGGGTACGAGCCGAGGGGCGGATCGCCCGGCGAGGAGCGCCGCCCGTACGACACGGGGCGTAGACACGTGGCCTTCCCGTGGAGGACGGCCGGGCGCGCGTTCACGGCGACAGTGGAGCGGACAGCACGACGACCGTGTCCGCTCCCACCGCGCCGCCCCGCCCTCCCCGCACCCCGACGACGACGCCTCGTCACACCCCGCGCGTCCGCGGCGAGAGCCGGGCCGCGGCGCGGTACGTGCCCGGAAGGCGACCCCATGCCCGAGCCCGTCCCGCCCCGATCGACCCCCGCGACCCCCGCGAACCCGGTGACCCCGGCGCCTTCGCCCGCCGGGCCCGTCCCGCCCACGGCACCCGGCCCGGTCGCCGGGTCCGTCCCACGCAGGACGGCCGCCCCGGCCCACGAGCCCGTCCCGTCCGGTGAACCCGCCCGGCGCGGCGGGCGCCGTCCCGCCCCGCTCATGCCGCCCGCGCTCCGCAAGACCGTCCTCACCCTGCACGTGGCGGCCTCGGTCGGCTGGCTCGGCCTCGACCTGGGACTGCTCACCCTCGGCGTCACCGCGCTGGTCACCGGCGACCCCGCGCTGGTGCGCGCCTCCTACCTGGCGATGGACGTCCTGGCCGGCACCCTGATCGCCCCGGTGGGCCTGACCGCGGTGCTGAGCGGGCTCCTGCTCTGCCTGTACACGCCCTGGGGCCTCGTCCGCCACCACTGGGTGGTGCTCAAGCTCGTGACCAGCACGGCCGCGCTGATCGCCTCGGTGTTCGCGCTCCGCCCGCAGATCGGGGAGGTCGCCACCGCGGTGTCGGGGACCGGGCCCCTGCCGTCCCTCCTCCCCGGCCGGGACGGGGTCTCCCTGGC
This sequence comes from Streptosporangium sp. NPDC050855, assembly GCF_044456585.1. NCBI lineage: Bacteria > Bacillati > Actinomycetota > Actinomycetes > Streptosporangiales > Streptosporangiaceae > Streptosporangium > Streptosporangium sp. NPDC050855. Next base: position 205,113 of record NZ_JBITFY010000007.1, read on the forward strand.
CGTCGCGCCGAGCGTCGCCCTGGTCGTCTACCTGCTCAACGTGGTCCTTTCCACGTTCAAGCCGTTCGGCCGGACGCCGTACGGCAGGCGACGGGCGGGCCGTGGCACCGGTGCGGGCACCTTCGGCGGGGCCGCGCGCGCCAAGGGCCCGCGGCTCGCCGCGGGGAGCTGATCGGAGCACTCGGCGATCATGTGATCGACCTCCCGGGACGGGCTTCCGAGGCCCGTCCCGCCACCGTGTTACCAAAGCGTTTCTCAAGGGGGCTGAACTTTTTTCACATCTTACATTATCGTCCGTTGCACCCCCCATCAGGAGGAAGAAATGATCAGGAGAGTCACAGGGGCTGCGGCCGGTATGGCACTGCTCGCCGGACTCGTCGCCTGCGGCGGCGACACCGGGACGGCCTCGGAGGCCACGACACTGACCTACTGGATGTTCCAGGACCGCACCCCCCAGGCGGGGGAGGTCGTCGAGAAACTGCGGGCGGACTTCGAGAAGGCCAACAAGGTCACCGTCAAGATCGTCAAGATCCCCAAGGACGACTACAACACCAAGCTGGGAAGCGCGGTCGCCGCCGGGACCGTCCCCGACGTCGGCATCCTGGACCAGCCCCTGGTGGCCAGGTACGCGCTGGACGGCACCATCAAGGAGGTGCCGGCCGGCACGGTCGACGAGAAGGCGTACTACAAGGGCGCCCTCGACACCAACCGGGTGAACGACAAGCTCTACGGGCTGCCGCTGGACCACACCGCGGTCGCGCTCTTCTACAACAAGAAGCTGATCCCGACGCCGCCCAAGACGTGGGACGAGCTCAAGCAGATGGCCGCGAAGGTCCACCAGGACGACCCGAAGACCGCCGGGATCGTGGTGCCCAAGGGCGACGGCTACGGCGGCTGGATGTGGCCGGGCTTCGTCGCGGGCGCCGGTGGCTCCATGGTCGACGAGAAGAGCAAGAAGATCCTGTTCGACCAGCAGCCCGGGGTGGAGGCGCTCCAGCTCTGGGTGGACCTGCTGCCCTCCTCGCCCAGGGAGATCACCGACTCGGACAAGGCCTTCGAGAACGGCCTGGCCGCGATGACGATCTCCGGGCCGTGGGACGTGGCCAACATCAAGGACCAGTTCCCGGACCTGGAGTTCAGCACCGCACCGCTGCCGTACAAGACCGAGCCCGGTGGCAACATCGGCGGTGAGAACGCGGTGGTCTTCAGCAAGGGCAAGAACGCCGAGCTGGCCTGGAAGTGGCTCGCGCACCTGACCAGCGCCGAGAACAACACCGCGCTGGCGCAGGCGCTCGGCGGCTTCCCGACCAACGTGGCCGCGGCCGAGAGGGACGCCGCGACCTTCGGGCCCGACCAGGCGGCGTTCCTGGAGCAGCTCAAGGTCGCCCAGGCCCGGCCCGCCCTGCCGGAGTGGATCCAGATCAACGACGAGATCATCGCCCCCGCCATCGAGGCGGCGTTGAGCGGCAAGAAGACCTCCCAGGAGGCGCTCACCGAGGCAGCGGCCAAGACGCGCGCGCTCCTCGGCTGGAACGGCTAACCGAAAAGAGGCGAACGTGGCATCTCCGGTGCTGGCCGACCAGCCCACCGTGACGCCTGGTCCCGGGCGGCGTCGCCGCCGCCCGGGTCTCGGGCGGCGCGACCACGTCATCGGGTGGCTTCTGATCGCCCCCGCGATGATCTATTTCGTGATCTTCATGCTCTACCCGGCGCTGGCCGCGCTGTACTACAGCTTCACCGACTGGAACCTGCGGTCGGCGGCCGAGTGGGTGGGCCTGACCAACTACTCCGACCTGCTCTTCAACGACGCGAAGTACCCGCACTTCTGGAAGTCGATCCAGGTCACCCTGCTGTACACGGTGATCGCCGTCCCGCTGACGCTGGTCGCCGCCCTGGGCCAGGCCCTGCTGATCAACGTGATCCGCCGTGGCTCCAACGCCTTCAGGCTGCTGCTGTTCCTGCCGGTGGTGACGGCCGAGGCCGCGGTGGGCGTCATCTGGCGCTGGCTCTACGACCCCCGCTACGGGCTGGTCAACGGCTTCCTGGAGCTGTTCGGCATCCCCGGGCAGAACTGGCTCAACAACCCCGACCTGGTCATCCCGGCGCTGGCGTTCATCGCGGCCTGGCAGTGCGGCATCTCGATGCTCATCTACCTGGCCGGGCTGAAGGGCATCCCGGGCTCGATCCGCGAGGCCGCCATCATCGACGGCGCCGGGCCGGTCCAGCGGTTCTGGAAGGTCGTCGTGCCGATGCTCCGGCCCACCACCTTCTACCTGCTGGTCACCGGGGTGATCGCGGCGCTGCAGGTGTTCGGCCTGGTCTACGTGATCCTGTCGGGCGGTGGCGGCAGGAGCGTCACCGGCGGTCCCGAGCAGTCGGGCCTGACCTACGTGCTGCACCTGTACCTGTACGCGTTCCGCTACGACGCGATGGGCGCGGCCTGCGCGATGTCGTTCATCCTGCTCGTCTTCATCATGATCATCACTGCGCTGCAGTTCAAGTTCGTCAGGCAGGAGGCGTCGTGAAGACGGCGAGGAACGTACGGCTCGCACCCGTCTACATCGCGCTGGTGCTGCTGGCGGCGGTGTCGGTCGTCCCGTTCCTGTGGATGCTGGCGACCTCCTTCAAGCACGGCTCGGACGTCTACACCAAGGTCCCCAGCCTGCTGCCGCTGGACCGCAGGACCGGCGAGTGGTCCCCCACCCTGGAGAACTACTCCTACGTCCTGGAGTACGGCGGGATGGGCCAGGCGTTCGTCAACAGCGTCTGGGTCTGCCTGATCCTGGTCCCGGCCAAGCTGCTGGTGGACGCGCTGGCCGCCTACGCCTTCGCCCGCATCCCCTTCCCGGGACGGGACAAGATCTTCATCCTGCTGCTCGCCGGCATGATGGTCCCCACGATCACGCTCCTGGTCCCGCGCCTGCACGTCACCCAGTCGCTGGGCATGTTCGACTCCGGCTGGGGCCTGATCGTGCCCAACGTGGCCTCGGTGCTGGACATCTTCCTGCTGCGCCAGTTCTTCCTGTCGCTGCCCACCGAGCTGGAGGAGGCCGCGCGCATCGACGGCGCGAGCCGGATGCAGATCTTCTGGCGGATCGTCGTGCCGCTGTCGAAGCCGGTGCTGGCGGTCGTGACGATCACCAGCTTCATCTTCCACTGGAACGACCTGATCTGGCCGCTGGTGGTGCTCAACGACCCCGAGCTCTACACGCTTCCGCTGGCCCTGCAGCAGCTCGCCAGCGGTGAGTCGGGACGGGCCTACTACATGATGGCCGGTGCCGCGCTGGCGGTCGTCCCGGTGATCGTGGTTCTGATGATCTTCCAGCGCCGCATCATGGAGGGGATCGCGTTCACGGGGCTCAAGAGTTGATCCCCGCCGGGGCGGGGAGCGGGGCGCCGCGCGACCGCGAGGACGTGCGCGAGCTGGTGACCGGGCTGGTCGAGCCGCTGGTGCCCCGTCTCAGCCCCGGGCGGGCGCGCCTGCGGCTCGGGGTGAACACGGCCCACTACCCGGACGCGGCGGCCGAGCTGGAGGCGTTCGCCCGGCCGCTGTGGGGGCTGGCGCCGCTGGCCGCCGGCGGCGGGTCCTTCGGCCACTGGGAGCTGTGGCGCGCCGGGCTCGCCGCCGGCACCGACCCCGGGCACGAGGAGTTCTGGGGGCCGGTGACCGACGTCGACCAGCGGCTGGTGGAGACCGCCGCGATCGGCCTGGCGCTGGCGATCGCGCCCGAGCGGGTCTGGGACCCGCTGACCGGGCGCGAACGGGACCGTCTGGCGGCCTGGCTGACCGGCGCGCTGACGGTACGGCCCGCCGACAACAACTGGCACTTCTTCCCCGTGCTGGTGGGGCTCGGCCTGGACCGGGCCGGGGTGCGCTTCGACCCCGCGCCGGTCCGGGCCCGGCTGGAGCGGCTGGAGTCCTTCGCGCTGGGCGGCGGCTGGTACTCCGACGGCCCCACCGCCCAGCGCGACTACTACGTCCCGTTCGCGATGCACTACTACGGCCTGGTCCACGCCGCCCTGGCCGGGGACCGCGACCCCGGCCGCGCCGAGCGGCTGCGCGAGCGGGCGGGGTCCTTCGCGCTGGACTTCCAGCACTGGTTCACCCGCGACGGGGACGCCGTGCCGTTCGGCCGGAGCCTGACCTACCGGTTCGCCCAGGGGGCCTTCTGGGGCGCGCTCGCCTTCGCCGGGGTGGAGGCCCTGCCCTGGGGCGAGGTCAGGGGCCACCTGATGCGGCACCTGCGCCGCTGGCGGGAGCGGCCGATCCTGGACGCGGCGGGTCTGCTCACCGTGGGGTACGGCTACGCCCAGCCCACGCTCGCCGAGCAGTACAACGCCCCCGGTTCCCCGTACTGGGCACTGAAGGCGTTCCTGCCGCTGGCCCTGCCCGCGGAGCACCCCTTCTGGACCGCGGCCGAGGAGCCCGCGCGGCCGCTCGCCGGGGTCCGCGTCCAGCCGCACGCGGGGGCCGCGCTGATGCGGTGCGAACAGGGGCGCCAGGTCGTCATGCTGAGCGCGGGCCAGCACAACACCTGGGTACGGCACGGCGCGGCCAAGTACGCCAAGTTCGCCTACTCGACGCACTTCGGGTTCAGCGTGCCGGGCGGCTCGCACGGCCTGGAGCAGGGGGCCTTCGACAGCACGCTGGCGCTGAGCGACGACGGGACGCACTGGCGGCCCTGCGAGGTGCCCCGGGACTTCTCGGTACGCGACGGGCTGCTGCACGCGCGGTGGTCGCCGTGGCCGGACGTGGAGGTCGACACCTGGCTCCTGCCGCACCCTCCCTGGCACCTTCGGGTGCACCGCCTGCGGACGGGGCGGAGGCTGCTGTCGGCCGAGGGGGCGTTCGCGGTCGACCGCGACCCCGCCGCGCGCCACGCCGCCGCGGGCCCTGGCCACGCCCGCGTCGACTCGCCCGCAGGGCTGTGCGTGATCGAGGACCTGACCGGGGCCAGGACCGGGGAGCTGGTCCACCCCCTGCCGGGCACGAACGTCATGGTCCCGCGCACGGTCATCCCCACGCTCCGCGGCGAGCACGGGCCCGGCGAGCACTGGCCGGCCTGCGCGGTCCTCGGGCTGTCCGGCCTCGCCCCCTCCGAACCCGGACCGCACGAGTCCGGGTGGCACGAGCCCGGACCGCACGAGTCCCCGGCCGGTGGTCTCCGCGGGCCCCGGCCGCCCGGCATCGAGGTCGTCTCGGCCCTCCTTCCGGACGGGCACCCCTTCCAGGTCCCCTGACGTCCCCGGGGCGCCGTCCGCGGCGCCCCGCTCCCCCGCCCGTCCCGGGCGAGCGGGCACGGGCGGCGATCCCCCGCACCCAAAAAGGTGTTGAACCAGGTCAGAGGGGGAATTTTTCTCCCAGAACCACCGTCGCTCCCGGGAGCGCCCCGGTGAGAAGGGCGTCATCACGCCCGGAGGCCGAGCCGGACGCCGCGCCGTCGTCGTGACGCTCGGCGATCGGACCATGACTTTTCGTCATGAGGGTTCCGGGCGCCCCGGCCGGACGGCGGGCGCCGGGGACCCGCGGGAGCGGGCCGGATCCGCGGAGGGCCGCCGGCGGCCCCGGGGACCGGGCGGGTGGATCTGATCACTCATGCCTGTGAAGCCGTAGGGGAATGGCGAGGGGGGACGGGGATGACCGGTCTCGCGACCGAGAACACGCTGGTCCGGGATGTCGCCGACGTGGAGGCCTTCGCGCGGCGCTGCTTCTCCGGCTCACCCGGCGACCTGCTGGGGGTGGAGCTGGAGTTCCTGGTCTTCGACCGTACGGCCCCCGCCCGCCAGGTCCCGATCGCCAGGATCGCCGACGCCCTGCCGCCGCTGCCCGGCGGCAGCGTGGTGACCTTCGAGCCGGGCGGCCAGCTGGAGCTCTCCGGCCCGCCGGGCCCGCTGCCCGGCGCGATCGCCCGTCTCACCTCCGACGTCGAGGCCGTACGCGAGGCGTTGCGGGAGGTGGGCCTGGTGCTGGCCGGGGTGGGGCTCGACCCGCTGCGACCGGCCTGGCGGCAGCTGCGCCTGCCCCGCTACGAGGCCATGGCCGAGTTCCTCGGGGCCCCGTACGGGGCGCTGATGATGTGCTCGACCGCGTCGATCCAGGTCAACCTGGACCTGGGCCCGGACCCGGCGGCGCGCTGGGAGCGCGCGCACCTGCTGGGCCCCGTCCTGGTGGCGGCCTTCGCCTGCTCGCCCCTGAGCGGGAGCCGTCCCTGCGGGTGGATGTCGGGCCGTCAGGCGGTGTGGGAACGGCTCGACCCCACGCGGACGGCCGCCGTCCCCGCGACCGGCGATCCGGCCGCCGCCTGGGCGGAGTACCTGCTCGACGCCCGCCTGATGGCGGTACGCGAGCCTTCGGAAGAGGCCGACGACCACGCGGACGGCGTGCGCTACCGCGCCGTACGGGACGGCTCGACCTTCCGTGACCTGCTGGCCACGTCCCGGCGCCCGCCGACCCTGGAGGACCTGGCCTACCACGCCACCACGCTCTTCCCTCCGGTACGGCCGCGCGGCTGGCTGGAGATCCGCTACCTCGACACCCAGGATCCCGCGGGCTGGCAGGTGTGCGCGGCGGTGACCCACGCCCTGGTGACCGACGACCGCGCGGCCGACGCGGCGCTGGCCGCCGCCGAACCGTGCGCGGGGGGCACGGGGATGTGGCCCCGGGCCGGGCGCCGCGGGCTGGCCGAGCCCCGGCTGAGGGACGCGGCCGACGGCTGTTTCCGTGCCGCGCTCGAGGCGCTGCCCCGGCTGGGGGCGTCACCGGAGCTGGTCCGGGACGTGGCCGCCTTCGCCGACCGCCACGTGTCCCCGGGCCGGTCCCCGGCCGTGGACCTGCTGCAACTGGTGAGAGGGGCGGAGGGACGCCTCCCGGCCTGGCTGGCCGGGGAGGGGCGGGCCTGACGTCCTCACACCCGGACCCGGACCGCGCGGCCCCACGCAGGAGGTATGCCATGAGCGACTTCAAGGAACGGATCGCCGCCGAGCTGACCGCCGCGCGGAGCCGGTCCATCGCCTACACCGACGCCGAGGACGACCTGCTGGTCAGGCAGCACTCACCGCTGATGTCACCGCTGGTGTGGGACCTGGCGCACGTCGGCAACTACGAGGAGCTGTGGGTGCTGCGGCAGGCCGGGGGGATCGCCCCGCTCCGCCCGGAGATCGATGAGATGTACGACGCGTTCCGGCACCCGCGCGCCGACCGCCCGTCCCTGCCCGTCCTGGGGCCCGGCGAGGCGCGCCACTACATCGGGGGCGTGCGCGGCCGGGTGCTGGACGTCCTGGACGAGATCGACCTGCACGGCCCCGACCCCCTGCACCGGGACGGCTTCGTCTTCGGCCTGGTGATCCAGCACGAGCACCAGCACGACGAGACCATGCTGGCGACCCTGCAGCTGTCCGGCCAGGCGGGCCTGGTCCGCGACGGCGACCTGCCGCCCGCCGGGCCGCCGGGCCCCGCCGAGGTGTTCGTCCCGCCGGGCTCCTTCGTGATGGGCACCGGGACCCGGCCGTGGGCCTACGACAACGAGCGCCCCGCCCACCTGGTCGAGCTGCCCGGCTACTGGATCGACAGGCTCCCCGTGGGCAACCGGGCCTACGCCGACTTCGTCGAGGACGGCGGCTACGACGATCCCCGGTGGTGGAGCGGGGAGGGCCTGCACTGGCTGCGGCACGGCCGCGCCTTCGCGCCGCTGTTCTGGAGACGGGACGGCGGCACGTGGTGGCGTACCCGCTTCGGGCGGACCGAGCCCGTGCCCATGGACGAACCCGTCCAGCACGTGTGCTGGTACGAGGCCGAGGCCTACGCCCGGTGGGCGGGCCGGAGGCTGCCGACCGAGGCCGAGTGGGAGAGGGCCTGCGGCTGGGACGCCGAGGCGGAGCGGGCCCTGCTCCATCCCTGGGGGGACGACGCCCCCGGGCCCGGCAGGGCGAACCTCGGCCACCGGGCGGCCCGGCCCGCGCCGCTCGGCGCCTTTCCCGCCGGGGCCTCCCCCTGCGGGGCCGAGCAGATGATCGGGGACGTGTGGGAGTGGACGGACTCCTGGTTCCTGCCGTACCCGGGCTTCCGGAGCTTTCCCTACCCCGAGTACAGCGAGGTCTTCTTCGACTCCCGCCACCGGGTGCTGCGGGGCGGGTCCTGGGCGTCGGACCCGGCGGTGGTCCGCACGACGTTCCGCAACTGGGACCTCCCGGCGCGCAGGCAGATCTTCTCCGGGTTCCGCTGTGCCCGCACGGCCCGGCCGGAGGAGGACTAGATGTGCCGTCACGCGGCGTGGCTGGGCGCCCCGCGCACCCTCGCCTCGCTGGTCCACGAGCCCCGCCACGGCCTGCTCCGGCAGTCCTACGCGCCGCTCCTGCAGCGCCACGGCACGGTCAACGCCGACGGCTTCGGGGTCGGCTGGTACGACGGCGCCCGTGCCGAACCGGTCCGCTACCGGCGCGCGGTCCCCATCTGGACCGACGAGAACCTGCCCGGGATCGCGCGGGCCGCCAGGTCGGGCTGCCTGCTGGCCTCCGTGCGGTCGGCGACCGCGGGGATGCCGGTCGAGGAGAGCGCGACCCCGCCCTTCGCCGACGGGCCGTGGCTGGTCAGCCACAACGGGCGCGTCGCGCGGGAGGTGGTCAGGGAGCTGGCCGACGACGCGGAGAGCACGTGCGACTCGGCCTGGCTCGCGGCCGCGGTGTTCGCGCGACGGCGCGCGGGCGAACCGCTCGGCGAGGCCCTGGCCGAGGTCGTCACCCGCGCCGGGGTGAAGGACCCCGGCGCCCGCCTGAACCTGCTGGCCTGCGACGGCGCCTCGGTGGCCGCGACCGCCTGGGGGGACACGCTCTTCGTCCATCTGGGCGACCACCCGCGCGACGGCGTGCTCGTGGCCAGCGAGCCGCTGGACGGCCGTCCCGGCTGGCGGGCCGTGCCCGAGCGGACCCTCGTCCTGGCCTCGCCCGACGGCGTACGCGTCCGGCCCCTGTGACCGCACACCACGCCCGCACACCACACCCGTCCGCCACGACCGCACACCACACCCGTCCGCCACGACCGGGCACCGCGCCCGGACACCACGACCGGGCACCCGTCCGGACACCGGGACCGGGCACCGGGACCGGACGCCACGACCGAACACCGTGACCCGAACCCCGCGTGACCGGAGGTCCCGCCCAGCACCGTGACCGAACGCTCTGACCGGACGACCCGGCCACCGGCCCGCGAGCGGGAGGTGGCCCACAGACCCGGGAGGCACCGTGTCCATCAGCCAGTCACCCGTACAACTGATCGATCATCTCGGCGGCGAGCACCTGCGCGAGTCCCTGACCCGCGACGTCCGCGCCGGGATGACGGCCACGCCCAAGTGGCTGCCGCCCAAGTGGTTCTACGACGAGGCGGGCAGCGACCTGTTCTCCAGGATCACCCGGCTGCCGGAGTACTACCCCGCCCGCCGGGAGCTGGCCATCCTGCGCAGGCACGCGCTCGACATCGCCGTCCGCAGCGGCGCGGACACCCTGGTCGAGCTCGGCTCGGGGACCGGTGAGAAGACCGTGCTGCTGCTGGACGCCCTCTCGGCCAGGGGCACCCTGCGCGCCTACACGCCGGTGGACGTCGACGCGGTGACCCTGGGCGACGCCGCGCGGCGGTTCGCGTCCCGCTACCGCGGCCTGACCGTGCGGGCGATCTGCGCCGACTTCGAGGCGCACCTGCCCCTGCTGCCCCGGACGGGACGACGCCTGGTGGCCTTCCTCGGCGGCACCGTCGGCAACCTCGTCCCCCAGGCGCGCGAGGTGTTCCTCAAGGAGCTGCGCGCCACGCTCTGCCCGGGCGACACCTTCCTGCTCGGCGCCGACCTGGTCAAGGACCCCGGACGGCTGGTCGCGGCGTACGACGACGCCGCGGGGGTGACCGCGGCCTTCAACCGGAACGTCCTGCGGGTGATCAACAGGGAGCTGGGCGCCGGCTTCGAGCCGGAGGCCTTCGAGCACGTCGCGCTCTACGACGAGCGCCGGGAGTGGATCGAGATGCGGCTGCGCGCGAGCCGCGCCATGCGCGTGCCGATCCCCGGCCTGGACCTGTGGGTCTCCTTCGCGGCCGGGGAGGAGATGCGCACCGAGGTCAGCGCGAAGTTCCGCCTGGGCGGGCTGCGGCGGGAGCTCATGAACGCCGGGTTCCGGGTGGAGCGCCACTACACCGACCCGACCGGCGACTTCACCCTCGTCCTGGCCCGCGTCTGACCGCGCCCGCACCGGCTCGTCCCGGTCCGCCCACGACCGCACCCGCACCGGCGCCGGCCCGTCGTGAGCCGGGTCAGACCGGATGCGTACCGGCGACGGTCCGTCGTGGCCCGTGTCCGGCCGCGTCCGCGGCGGGGCTCAGGCCAGGGAGCGGACCGGCCGGGCCGCCGTCCGCCGCCAGGCCGCGTCGACGGCCTCGGGGGACAGGATGTGGTCCAGGACCATGTGGGCGCACCCGGCGATCCCGGCCTCCGGGCCGAGACGGCTGCGCTCGATGCGCAGGTTGCGGGTGGCCAGGGCGGTCGAGCGGCGGTGGACCACCTCGCGGACCCCCGACACCAGCGGCTGGAAGGTCTCGGCCACGTCGCCGCCCAGGACGACCACGGAGGGGTTGAGCAGGTTGACCGCGCTGGCGACGACCTCCCCGAGCATCCGGGCGGCGTTGCGCACCACGGTCATGGTCTGCGCGTCCCCCGCCCGGACCAGGCCGACCACGTCGTCGAGGGTCTTGACCTCGTACCCCAGGGCGCGCAGGTCGCGCAGGATCGCGGTGCCGCTGGCGACCGAGTCGACGCAGTCGACGTTGCCGCAGCGGCAGAGCACCCCCCCGCCGTCGCGGACCGGGATGTGCCCGATCTCCCCGGCGGCGCCCAGCGCCCCGCGCAGGATCTCGCCCCCGGCGATGACCCCGGAGCCGATCCGGGTGGAGACCTTGATGAACAGCAGGTCGTCGGCCTGGCCCGCGTAGACCTCGCGGTGCTCGCCGATCGCGATGACGTTCACGTCGTTGTCCAGGAAGACCGGGACCGGGAAGCGCTCGGCGATGATCGGCGGGATGGCCACACCGGTCCAGCTCGCCATGATCCGGGTGCTCTCGGTGCGGCCGGCCGCGAACTCCACGGTGGCCGGGACGCCCAGGCCGACGCCACGGACCGGCGTGCCGGGAAGGCCGTCGAGCAGCTCGCTCCAGGTCGCCATGACCAGGGGGAGGACGACGTCCGGGCCCTCCTCCACGTCCACCGCGAGCCCGGCCCCGGCCAGCACCCGGCCGCCGAGGTCGCAGACCGCGATCTGGGCGCGGCTGGCCCCCAGGGAGCCGACCAGCACGACCCCGCCGGAGGCGTTGAAGACCAGGCGGGTCGGCGGGCGGCCCCCGGTGGAGGGGCCCTCGCTGTCCTCCACCACGAGGTTCCGCTCGATCAGCTCGGTCACCCGCAGGGACACGGCGGGCCGGGACAGGCCGGTGACGCGCCCGATGTCGGAGCGCGTGACGGCCTCGCCGGAGCGGATGAGGCGCAGCACCTCACCGCTGGTGGCCAGCGCGGCAGCGGGACTTCGAGGCATCGGCCAAGTGAATCACACCCACTTAGTAAATGAAACCTTCGAACTTTCTTATCTCAAATTACAAAACTCCGCTTGCGGAGAGCGCAAGGTCTGACTACTGTCCGATCTATCCAGATTCCGGTAGATCACCGTGGAGAGCCCGCCCCATGTCCGAGACCCCGCGACCCGCAGACCTGATCGTCTCCGGCCGGCCGGACGCGGCCACAGGCCCGCACGACGACCGACACGATCATCACGACCGCGACGGAGGACATCGGATGCATCCCGTGATCCAGGAGGTCACCGGCCGCCTGACCGAGCGCAGCCGCCCCAGCCGCACCGCGTACCTGGCCAGGCTGCACGCCGAGGCCGAGGCGGCCCGCCGCCGCGGACCGGCCAGGGCGAGCCTGGGATGCGCCAACCTCGCCCACGGCTTCGCCGGGGTCGGCGAGGCCGACAAGCGGGACCTGCGGGCCAACGTGAAGCCGGGTGTGGCGATCGTGTCCAGCTACAACGACATGCTCTCGGCGCACCAGCCGTACGAGACCTACCCGGCGATCCTCAAGGACGCCGTGCGCAGGGCGGGCGGCGTCGCGCAGTTCGCCGGCGGCGTGCCCGCGATGTGCGACGGCATCACCCAGGGCCGGGCCGGCATGGAGCTGTCGCTCTACAGCCGCGAGGTGATCGCGATGTCCACCGCGATCGCGCTCTCCCACGACATGTTCGACGCCTCCCTGCTGCTCGGCGTCTGCGACAAGATCGTCCCCGGCCTGCTGATCGGCGCCCTGCACTTCGGCCACCTGCCCGCGGTGTTCGTGCCGGCCGGGCCGATGACCTCCGGCCTGCCCAACAAGGTCAAGGCCCGCACCCGGCAGCTGTTCGCCGAGGGCAAGGTCGGCAAGGACGAGCTGCTCGACGCCGAGGCGAAGTCCTACCACTCCCCCGGCACCTGCACCTTCTACGGCACCGCCAACTCCAACCAGGTCATGATCGAGGTCATGGGCCTGCACCTGCCGGGCGCCACGTTCGTCAACCCGCGCACCGAGCTGCGCGAGGCCCTGACCCGGGCGGCGGGCAGGCGGGCGGTCGAGCTGACCGCGCACGGCGACGAGTACACCCCGGTCGGCGAGGTCGTCGACGAGAAGGCGATCGTCAACGCCTGCGTGGCGCTGCTGGCCACCGGCGGCTCCACCAACCACACCATGCACATCGTCGCCATCGCCGCCGCGGCCGGCATCGAGCTGCTCTGGGACGACCTGGCCGCCCTGTCGAAGGTCGTGCCGCTGCTGACCCGGATGTACCCCAACGGCCAGGCCGACGTGAACCACTTCCAGGCCGCGGGCGGGATGCAGGTCCTCATCGGCGAGCTGCTGGACGCCGGGCTGCTGCACGGCGACGTGCTGACGATCGCCGGCCGCGGGCTGGACCACTACCGCTCGGCCGTGGAGCTGAAGAACGGCGAACCGGTCTGGCAGGAGCGCACCGAGGGCAGCACCGACCCGGACGTGCTGCGGCCGGTCGCCGACGCGTTCTCCGCCGACGGCGGCATCCACATGCTCGACGGCAACCTCGGCCGCGCGGTCACCAAGGTCTCCGCGGTCAAGGACGAGCACTTGGTCATCGAGGCCCCGGCCAAGGTCTTCGACGACCAGCTGGAGCTGCTGCGCGCCTTCGACGCGGGCGAGCTGGACGGGCAGGACTTCGTGGCGGTCATCCGCTACCAGGGACCCAGCGCCAACGGCATGCCCGAGCTGCACAAGCTCACCCCGCCGATGGCGGTGCTGCTGGACCGCGGGCAGCGGGTGGCGATCGTCACCGACGGCCGCATGTCCGGCGCGTCCGGCAAGGTCCCGGCCGCCATCCACCTCTCGCCCGAGGCCGCCGACGGCGGCCCGATCGCGCGGGTGCTGGACGGCGACCCGATCCGCCTCGACGCCGCCGCGGGCACCCTGGAGCTGCTGGTGCCCGCCGAGAAGCTGGCCGCCCGGCCCGTGCAGGGCGCGCCGCTCAGCGACGCCCGCTGGGTCGGTACCGGCCGCGAGCTGTTCGGCGCCTTCCGCCGCGCCGCCGGACCGGCCGAGCGCGGCGCGAGCGTCTTCGCCCTGAACGGCCGCGCCGAGGCATCGGCGGCCCTCGAGGCCCTGGCCGCCGCCCGCCCCGCGACCGTCCCGGACGCGACCTCATGACCCTCCCCTGGCTCGTCGCCGACATCGGCGGCACCAACGCCCGCTTCGGGCTGGTCACCGAACCCGGTGGCCGTCCCGAGGCGGTGGCCGTGCTCGCGGGCGCGGAACACGACGGCCTACCCGGAGCCGTAGCCGCCTATCTCGCAGATCATGCGGGCGGAGTTCGGCCGGGAGCCGCGTGCGTCGCGATCGCGGGGCCCGTGGAGGGGGACCGTTACCGGCTCACCAACGCCGGATGGACGGGGTCGGTACGCGACCTGGGCATCCCCGACGCCTGGCTGCTCAACGACTTCGAGGCCCTGGCCATGTCCCTGCCGTACCTGGACGGCGAGGACCTGGCCGCTCTGGGCGGCCCGGATCCCGGTGACGGCGTCAAGGCGGTGCTGGGCCCCGGGACGGGACTGGGCGTGGGCGGCCTGGCGCCCTCCGCCGGAGGCTGGGTGCCGATCCCCGGGGAGGGCGGGCACGTCACCGCCCCGGTCCTGGACGAGCGGGACCACGAGATCGTCCGCGCGCTGCGGGCCGACGGCCTGGACCACGTGGTCGCCGAGCACCTGCTGTCCGGTCCGGGCCTGTCGCGGCTGCATCGGGGGCTGGCGCTGGTCCACGGCACGGACGCGCCCAGGCTGCCGGCCGCCGAGATCGTCGCCCGGATGGACGACACGCTCTGCGCCGAGACCGTCGAGGTCTTCTGCGCGATGCTCGGCACCTTCGCCGGGAACGTCGCCCTGACCCTGGGCGCCAGGGGCGGTGTCTATCTGGGCGGCGGGGTGCTGCCGCGTATCGTGGAGCGGGTCCGCTCCAGCGACTTCCGCCGCCGGTTCGAGGCGACCCCCACCCTGAACGACTACCTCTCCGGCATCGCCACGACGCTGATCGTGGCCCCCCAGCCCGCCCTGGTCGGCGCGGCGGCGTGGCTGGACCAACGCCTGTCAGACATGGAGTACGCATGAGCCTGCTGGACATCGCCCCGGTCGTCCCGGTCGTCGTCATCGACGACGTGGAGACCGCGGTCCCCCTGGCGCGCGCCCTGGTGGCGGGCGGCCTGCCGGTCATCGAGGTCACCCTGCGCACCGACGCGGCCCTGGAGGCGATCGGGCGCATCGCCGCCGAGGTCCCCGACGCGGTGATCGGCGCGGGCACGATCCGCGGCGCGGCCGACGTGGCCGCCGCCGTCGCGGCCGGTTCCCGCTTCCTGGTCAGCCCGGGGACCACCCCCGGGCTGGTCGACGCCATGGAGTCGAGCGGGGTGCCGTTCCTGCCGGGCGTGGCGACCGCCTCGGAGGTCATGGCGCTGGCCGACCGGGGGGTCAGCGAGATGAAGTTCTTCCCCGCCGAGGCGGCCGGCGGCCTGCCGTACCTCAAGGCGCTCGGCGGCCCGCTGCCGCAGGTCAGGTTCTGCCCGACGGGCGGCATCAGGCCCGACACCGCCCCGGCCTACCTGGCGCTGCCGAACGTCGGCTGCGTCGGGGGCACCTGGCTCACCCCGGCCGACGCGCTCGCCTCGGGCGACTACGCCCGGATCGAGAAGCTGGCCGTCGAGGCGGCCGCCCTGCGGTAGCCGGCCCCCGCCCTCCCGCCTCCGGCACCGCGCCCGGGCCCCGTCCGCGGCCTCGCGCGCAGGCTCCGGCCCGTGCCGGACCACGATCCCCGCGGGCGTGTCCGTCCTCCCTGGACCCGCCCGCGGCCATGAGGCACCGTGACCCGGTGTGACGTTCATGGATCCGGCCCGCGGCCGCCCCACCCGGCGGTCGCGGGCCGCCTCGTCACGCCCCTCGTCACGCCCTCTCGGCCTCCGCCCGCCACCCGCCGTTCCCGGGCGGGCTGAACCCGGCGCGGGCCCCGCGCGTATCTCGCGGCGAAAGGCACTCCCTCACAGAGGAGCCATGCATGCGAGTACGCATCGTCACGATCTGCGCCACGGTCCTGGTCATGGGGGTCGCCGGTACGGCGTCCGCCGGGACACGACAGGCGCAGGGCGGAGCGAAACAGGTACCGGCCGGAACCGGCCAGACGAAGGCCGGGACGGGCCAGGCGAAGGCCGGGACGGCGCTCACGCGGAGCCGTTTCTCGGTCACCAACCTCGTCTCGGACGTCGGGGGACGGGCCGCGATCACGGACGCGACACTGGTCAACCCGTGGGGCCTGGCGATGGGCAAGACCCTCTGGGTCTCGGCCGCGGGCACCGGCCTGGCCACGGTCTACTCCGGCGGCGCGGGCGGCGTGAAGCAGGAGAAGACCCAGGTCCGCGTCCCGGGCGGCAGACCCACCGGGCAGGTCGTCAACATGGGCGAGGAGTTCGTCGTCAAGGGCCCGGGCGGCTCGGGACCGGCGACCTTCATCTTCGCCAGCCCCAGCGGGGCCATCACCGGCTGGAACGCCGAGGCCGACCCGGACGACGCGATCATCAGCGCGTTCGTCAGGGGGGCCGACTTCAAGGGCCTGGCCCTGGCTTCGACCGACCGCGGGGCGATGCTGCTGGCCGCCGACTTCGCCGGCAACCGGGTCCACGTCTTCGACGGCGACTTCGACCGGATCCCGACGAGCCGGCGGGCGTTCCGCGACCCCGGCCTGCCCGAGGACTACGCCCCGTTCAACGTGGAGGTGGTGGGGCGCTCGATCCTCGTCGCGTACGCCAAGCGCGACCCGCAGACCGGCAAGTCGTTGGCCGGGCAGGGCAAGGGGTTCGTCAGCCAGTTCAACGGCTCGGGCCGGTTCGTCGGCCGCTTCGCCGCGCGCGGGGCCCTGAACGCCCCCTGGGCGATGACGCTGGCCCCGAAGGGCTTCGGCGCCCACTCCGGGGCGCTGCTCGTGGGCAACTTCGGCGACGGCCGGATCAACGCCTACAACCCGCGCAACGGCCGCCCGCTCGGCCCGCTGCGCTCCTCCGACGGCCGGCCCATCACGCTGAGCGGCCTGTGGGACCTGGAGCCGGGCACCGAGGCGGTCGGCGGTACCGACGCGCTCTGGTTCAGCGCGGGCAGCGACGGCGGCACGCACGGCCTGCTCGGCGTGATCAGGCCCGCGGGCGCCGGTGGGTCCTCGTCCTCGCCCAGCGCCTCGCCGTCCCCGAGGTCCTCGCACCCGAGCTCCCACAACTCCGGCAACTCCAACTCCAACAACTCCGGCGGTTCCGGGTACGGCTACTGACCGATCGCGGACGGACCCGAGCGTCCGTGCCCGCCCGTGCCCGCCCGTGCCCGCAGGTCGGCCCGTGGTCCGCTGGCGTCCGGTCCACGGCCCGCCCCCGCTCCGCCCCCGTGTCCTGCCGCGGGCTCCGTTCCCTCTGTTTCCCTGTTTCCCGCGTTCCCGCCGTTCTCCCCGTTTCTGCCGTCCCCCGTTTCCGCCCTGCCCGCGGCCCGTACAGCGGCGCCGGCACTCCCCGTCGAAGGTCCGTCAGGCCGGTCACCGTGCCGGTCGCGGACCGGCACGGGGGCTGCCGGCGCCGCGGCACGTCCACGGCACGTCCACGGCACCTCCCGCGGGCCCCTTCCGCGGGCCCCTTCCGGGCCTCCCGGTGAGCCCTCCCCGGACGCCCCGGGAAGCCCTCCCGAGGCCGGGCGCGGTGGCGCGTTCCCGGGCCGGGAGCCCTCGATGACCACGTCCGCCCTCGGTTTCCTTTAACCTTGAAGCAGCGAGGGGAGTACTTCCCAAGAATCGGCCCGGTCAGTACGGACGTTCTGCAACGTCCCCGGACGGTCGCCCGCGACGATGCGGGTGAAGGAGACCTCGGATGACGAGCGCATTCGAGGTGCGAACATGCCCGCCGACCGTCCCTCCCCGCTTCCGGGTGCCACCCGCCCGGTGCTCCCCCCGGCACGGCGCCGCGCCTCCCGGCGGCGAACTCCTGTCCGCCACTGGAAGGGCGCCCGAAGCGTGACGAGCGACATTCCCCATCTCCGCGAGGTGCACGTGATGGCCACCACACCGGCAGGCCGTCCCCCGGACGGAGAGCTGCGCTACCCGGCGGGGTCGCTGGTCCTGCTCGCGGGCATCCCGGGGGCGGGCAAGAGCACCCTGCTCGACCGGCTGTACGGGCTCAGCGGCGACGAGCGCGATCCGGTGCGCGCGGGCGAGGTGCGGGTCATCGACTCGCGCCAGTCCCGCAACTGGTGGACCCGCTACCTCGGCCCGATCCCGCCGCGGGCCCGCGTCCCGATCGTGCACACCACCCACGTGGTGCGGATCGCCCGCGCCCTGCTCGGCGGGCACGGCGTCGTGGCGCACACCCGGGGCACCTGGCCGCACATCCTGTACGGCTTCGCCTGGCTGGCCCGCAGGGTCGGCAGCGAGGTCCACCTGATCCTGCTGGACGTGGACCCGGCCACGGCCCGGGAGGGGCAGCGCGCCCGTGGCCGGGTCGTCACGGACGCGACCTTCGCCCGGCACTGCCGCCGCTGGCGGATGCTCATGGACCAGGCCCGCGACGGCACGCTCCCCCCGGCCGCCGGTGTGACCGTCCTGGGCCGCCCGGATGCGGATATGCTCCGGGCGATCCGCTTCGACGAGCGGCCCGAAGCACCGCGGAGCCGCTGACTCAACCCATATACGGTTCTGCGCCCCGCCCACCAGGGGCATGTCAGAACGACCGGGAGGAAACAACATGATCGACATAACGGCTCTCGCCGAGGAGCACCTCTCCCTGGCCAGGCAGAGCGCGCACGGCCGCAGCGCGCACACCTACCTGGACGAGGGCACGCTCCGCCAGGCGATCATCGCGTTGACCGCGGGAACCGTCCTGGGCGAGCACGACGCCCCGCCGGCCGCGACGCTGCACGTCCTGTCGGGACGGGTGCGGGTCGTCGACGGTGAGCCCGCCGACGGTTCCGGCACCGGCCAGGGGGCCTCGCTCTCCGCGGGGCAGGCCGCCGCGATCCCGCAGCGGCGGCACTCGCTGGAGGCCGACGAGGACTCCGTGGTCATCCTCACCAGCGTCGTCAACATCACCACCTGAGGGTCGTCCTCCCCCGACGCGGCCTTCCCGCCCGCCGTCAGGCGGGCGGGGACGCGGGACGGGGGCGGGTCCTCGGCGGGCTCGGCCGCCCCGGCGGGAGCACCTCGACCGAGGTCTTGCGGATGTGGTCGTAGACCAGCGAGGTGCGCACGTCGGCGATGTTGCGGTGCCGGGAGACGTGGTCGAGGACGAAGTCGCGCAGGTGCCCGGTGTCGCGCACGGCCACCTGGACGATGAAGTCGTCGCCGCCGGAGACCACGAAGACCGCGAGGGTCTCCGGGAGCGCGGTGACATGGTCGCGGAAGGCCTCGACCGCCTCGCGCACCTTGGGGTGCAGCCGGACGTTGATCAGCGCCTGGACCGGCCGGCCGATGGCGGCCAGGTCGACCTCGGCGTGGAATCCCTGGATCACCCCCCTGGCCCGCAGCGACCGGACCCGCTCCAGGCAGGTCGAGGGCGCGATGCCGATCCGCTCGGCCAGCTCGCGGTTGGTCTGGCGGCCGTCGCGCTGCAGCTCGGCCAGAATGGCCGTGTCACATTCGTCCACGGACCCATCTTCGCAGAAATTCCTGAACTTAATTCGGAATCGCCTCGATCGAGTTGTGAGTCGTACGGAGAGAATGCGACCGTCCACTCACAAGTTCGAAGAGAGGATCGTGGAGATGACCGTGCGGACGACCACCGGGACCGCCCCCGCCGCTCAGGACGCCCCGGCCGGTCAGGCCGGCTGGGCCGGCTGGGCCGCCGGCCTGGAGCGCCGGACCGACCTGCCCACCCGGAGGCTCCCGGTGAAGTGGGTGATCGTGATCGACGGGGACCTGCCGCGCGGCCTGCAGGCCAACGCCGCCGCCTGCCTGGCCGCGTCCGTGGGCGGGGCCGTGCCGGCGATCCTGGGCCCGTCCGGCACCGACGCCTCCGACCGCGCCCACGCCGGCCTGCCGTGGATCGGGTGCACGGTGCTGGCCGCTCCCGGTGAGACGATCCGCCGGGTCCGGGACGACGCGGCCGGCGAGGCCGAGCTGGTCGTCACCGACATGGCGGCCATCGCGCAGCGGACCAACGTCTACGACGAGTACCTGGCCGGGCTGGCCCGTACCGCCGGAGCGGACCTCGCCTACTACGCGGTCAGCCTGCTGGGCCCGCGGGCGGTGGTGGAGCGCCTCACCGGCCGGCTCCCCCTGCTGCGCTAGGAGCCGCCCGGAGTCCGGGTCCCCACCGGCCACGGCCGGCCCGGCACCGGGTCCCGCCCCGGTCAGGATCCCGAACGGCTCTAGTACGTGACCCGGAAGGTGGCGTCCTGCCGGGCGGCCAGGGCGGAGCCGGTGCCGAGCTGGTCGATGCGCAGCACGTGGCCGGAGTGCCGGACGTAGCGGTCCGGGAAGTTGTGCGACCGGAACGAGGCCCACGCGCCGTCGGCCAGGCCGGCGGTGCGGTGGAAGGTGGCGTCGGCCCGGAACGTCGGGGTGTTGTCGTTCGGATCGAGCCTGAGGGCGTAGTTCGAGTGCCGCAGGTAGCGGCCCGGGAGGTTCACCGACTCGAACGACACCCCGGCCGGGTCGGCCAGGCCCGGCACCAGGCGCCACTGCTGGTCGGCCGTCGGGTCCATCGGGAAGGGGTCGATCCGCGCGACGTTGCCCGCGTGCCGCACGTAGTGATCCGGGAGGTTGTACGACTTGAGGCGGTTCCACCGCGGTGCTCCCCAGCGGTTGACCAGCGCGGTCCGCTCGGCCGCGGTGATCGGGGTGACGGTGGCGTGCTTGGCGTTGATCGGCGCGGTGTAGGCGCGCAGGCCGATCGGCGACCAGGCGTTGCCGTTGACGTCGGCCGACTGCCAGGCGTAGAAGACGGCGTTGGCCGGTGAGAAGGAATCGCCCCACAGCCAGAACGTGTTGCTCGTGTTCGACCTGACCAGGATCGGCGCCTCGATCGCGCCGCCCTGCCGCAGGCCGGTGGTGAGCGTGGTGAAGCTGTTCGGCAGGCCCGTGGTGGAGCGTGCCACGTACAGGTTGCCGTCGGCCATGTTCTTGTACGCCAGGTAGAAATTCCCGCCGTCCACCAGGACGTCGCCGTCCAGGACGTTGAAGCCCGGGTCGAAGAACACCTGGGGCGTGCCCATGTTCACGAAGTCGGTGGTCCAGTTGACCATGAACACGTCGCGGGTGCCGTTGTTGGCCGAGTAGATGACCGCGTACTGGTTGCGGGAGGGGACCCAGAACGCCTCCGGGGCCCAGGAGTGCGTGTTCATGGTGTGCAGGCGCACCCGGCGGTAGCCGGTGAAGGAGGTCAGATCGGCCGAGTCCCACACGTGGACGTACTGGTTGTCGAGATTGAACACGCGACCCTTGAGGTCGGTGGCCAGGACCGTGAACGTGCCGTCCTGCCTGCGCAGGATGAAGGGGTCGCGCAGGCCCTGCATGCCGGCCGTCGGCGTGGCGACCGGGTCGTTCTGGTTCAGCGGCGTCCAGTCGAGGCCGTCGGAGCTCACCGCCAGGTGCAGGGCGTAGCTGTCGCCGGACTGGTTCGGGGACTCCTTGAAGTAGCCCATCACGTACGCCGAGTACGTGGCCGCGAGGGCCGCGCGTGCCGTTCCGGTCACGCCGGGCGCGGGCGCGGCGAGGGCCCCCACCGGCGCGGCCAGCCCGGCCTTGAGCAGCGTCCTGCGAGAGACATGACGGTGGACCATGGGCAGTCTCCTCGTGGTGGGTTCCTCCCGGAGCCGGCCGGAAGGAGTCATGATCGGGTCGAGGCGTCGACGGAGCGAAAAATGTTATCGCTAACATTCCTTCGCGCGAGATCCCGAAGAGGACGGGATCCCGAATCGCCGGTGGGAGGGCGAGGCCGGGGTTCCGTCCGGGTCTCCGGTGTGTTTCGCAGAGTGTTAACGCTCACAGGGAGGTTGTCAATAGCCGGATCACCGGACGGAGCGGGCCCTCGCGGCACCGGCAGGCCGACAGGACGCCCGTGAACTGCGCTTTCCGGAGGACCCTCCCGGCTCGCCCGCGTGACGTCGGCGACCGGTCGGCGACCGGGCGTCATGGGGTATTGACCGACCCGATACCGGCGATCACACTGATGTGACGCCGATGCGACCCCGGCCGGGCCGAGGTCCCGTGCCGTGATTTCAGCGCGCCGGCGGTCACGTATCCCTGCGATGGACGAATTTCCACGACGTGAGATGTTAACGCTAACAGTCGCGGGCCGACAGAAGGAACGACGTGTGACGCGCCCGTGTCCCCGCGACGCCGCCGGGCCGGCCGGGCGGAGGTCGCCGGGGACGGCGGCCCCCGGCCCCGTCCTGCTCACCCCCCGAAGGAGAAACGCATGTCGAAGGCCCTGTCCAGGGTGGGCGCGGTGCTCGCCGCCTGCCTGATGTTCACCTCGTGGTCGCTGGCCGCGCCGAGGGCGGCGGTCGCCCTCGAACCCTTCACCGGATACCTGATGGCGCACTTCACCGGGGAGTCGGCGAACGGCGAGCAGATCTACCTCGCCCACAGCGACGACGGGCTGCGCTGGACCGACCTCAACAACGGCGGCCTGGTCCTGCGCTCCACGGTCGGCACGCGAGGGGTCCGCGACCCCGCCCTCGTCCGGTCCCCCGCCGGTGACCGGTACTGGATCGTCGCGACGGACCTGCGCATCGCCGCCGGCACCTCGTGGAGCGACGCCGCGAACCGCGGGAGCACCTCGCTCGTCGTGTGGGAGTCGAGCGACCTGGTGAACTGGTCGGCCCCGCGGCTGATCAACGTCGCGGGCGCCATCCCCGGCGCGGGCAACGCCTGGGCGCCCGAGGCCGTGTACAACCCCGAGACCGGTGACTACGTCCTGTACTGGGCCACGAACTCGCCCCGCAACGGCGTGACCAAGCACCGCATCTGGTACGCGCGCACCAGCGACTTCCGCAGCTTCACGGCACCGCAGCTGTACATCGAGCGCGGCGGCAGCCAGGGCATCATCGACACGCAGATCGTCGAGGTGCCCGGTGCCGTCGGCGGCTACCGGTACTACCGGGCCTCGGCGGACGGCCACATCACGATCGAGGCGAGCAACTCGATCCTGGGGTCCTGGACGACGCTGGGGAACCTGTCGCACATGGGGATCTCCAACGGCACGGGCGGTGGCAACGTGGTGGAAGGTCCGATGTGGGCGCAGTTCAACGGCCGCAACGAGTGGGCCCTGTGGCTGGACCAGTACGCCACCGGCCGCGGCTACATGCCCGTCACCTCCACCGACCTGGGCAGCACGCGGAACTTCCGGACGCGCTCCGACCACGGCATGGGCACCAACCGCAAGCGGCACGGCTCCATCCTCAACCTGACCGCCGCGGAGGAGAACCGCGTCCTGGGCCGCTGGGGCGCCACCGTGCCGGTCAACCGCATCCAGTCGTACAACTTCCAGACCCGGTACGTGCGGCACGCGAACCTCGACGTGCGCATCGACGCGAACGTCAGCCCGGCCCAGGACGCGCAGTTCCGGCTGGTGCCCGGCCTGGCGAACGCAAACGGCCACGTGTCCTTCGCGTCGGTGAACTACCCCGGGTACTACCTGCGGCACTACGGGTTCGACTTCGTCCTCGCGCCCGACGACGGCACCGCGACCTTCGCGGCCGACTCCACGTTCCGCCGGGTCGCCGGGCTCGCCGACGCGTCGTGGTCGTCCTTCCAGTCGTACAACCACCCTGACCGGTACATCCGGCACTACGACTACCTGCTCCGGCTCGACCCGATCGGCGACGCGCAGAGCCGGGGCGACGCCACCTTCCGCGTGACGTCGTGACCCGCGGCGAGTAGCCGGGCGGCCATGGGGAGGCTGCGGCGGTTTCCGGCCGATCTTTTCGGACAGAAGGAGTCAACACAAAACTCCCGAAACGGTCAGCTTTGCCACGTAGGCTGACGATCACCTCACCCCGGAAACCCCGCGGACGATCCCCCCTTGGAGAACAGGTGCGAACACCCCCCTCGACCAACGGCCGGAGGCCGTGGCCTCGCGTGCTGGTGGCCGCGATGACCGCGGTGGCCACCGTGGCCGCCGCGCTCGCCATGACGGTGGCGGGCGCGGCGCCCGCCTCGGCGGCACCGGCGACCGTGGTCGGCGTGGCCTCCGGCCGCTGCCTCGACGTGATCGGCAACAGCACGGCCTCCGGCACCGGCGTCAACATCTACGACTGCAACGGCCAGGCCAACCAGTCCTGGACCTTCACCGCGGCCGGTGAGTTCCGGGTGTACGGCGACACGATGTGCCTGGACGTGGTCGGCCAGGACACCACCGCCCCGGCCGCGCTGCAGATCTACACCTGTACCGGCGGCGCCAACCAGCGCTGGAGGATCAACGCCGACGGCACCGTCACCGGCGTGCAGTCGGGCCTGTGCCTGGACGTGACCGGCGAGGGCACGGCGAACAGCACCCGGGTGGGGCTGTGGACCTGCACCGGGCGCGGCAACCAGCGGTGGACGACGTCCGCGGGCGGCACCGACACCCGGCCCCCGACGGTGCCGGGCGGCCCGCGGGTGAGCAACCTGACGTGCGACTCGGTGACGTTCTCCTGGAACGCCTCGACCGACGACGTCGGGGTGGCCTTCTACGACGTCTACCACGACGGCCAGCAGATGAAGACGGTGAGCGGCACCACGCTGTCCACGAGCCTCACCGTGGTCCCCGGGGCCACCTGGGGCCTGTACGTCAACGCGCGCGACGCCGCGGGCAACGTCTCGCAGGCCAGCACCACGGTGACGATCACCCCGCCGCAGTGCCAGGCCGACACCCAGGCGCCGAGCGCCCCGACGCAGCTGACCGCGTCGGTGTCCGGTACCACGGTGACGCTGAGGTGGACCGCCTCGGCCGACAACGTCGGGGTCCGCGCCTACGACGTGTACCGCGGCGGCGCCAAGGTCGGCGCGGTCAACGGCACCCCGCCGGCCACCACCTTCATCGACAGCGGGCTGGCGGGCGCCACGAGTTACCAGTACCACGTGGTGGCCCGCGACGGGCAGGCCAACGTCTCGGCGCGCAGCGACACCGTGACGGCGACCACCGGCGCGGCGTGCGCCAACCCGGTGTGCACGGTGAAGCAGGTCGCGACCGACACCGACATCCCGTGGGGTCTGGTCACGCTCCCGGACGGCACGATCCTCTACGGCCGCCGCGACGCCGACGACATCGTCCGCCTCGACCCCTCCACCGGGGCGAAGACGACCGTGGGCACCGTGCCGAACGTGGCCGGCACCGACGGCGAGGGCGGCCTCCTCGGCCTGGAGATCTCACCCACCTTCACCAGTGACCGCTGGGTGTACATCATGCACACCTCGCCGACCGACAACCGGATCGTGCGGATCAGGCTGGTGAACGACAGGCTCGACACCGCCGGCGGGCAGGTCCTGCTCAGCGGGATCCTGCGCAACAAGTACCACGACGGCGGCCGCCTGCGGTTCGGCCCGGACGGCAAGCTGTACGCCAGCACCGGCGACGCGCAGAACGGCGACCACGCGCAGAACACGTCCCACCTCAGCGGGAAGATCCTGAGGATCAACCCCGACGGCAGCGTGCCGTCGGACAACCCGTTCGGCAACCCCGTGTGGAGCTACGGCCACCGCAACCCGCAGGGGCTGGCGTTCGACTCCCAGGGCCGGCTGTGGGAGCAGGAGTTCGGCAACAGCGTCATGGACGAGACCAACCTCATCACCAGGGGCGGCAACTACGGCTGGCCGGCGTGCGAGGGCACCAGCGGCGCCTGCGGCACCGCCGGGTTCATCGCCCCCAAGCGCACCTATCCCACCGCGGACGGCTCCTGCTCCGGCATCGCCGTCGTGCGGGACGCGCTCTACGTGGCCTGCCAGCGGGGCACCCGGATGTACCGGGCGGTGATCAGCGGCAGCAGCCTGACCGGGTTGCAGAGCTACTTCAACGGCACCTACGGCCGGCTGCGCACCGTGGAGCCCGCCCCGGGCGGCCTGTGGCTGACCACCTCCAACACCGGCGACAAGGACAGCACGCCGAACAACAGCAACGAGAGGATCCTGCACGTCACGCTCGGCGGCTGACCGGGCGCCGTCGATCACGGCGAGGACGCCCGGCGGTCCCCGGGGACGGCTCCGGGACCGCCGGGCGTCCTGCTCTCACAGGGGCAGGGCGCCGCCGGTCTTGAGGGCCTTCATCGCGATCTGCGAGGTGAGCTTGTCCAGGCCGGGCAGGCGGCCGAGCCGCTCCAGGCAGAGCTGGCTGTAGGCGTCCATGTCGGGCACGGCCACCCGCAGCACGTAGTCGGGGCGGCCGAACATCCGCAGGCACTCGACCACGTCGTCGATCTCCAGGACGGCCGCCTCGAAGGCGGTGACCGTCTCGGCGTCCTGGCCCTCCAGCTCGACGTAGGCGACGACCTGGAAGCCCCGGCCCACCGCCGCGGGGTCGATCACGGCCCGGTAGCCGGTGATCACCCCGGCCTCCTCCAGGTTGCGGACCCGGCGCAGGCAGGGCGACGGCGTCAGCCGCACCCGCTCGGCCAGCTCCAGGTTGCTCAGCCGCCCGTCCACCTGCAGGTGGTTGAGAATTGCGCGATCCGTCCCGTCCATGACATCGGATGCTAACGAGACGGTCCGGCCTTGGAAAGATTGAAATCGAATTTTGTTCTGTCTGGCATAACCTTGCGGGCATCGCAGGAGCGCCACAGACGGGACCAGGACCATGACGATCTTCGCCGACGCCCGTGAGATCTCCCCTGACGACCGCTACCTCCGCCAGGAGGGCCGGGTCTTCATGACCGGCACCCAGGCCCTGGTGCGGGTGATCCTCGACCGGATGCGCGCCGACCGCGCCGCCGGCCTGGACACCGGCGCGATGGTGTCGGGCTACCCCGGCTCCCCGTTGGGCGGCTTCGACCAGGAGCTGGCCCGCTCGCGGCGCCACGCCGAGCCGCTCGGCGTGGTGCACCGCCCCGGGCAGAACGAGGAACTCGGCGCCACCGCCGTCTGGGGCAGCCAGCTGGTGCCCACCCTCCCCCGCCCGCGCAGGTCCGGCGTGCTGGGCGTCTGGTACGGCAAGGCGCCGGGCGTGGACCGCGCGGCCGACGCGTTCCGGCACGGCAACTTCGTCGGCGCCCACCCTTCCGGGGGCCTGATCGCGTTCTGCGGGGACGACCCCTCCTGCAAGTCCTCCACGCTCCCCTCGGCGACCGAGACCGCGCTCGCTGCGCTCGGCATGCCGGTCGTCCACCCCGGAAGCGTCCAGGAGCTGCTCGACCTGGGACGCCACGCGATCATGGCGTCCCGGGTCAGCGGCCTCTGGGTGGCGGTGAAGGCCGTCTCCAACGTCGTGGACGCCACCGGCACCGTGGACCTCGGGTACGACCGGGCCGCCCCGGTCGTACCCGAGGTCGAGTACGAGGGCAGGCCCTACCGGCACGTGCCCGACGCCACCCTGCTGACCCCGTGGTCGCTGGAGATGGAGCGCACCCTGGTCGGCCCGCGGCTGGAGCTGGCCCGCGCCTACGCCCGCGAGAACGGCCTCAACCGCGTCACCTGCGACCCGCCGGACGCCTGGCTGGGCATCGTCGCCTCCGGCACCGCCTACCACGACGTGCGCGAGGGCTTCCGCAAGCTGGGCGTCACCCCCGAGGAGGCCGGCGTCCGGCTGCTGAAGATCGGCATGATCTGGCCGCTGGAGAAGGAGATCGTCCGCGCGTTCGCCCGGGGCCTGACGGAGATCCTGGTCGTGGAGGAGAAGGCCCCGCTGCTGGAGACCTCCGTCAAGGACGTGCTGTACGGGATGACCGGCGCCCCCCGCGTGCTGGGCAGGCACGACGAGAACGGCGAGCGGCTGATCCCCGGGTACGGATCCGTCGACGCCGACCTGGCCGCCAAGGCCATCGCCTTCCGGCTGCGCCGCCGCGGCCTGACCGGCTTCGGCGACCGGATGGACGCCGGGCTCGCGCTGCTGAACCGCCCGGCGCCGCTGACGCTGCTCGCCCCGAAGCGCACGCCCTTCTTCTGCTCGGGCTGCCCGCACAACCGCTCCACCGCCGTGCCCGACAACGCGCCCGTCGGCGCCGGCATCGGCTGCCACACGATGGTGGTGCTCAACCGCGAGGGCAAGGGCGAGCTGTTGGGCCTGACCCAGATGGGCGGTGAGGGGACGCAGTGGATCGGCCAGGCGCCCTTCACCGACACCCCGCACATCTTCCAGAACCTCGGCGACGGCACCTTCCACCACAGCGGCTCGCTCGCGATCAGGGCCGCGGTCGGCGCGGGCGTCAACATCACCTACAAGCTGCTCTACAACAGCGCGGTGGCGATGACCGGCGGGCAGACCATCACCCCGGCCCTGTCGGTGGCCGAGCTGACCCGCTGGCTGGAGATCGAGGGGGTGCGCCGGGTCGTCGTCACCACCGACGAGCCCAGGCGCTACCGGGGGGTCAGGCTGGCGGGCATCGCCGAGGTCCGCGACCGCACGGCCCTGGACGACGCCCAGCGCGAGCTGGCCGCGATCCCCGGCGTGACCGTGCTCGTCCACGACCAGCAGTGCGCGGCCGAGAAGCGCCGGCTGCGCAAGCGGGGCGAGCTGCCCGACCCGCCCAAGAGGGTCGCGATCAACCAGCGGGTCTGCGAGGGCTGCGGCGACTGCGGGCAGAAGTCCGAGTGCCTGTCGGTGCTGCCGGTGGAGACCGAGTTCGGCCGCAAGACCGAGATCCACCAGTCCTCCTGCAACAAGGACTACTCCTGCGTGGAGGGCGACTGTCCCTCGTTCGTGACCGTCCTGCCCGCCAGGGGCAAGGCCGCCGGGAGGCGCACCGTCGTGCCCGTACCGCCCGTGATGCCGCTGCCCGAGGCGCGCGCCGGTGAGGCGTCGATCAGGATGGTCGGCGTCGGCGGCACCGGGGTGGTGTCGGTCGCGCAGATCCTCGGCACCGCCGCGATGCTCGACGGCAGGCGCTCGCGCGGGCTCGACCAGACCGGCCTGGCCCAGAAGGGCGGCACCGTCGTCTCCGACATCCTCATCTACGACGACGCCGACGGGGAAGGCGACGACGGGGAGCGTACGGCGCGGGGCGGCACGGCCAGCGTGGACGCCTACCTCGCGCTGGACCTGATCGGCGCCACCGACCCCGCCCACCTGGCCGCGGCCGACCGCGGCCGGACCGTGGCGGTGGTCTCCACCAGCCTGGCCCCGACCGGCTCGATGGTGCTCGACCCGTCCACCCACCTGACCGACCCGGCCTCGCCGATCGCGGTGCTGGAGACGCGGACCCGGCGCGGGCTGAACGTCTACCTCGACGCCGAGCGGCTGGCCCAGGCGCTGTTCGGCGACCACATGCCGGCCAACACCATCGTCATCGGGGCGGCCTGGCAGCGCGGCCTCATCCCGGTCGGGCTGGAGGCGATCGAGGGGGCGATCCGCGCGACCGGCGGCCGGTCCGCCGAGCGGACGCTGACCGCCTTCGCCTGGGGACGCGCCGTCGTCGCCGCCCCCGAGGCGGTGGCCGAAGCGGTGGCCGAGGCGACCCGTCCCGCGTCCCCGGTCGCGCCGGCCCCGTCCCCGCAGGCCGCGCGGCTCGTCGACGCGGTCGCCGAGCCCGGCACCGAGCTGCACCGCATCCTCACCGTCCGGGTGCCCGACCTGGTCGCCTACCAGGACCTGCGCCACGCCGCCCGCTACGCCGACGCGGTCCGCGCGGTCCTGGAGCGCGAGCGGGCGGTCTCGGCGGACTCCTGCCCGGTCACCGAGGCCTACGCCCGCGAGCTGCACCGGCTGATGGCGTACAAGGACGAGTACGAGGTGGCGCGGCTGCACCTCGACCCGGCCGAGCGGGCCAGGATCGCCGCCGAGTTCGGGCCGGGCGCGCGGATCTCCTACAACCTGCACCCGCCGGTGCTGCGCGCCATGGGCGTGAAGCGCAAGATCCGGCTCGGCACCTGGTTCGACCCGGCCTTCCGCGCGCTGTACGGCATGCGCCGGTTGCGCGGGACCCGGCTGGACCCGTTCGGGCTGGGGTCGGTGCGCGGGACCGAGCGGGAGCTCGCCGGCGAGTACACCCGCGACGTGCACCGCGCGCTGGACCACCTGCGCCCGGAGACCGCCGAGCGGGTGCTGGAGCTGGCCGGGCTGCCCGACCTGATCCGGGGGTACGAGCACGTGAAGCTCCGCAACGTGGCGGCCTACCGCGAGCGGGCGGCGCGGCTGCTGAGCGACCTGTCCACGCTCTAGCGCGACCTGTCCGGGCTCTGGTCCCGCGCCCTGCCGGGGCCGGGCGGCGCGGGGAGCTCCCGCTCCCTGCGCAGCAGCGTCGGCTCGTCGACGGGGTCCTCGTGGGTGCCGGCCGACGTGCAGGCGTGGGCTCCGGCGACGGCGCCCAGCGGGAGGGCGTCGCGCAGCGGCCTCCCGGCGAGCAGCCCGTACAGGACCCCGGAGACGAACGCGTCGCCGGCGCCGTTGGTGTCGGCCACCGGGGCCGGCAGGGGCGCGGCCGGGACGTCGCCGAAGCCGTCCTCGTCGAGGACGCGGCAGCCCGCGGCGCCGTCGGTGCAGACGACGGCGCGTGCGCGGCCCCGGGCCAGGATGCCGCGCATGACCTCGTCGCGGCGCGTGCCCAGTGCGGTGGCCGACAGGAAGACCAGGTCGGAGGAGAGGGCGAAGTCCCTGTGGTGGTCGTCGTCGCCGTCCCAGTCGTGCAGGTCGGTGGAGACGAGCCCCGTGGTCCTGTCCTCCAGGTCGGGGTAGACGTGGCGGGAGAAGTCGTTGATCGACACGTGGACGTGCCGGGCCGCGCGCACCGCGTCCAGGTACAGCCGTCTGGGCAGCCGCTCGCCCGGCACGGCGCGCGGGTCGAACAGCGAGGTGCGCCGCCCGTCCGGGCCGACGAGCAGGACGCTGCGCCGGGTCCCCTGCGGGGCGTGCGCCCAGGCGGTGTCGATGCCGGTGCCCTCGAAGCGGTCCCTGATGAACCGGCCCTGCGGGTCGTCGCCGATCAGGTCGACCAGTTTGACGCTCAGGCCCAGGGCGTGGCAGCCCAGGGCGACGCCGCTGCCGGTGTTGCCGATCCGGTCGATCACCGGGGGCACCGCGTAGGTGTCGGCGTACGGCAGGGGCAGCGAGGGGACGTAGGCGGTGGTGTCGACGCCGGTCCCGCCGATGACGACGACGTCGACGGTGCAGCTGGGGTCGCTGGCGTCGCGGGCTGTGCTCATGCGCCCATGCTCGCACCGGTCCGGCGGGGCCGGTGCCACCCGTCCCCGGAAGGTCATCGGGTCCGGTCGCGGCCGTCCGTGCGGGAGGTCAGCGGTTGACCAGCGGGCCGGAGCCGGTGGAGCTGCGCACCACGAGCTCGGGCTGGAAGATCAGCTCGACGTGCTTGGCGTGCACCCCGTTGATCTCCTCCAGCAGGGTGGCCACCGCCGCCGAGGCCATCGCCCCGATGGGCTTGCGCACGGTGGTCAGCGGAGGGTCGGTGAACGCGATCAGCGGCGAGTCGTCGAACCCCACCACCGAGACGTCACCCGGCACCGTCAGGCCCCGGTCCCGGCAGGCGCGGATCGCGCCCAGCGCCATCAGGTCGGACGCGCACACGATGCCGGTGCACCCCCGGGCCAGCAGCTGGGTCGCCGCGGCCTGGCCGCCCTCCACCGAGAACAGCGAGTGCGAGATCAGCTCGTCCACCTCGACCGCCCCGAGCAGCTGGGACATCGCCCGCCGGTAGCCCTCGATCTTCCTGATCACCGGGACGAACCGGCGCGGCCCCACGGCCAGGCCGATCCGCTCGTGGCCCAGGTCGGCGAGGTGCTGCACGGCCAGCCGGGCCGCGGCCCGGTCGTCCGGGGAGATGAAGGGCGCCTCGATCCGCTCGCTGTAGCCGTCGACCAGGACGATCGGCAGGCCGCGGTCGGTCAGGCGGGTGTAACGGTCCATCCGGGCGGTGGTGTCGGCGTGCAGGCCGGAGACGAACACGATGCCGCTGACCCCGCGGTCCATGAGCAGCTCGGTGAACTCGTCCTCCGGGGCGCCGCCGGGGAGCTGGGTGCACAGCACCGGGGTGTAGCCGTGCTGGGTCAGCGCCTTCTCCACGGCCTGGGCGAACGCCGGGAAGATGGGGTTGTCCAGCTCCGGGGTGACCAGGCCGATCAGCCCGTTGCTGCGCTGGCGCAGCCGCTGCGGGCGCTCGTACCCCATGACGTCCAGGGCCGCCAGCACCGCCTGCCGCGTCGACGACGACACGCTGGGCTTGCCGTTGAGCACCCGGCTGACCGTGGCCTCGCTCACCCCGGCGTGCGCGGCGATGTCGGCCAGCCGGATTGACGCGCCGTCGGGGCGTGAGCGCGAGGTCTGCGCGATTTCACCGTCCATCACGAGCCACCCCACCCTGCGGCACAGGCGGGCGCGAGCCGATCGGCGCCCGGCGTCCCCCGTGCGGTTCGTTTCTGCAAATTTTCACAAACTGTAACATCTCAACCCTCGCGGTGAGGTCGCCGTAAAGCCATCCGGTCATGACCGTCCGTCACATCAGGGAACGAAGAAGTAACCATAAGATGAGCGATTTCTAACGACATCTATGGACACACGGGCAAGCGACGCGATGTACTACCTCATCAATCACACGGCTGGGATCCGGGCGGGGTCGTCCGGGAGGAACGAGCGCGCATGAGTACCGTCGTCCTCGATAACGTGAGCAAGGTGTACCCGGGTGGATACCTTGCGGTTGATCGCATGAGCCTGCGTGCGGAGCAGGGGGAGTTCCTCGTCCTGCTCGGACCCTCCGGCTGCGGCAAGTCCACGTTGCTCCGGATGATCGCGGGACTCGAGGACGTCACCGACGGTGACCTCTGGCTGGGCGGCACGCTCGCCAACGAGCTCGCTCCGCGTGACCGCGACGTGGCCATGGTGTTCCAGAACGGCGCCCTCTACCCGCACCGGACCGTACGCGGCAACATCGCCTTCCCGCTGGAGATCGCCAAGGCCGACCCGGCGATGGTCAGGGAGCGCGTGACCGAGCTGTCGAAGATACTGCAGATCGACGAGACGCTGGAGAGACGCCCTGGAACGCTCTCCGGCGGCCAGCGCCAGCGCGTCGCGATGGGCCGCGCGATCGTCCGCCAGCCCTCGCTCTTCCTGATGGACGAGCCGCTGTCCAACCTGGACGCGGGGATGCGCACCGAGCTCCGGATGGAGATCTCCTCGCTGGTCCGCTCGCTCGGGGTGACCACGATCTACGTCACGCACGACCAGGTCGAGGCCCTGACCCTGGCCGACCGGATCGCCATCATGAACCGCGGCGTGCTGCAGGACGTCGGCACCCCCGGGCAGGTCTACAACGACCCCGCGACCGCCTTCACCGCCGCCTTCCTCAGCTCCCAGCAGCTCAACCTGCTCGCGGCGACCGTCCGCACCCCGCAGAACCAGTACATCCTGCTGGACTTCGGCCCGCATCAGATCATGATCCCTTGGACCGATCCCAGGGCGTACGTCATCTCCCAGCACGTGGGCCGCCAGATCATCGTCGGGCTGCGCCCGGACTGCCTGGCACCGGTCCCCGACAGCTTCGAGGGGCCGGTCTTCCTGGGCCGGGTCCGCGCGCTGGAGTACCACGGTCACGAGTGGCTCGCCTACGTCGAGAGCGGCCTGACCTCCGTGGCCGTCCCCGAGCCGCCCGACCCCCGCCAGAAGGCCCACGCGCTGGGCGACCCCTCCCTGACCGGCGGCCGGATCCGCTCGGTGCTGCGCCGGCTGATGCCCGGTACCGTGGCGGACGAGGACGCCGAGCCCCTGCGGCAGCAGGAGCACGCCAGCGGTCACCACCGCAGGGCGGACCTCATCGTCCGCCTCGGCTCCCGACCGGTCTGGCGGGCCGGGGAGTCCGCCCGGGTCGGCGTGGACTCCACCCGGCTGATGCTCTTCACCATGGACGGCGCCCGCGTCGACCCCCCGCAGCGCTGACGGTCCCCGCCCCGGCCCGCCCCGGGGACGCCGCGTCCCGGCACCGTCGTCCGGTCTCGGAGGTACGTCACCTCGGCGCACCGGCTCAGGGGGTGCGGCTCATGATGGAGACGATCTCCAGCACCCGGACGGCGCGCTCCAGCTCCACGCGGTGGAAGGGCGGCCCGTCGGTGCGCGCCATGACCAGGTGCAGGCCCGTCCCCGGCACCGGGACGCTCATCATCCGGTACCGGCCCGACCCCAGGACGGCCGGCCGCAGCGGGGCCAGGTCGGCGGCCTTGACGCCCGCCAGGCCGCCCGTCTCGTCCAGCGTCCGTGGCGCCTGCCAGCTGCGGTGGAGCAGTTCCCCGCTCTCCGAGGACAGGATCGCCGCCCACTCGGCGCTCACCAGGTCGGGCACCGCGTCCACCAGCGTGGCGAAGGCCCGGCCGGGGTCGGCGGCCACGTGCTTCAGCAGGTCGTAGTCGGGGGCGGCTCCGGGGATCTCCCTGGTGGGCCAGACGCCCTCCACCCGCATCCCCGGCACGCCGGAGAGCCGGTCCCTGACCGTGTCCGCGTCCACGGTGCCCGGCCAGGAGACGGTGAAGTCGTCCACCGCCCGGCCCGACTCCCGTTCCAGGACCGTCACCTGGAGAATGTCGGCGCCCAGCGTGCCGAGCACCCGGGCCGCCTGGCCGAGGGCGCCCGGACGGTCGGGGAAGGAGACCCGTAGCCGCAACATCATCGTCGATCACCTCGCTCTGGTCCCCAGCCTGTCCCAACCAGGTTTCACGAGGGTTCCAGGAAGATGTCCAAAACAATGCTCAAAATCAGTAAATATCAGGATTGGTAGGCACCGGCGGCGGGGGTGGCGGAGAGCACGGCACCGGACACGTCGCGGGCCATGACCGCCCCTCCGTACCAGGCGGGCCCGAGCCGGACACCGCGGCCCCGGGCCGGGGAGCCCGGCCGCAGGCGCAGGTCGGTGGGGCTCCGGAAGCCGGGGTCGGCCATGATCGACCGCGGGCCGAGCGTGAACCGCCTGGAGCGGCCCCGGTAGACGCCCGCGTCCTCGTCGGCCCCCTTGCCGTCCTCGAACCCCACCTGCCCGCCCACCACGATGACGTTGTTGCGCAGCTTCAGGATGCCCGGGGAGCAGCCGTGGTGGCAGGCCCAGCCGATGGTGTCGCGGGCCGGCAGGTGGACCGAGTTGTGCACCGCGACGGTGCCCTTCACCGGGCCCACCACGTGGCGGGGACCGCGGGTGACGAGGAAGGAGCCGCGGCGCGAGGAGGTCACCACGTTGTGCGCGAAGACGTTGCCCGTGGCGGTCCTGCCCTTCCTCGCGCCCAGCTCGACGAAGGTCTCGTTGTTCCTGGCGACGTTGTGGGTGACCCGGTTGCGGTCGCCGTTGAACACCTCGACGGCTGCGCCGTCGGTGCCGTAGTCCCTGCTCTTCGCGTAGCTGCCGGTGATCACGTTTCCGGTGACGAGGTTGTCGTCACCGTTGAGCAGCACGCCGAAGGCGCCGGAGTCGTCGTCGCCGCCCTCGTCGTTGACGCTCATCCGGTCGTTGTCGGTCAGCACGCTGTTCTTGAGGACGTTGTGCGCACCGATGATGTGGACCCCGGTGATGTTGCGGTCGGCGATGACGCGGTCCAGCTCGTTGCGGTTCCCGCTCACCTCGAAACCGGACCACTGGCAGTTGCTCGCCCGTATCCCGGCCACCCGCACGTAGGAGCCCGACACCACCACGCAGGCCGCGTCCCTGCCGCCGATCCTGGGGGCGGCGCCCAGGCCGTACGGCTCGACGGTGACCGGGGCGGCGGCGGTGCCGCGGGCCGACAGGGTCAGCGGGCCCGCCCAGCTCCCGCCGCGCTTGAGGCGCACGATGGCGCCCGGCTGCAGCGTCGCGGCGTTGACGTTGTCGAGGCTGCGCCAGGGGGCCTTGACCGAGGTGCCCGCGGCCGCGTCGTCGCCCGCCCTGGAGTCGACGTAGTAGACGGTGCCGGCCGTGCCCGCGGTGACCGCCGTACCCGACACGCTCGCCGTACCGGACGCGCCCGCGGTGGCCGAGGCGCCCGCGGTGCTCGTCGCGCCCGTCGTGGCCGTCGTGGCCTCGGCGGCGCCGGTGACCGCGACGAGCGCGCTCGCCGCCAGGAGGCCCGTCACGGGAACGATCCAGCGCCTCGTCGAACTCATCGTGGCCACGCTCCATCACCTTCACCGCGCATGTACAGGCGCCGATCCTCGCACAGCAGGCACCCGCGCGGTGATCCGCGGAGCGGACCCACAGCCGACCGTTACCTGGGCTTCACCGGCCCGTGTTCGACCGCGCGGGCCGGGGTCGGCGGCACGCGCCCGGCGACTCCTCGGGACCGCGTGGACCCGTGTGCCCGCGGGCCCGTCAGGCGATCCGCGGGCCCGCCGATCCGCCCGGTCCTCACGCCCGGGTCGCGACGGTCAGGACGTGCGCCGGGGAACGCGTCAGGACGTGCCGTCGCGTCCCGGGACACCCGGCCGCGACGAGCCAGCCGTCGACCGTACCCGGGGAGTGCAGGCGCCCGCCCTGGGTGTGGTGCAGGTTGAGCTCGAAGAACGAGGTGAAGGCGCGCGCGACCGCGTCCCCCCGGTGGCCGGGGTCCCGTTCCAGGACCAGCGCGATCCCGCCGGGGCGCAGCGTGCCCACCGCGGCCCGCACCAGCGCCGCGGCCTCCTCCTCGCCGAAGCCGTGCAGCAGGTTGAACAGCAGCACGGCGTCCTGCCCCCGGTACGGCAGCTCGCCCGTGACGTCCCCGGCGAGCAGCTCGACCCGGCCGGCCAGCCCGGCCGCGGCCGTCGCCGCGCGGCCCGCCTCCAGCGCCGCGGGAAGGTCGACGACGCACGCGCGCAGGCCCGGCCGGTCGCGGCAGTAGGCGATGCTGTAGCGGGCGTGACCGCCGCCCAGGTCGAGCAGCCGCCCGGCGCCGTCCGGCAGGGGGGCGGCGTCCGCGATCTCCTCTCCCAGCCACTCCGCCTGCTCCCGCAGCAGCCGCTGGAAGCGGGCCAGCACGTCGGGCCGCCCGCCCAGCCAGGTGTAGAAGTCGGCCGTGCGGCCACCGGAGCGCACCGACTCCTCCAGCCCGCCCCAGAGCCCGGCCATGACCTCCTGCCAGAACAGCAGCGTGTTGCCGTACCCGCCGAGCAGGGAGCGTGCCACCGCGGTCGGCGCGTACCCGCCGGGCCCGTCCGTCACGTACCCGGTCGCGGCCAGCGCGCCGAGCAGGACCCGCAGCCCGGCCGGGTCCGCGCCGAGCGCCGCGGCCAGACCGGGAAGGGGTACGGGACCGTCCGCCAGGGCCTCGAACAGGCCGAGCCGGAGCCCGGCCGCCGCGGCCTGCGCGGCCATGGCGCCGATCAGGTCCAGGTGGGGACCGGGCGCCTCGCCGCTCTCCAGGTAGCGGCGCGCGTCCTCGGGGGTCAGGTGCAGTGGCATGGGACCTCGTTCGCGGGTTTCACGGTGGGCTCCGGGTGGGGATCGGGGACGGGGACGGGGACGGGTGGGGGATCGGGAACGGACGCGGGGTCAGGAGGCAGGGTCGGGAGCGGTCCGCGCTCGGACCGCCCCGGACGCCTCGGACGCCTCGGACGCCTCGGGGACCTCGGGGACCTCGGGGACCTCGGGGACCTCGGGGTCCAGGCGGCGGAGCCGGGGGCGGGCGTAGGTGGTGATCGCCAGGACGACCAGGAGCAGGCCGTCGATCAGGAAGATCAGGGCGGTGCCCCTTCCGGGACCGGTGCCGATCAGCTCCCCGGCGCTTCCGGCCAGCGCGCCTCCCGGCATGAGCCACGGGCCGGTGAGGTGTTCGGCCGCGGGTGCGGCACTGAGGTAGGCGACGGGCATCGCGCACTGCCCCAGGGTGCGGGCGGTGGCCAGCACCCGGCCCAGCGCCTCGCTCTCCGTCCTGGTCTGCAGGACGGTCGTCACGCACCCGTTGACCACCGGCAGGACGAACAGGAACGCCGGGGCGGCCACCGCGATGAGCGCCACCGAGGGGGACAGGCCGTGCGCGGCCAGCGCGATCCCCCCGATCCCCATGAACAGGCTCATCCCCGCGATCCTGTGGCGCGGCCCTCCCCAGGCGCCCATGAACAGGCTCCCGGCGAACAGCCCCGCCCCCCCGGCGAAGACGAGCACGCCGAGCGTGGCGGGCCCGGCGAACGACAGGATGAGGGGGCGGACCAGCACCCCCGCCACGGCGAACGCGAGGTTGAACGCGGCCGAGACCACCACCAGCGGGAGCAGCCCGCCCCGGCGCAGGTGACGCAGGCCGAAGAGCAGGTCGGCGCCGAGCGACGGAGCGACGGCCGTCCCGCCGGGGCGGGTGACCGCGCGGGGCAGCCGGGTCGCCAGCACCACGGCCGTCGCGACCGCGAACGACAGCAGGTCCAGCAGGAGCACTCCGCGTACCCCCACCACCTCCAGCAGGGTTCCGGCGGCCACCGGCGCCGCGATCTGCAGCCCCCAGGTGGCCTGCATGAGCCCGTTGGCCCGTCCCAGGTGGCGCTCGGGCACCAGCAGCGGCGTCATGGCCTGGTAGACGGTGAGGTGGAAGGTCCCGCAGACCGCGCCGACCGCGGTGGCGAGGTAGACGTGCCACACGGCCAGGCCCTGCGTCTGTACGACGAGCAGCAGCGCGGCCGTCGACAGCGCCGCCCCGCAGTCGCTGAGCACGAGCACCCGCTTCCTGTCGAAGCGGTCGACGATCACCCCCGAGAAGGGCGTGATGAGAAGGCCCGGGAGGGTGGCGCAGAGCATGGTGAGCGCGAACTGCGTCTCCGAGCCCGACTCCTGGTAGACCCAGACGCTGAGCACGAAGCCGGTGAGGCTGGAGCCGATCACCGACACCAGTTCGGCGGACCAGATACCGGCGAACCTGAGCGCGTCGGCCCTCATCGGATCCCTCCCGGTACGGACGTCCCGGCGGGGCCCGGGGCGGGAACGGGCGGGGGCGTCGCCTCCGCGGGCCCCGAGGACGCCTGGGCGCCCTCCGGTGGGGGGATCGTCCCGGACTCGGCGAGGAACGCGAGGTAGCGGCCGATGAGGGCCGGGCCGGGCGGCGGGCACGCGAACGAGCAGTCGAACCGCAGGCGGCGCGGGCCGGGCGGTTCCGAGCCAGGATCGGTGAGGAACGGCCCCGTCTCGACCGGCTCGCCCGCGGCCGAGCGGCGCTGGACCTCCGCGCGCCAGCGCTCCCAGGGGACCGTCTCCACGTCGTACCCGTGCTCGGCCAGGGCGTCCGCCATCCGCCGGTAGGTGATCCCCGCGGCGTCGGCGTAGTGGAAGTCGCGCCCGGCCGTACCGGGGTCCAGCAGCCTCTCCGCGATCGCGGCGGCGAGGTGGTCGACCGGGACGACGTCCTCGGCCACCGGGACGTCCGGCACCATGCGGAGCCTGACGAAGGTGGCGAGCAGCCGGTTGAGGTAGTCCCCCGGGTCGCCGCGACCGGTACGGCCGTGGCCGCCGACCCTCGCGGGGCGGTGGATCGTCACGGGCAGGCCGTGCTCGCGGGCCCGCCGCACCAGCGCGTCCGCGACCCACCTGGTCCGGTAGTACGGCGAGTCCAGACCCGCCGGGTCGTCGGGGGCCTCGTCCTCGGTGACGGGACGCTCCCGTCCCGTCCAGCCCAGGTACACGCCGAGGGTGGAGACGACGTGCAGCGGGGTCGGCCGCCGGTGCGCGGCCAGCCGGACGACCTCGATCGTCCCTCCGACGTTCACCGGGGCGAGCGTCCGGTACGGCAGGACGAGGTTGACGACCCGCGCGGCGTGGCAGATCAGGTCGTTCCCGACGGCCACGGAGTCGTGGACCTCCGGGGTCAGTCCCAGCCGGGAGGCCGCCAGGTCTCCCGGCAGGCCGGTGATCCTGTCCCGGTAGGCGGGCCGCCAGAGACCGTGCCCGGCCAGGACGTCGTGGACCCGGCGAACGGCCTCGTCCTCGCCGCCCGCCCTGACCAGGCATGTCACCCGGGCGACACCGCGGTCGAGCAGCGCGGCGAGCAGGTTCGCCCCGAGCAGGCCGGTCGCCCCGGTCAGCAGCACCCGTTCCGGTCTCCGCGCCCCGCCGGACGCGGAGCCGGTGACCGGGAGCGTGGCCTCTCCCGGGGCCGCGCCGGAGTGCGGCCGGCCCGGTTGCGGGAGACCGGACGCGTCGCGCACCGCGCCGAGGAGGCCGAGCACGTCGGCGGGGAACACCGCCCGTGCCCTCAGGTCGTCGTCGCCCGGGGCGGGTTCCGGGACGGTCACGCGGGCGGCGAACCCGGCCAGGTCGGCCGCCTCGAAGAGATCGGCGAGGGACGGCTCGGTACCGGTCTCGCGGCGGATCTCCCCGAGCACCCGGGCGGCCGACATCGAGGAACCGCCGAGGGCGAAGAAGCCGTCGTGGCGTCCCACCCGGGGAACGCCGAGCGTCCGCGCCCACACGGCGGCGATCGCCGTCTCCAGCGGGCCGCGCGGCGGGACGTGACCGGACACGCGCCGGGAGACGTCCGGGAGCCTCGCGGTGTCCACCTTCCCGTGCGGCGTGCGCGGGATCGCGTCGAGCGGGACGAGCAGCGCGGGCACCAGGTGCCGGGGCAGCCGCTCGCGCAGGAAGTCCCGCAGCTCCTCCGGGTCGACGGTGCCCGGCGCCACGTAGCCGACGAGCCGGTCCCCCTCCGGGGCCGCCGTCACGGCGGCGTCGCGCACCGCCGGGTGCGCCACGACCGCGGACTCGATCTCGGCCGGTTCGATCCGGTGGCCGTTGACCTTCAGCTGCCGGTCGGCCCGCCCGAGGAATTCCAGCGTCCCGCCGGGCAGGCGCCTGGCCAGGTCACCGGTCCGGTACACGCGGGCCCGCGCGCCCGGGGCGTGGGGGTCGGGGAGGAAACGGGCCGCGGTCTCCCCGGGCCGGGCGACGTAGCCCCGGGCCAGGCAGTCCCCGCCCAGGTGCAGCTCGCCGGGCGTGCCGGTCGGCGCCAGGCCGCCCCGGCGGTCGACGACGTACGCGCGCACGTGCGGCAGCGGCCGTCCGATGGGCAGGTGTTCCCGCCCGGCCGCCTCGGCGCCGTCGCGGGTGCGGTGCACGGTGGCGCACACGGTCGCCTCGGTCGGGCCGTAGTGGTTGAACAGCTCGACCCGCCCGCCGGTGGCCGCGGCCCAGGCGCGGACCGCCCAGAGCGGCACCCGCTCCCCGCCGACCATCATCGTGGTGACCGGCCAGTCGTCCGGCACCGAGCCGGGGGTCAGTTCGGTGGTCCAGCGGCGCCAGAGCGAGGCCGCGGTGTCGACCGCGGTGACCTCGTGCCGCGCGCAGAAGCGCACCAGCTCCGGGCCGTCGAGCAGGGCCGGGTCGGGGTGCAGCACCAGGGCGGCCCCGGAGCACAGGGCGGGGAAGAGGTCTCCCACCGAGGCGTCGAAGGTCAGCGGCGGCAGCATCAGCACCCGGCCTCCGGGCCCGAACCCGTGCACGGCACTGAACGACCCGGTCAGCCGGGCGAGGGTCCCGTGCGTCACCATCACCCCCTTGGGGAGCCCGGTGGAACCCGACGTGTAGATCACGTACGCGAGGTCCTCCGGTTCCACGGGAGGGACGGCGTCCCCGGTGGCCGCGCCGTCCTCCCCGGCGGCCCGGACGGCCTGGACGTCGGCGTCGGAGTCGGAGTCGGCGTCGGGGTCGGGGGCGCGAAGGGCGTCGCCGGGGTCGGGGGTGGCGCCGGGGGCGCCGGGGGCGTCGGCGCCGGGGGCGTCGAGGTTCAGGAGGGTGCCGGGGTGACCGGCCAGCGCGTCCGCGTACCGGGCGGAGGTGACGGCGACGACCGCCCCGGCCTCCCGGAGGATCCCGGCGAGCCGGTCCGGCGGGTCGGCCGGGTTGAGCGGCAGGTAGGCGGCGCCCGCGCGCAGGGCGGCGAGCAGGGCGACGACGGCGTCCGGCCCGCCGGGCAGGACGACGGCCACGACCGAGTCCCGCCGCGCCCCGGCCGCGCGCAGCCGTCCGGCCAGCCACGCGGAGCGGCGCTCCAGTTCGCCGTAGCCGACCGTCCCGGCCTCCGACACCAGCGCCGGGGCGTCCGGGGTCTCGGCCGCCCGCCGGGCGAAGAGCTCGTGAACCGCGGTGAAGCCCCCGGACGGCGGGCCACCTCCGGGGCCCGCGCCGAGGTCACCCTCGTCGTGCAGCGGGACCTGCCAGACCCGCAGGTCCGGCGTGGTGGTGAAGGCCGTCAGGAAGGCGGTGACGTGACGCAGGAACCGGTCGATCGTGTCCGCGTCGTACAGGTCGGCGGAGTGGTCGGCGTGCAGGTCGATCCGGCCCTCCCCCACGGTCACCACGAGGGTCACGTCGAAGCGGGCGCCCGGGGACGAGGTGCGCAGCGGCCACGGCTCGACCGCCAGGCCCTCCGCCCTCCGCCCGGACCGGCCCGCGGACTCCATCACCAGCAGCGTCTGGAACACCGGGTTCCTGCTCAGGTCGCGGGGCACCCCGGCCAGTTCGACGATCTCCTCGAACGGGATCGCCTGGTGGCCGAGCCCCCGGATGACCGAGCCGCGCACGGCGCGCAGCAGCTCGTCCAGGGTGGGGTCGGCCCGCAGGTCCGTCCGGACCGGGACGAGGTTGACGTAGAAGCCGACCGAGTCCTCCAGGTCGGGCAGGCCCTCGGAGTACCTGTCGACCAGGGCGGTCCCGACGACCACGTCCTCCTCGTCGGAGTACCTGGCGACGGCCGCGGTCATCGCGGCCATCGCCAGGACGAACAGGGTGGTGCGCCTGGCCCTGGCGAGGGCGTACAGCTCGGGCACCAGGGCCTCGGGCAGGCTCAGGGAGCGCCGGGCCCCGTCGCGTACGGGCTCGCGCGGCCGGGGCCGGTCCTGCGGCAGGGTGCTGAGGGCCGGGGCGCCGGACAGGTGCTCACGCCAGTGGGCGCGACCGGCCTCGCGGGCGTCCCGGTCCTGCCCGGCGAGCCAGGCGGCGTAGTCGGGGAACTGGGCGAAGACGCCCGGCGGGGGCTCCGCCCCCTCGGTGAGGGCCCGGTAGCAGGCCCACAGGTCGTCCTCCAGGATGCCGATGGAGGGCCCGTCGCACACTATGTGGTGCAGGCACCACACCAGGACGTGCTCCCCGGGGGCGATCCCGATGAGCACGGCCCGGTGCAGCGGGCCGCCGTCGAACGCGAACCCCCGCGCGAGCAGGCCGTCCGCCAGGGCGCGTGCCTCCGGCTCGCCGGGGAGGATCACCACGTTCAGCTCGGGCCCGTCCTCGCGCACCACCTGGGCGGGTCCCTCGACGACGGCCAGGCGCAGCGCCTCGTGGCGGCGTACCACGGCGGTGAACGCCGCCCGCAGCGCGTTCACGTCGAGCGGTCCGGTGACGCGCTGGGAGGTCCAGCACACGTAGGACGTCCCGGCGCCCTGTCCGGCCCGGTCGAGGAACCACAGGCGGGCCTGGGCCGGGGTGAGCGGGACGGGCGCCGAGGGGTCGCGGCGCGCGATGGGCGTCATTCCGCTCCTTCCAGGACGGTCTCCAGTGCGGTGTCGGTCGCGGCGTCGCGGACGGCGCCGGTCACGGTGGCGGTCACGGCCCCGGCCACGGCGCCCGTCACCGCGTCGGTCACGGTGGCCTCCACGCTTCCGGCCTCGGTGACCGTCTCCCGCAGGTGGGCGGGGACCCGGCCGCCGAAGCGGGCCAGGTAGGCGTCGCGGTGGGCCGGGTCCAGGTGCAGGAACGGCAGGTCCGTGGCGACCATGTGGCGGATCGCGAGCAGCGGCACGGGCCCGGACAGCGGGCGCAGCAGCGGGTTCCACAGGCCGGGCTTGTCGGGCGGGCCGTCGTGGAACTCCCCGACCATCAGCCCCTCCTCGACGAAGCGGTCCTTCAGCGCCTCCTGCGCGGCGTCGACGAGCGCCACCCGGCCGGCGAGGCCGGGCAGCAGGATCAGGATCGTGGTGAACACGGCGTCGGGCTCGCCCCGCGGGGCGAGCCCGGTGAACCAGGCCCGGTACGGCTCCACCAGGGCGACGACGTCCTCCACGGTGCGGGGGGCCGTCCCGGGCACCGCGAGGTAGAACCTGCCCCTGCTCAGCGAGCCCTGGGCGTAGGGGCAGACCGGGCCGTTGCGGCCCAGGTCGGGGTGCGGGCGGCACAGGTAGGTCTCGGCCCAGCCGATCACGGCCCGCAGCGCGTCCCGGTGCGCGTGCGCCTCGGGCGGCGGGTACGGGAGGTCGAGGTCGGCGACCTCGATCAGATGGAGCGAGGGGTCGTCGGGGTGCACGATCACGGGGAGGTCCTCCGAGCAGAGGTGAGCTTCACGGCCGCGAGGGCGGCGCCGGTCGCCAGGGCGGCACCCGACCAGCGCAGTACGCGGTCCTGGTGGCGGGCCCGGCGCAGCGCCTCGCCGTACGGCATGTCGGTGTGCGAGACCATCGTGTAGAGCGGCCGCCACAGGGTGGGGAAGATGCGGTTCAGGGCCAGGTCGGCCTGTCTGCGGGCCAGCCGCAGCGGGGAGCGGGTGCCGTCGCGCAGGTCGGCGAAGTTGCGTTCGGACAGGTCGGCCAGGATGTCGGTGTGCGGCCTGCGCAGCCGCTGGTACGCGCCGAACGCCGCCGCCCGGTCGCCGGGGTGGCGGGCCAGGCAGTCGTCGAGCACCAGGCAGTCCTCCAGCGCCGAGTTCATGCCCTGGCCGTAGAAGGGGTAGACCGCGTGGGCGGCGTCGCCCACCAGGACCACCCGGCCGGCGTGCCGCCAGCGGGAGGTGCGGATGGTGACCAGGTTGCCGACCGGGGCGGCGGCGTACTGGGCCGCCAGGTCGGGCACGAGGTCCGCGAATCCGGGGAAGACCCGGCCGAGGAAGCGGACGGCGTCGCGTTCGCCGGTGAGGCCGTCGAAGCCCGG
Source organism: Streptosporangium sp. NPDC050855 (assembly GCF_044456585.1). NCBI lineage: Bacteria > Bacillati > Actinomycetota > Actinomycetes > Streptosporangiales > Streptosporangiaceae > Streptosporangium > Streptosporangium sp. NPDC050855. Next base: position 249,586 of record NZ_JBITFY010000007.1, read on the forward strand.
CGCGCCGGGGACGCCGGTGTGCGGCAGGAAGAGCGTGGCGGTGAGCGAGGCGTCCACGTTGGGGTGGGCGACGATCAGGGCGCCGTCCCCCGGCCAGACGTGCAGCGCCTCCAGCGGGACGCGGGGGCCGCCACCGGGGGCGGCGGGGATCGTCAGCTCCTTGTACCCCCATTCCAGGAAGTCCTGGCGGTAGCCGGTGGGGAGCCCCCGCTGCATGGCGGCGCGTACCGCGGAGAACGCGCCGTCCGCGCCCACCACGAAGTCGGCGCGGGCACCGCGCGCCTCCCCGGTGACCGCGTCGGTCAGCGTCAGGCCCGCGTTCTCGCGGTCGACCCCGGCGCAGCGGACGCCGAAGACGTGCCTGACGCCCTCGTGCGCCGCGGCACGCTCGACCAGGAGGGTGGTCAGCTCGTCCCGGTCGACCGAGTAGAGGATCTGCGCCGGGTCGGTGCCGTACGCCTGGAAGACGGCCTGCCCGTCCGGGCGGTGGACGACGCGCCCCCGCATCGGGACCAGCCGGTCGCGCAGCGTCTCCCACAGGCCGACGTGCCGCAGGGCGCGGATGCCGCGGGCCGACAGGCCCAGGTTGATCGAGCGCCCCTCGCCGTCGCCCTTGCCGTCACGCGGGTCGGGGCGCAGGTCGTAGACGTCGACCCGGTGGCCGCGGCGGGCGAGGAGGATGGCGAGCAGCGACCCCGCGGGTCCCGCCCCGACGATCGCGGCCCGTCCGGCCGTCATGAGGTCTCCTCCCCCGGTGCCGTGCCGGAGTCCTCGGCCTCGGCGGAACGCTCCACCATGCCAGGGCTCTCGGCCGTGCCGGAACGCGGTGACGTGTCCAGCCCCGGCAGCGGCTCGTCCGGGTCCTCGACCGCGAGGCGGGCGTAGCGCTGGAAAGCCTCGGCGAGCTCGGCGGCCGTGGCGGGGTCGTAGCCGTAGTGGTTGTAGACCACGGCCGCGAGCATGGAGCCGTCCCGCTGCTCCTCGACGATCAGCTCGGGGGCACTGAGGTCGAGCTCGCCCGGGTTCGCGGCCCATTCGAGCCTTTCCTGCTCGCGCGGGAAGGGGAACGCCTCCGACAGCAGGCCGGGGAAGTGCGGGGCGCCGAAGCTCTCGTAGTGGATCCGCGAGGGGAACGGCACCCGCATCCGGGTCTCCAGGTAGGAGTGGAACTGGTGCGCGACCGCCCCGACCGAGACCTCCCTGACCCGCTCGACCAGCTCGGTGTAGGCGGGCTCGCCCGAGGCGTCGAGGCGCAGGACGAGCGACTGCACCAGGCAGCCGATCAGCGCCTCGTGCTCGGGGGCGGTACGGCCGGGCACGGGGGACATCACCACCAGGTCCGTCAGCCCGGTCCACTGCCGCAGCAGCCAGGTCCAGCAGGCGGCCACCGCCATGAACGTGGTCGCGCCGCGGCTCTGGGCGGTCTCGCGCAGCCGCCGGGCGAGGTCGGCGTCGATCTCGAAGGCGTGCCTGCGCCGGGAGAACAGGGTGGTGTCCCGCCGTCCGGGAAAGGGCGTCAGGTCGCGCGGCGCGCCGTCCAGCACCCGGTCCCAGTACGGCCGGTTGGCCGGCCAGCGCGCGCGGGCGAACTCGCAGTAGGCGGCGTAGGTCATCGGCAGCGGACGCAGCCGGACGGGGTGTCCGGTGCGCAGCGCCGAGTAGGCGATGCCCAGCTCGCGAAGGAGGACGCCGAGTGAGAAGCCGTCGAAGGCGAAGTGGTGCACGGCCAGGGCCAGCACGTGGTCGTCCTCGTCCAGGCGTACCACCAGGGCCCGCACCAGCGGGCCGCGCAGCGCGCTGTCGAGGCGCATCCGCTCGTGCCACACGATGCGTTCGGCGTCGCGCTCGCGTTCCTCGGGCGTGTCGCCACGGGCCTCGGCCTCGTCGACCTCGGGGGGCAGCTCGTCCGCGATCAGGACCTGCCCGGAGGCGGTGACGACGGTGCGCAGCGGGTCGTGCCGGGCGATCACCGTCTCCAGCGCCCGGGTCAGGAGGGGGACGTCGAGGGCGTCCCGGATGCGGACGGCGGTGGCGCAGGAGCCGATGTCGCGGACGGGGTCGCCGGAGAACATCCACTCCAGGAACTCCTCCTGCTGCGTGCTGAGCGCCGCTCCCCCGCCCTCCTCCCCGCCCGCCGCGGCGGCGGGCGGCGGGGCGGCCGGGCGGCGGGCGCCGTCGATCCACCGGGCCTGGCCCGCCAGCTCGGGCCGGTCGAAGGCCAGCGCCGGGGTGGCGGGCACGCCCAGCCGTTCACCGATCAGGGTGGCGAGCTGGGCCGCTCTGAAGGAGTCCCCGCCCAGTTCGAAGAAGTTGTCGCCGGGAGCGACCTCGGGGACGCGGAGCACCTGGCGCCACAGGGCGCCCAGCTCCGTCTCGGTGCTCTGCGCGGTCACGCGGTCTTCCAATCCAGGACGCTGGGGCCGTGCGCGGCGAGGTCGCGGCGTACGGCGTGGACGAGGTCGGCGCACCCGGCGAGGGCGGGCACCGACGGCAGCAGGTCGGCGGCGCCGGGATGGTTCCAGAGCAGGTCCTCCAGCAGGTAACGCCAGTAGGCCGGGCGCAGCTCGGGGAACTGGCGCAGCAGGCGCTTCTGGTTCCAGGTGTGGTGGAAGCGCCCGGCGTGGGAGGGCCCGTCCCACTCCTCGGTCTCCACGACCCAGAAGCGGTCGGTGAGCGGGCGCAGGTCCACGCCGAGAGAGCGGGCGACCGCGGGGGCCAGGCGCTGCTCGGCGAAGGTCTGGCGGACGATCGGCTCGGTGGCCGACGGCCCGGCGTTCCCCGTCATGAAGGCCATGGCCGCCTCCGCGTACTCGGCGCGGTGCCGGTCGTCGAGGAAGACGGACAGGGCCATGTTGGCCGCGGGGGTGTCGAAGAGCCAGCGTGACAGCTCCAGGCCGGCGGGCCGGGGGACCTCCTCGGGCGGCGGGTAGACGGCGTTGTCCACCGACTCCCAGTGCGCGAACACGAACCCGCCCCGTCCCAGGTGGCCGACGGGGGCGCGCAGGTAGAGGTCGGTGTCGACGACGGCGAACGGGGCGGCGTACAGGAGGGCCGTGTAGATCTTGCCCGCCGCGAAGTACAGCAGCGGGTCCACGTCCAGGGCGTCCAGGTCGTCGAGGCGGGTGTCGACGCGGTCGTAGAGCACGTCCAGGCCCTGCGCCGCGGTGTAGGAGGCGCCCAGCTCGTCGGTCACCAGCGCGACACCGCCGTGGAAGGCCCGCCAGGCGTACGCGCTGTGCACGCAGGTGAGGATCTCCTCGATCGGCATCGTGTACGGGCCGTTCTCCAGGGCCCGGTCACGGTGGCGGCGCAGGCCCGCCCGGTAGGGGCCGGTCCAGTTGACGTGCAGCCCGGGCACGGCCGGGGGCGGTGGGGGTGATGGGAGGGTCACGGGTCAGCGCTCCCCGGTGAGACGTTCGACGGCGGAGGCGATCGCGGCGATCGTGGGCTCGTCGTAGTAGACGTGCAGCGGCAGGTCGGCGCCCAGGCGCAGCCGGACCCTGGAGGCGATCTGGGTGATCGTCAGGGAGTGGCCGCCCAGTTCGAACAGGTCCTCGTCGAGACCGACGGCCTCGACGCCGAGCACCTCCCGCCAGATGTCGTGCAGCTCCGCGGCCACCCCGGTCAGGACGGCGGGCACGGTCGTGCCGGGCGCGGTGGCGCGGGCCCCGGGCGCGGGCAGGGCGGCCCGGTCGAGCTTGCCGTTGGCGGTCATCGGCAGCGCGGGCAACGCGACGACGTCGGCGGGGATCATGTACGGGGGCAGGGTGGTGGCGCAGTGCTCGCGCAGGTCTGCGGGTACCGTCGCGCACTCCAGGTAGGCGACCAGGCGCCGCTCCCCCTTGTCGTCCTCCCTGGCCACCACGGCGGCACGGGCCACGGCGGGGTGCTCCAGCAGCCGGGACTCGATCTCCCCGGGTTCGATGCGGTGGCCGCGGAGCTTGATCTGGTCGTCCAGGCGGCCGATGAACTCGATGAGCCCGTCGGAACGCCTGCGGACGCGGTCGCCCGTCCGGTAGAGGCGGCCGGGCCCGAACGGGTCGGCCGGGAAGCGGTCCCCGGTCAGCTCGGGCAGGCCGAGGTAGCCGTCGGCGACGCCGTCACCGGCGATGCAGAGCTCTCCGGGCACGCCCTCCGGGAGCAGCCGCAGCCGCTCGTCCAGCACGTGGACCCGGGTGTTGGCCAGCGGCGCGCCGATGGGCACGGTGGTGACGGGCTCGGTGACGAAGGCGCCGGTGGACCAGATCGTCGTCTCGGTGGGCCCGTAGACGTTGAACAGCCTGCCGGTCGCGCCGAGGATCTCCCGGGCCAGCGGGGCGGGCAGGGTCTCGCCTCCGGCCAGGGCGGTCGCGCCGGGCAGGTCGAGCCCGGCGTCCAGTAGCATCCGCCAGCCCGACGGGGTCGCCTGCACGTGGGTGACCCCGCTTCCCGCGGCCAGCCGTACGAGCTCGCGCCCGTCGGCGAGCGCCCCGTCGGGGGCGAGCACGACCCGCCCCCCGGTGACCAGCGGCAGGTAGAGCTCCAGTGCCGAGATGTCGAACGAGAGCGAGGTGAGCGCGAGCCAGCGGTCGCCGGGGGCCGAGCCGAGCAGGTCGCGCATGGCCAGCAGCAGGTTGGTCAGTGCCCGGTGCGGGATCCGCACCCCCTTGGGCCGTCCGGTGGAGCCCGAGGTGTGCAGCACGTACGCCGGGTCACCCGGCTCGGGCCACGGCGGCGGAGCCCCGGCCGCGGCGGGGGCGGGGACGGGGACGGGGACGGGATCCGCGGTCGCCCCGGCGGGCCGGGAACCCGGCCCGGTGGAATCGGCCGGGTCCGTGGAATCGGCCGGGTCCGCGGAATCGGCCGGGTCCGCGGAATCGGTCAGGTCGGTCAGGTCGAGGGTGCGGACGCCGGCCCCGGCGAGGTCGTCCCGGCGTTCCGGGCCGGTCAGGAGCAGCCCGGCGCCGGAGTCCTCCAGGATCAGGCGCAGGCGCTCGATCGGGTGGTCCGGGTCGAGGGGCAGGTAGGCGCCCCCGGCCCGGGAGACGGCGAGCAGGGTCACCAGGGTGGGCAGGGAGCGTCCCGCGCAGACCGCGACGAGCGTGCCCCGCCGCACCCCCAGCGCCCGCAGCCGCGACGCGAGCCCGTCCACGGCCCCGGCCAGCTCGGCGTAACTCATCGTCCGCGCGCCGCAGACCGCCGCGACCGCCTCGGGGGTACGGGCGGCCTGCCCGGCGATGAGCTCGGGCAGGGTCGCGGACGGGTAGGCGACGGCGGTGTCGTTCCACTCCGACAGCAGGCGCCGGGTCTCCTCCTCGCCGAGCAGCGGCAGCTCGGCGATCGGCAGGTCCGGGTCGGCGGCCACCGCGGCGAGCAGGGTGCGCCAGTGCTCCGCAACGCGCTCGGCGTCGTCGCCCTTCATCAGGCGCAGGTTGTACTGCAGGACGACGCCGAACCGGTCGGGCCCGTCCACGATGTGCGCGCGCATGGCGCCGCGGACGGTGTGGTTGAACAGCACCCATTCCACGTGGGCGCCGACGCCGTGGAACCCGGGCGCGGCCTCACGCCTGCGGTAGCCGAGGGAGATCGGCGCGAGCGAGACGCCGGGCCGTACGCCGCTGACGGCGCGCGACAGCGGCACCTCCCGGACCCGGAAGAGGCCGCGCAGGTCGGAGCGGAGGCCGTAGGCGAAACGCTGGTCGCCCACGAAGCGCCGGAAGCCCCACTCCGGCCGGAGCCGGGCGGTGACGGGCAGCTCGTTGACGAAGGCGCCGATCTGGTCGCGGGTCTCCGGCGAGCGGGTGCCCAGGTCGACGGCGACCGTCGGCTCGGCGTTGCCGTACCGGTACAGGAGGGCGTGCAGCGAGGCGAGGACGATCTCGAACCTGCTCGCCCCGATCTCCTCCGACAGCCGGGCCAGTGCCTCGCGTGCCGGAGCGGGCAGGTCGAACCGCACCGCCGCCCCCCGGTCCACCGCGGGCACCTCCCCGGTCAGGCCGGGCAGGACGACCTCGGCCGCCTCCCGCCGGCGCGGTCCCCAGAACTCGCGGGCGAAGGACAGGCTCGCCGCGACCCTGGCCTCGGCGCGGGCGGCGAGCTCGCGGGGATCGTCACCGTAGGGTTCCGGCAGGCCGGCTGGGGCGCCGGTGACCTCGGCCCGGTAGAGCGCGGCCAGGTCCCGCAGGAACACCGACGTCGACTCGCCGTCGAAGACGAGGTGGTGGACCACGACCAGCAGCGTCGCCCTGCGCGGGCCCTCCACGTACAGGGTGCCGCGCAGCAACGGCCCGCGCGTCAGGTCGAAGGGGCGCAGGATCTCCTCGGTGACCGGTCCGCCGAGCCGGTCGGCGCCGGTCTCGACGACGCGCAGCCCGGGCGGTTCCGCTGCGGGCGTCAGGTACGGCACGCCCTGGCGTTCGGAGACCACGCGGGTCAGCGACGGGTGCCGCGCGACGAGCGCCCGCCAGGCCGCGGCCAGCGCCGTGACGTCGAGGGGGCCGTCGAAGGTGACGGAGAACGGCATCGTGTAGACGGTCTCGGTGCCGCCCAGCCGTTCGTTGAACCAGATGCCCTGCTGGGCGAGTGAGGCGGGGACGGGGACGGAGCCGATCAGGGAATCGGTCTCGGACGTCATGATCACTTCCGATCGGAGACGGGATCCGGGAGGGAGAGGCCGGGTGGTGCTGAGACGGACGGGTCGCACATCGGGGAGGGGGCCCGGGAGAAGGTGCTCAGGAGACGGACGGGTCGCACAGGCGCCGGAACTCCCGGGCGAGGCGCTCGGCGTCCGGGCCCGAGCAGACGCCGGACACGGACCCGTCCTGCTGCTCGGTGAGGGTGAGGGACGGACCGCCGTCGGCGGGCGGCACGGCGGGAAGCGCCCACGGCTCGGACCTCAGGCCCGGCAGGTACGGTCCCGGCGCGAGCCCCTCGAAGAGGAAACGGGCGTCGTACGACCGGGGCGGGTCAGGGGGTCCACCGGTCTCGCGCGTACCGGACGTATCGGATGAGCGGATCGGGACGTCCAGCGCGAGCGGCCCGACGAGGAGGGCGTGGGCGGGGTCGTCCCGCCCGGGTTCGCGGACGAGCACCACGGGATCGGGCACTTTCCGCACCCGGGACACCGCGGCCGCCCAGCGGGCGAGCGCCGTCGTGTCGGCCGTGGTCCGCCCGGCGCGCGCCGCCTGCCGCATCCTGCCGGCCGTCTCCGGTTCCAGCCGGAAGGCGTGCACCTCACCTGCACCCTCTGGACGGCCAGGCCCGGCCGGCGCTGCCGGATCGAACGGGCCGGACGGGCCGTCCCGGCCGATGGATCGCGAGCGGCGTCCGGCCGCCCAGTCGGCGTAGGAGGCACGGGGAGCGCGGGAGCCGTCGGAGGGCGCAGCGGGCGGCCCGCCGGAGAGCGCGGCGGCATAGGCGGTCCCGAGCTCGTACAGGACGGTCTCCAGTGACCAGGCGTCGCAGACCAGCTCCGAGGCGCAGAGCACCAGCAGGCGGCCGTCCGGGGACGGGCCGGTGAGGATCGTCCGCCAGAGCGGCCCGCGCTCCACGTCGAAGGGCCTGGCCGACTCCTCCTCCACCCGCTCCGGGACGTCGTCGCCGCGGACCGCGTCCGCGGCGGGGAACACGACCAGCTCGGGGTCGGCGCCGGGGACGACCTCGGCGGTACGGACCCCGTCGTGGCAGGGGAACGCCAGCCGCAGCGCGTCGTGGGCGGCGGCGACCTCCCGCAGGGCCCGTCTGAGCACGCCCGGGTCCACCTCCTCGCTCACCCGTACGGCCACCCGGACCGTCTCGCCCGAGGCGAGCGGTCCGGACAGGCACCGCTCCTGCTCGGGGGTCAGGGGGACGGCGCGGCCCCGGGCGGCGAAGAGGGCGCGCACCCCGGACTTGACGATCTTGCCGATGTCGTTGCGCGGGAAGGAGTCCACCAGCAGGATCCGGGTGGGCAGCTCGTGCCGGGCCAGCCGTCCGGACAGGAAGTCGCGCAGCTCGTCCACGGCCACGGGGTACGCCGGGCGCACCGCGGCGGCGGGCATCGAGCCCATCACCGGGTGGGGCACCCCGACGACCGCGGCCTCGGCCACGGCGGGGTGCTCGTGCAGGGCGGCCTCGATCTGGACGGTGGACACCTTCAGGGCGCCGGACTTGATGACGTCGCTCTCCCGGTCGGACAGGTGCAGGTAGCCGTCGTCGTCGAGGTGGCCGACGTCGCCCATCCGGACCCAGCCGTCGCGGAAGACCAGCGCGCTGCCCTCGGGGTCGCCCACGTAGGTGCGCGCCGGGGCCGGGGAGCGGAGCCAGACCTCGCCGGTCTCCCCCGGCGGCAGGATCCGCCCGTCCTCGCCGAGGATCCGCAGGTCACCGGGGTCGGTGGGACGGCCGAGCGAGGTGGGCCTGGCCGGATCGACGATCATGGTCGTCTGCGCGGGCACCGCCTCGGTGGAGGTGTAGTGGTTGACCAGCGTCGCACCGGGAAACGCCGCGGCCAGGTCCTGGGCGACGGCCGGGGGCAGCGCCGCGGCCGAGGAGCCCAGCAGCAGCACGCTGGACAGGTCGTGCCTGCGGTGCGCGCCGGAGCCGAGCAGCTCGATCGCCATGGACGGCACCAGGAAGACCGTGCCCACCCGGTGCGCCTCGATGAGCCTGCAGAACTCCTCGGGCTCGAACACGTCGAGGGTGAGCGCCGCCGGGTGCGCGGTCAGGGCGTCCATCAGCATCATCTGCGCGGCGTTCGTCCCGATGGGGAAGGCGTGCAGGAAGCGCTCGGAGTGGGTGTAGGCCCGGCGCCGCGGGCGGAGCGGGCGGCCGTGGGTCAGGTTGGCGTGGGTGGCGCCGACGCCCTTGGGGGTTCCGGTGGTGCCGGAGGTGTAGACGATCTGGGCGAGGTCTCCCGGGCCGGCCGGGACGTCGACCGGCGAACCGTCGCCGGTGTCGGGCACCGTCGACCACCAGCGCCCGGTGCCCGGCTCGCGTGGGGACTCGCGTGGGGACTCGCGTGGGGACTCGCGTGGGGACTCGGACGGGCCGTGGAGCACGCCCGTGGCGCCGCAGTGGTCCAGGGTGTCGAGGATCTCGCGGTCGCTGAGCCGGGCCGAGAGCGGCACCGCCACGGCGCCCGCCTTGAGCACCGCGCAGAAGGCGACGGCGAACGCGGCCCAGTCCCGCCCGCCGAACAGCAGGCCGACGCGGTCGCGGGGCCGCAGTCCCCGCGCGATCAGGCCGCGGGCCGCGGCGTTGGACCACCGTTCCCAGCGGCCGAAGGTCAGGTCCTCCGATCCGAGAGGGTCGGCACCGGCGAGGGCGGGCCGGTCGGGGTCGGTCCGCGCCCGCGCGGCGAGCAGCAGGGGAACGGTGGGCGAGACGGTGGGCGGGGCGGGATCGTGCACACTCATGCGGGCCTCCTGGGCGGGCACGCGAGGTAGGCGGATCGAGCGAGGGGGGCGGGCCCGGATCGGTGACGGCCCGGGGACGCGCGTGCCGAACAGGAGAGGCGGCGGGTGCCGGTCTCCGTGGCGTGACGGGTGCGTGAAACGTGAGAGGGAGGAGGGCGGGGCCCGCCGGGAGGCCGGCGGGCGGGAGGTCAGCGCAGGATCTTGGGGCCGGAGCCCGTGGAGCCGCGCACGATGAGTTCGGGCTGGAAGATGAGCTCGGAGTGCTGCTGCCCGGGGGTGCCGGTGACGGCCTCCAGCAGGGTGTGCACGGCCGCGGTCACCATCGACTGCACGGGCTGGCGCACGGTGGTCAGGGGCGGGTCGGTGAACGCGATCAGCGGCGAGTCGTCGAACCCCACCACCGAGACGTCACCCGGCACCGTCAGGCCCCGGTCCCGGCAGGCACGGATCGCGCCCAGCGCCATCAGGTCGGACGCGCACACGATGCCGGTGCAGCCGCGCTCCAGCAGCTGGCCGGCCGCGGCCTGGCCGCCCTCCACCGAGAACAGCGAGTGCGAGATCAGCCCGTCCACCTCGGTCACCCCGAGCAGCCGGGACATCGCCCGCCGGTAGCCCTCGATCTTCCTGATCACCGGGACGAACCGGCCGGGACCGACGGCCAGGCCGATCCGCTCGTGGCCGAGGTCGACCAGGTGCTGCACGGACAGCCGGGCCGCGGCCCGGTCGTCCGGCGAGATGAACGGGGCCGGGACGTCGGCCGCGTGGCCGTTGAGCAGGACGATGGGCACGCCCTGCCCGATGAGCTGGGTGTAGCGGTCCGCGCGCGCGGTGACGTCCGCGTGCAGGCCGGAGACGAAGATGATGCCGCTGACCCCCCGCTCCACCAGCAGCTCGGTGAACTCGTCCTCGACCGCGCCGCCGGGGAGCTGGGTGCACAGCACCGGGGTGTAGCCGTGCTGGGTCAGGGTCTTCTCGAAGGCCTGGGCGAACGCCGGGAAGATGGGGTTGTCCAGCTCCGGGGTGACCAGGCCGATCAGCCCGTTGCTGCGCTGGCGCAGCCGCTGCGGGCGCTCGTACCCCATGACGTCCAGGGCCGCCAGCACCGAGCGCCGGGTGAGGGCGGAGACGCCCGGTTTGCCGTTGAGCACCCGGCTGACCGTGGCCTCGCTCACCCCGGCCTGGGCGGCGATGTCGGTCAGCCGGGCGGTGCCGTTGACGCCGCCGGTGCCGCCGGTGCCGCCGGTGCCGCTGCCGAGCGGGCCCGCGCTATACGCCATCGGTTCCCCACCAGACGGCGGAGTCGGGGGCGAGCCGTGCCAGGCCGTCCTCGACCGTCGTCCCGGCGCTGGCCAGCAGGATCCGCCCGGGGGCGGGCAGCGTGACCGGCTCGCCGGTGAGGTTGACCGTGCAGGCGAACCCGTCGCCCCGGCGGAAGGCCAGCGTTCCCTCCGGGGAGTCGAGCCAGGTCAGCGGGGTGTCGTCGAAGCTGCGGCGCTCGCGCCTGATCCTCAGCGCCTCGCGGTAGAGGTTCAGCGTGGAGAGCGGGTCCCGCAGCTGGGACTCGACGCTGAGGGGTCCCCAGGCGTCCGGGATGGGCAGCCAGGGGGCGCCGGTGCCCGGCAGCAGGCTGAAGCCGAAGTGCGGCTCGCCGTCGGCCCACGGGAGCGGCACCCGGCAGCCGTCGCGGCCGTCCTCGGGGTTGCGGTGGCGCTGCGGGTCGTGCAGGAACTCCTCGGGCAGGTCGAGCACCTCGGGAAGGCCGAGCTCCTCGCCCTGGTAGACGTAGGCCGAGCCGGGCAGGGAGAGCGTCAGCAGGGCGGCCGCCCGGGAACGGCGCAGGCCGAGCTCGCCGCCGCCGTAGCGGGTCGGGTGACGCTTGACGTCGTGGTTGGACAGCACCCAGGTGCTGGGCGCGCCGACCAGGTCGGCGGTGGCCAGCGACTCCTGGACGACCGCTCGGAACGCGTCGGCGTCCCAGGGGGTCTTGAGGAAGTGGAAGTTGAACGCCTGGTGCATCTCGTCGGGGCGGACGTAGTTGGCCAGCCGCTGCGGGGACGGCGCCCACGCCTCGGCGACGCCGATCCGCTCGCCCGGGTAGGAGTCGAGCAGCCTGCGCCAGGCGCGGTGGATGTCGTGCACGCCGTCCTGGTCGAAGAACGGCACCACGTCGGCGCCGATCATCTTCACCTGGTCGGGGTGGCCGACGTCGGGCAGGCCCTCGGCCTTGACCATGCCGTGGGCGACGTCGATGCGGAAGCCGTCCACGCCCAGGTCGAGCCAGAAGCGCAGGATCGACTCGAACTCCGCGTGGACCTCGGGGTTCTCCCAGTTCAGGTCGGGCTGCTGGGGGGCGAACAGGTGCAGGTACCACTCGCCGTCCGGCAGCCGGGTCCACGCCGGGCCGCCGAAGATCGACTCCCAGTCGTTGGGCGGCAGCTCACCGGCCGCGCCCCGGCCCGGGCGGAAGATGTAGCGCTCCCGCGCCGCCTCGCCGGGGCGTGCCGCCAGGGCCTCCAGGAACCAGGCGTGCCGGTCGGAGGTGTGGTTGGGCACCACGTCCACGATCACGCGCAGGCCGTGGCGGTGCGCGTCGTCGATCAGGGCCCGCGCGTCGGCCAGCGACCCGAAGATCGGGTCCACGTCCCGGTAGTCGGCCACGTCGTAGCCGAAGTCGGCCATCGGCGAGGTGAAGAACGGGGTGAGCCAGACCGCGTCGACCCCCAGGTCGGCCAGGTACGGCAGCCTGCCGCGCGCGCCGAGCAGGTCCCCCACGCCGTCGCCGTTGCCGTCGGCGAAGCTGCGTACGTAGACCTGGTAGATCACCGCGTCGCGCCACCACCGGGTGGCGGTGCCGGTGCCCGATGGTGACGGGTCCGCGTGAACGAGCTCGGTCATGGTTGAGTCCCCCGATCAAATGACATGTCAGGACGTGATAGCACGGGAGTGTTACGCCTTCGTGGCGCCGCTGGTGAGCCCGGCGACCAGGTGCCGCTGGACCAGCAGGAAGACGACCGCCGCGGGCACCGCGATCAGCACCGCCGAGGCGGTGAGCAGTCCCCAGTCCGACCAGTGCTGGCCGACGAACTGCTGCAGGCCGATGCCGAGCGTGCGCTTCTCCTCCTGGGACATGAAGACGGTCGCGTAGGCGACCTCACCCCAGGCGGTCATGAAGGAGTAGAACGCGGTGACCGCCAGGCTGGGCCTGGCCAGCGGCAGGATGACCCGCCAGAAGGTGCCGAACGGGGTCAGGCCGTCGACCATCCCCGCCTGGTCGATCTCGCGCGGGATGGAGTCGAAGTAGCTCTTCATCATCCACGCGCAGAACGGGACCGCCACGGTCATGTAGGCGATGACCAGGCCGGGGATCTGGTTGAGCAGTCTCAGGCCGGCCATCAGGTTGTAGAGCGGGACGATGAGGATCGCCACCGGGAACATCTGGGTGACGAGCAGCATCCACATGACCCCGCGGTAGCCGGGGAAGCGGAAGCGGCTGATCGCGTACCCGGTGGTGGAGGCCAGGAAGACGCCGATGACGGTGGTCAGGGCGGCGACGATCACCGAGTTGAGCAGCCAGGTCGGGAACTGCGTCTCGGTCAGCACCCGGGTGTAGTTGTCCAGCGAGGGCTGGTTGAAGATCTCCAGCTCGCTGGAGAGCCAGCCGTTGCGCGGCTTGAGCGAGGTCAGGACCAGCCACACGATCGGGAAGAGCGAGACGGCGACCGCGGCGAGCAAGGTCGCGTGCAGCAGGACGGAACCGCCCAGGCCGCGATCTCCCCGTCCCCGGGCGCGCCGGGCCGGGCCGGCGGTGCGTGCGGTGTCGCCAGCGGTGCCGGTGGTGCCGGCGGTGCTCACGGTGCTCACCAGACCTCCCCTTGCTTGCGCAGCGAGCGCCGGTAGACCACGGCCAGCACGACGAGGAGCAGGAGGATGATCACTCCCCAGGCCGCGGAGTTGGAGTAGTTGCGGACGCCGGTGAAGGCCTCACGGAAGGCGTAGGTGACCAGGATCTCGGTGGAGCTGCCGGGCCCGCCCCCGCTGATCAGGTAGATCACCGGGAACATGTTGAACGTCCAGATCGTGCCCAGCAGGACCACGGTGCTCGACACCGTGCTCAGGCCGGGCAGGGTGATGAAGCGGAAGCGCTGCCACGGCGTGGCGCCGTCCACCTCGGCGGCCTCGTAGAGCTCACCGGGGATCGACTGGAGCCCGCCCAGCATGGCGACCATCATGAACGGCACGCCCATCCACACGTTGACCGCGATGACCGCGATCTTCGCCGTGGTCGGGTCGTCGAGCCAGCCGACCGCGCCCAGGCCGGCGGCCCTGAGCATCGCGTTGATCACGCCGAAGTCGCTGTTGTACAGGTAGCGCCAGATGAACGCGGAGACGAACCCGGGGATGGCCCACGGCAGGATGAGCAGCAGCCGGTAGGCCGAGCGGAACCGCAGGCGCCGGTTGAGCAGCAGGGCCAGTCCCAGGCCCAGGCCGTAGTGCAGCGCCACGCAGGCGACGGTCCAGATGACCGTCCAGGTCAGCTTGTCCCAGAACAGGGAGCTGGTCAGGATCCCGACGTAGTTCTCGAGGCCCACGAACTCGTAGGTGGAGGGGATGACGTTGACGCCGATCGTGCGGCCGATGTTGGCCTCGGTGGCGTCGGTCAGCGACAGGTACACGCCACGGGCCAGCGGCCAGCCGATCAGCAGGCCGGTGACCAGGATCACCGGGGCGACCATGGCCAGGGCGTACCAGTGCCTGCCCATCGCCCGCCGGAACGGGCCGCCACCACCGCCGGACCGGCGGCCCCGGCCGCGGGCGCCGTCGGCGCCCGCGGCCCGGTCCCTGGTCGTGCTGCTCACACGTCCAGTCGAGAGCGCCACGGCTCAGCTCCAGTCCTTGAAGATGCCGCGGTACTGGCCGTCGACCTTCTTGAGCATCTCCTCGGGGGTCGTCTTGCCGCCGACCAGCGACTGGTAGCCCTCCAGCAGCGGCTGGAAGAGCTGGCCGCCCTCGGGGATCCACGGCCGGGGGGCCGCGGTGTCCATGATCGGCTTGAAGACGGCGACGTCCTTGTTGCCCTGCACGTCGGGGTTCTCGTAGGCGGAGGTCCGGGTCGGCAGGAGGCTGATCTCCTTGGCGACCTTGGCCTGGGCCTCGGGGGTGCTCATGAAGCGGACGAACTCGTAGGCGGCGTCCAGCTTGGGGGAGCCCGCGTAGATCGCCAGGTTCCAGCCGCCGGTGGGGGCGCCGGCCTTGACCGAGCCGGCCGGGACCGGGGCGATGCCCAGGTTCTCCTTGTCCTTGAACTCCTTGCCCTGGTAGATCTCGGCCAGCGCCCACGGGCCGTTGTAGATCATCGCGGCCTTGCCGTCCTTGAGGGCGGTCATCGCGTTGGCGTAGCTGTCCTGGATGGCGGGCTTGGGCGCGGCGCCGGAGGTGACCAGGTCGGCGACGGTGGCCATGGCCTTGACGTTGGCCGGGGAGTTGACGGTGATCTTCTTGTTCTCCACGTCGAGCAGGTCACCGCCCTCGCCGTACATGAAGGGCAGCAGGAAGTAGGAGTCGACGTTGAGGGCCAGGCCGTTGACGCCGGTCTTCTTCTTGACGTCGAGCGCGACCTGCTTGAGCTCCTCGACGGTGGTGGGGGCCTTCTCGTGCCCGGCCTCGGCCAGCAGCTTCTTGTTGTACAGCAGCGCCAGGGTGTCGGTCACCTGCGGCACCGCGTACGTCTTGCCCTGGTACTTGGTGCTGCTCAGCGGGCCGGGCAGGAAGTCGGACTCGTTCTCGACGGCGCGGGTGCCGTCCAGCGGCTGCAGGTAGCCGAGCGAGGCGAACTGGGAGGTCCAGGCCACCTCGGAGCGGATCACGTCGGGCGCCCCGGCGCCGGCCTGGGCCGCGGTCTGGAACTGGTTCTGCGCCTGGTCGGAGGGGACGTTGACGTACTTGACCTTGATATTGGGGTACTTCGCCTGGAACTCCTTGATGAGCGCCTGGAACGTCGGCCCCTCGCTGTCCGGCCGGACCGTGTCCCACCAGGTGATCTCACCGCTGATCTTCGACGGGTCGGCCGCCGCGGACTGGGCGGGGGCCGCCGGGGCGGCCTCACCGCCACCGCAGGCGGAGACCGCCAGGGCGAGGGCCGCGACGATCGTCGCAGCCGAGAAGGCTCGCCGCATGTTCTCTCCTCAGGTTCAAGGGGGTGGCCGGACATCGAATGACATCGAACGGGATCGAACGGAGCCGTCCGGCCGGTTCTGGAGTACGCCGGACGTTACGCCGACGTGAACCTGAGTGGAAGAAGTTTCTGCAAGAGTCTGCAAAGTCGTTACAAATGCCTCCCCAAGCCGATGATCCACCGATCCATCCCACAAATCCACACACCCGTATTGACCGTCAAATACCCATAAATCCTATTTGTACGGTTTGCAGGGACGGCGCATCTCCCTTCCGGCACCGTCGGCTTACCGGATATTCAGAAAATTGCCGCAAGGGATTGCACAGACGTGTCCCAATGAGTAACTTCCGGGCAATACCTCCGAAACAACCTCCGTGGAGGCCCCCGTGGTCTGGCCACTCCCCCCACGGCGCGCGAGAACGACCTCGCTGGCGAGCGTCGCGCTCGTGACAGCCCTGATCACCCCCCTCGCCGCCACCCCGCCCCCCGCCGCCGCGTCCGCCTCCCCCGCGTCCGCCCCGTCGTCGGCGTCCCCGGCGTCCCCGGCGTCCCCGCCGGCCCTGTCATCGGGTTCCTCACGGGTGCGGATCTCCGCGCCCGTGGTCTCGCCGCTGAGCCGCGATGCCGAGCCCTCCGACAGGGAGCTGGCCCGGGACGCGCTGCGCGCCGACCTGAGCCGCGAGCGCTTCTACTTCGCGATGACCGACCGGTTCGCCAACGGCGACACCCGCAACGACACCGGCGGCCTGTCCGGCGACCGGCTCGCCACCGGCTTCGACCCCGCCCACAAGGGGTTCTACCAGGGCGGCGACCTCAAGGGCCTGCTCGGCGGGCTCGACTACATCAAGAAGCTGGGCAGCACCGCGATCTGGATCACCCCCGCGTTCGCGAACCGTCCCGTGCAGGGCACCGGCGCGAACGTCTCGGCCGGCTACCACGGCTACTGGATCACCGACTTCACCAGGATCGACCCGCACCTGGGCACCAACGCCCAGATGAAGGAGCTGGTGCGCGAGGCCCACCGGCGCGGGATGAAGGTCTTCTTCGACATCATCACCAACCACACGGCCGACGTCATCGACTACGCCGAGAAGACCTACTCCTACCGCTCCAAGGGCGCCTACCCCTACGTCGACACCGACGGCAGGCCGTTCGACGACCGCGACCACGCCGGCAAGGACACCTTCCCCGAGGTGGACACCGGCTCGTTCCCGTACACGCCGGTCGCGCCGAAGAGGGTCAAGACGCCCTCCTGGCTGAACGACCCGACGATGTACCACAACCGGGGCGACTCCACCTTCAGCGGTGAAAACGACCAGTACGGCGACTTCTTCGGCCTCGACGACCTGTGGACCGAGCGGCCCGAGGTCGTCAAGGGCATGATCGACATCTACCGGACCTGGGTGCGCGACACCGGCCTCGACGGCTTCCGCATCGACACCGCCAAGCACGTGAACATGGAGTTCTGGGAGCGGTTCTCCCCGGCCCTGCGCGGCTACGCCGCCCAGCACGGCAACAAGCGGTTCTTCATGTTCGGCGAGGTCTACTCGGGCGAGCCGGCCTTCACCAGCCGCTACTCCACCCGCGGCGGCATGAACGCCACCCTGGACTTCCCGTTCCAGGAGGCCGCCCGCTCCTTCGTCGGCGGCACCGCGGACGCGACCAGGCTGGCCAGGCTGTACGCCGGGGACGACCACCACACCGACGCCGACGGCAACGCCTCGTCGCTGCCGACCTTCCTCGGCAACCACGACATGGGCCGCATCGGCCGCTTCGTCGCCCAGGACAACCCCGGTGCGTCCGACGCCGAGCTGCTGCGCAGGGACCTGCTCGCCCACGAGCTGATGTACCTCACCCGCGGCCAGCCCGTCGTCTACTACGGCGACGAGCAGGGCTTCACCGGCTCGGGCGGCGACCAGGACGCCCGCGCGCCGCTGTTCCCGACCAAGGCCGCCGACTACCTCGACGACGACCTCATCGGCACCGGCGCCACCCACGCGCGCGACAACCACGACCCCTCCCACCCGCTCTACCGCGGCATCGCCGCCCTGGCCGGGCTGCGCGACGCCCACCCGGCCCTGGCCGACGGCGCCCAGATCGAACGGCTCGCCTCGGGCGGCGTCTACGCCTTCTCCAGGATCGACGCGAGCAGGCAGGTCGAGTACGTGGTCGCGGTCAACAACGCCGAGCAGGCGGCGACCGCGGCCGTGCCCACCTTCTCGGCGGGCGCCGCCTTCACCCGCGTGTACGGCGAAGGGCCGGCCGCGCTCACCACCGGCGCGGACACGAAGCTGGGACTCACCGTCCCGGCCCTGTCCGCGGTGGTCTACCGGGCCTCGGCCAGGCTCGCCGCCCCGGCCACGGCCCCGGCCGTCTCGGTCGCCCTGCCCGGCGCCGAGATCAGGGGCACCGCCGAGGACGGCCGGATCCCGGTCACCGCGACCGTGCCGGGCACCGGCTTCGACCAGGTCACCTTCGCCGCCAAGACGGGCGACGGCCCGTGGAGGGTCGTCGGCACCGACGACGCGCCCAACGCGGCGGCGACCGGCGGCGGCTCCTCCCGCGTCTTCCGGGTCTTCCACGACCTGCGGGGTCTCGCGGCGGGCACGAAGGTCTCGTACAAGGCCGTGGTGAAGGACTCCGCGGGACGGTTCGCCTCGGCGACGGCGACGGCCACGGTCGGCGCCGAGCCTGCCCCCGAGCAGCCCGGCACGGTGAAGCGCGACTGGCTGGTCGTGCACCACCAGCGCGCGGACGGCGACGGCGACGACGGCGACGACGGGGACGGCTGGGGCCTGCACGTGTGGGGCGACGTGGAGAACCCCACCGAGTGGGCCGCGCCGCTGCCGCTGACCGGTGAGGACGACTACGGCCGCTTCGCCTGGATCAGGCTCAAGCCGGGTGCCACCAACGTCGGGATCATCGTCCACAAGGGCGACGAGAAGGACGGCGGCGACCGGATCGTCGACCCCGCCAGGAACGGCGAGGTCTGGCTCAGGCAGGGGTCGGCCGCGACCCACACCTCCCGCGCCGCCGCGCAGGGGTACGCGACCGTCCACTACTCGCGCCCCGACAAGGCCTACGACGGCTGGGGGCTGCACCTGTGGGGCGACGGGCTCGCCGACGGGGTGCCCACCGAGTGGGCCGCGCCCAGGCCCGCGGACGGCGTCGACGCCTCGGGCGCGTTCTGGCGGGTGCCGCTGAAGAACGCGTCGCTCCCGGTGAACTTCATCGTGCACAGGGGGGACGTCAAGGACCCCGGAGCCGACCAGTCGTTCACCCCGGCCGCGCAGCCGGACGCCCACGTCGTGTCGGGCTCGGCCACGGTCCACCCGACCCGCGCCGCGGCCGAGAACGTCGCGATCCTGCATTACCACCGGCCCGACGGGAACTATGACGGCTGGGGACTGCACCTGTGGGGGGACGTGGCGGCTCCCACCGAGTGGGCCGCGCCGCTTCGGCCCGCGGGCCGGGACGCCTTCGGCGTGTACTTCCGCGTCCCCCTGACCGAGGGGGCCGCGAACGTGAGCTACATCATCCACAACGGCGACACCAAGGACCTGCCCGACAACCAGGCGCTGAACCTGGCCGCCGACGGCCACGAGGTGTGGCGGGTCGCCGGTACCGAGGGCCATCTGCTGCCCCAGCCGGCGGCACGCGGCGCCGACGCCGACCTGTCGAAGTCCTCGGCGCACTGGATCGACCGCTCCACCGTCGCCTGGAAGATCGACTCCTCGCCGTCGAACCGCTATGTCCTGGCCTTCTCCGGCAAGGGCGGCATCGCCTACGCAGAGGGGGACCTGACCGGTGACCTCAAGCTGATCCGGCTGACGCCCGGCGCGCTGACCGAGGCGCAGAAGGCGAGATGGCCGCACCTGACCGGGCACGCCGCGTTCACCGTCGACCCGCGCGACACCGACCTGGTGCGGGAGGCCGTGCGCGGCCAGGTCGTGGCAGCCGAACGCGACGTCTCCGGAGCCCTGCTGACCGCCACCGGCGTGCAGCTGCCCGGCGTGCTCGACGACCTGTACGCCGCGGCGGCCGGTGCCGGCCTGGGACCGTCCTGGCGCGGCGGCACGCCCGAGCTGTCGGTCTGGGCGCCGACCGCCCACAAGGTCGAGCTGGCGCTGTACCGCGACCCCTCGGGCGGGCCCCGCACCGTGCACGCCATGCGGCGCGACGACCGCACCGGCGTCTGGTCGGCGCGCGGGCAGCGCGGCTGGAAGGACCGCTACTACACCTTCCTGGTGACGGTCCACTCCCCCGCCGCGGGCAAGGTCGTCGTCAACGAGGTGACCGACCCCTACAGCCTGTCGCTGTCGGCCGGGTCCGGCCGCAGCCAGCTCGTCGACCTGTCCGACCGGGCTCTGCGGCCCGACGGCTGGTCGTCGCGGGCCAAGCCACCGGCCGTGCCCCAGAGCAGGGCGTCCGTGTACGAGCTGCACGTGCGCGACTTCTCCGCCTCGGACGCGACCGTCCCGGCCGCCAGGCGCGGCACGTACGGCGCGTTCACCGGCGACTCCGCGGGGATGAGGGAGCTGCGCGCCCTGGCGAAGGACGGGCTGACCCACGTGCACCTGCTGCCGGTCTTCGACATCGCGACCGTCCCCGAGCGCAGGTCGGAGCGGACCGAACCCGACTGCGACCTGGCCTCGATGGCCCCCGACTCCGAAGAGCAGCAGGCCTGCGTCGCGAGGACGGCGGCGAAGGACTCCTTCAACTGGGGCTACGACCCGCTGCACTACACCGTGCCGGAGGGCTCCTACGCCTCCGACCCGGAGGGGTCGTCGCGGATCAGGGAGTTCCGCGAGATGGTCGGCGGGCTGAACGGGGCCGGGCTGCGGGTCGTGATGGACGTGGTCTACAACCACACCCACGCCGCGGGCCAGGACCCCACCTCGGTGCTGGACCGCATCGTGCCCGGCTACTACCACCGGCTCCTCGACGACGGCAGCGTGGCCACCTCCACCTGCTGCGCCAACACCGCGCCCGAGCACGCCATGATGGGCAGGCTCGTCGTCGACTCCGTGGTCACCTGGGCCCGCGAGTACAGGGTGGACGGCTTCCGGTTCGACCTGATGGGCCACCACCCCAAGGCGAACATGGTCGCGGTCCGCGAGGCCCTGGACCGGCTCACCCTCGCCCGCGACGGCGTCGACGGAAAGTCGATCATCCTGTACGGGGAGGGCTGGAACTTCGGCGAGGTCGCCGACGACGCCCGCTTCGAGCAGGCCACCCAGGCCGGGATGGCCGGCACCGGGATCGGCACCTTCAACGACCGGCTGCGCGACGCGGTACGCGGCGGCGGCCCGTTCGACGCCGACCCCCGCGTGCAGGGCTTCGGCTCGGGGCTGGCCGGGGCGCCCAACGGCTCGCCCGCCAACGGCGACGCCGGCGCGCAGCGGGCCCGGCTGCTGCGCTACCAGGACCTGATCAAGGTCGGGCTGACCGGCAACCTGCGCGACTACGCCTTCACCGCCTCCGACGGGCGGCGCGTCAAGGGCTCGGAGGTGGACTACAACGGCTCACCCGCCGGGTACACCGCCTCCCCCGGCGAGGCCGTCACGTACGTGGACGCCCACGACAACGAGACGCTCTTCGACGCGCTGGCCTACAAGCTGCCGCAGGCGACGGGCATGGCCGACCGGGTGCGGATGCAGTCGCTCTCGCTGGCCACGGCCGTGCTCGGGCAGGGCACCTCGTTCGTGCACGCCGGCAGCGAGCGGCTCCGCTCCAAGTCGCTCGACCGCAACTCCTTCGACTCCGGTGACTGGTTCAACCGGCTGCTGTGGGACTGCTCGGCGGGCAACGGCTTCGGCTCCGGCCTTCCCCCGAAGACCGACAACGAGGACAAGTGGCCCTACGCCAGGCCGCTGCTCGCCGACCCGGCGCTCAAGCCGGACTGCGCGGCGATCGGCGCGGCCCGCGCCCGCTACGGCGACCTGCTGAGGATCCGCTCCTCCTCCCCGGTGTTCGGCCTGGACAGCCTGGCCGAGGTGCAGAAGCGGCTTACCTTCCCGACGAGCGGCACCTCGGAGACCCCGGGTGTCGTGACCATGCACCTGGACTCCTCCGGCATCGACCCGCGCTGGAAGTCGATCACCGTCGTCTTCAACGCGACCCCCGAGACGCGGCCGCAGACCGTGGCCGCCCTCTCCGGTGCCCAGGTGACGCTCCACCCCGTCCAGGCGAACGGCGACGACGCCGTCGTGAAGCAGTCGACGTTCGACCCGGCGACGGGCACGGTGACGGTCCCGCCACGCACGGTGGCCGTCTTCGTCCGGCCCTGACCCCGTCCCTTCCTCCCCCGATCCCGTCCCCTTCTCCCCCGGGCGCCCCGGGCCGTGCCGGACGTCCCCGGACGTCTCCGGGCGGCCCGCGGGCGACCACCTGAAAGACCCGCCGGGCCGGGTGTTGCAGCACCCGGCCCGGCCAGGGAACCCGTCCACTGATCTGGAGGCCCCCACCCGTGAAACCCTACCGAGTCATCATTGCCACGGCGTTGAGCGCGCTGGCCGGAGCCACCGTCCTGGTGCCCACCGTGCTGAGCGCCCCCGCCCAGGCGACCCCGCCCACCCCCGGCCCGATCGTCAAGCTGTGGAGCTGGAACTGGAACTCCGTCGCCAAGGAGTGCACCGACGTGCTCGGCCCGGCCGGGTTCGGCGCCGTCCAGGTCTCCCCGCCGAACGACTCGATGTCCAAGGGGGGCACGGTCTGGTGGGACGTCTACCAGCCGGCCCGCTACACCCTCACCAGCAAGTTCGGCAACGAGGCCGCGTTCAAGAACATGATCAACGCCTGCCACGCCGCGGGCGTCAAGGTGCACGCCGACGCCGTCATCAACCACATGACCGGCCAGGGCAGCACCAGCTACGGCGGCTACACCTTCGGCAAGTACGACTACCCGGGGCTGTACTCGGCGGCCGACTTCCACTCCCCCACCTGCGTGATCAACGGCTCGGACTACACCAACGACGCCGGGCGGGTGCAGAACTGCGAGCTGGTCGGCCTGGCCGACCTCAACACCGGCTCGAACTACGTCCGCGACCAGATCGCCGGATACCTCAACAAACTGACCTCGCTGGGCGTGGACGGCTTCCGGATCGACGCCGCCAAGCACATCAACCCCGCCGACCTGGCCGCGATCAAGAGCAGGCTCACCGGGTCGCCGTACATCCACCAGGAGGTCATCCAGGGCAACGGGGAGGCGATCTCCCCGAGCCAGTACACCGGGATCGGCGACGTCCACGAGTTCGTCTACGGCCGCAAGCTCAAGGAGCAGTTCGGCGGCGGGCAGATCAAGAACCTGCAGTCGTTCGGGCAGAGCTGGGGCCTGTCGGTGCCCGGCGACAAGGCCGTGGTCTTCGTCGACAACCACGACACCGAGCGCAACGGCTCGACCATGAACTACAAGAACGGCGACGCCTACCGGCTGGCCAACGTCTTCATGCTGGCCTGGCCGTACGGCGCCGCGCGGGTCTACTCCGGGTTCGCCTGGGGCAACAGCGAGGCCGGCCCGCCCTCGGCGAACGGTGGCTTCGTCACCGACACCAACTGCGGCAACGGGCAGTGGACCTGCTTCCACCGCCAGATGACCGGGATGGCCCGCTTCAACCGCGTCGTCAACGGCACCCCGGTCGCCAACTGGTACGACAACGGCAACAACGTGATCGCCTTCAGCCGCGGCACCAAGGGCTGGGTCGCGATCAACAACGAGGGCGCGAGCGTCACCCGCACCTTCACCACCGGCCTGCCCGCGGGGACCTACGCCAACGCGGCGGGCAGCGGCTCGGTGACCGTCTCCTCCGGCGGCACCGCCTCGGTCACCGTCCCGGCCAGGGGCGCGGTCGCCATCCACACCGGCGCCATGGGCCCCGGCCCGAGCCCGACCCCGACGGTGACCCCGACCGTCAACCCCGGCCAGGTCGCCACCACGTTCAACGCGAACGCCACCACGACCTGGGGCCAGAACGTCTTCGTCGTCGGCAACGTCCCCGCGCTGGGCGCCTGGAACCCGGCGAACGCGATTCCGCTGTCGTCGGCCTCGTACCCGGTCTGGAAGGGCACGGTGAACCTGCCGGGCGGCACGGCGATCTCGTACAAGTACATCAAGAAGAACTCCGACGGCTCGGTGATCTGGGAGAGCGACCCCAACCGCTCCTTCACCACCCCGTCGGGCGGTACGGCGACGCGTAACGACTCCTGGCGCTGACCTCTGATCCCGGCGGGGCACGGCCACCCCGTCGCCCCGCCGGCCCCGCCCCGGGCGCGCTCCCCCGCGCCCGGGGCCCGGCCCCGGGCGTTCCGCACGCCCGGACCACCGCCCCGGGCACCCTCGCGTGCCCGGGGCCGTTCTCCGGCCCCTCGATCAGAGGAACCCCATGCGCTCACCCGCCCACCGCACCGCGGGGCTGCTCGTCACCGCCCTGCTCGTCCTCGTCCCCCTGCTCGCCGCGATCCCCGCCGCCTCGGCGGCCGGCAGCGCCACCGTCTACTACGCGACCGGCTGGAACACCGCCAACGTCCACTACCGGCCCACCGGCGGCTCCTGGACCACCGTCCCCGGCGTCCCTATGGGCGAGACCGCCTGCGCCGGCTGGAAGAAGAGGACGATCGACCTGGGCTCGGCGACCGGCCTCAGGGCCGCCTTCAACAACGGCTCCGGCACCTGGGACAACAACGGCGGCGCCGACTACGTCCTCGGCACCGGCGTCAGCACGGTCAGGGACCGTGTCGTGACCGCGAACGCGGCGAACCCGTGCGCCCCCCAGGGCCCCGACACCGTCGCCCCCACCGCACCGGCCGGCCTCACCGCCATCGCGAACGGCACCTCGATCGCGATCGCCTGGGACGCCGCCACCGACGACGTCGGGGTGACCGGCTACCGGATCACTCGCACCGGCGGCACCGGCGGAACGAAGGTCACCGACGTCACCGGCGTCACGGCCACCGCGCACTCCGACACCGGCCTGGCCGAGAACACCGCCTACCGCTACACCGTCCAGGCCAGGGACGCCGCCGGGAACGTCTCACCGGCGAGCGCGGCGGCCACCGCCACCACCGGCCGCGGGCCCGCGCAACCGGCGGGCGGCACCCCGCTCGGCGGCGACCCCCGCGAGGACTCGATCTACTTCGTGATGACCGCCCGGTTCGCCGACGGCGACCCGGCCAACAACCGGGGCGGCAGCCAGCACGTGAAGTCCGGCAACGCCGCGAACGACGACCCGATGTTCCGCGGCGACTTCAAGGGACTGATCGACAAGCTCGACTACGTCAAGGGGCTCGGGTTCTCCGCGCTGTGGATCACCCCGGTCGTGCTGAACCGGTCCGACTACGACTTCCACGGCTACCACGGCTGGGACTTCCACCGCGTCGACGCCCGGCTGGAGTCCGAGGGCGCCTCGTACCAGGACCTGATAAACGCCGCCCACGCCAAGGGCATCAAGATCTACCAGGACGTGGTCTACAACCACAGCTCCCGCTGGGGCGCCAAGGGCCTGTTCACCCCCAAGGTCTACGGGGTGCGCGACGCCCAGTGGAGCTGGTACTACGACCAGCCCGCCCCGGGCTTCACCTACGACGGCAGGAGCGTGGAGCCGGTCTCCGGGAAGTCGTACCACAACGGCGACCTGTGGTCGACGGCCGAGCCGGCGGGCAACACCTGCCGCGACTGGGGCGTCCCGACCGGTGGCCAGAGCGCCGAAGGGTACCGGGTCTACAACTGCCAGTGGCCGAGCCCCACCTCGGGCATGTTCCCGGCGACCTATTTTCACAACTGCTGGATCGGCAACTGGGAGGGCGAGGACTCGCGCAGCTGCTGGCTGCACGAGGACCTGGCCGACTTCAACACCGAGAGCAAGGTCGTCCAGGACTACCTGATCGACGTCTACAACAGGTACATCGACATGGGCGTGGACGGTTTCCGTGTCGACACCGCCGTGCACGTCCCCCGGGTCACCTGGAACCGGCGGTTCCTGCCCGCGATCCGCGCGCACGCCACCGCGAGGTTCGGCGCGGCCAAGGCCAAGGACTTCTACGTCTTCGGCGAGGTCGCCGCGTTCGTGCACGACAAGTGGAACCGCGGCTCGGTCAACCACTCGGCGCAGTTCTACACCTGGAAGGAGCGAAAGCAGTACAGCGCCGACGACGTCAAGGCGGCCATCGAGCAGTACGACCACGAGAACCTGATGGGCACCGGGAACCAGCCCGTCAGCACCAACGCCACGCTGAACGGCAACGCCTACCACGCGCCCGACCACAGTGCCTTCTCCGGCATGAACGTGATCGACATGCGGATGCACATGAACTTCGGCGAGGCCTCCAACGCCTTCCACAACGGCAAGGACTCCGACGACGGCTACAACGACGCCACCTTCAACACCGTCTACGTCGACTCCCACGACTACGGCCCCAACAAGTCCTCGGTCCGCTTCGACGGCGGCACCGACGCCTGGGCCGAGAACATGAGCCTGATGTGGACCTTCCGCGGCATCCCGACGCTCTACTACGGCTCGGAGATCGAGTTCCAGAGGGGCAAGAGGATCGACTGCGGGCCGACCTGCCCGCTCGCCACCACCGGCCGCGCCTACTACGGCGGCCACCTGGCCGGGTCGGTCATCGCCCCGGACTTCGGCACCGTCTCCGGCGCCACCGGCGCGGTGGCGCAGACCCTGGACAAGCCGCTGGTCAGGCACGTGCAGCGGCTCAACCGGATCCGGCGGGCGATCCCTGCGCTGCAGAAGGGCCAGTACTCCATCGAGGGCGTCTCGGGCGACATGGCCTTCAAGCGCCGCTTCACGCAGGGGGCGGTGGACAGCTTCGTGCTGGTCTCGGTCTCCGGCGGGGCCACGTTCACCGGCATCCCGAACGGCACCTACGTCGACGCGGTCACCGGTGACACCAGGGTCGTCACCGGCGGGACGCTGACGATCGCACCCGGCGGCAAGGGCAACCTGAGGGCGTACGTCCTCTCCCTGCCCGGCAACCCGGCCCCCGGCAGGATCGGTGCCGCCGGGCCGTACCTGAAGTAGACCCTTCACCGCTGATCCACCCCGGGCCGTCCCCGGGCCGGGGTGGATCGACCCGGGCCGGTCCGCCCGGCCCGGACCGGCCCGACCTGGACACCGTCCGGCCGGTCCGGCGGGTCAGCCCAGGCGCCAGACCCGGACGGTGTCGTCGCCTCCGGCGGTGACCGCGACGGGGCGTCCCTTCAGGTCGGCCACCGCGGCGCCGAACACGTTGTGGTCGTGGTCCTTGAACGCCTTGCCCGCGCGCTCCCCGGTGTCCAGGTCGTGGACCCGCGCGGTGGAGTCGTTGCTGCCGGAGACCACGACGGTGAGCGAGCCCACCCGGCCGACGGCCAGGGAGTAGACCCAGCCGGTGTGGCTCAGGATCGGCGGGCGCGCCTCACCGCCCCCGGCCGCGTCGTCGATGTGGATCTCCTGCGCGCCGCCCGCGGAGAGCACCACGAGCCTGCCGTCCAGCTCGGCCGTGGTGACGGCCGAGACCTGTCCGCGCTGGACGAGGATCGTCTCACCGGCCCCGCCGCGCAGCGGCCAGCGGCGCACCGTCCCGTCGCCGCCCCCGGTGAACACCACGGGCTCTCCGTCGAGCACGGCGGCCGCCAGGCCGAACACGGGCGCGGTGGAGGCGCGGCGGGTCTTGCCGATCGCGGCCCCGGTCCTCAGGTTCCACACGCGCAGGTTCCCGTTCCGGCCGCCGGTCACCGCGACGGGCTCGCCGTCGAGGTCGGCCACGGTGACCGAGAAGACGCTGCCACCGGTGGCGACGGGCCTGCCGATCGCCTTGCGGCTCGCCAGGTCCCAGCGGCGCAGGGTCCCGTCGTCACCGGCCGACACCGCGACCGCTCTGCCGTCCAGCTCGGTGACCGCGACGGACCGCACCCAGTCGGTGTGCCCGGTGAGCGTGGCCAGCGGCTTGCGGGTGGCCAGGTCCCACAGCCGGACGGTGCGGTCGTTGGCGCCGGAGACGATCACCGGCTCGCCGTCCACCCGGGCGACCTGCACCGTTCCCACGTCGTCGCGGTGGCCGCGCAGCGGGCCGCCGACGGGGGCGCTCTTCCAGTCCCCGGTGATGGTGGTGGGGGTGGCCGCGGGGGACGCGGACCCGACGGGAGAGGGTGAGGCGTCGGCGGACGGGGAGGCGTCCGGCGAGGAGGAACCGTCCGGCGAGGGGGTGCCGGAGGCGGAGACGGTGCCGTCCGGGGAGCCGGACAGCACCACCGGGGTGGGATCGGCGGCTTTCTCCCCGGTCCCGGCCATCAGGGGCGGGAGCACGAAGATCCCGGCGGCCGAGACCACGGCCGCCGAGACGGCGACGGCGGCCCCGATCAGCCACGGGCGTGACCGTGCCGGACCGCCCGGACCGCCCGGCCTGCCCGACCCGCCCGGCGCGGTCGTCTCCGGGGACCCCGCACCGGGATCACCCGGGGGCCTCCACTCCCGGGGGCCGGCGCCCGGTTCGAGCGGGGAGACCCCGGCATGCGAGGGCTGCGGGAACGGCCCGGACGGGGCCGGTGCGGACTGCGCGGGACCGGGCGGGAACGGCGCGTCCGGAGCGGGGTGCGGGAACGGCCGGGACGGCGGGCCGGACGGGGGCGGGGTGCCCTGCGGGGACGGGCCGGCCTGCGGAGGCGCGACGTTCCGCGAGGGCGGTGCGGCCTTCGGGGCCGGGAGCGTCGTGTCCGGAGCGGGCGACGGGGAGGCCACGGCGGACGGCCCGGTGCCCGGGGAGGGCTGGCGGATCAGCCGGAACAGCAGGTCCGAGGCAACCGGCCGGTCGGCGGGCGCCTTGGCCAGGCAGGCCGCCAGCAGCGGCCGCAGTCCCTCAGGGACCTCCGACAGGTCGGGCTCTGCGGTGAGGATGCGGTGCAGCACGGCCGGAATGCTGTCCTGGCCGAACGCCGGGCGGCCGGTGGCGGCGAACACCATCGTCACGGCCCAGCTGAAGACGTCCGAGGGAGCGGCGGCCGGCCGGCCGTGGATCTGCTCGGGCGACATGTAGGTGGGGGTCCCGACCGCGCCGCTGGTCTGGGCGAGCGTGGCGTCGAGCGCCTTGGAGATGCCGAAGTCGATGACGCGCGGGCCGTCGCGGCCGAGCAGCACGTTGGCCGGCTTGAGGTCCCGGTGCACGATGCCGGCCTGGTGGATGGCGACGAGCGCGGTGGCGGTGCTGATCGCGATGCGCTGCAGGGCGGCGCCGTCGCGCGGTCCCTCGTTCTCGACGGCCTGCTGCAGCGACGGTCCCTCGATGAACTCGCTCACCACGTACAGGTGGTCGCCGCTCTCCCCCGCGTCCAGCACCCGGGCGGTGCAGAACTCGGCGATCTGCCGCGCGACGCTGATCTCCCGCTGGAAGCGGGCCCGCGCGACCGGGTCGGCGGCGAACCTCGGGTGCAGCATCTTGATCGCGACGTGCTCACCACCCGGGTCGCGGGCGAGGTAGACCGCACCCTGCCCGCCCTCGCCGAGCCTGGCCTCGATCGCGTACGGACCGAGGTCGGTGGGATCTCCGGGCCGCAACGCCGTGCCGGCCATCGTGCTCCTCCCCCGGCGCGCACCCGCCCGGATCCGATGGGATCCGCCCGGCGGGTCCCGTGCCCCGCGGTCCGCGGCCGGGGAGCGCGCCACCCCGCGCGACGTCTTCCGCGAAAGAGCATGCCATCACCGGCAAGGTACGCCAAACCACCCACACATCACCCCGTCCCCTTCGGGGGCAGGTGACATGGCGTGCCCGGTGGTGCCGGCCGGTACCGGAGCTGATAGGGAGGATGAACTCACCGACGGAGGTAACACCATGATCTGGTGGCACGTATATCCCCTCGGCTTCCTGGGAGCCGAGGCCGAGGCGCTGCCCGCGTCCGCGGCCCCGGTGCCCCGGCTGGCGAGGCTGGAGCGGTGGCTGGACCACGCGGCCGATCTCGGTTGCGACGGGCTGGCCCTGGGGCCGGTCTTCGCCTCCGAGACCCACGGCTACGACACCGTCGACCACTTCCGCGTCGACCGGCGCCTGGGCACCGAGGCCGACCTGGTCGCGCTCGTCGGCGCGGCCTCCTCCCGGGGGCTCGGCGTGCTGCTCGACGGGGTCTTCAACCACGTGGGCCGGAGTTTCGCAGCGTCGCCGGGCTGGCTGAGCGGCGGCACGTTCGAGGGCCACGACCGGCTCGCCGAGCTCGACCACGGCAATCCCGAGGTCGTCGACCACGTCGCCGGCGTCATGGCGTACTGGCTGGAGCGCGGCATCGCCGGATGGCGGCTGGACGCGGCCTACGCCGTGCCGGTGGAGTTCTGGCGGAAGATCACCGACCGGCTGCGCCCGCGCTTCCCGGACGCGTGGCTGGTGGGCGAGGTCATCCACGGCGACTACGCCGCGTTCGTGGAGAAGGGCGGCCTCGACTCCGTCACCCAGTACGAGCTGTGGAAGGCGATCTGGAGCTCCCTCAACGACCGCAACCTCTTCGAGCTGGCCTGGGCGCTGGACCGGCACAACACCTTCCTGGAGACGTTCGCGCCGCTGACGTTCGTCGGCAACCACGACGTGACGCGCATCGCCAGCAGGCTCGACGACCCCCGCCGCCTCGGGGCCGCCCTGGCGGTCCTGTTCACGGTCGGCGGTGTGCCGTCGGTCTACGCCGGCGACGAGCGGGGCATGCGGGGCGTCAAGGAGGAGCGCGCGGGCGGTGACGACGCGATCCGCCCGGCCTTCCCCGACGACCCGTCCCTGCTGCCCGCCCTGTCGCCCGGCGGCGAGGAGGTCCACCGGCTGCACCGGGAGCTGATCGCCTTCCGGCGGGAACGCCCCTGGCTGGCCAGGGCCCGCACCACGGTCACCGCTCTGACCAACACCGCCCTGTCCTACCGGGTGAGCGACGGCGAGCGGGCGGTGGAGGTGACCGTCGACCTGGAGGACGAGCCGTCCTGGTCCGTGCGGCCCGCCTGAGGGCCCGGCCGCCGAGGCTTCCGGCCCCGTCCGGACTGTGAGATGGTCCGGATCATCACTTCTGCGGGCCGGACGGCCGTCCTGCCGCCGGTCCGCAGGTCCGGTCGGCAAAAGGAGTGACATGTACTTGTTTGTTTCTCGTTTAGGGGGAAGACGGAGCGCACTCACTTTCAGGAAGAGGGCGAAGATGCCTGTTTCACGAGCAGGGCGTGTGGCCGCGGCGGCGATGCTGGCCGGTTCTCTGGCCGCGTGCGGAGGGGTCGGGGCGAACAAGGGACCTGCCGAGGGGAGCAGTGGTTCCGGGGCGTCGTCCCTGACCACCATGGGGTTCGGTCTTCCCGACGAGATCGCCACGGTACGGGTGGACGCCTTCAAGAAGGCGTACCCCAAGGTCAACGTGACGATCAACCAGGGCCAGTTCAACGAGCAGGCGTTCCTGTCGGCGGTGGCCTCGGGCAACCCGCCGGACGTGGTCTACCTGGGCCGCGACCGGATCGGCGGGTACGCCGCCCGCGGGGCCATCCAGCCGCTGGACTCCTGCATCAGCGGCCAGTCGATCGCGACCGACGACTTCTACCCGGCCGCGCAGCGGCAGGTGCGCTTCGCCGACAAGTGGTACGCCATCCCCGAGTTCTACAACTCGATCGTCCTGCTGGTGAACAACAAGGCCGCGCGTGACGCCGGGGTCGACCCGGCGAGCATCGACACCTCCGACTGGGACGGGCTGGCCCGGCTCGCGAAGAAGATGACCCGGATCGAGGACGGCAAGATCGAGCGCTTCGGCTTCTACCCCAAGCTGCCGGAGTTCCTGCCGCTGTGGGCCAAGGCCAACGGCGCGGACCTGCTCAGCGAGGACGGCCGTACCGTCAACCTGGACGACCCGAAGGTCGGCGAGGCGCTGGAGTACGCCACCGGCCTGGTGGAGTCGCAGGGCGGGTGGAAGAAGCTCAAGGCCTTCACCGACACGTTCGACTACTTCGGGGAGGGCAACCCGTTCGCCAAGGACCAGATCGGCGCGATGCTCACCGAGCAGTTCGTGATCAGCGCGATGGCCGGGGTCACCCCGGACGCGGACATCACGGTGGTGCCGTTCAAGGACCGTCAGGGCAAGCCCGTGAACATGGTGGGCGGCAACGCCTGGGTCATCCCCAAGGGCGCGCGCAACGCGGACGCGGCCTGCTCGTGGATCAAGACGATGACCGCGGCCGACACCTGGGTCGCGGCGGCCCGCGCCCGCGCGGACAAGCGCGCCAAGGAGGGGAAGGTCAACATCGGCACCTACACCGGCAACGCCAAGGCCGATGAGGTGATCTTCTCCGAGGTGGTCAAGCCCAGCGGCAAGAAGGCCTACGACGACGCCGTGAAGACCATCCGCGCCGTGCAGGAGGCCGGTTTCGTGGTTCCGCAGTCGGCCGCCGCCGCCGAGTTCAACACCGCCTGGCAGGACGCGGGCACGAACGTGCTGCAGGGGCGGCAGAAAGCGGCCCAGGCCCTGGCGGAGGCGGACGCCAAGGCGCAGAAGGCCATCGACGAGGCGCAGCCGTGAGCCGCCGTCCGGGCACGCCCGCGGGGGGCCGGCCTTGAAAGCCGCGCTCTCCCGCCCGGAGACGCGCTGGGCGTACGTCTTCGTGCTGCCCTGGGTGGTCGGCCTGCTGCTCTTCCAGCTCGGGCCGATGGTCGCCAGCCTGGTGCTGTCGTTCACCGACTACGACCTGATCAGCCCGCCGCGGTTCACCGGCCTGGACAACTACGCCACGATGGCGCAGGACCCCAAGGTCATACGCGCCATCGGCAACACCCTGTTCTACACCGTGCTGCACGTCCCGCTCTCGATCGCGCTGGCCCTGGGGCTGGCGCTGATCCTGAACCGCATCACCGGCCGGGCGGCCGGGGTCTTCCGGACGATCTTCTACCTGCCGTCCATGACCCCCCACGTCGCCGTGGGCGTGCTCTTCCTGTTCCTGCTGAACGGCCAGGTGGGCATGGTCAACCAGTTCCTGGCCCTGTTCGGGGTGCAGGGGCCGCAGTGGACCAGTGACCCGGACTGGATGCTGGCGGGCATCGTGCTGATGTCGCTGTGGAACCTCGGCTCCACCACCATCATCCTGTTCGCCGCGTTGCGCAACGTCCCGGCGGAGCTGAGCGAGGCCGCGATGATCGACGGGGCGAGCACGTGGCAGCGGTTCCGGTCGATCACCCTGCCGATGATCGGCGGGGCGCTGTTCTTCGTGGTGATCGTCAACACGATCGCCTCGCTGCAGATGTTCGACCAGGTCTACACGATGTACTTCGGCAACACGCAGGCCCAGAACTCCTCGGGCGACGCCGCCCTGTTCTACGTGATCTACCTTTTCCAGCAGGCCTTCCAGTACCTGCACATGGGTTACGCCTCCGCGCTGGCCTGGGTGCTGTTCCTGGTCATCGCGATCATCACGCTGATCCAGGTGAAGGTGGGCAACCGGCTGGTGTACTACGAGGCCGAGGAGCGCAGCCGATGACCACCCTGCAACAGGCGCCCCCCGCAGCCGAGCCGGCCGCGCCGGCGCCCGACGACGCCGGCAGGCCGACCCGGAGGATCTTCTTCCTGATCGTGCTGGCCGTCGCCTCGGCGATCCTGATCTACCCGTTCGTCTGGCTGGTCTCGGCGTCGCTGAAACCGCGCGACCGGACGTTCAGCGACCCGTTCCTGCCCTGGCCGTCGCCGTTCCAGCCGGAGAACTACATCTCGGTCTGGGACGCCGCGCCGATGCTGACGTGGCTGGTGAACACCCTGGTCGTGGGCGTCGTCGCCGCCCTGGCGGTGACGCTGTCGAGCGCGTTCGTCGCGTTCGGCTTCGCCTACTTCCGCTTCCCCGGCCGGGGCCTGCTGTTCGCGAGCGTGCTGGGCACGATGATGCTGCCCGGCGCGGTCACGCTGGTCCCGACGTACCTGATCTGGAACTCGGTGGGGCTGACCGGCACGCAGGTGCCGCTCTGGGCGGCCAACCTGTTCGGCTCGGCGTTCTACATCTTCCTGCTGCGCCAGTTCCTGCTGGGCGTGCCCCGGTACGTCTTCGAGGCGGCGCGCGTGGACGGCGCCTCGTACCTGGACCTGTTCTGGCGGATCGCGCTCCCCCTGTCGCGGCCGGCGCTGATCATCGCGTTCGTCTTCGAGCTCAAGGCGAGCTGGTTCGACCTGATGAAACCGCTGATCTACCTGCAGGACCCGGCGCTCTACACGCTGCCGAGAGGGTTGAAGGCGGTGGTCGACCAGTTCTACCAGGGGGGCGACCCCAAGTGGGAGATCGTGCTGGCCGCCAGCGTGATCACCACGCTGCCGCTGATCGCGATCTTCTTCCTGGGTCAGCGGTACTTCCTGCAGGGCATCGCCACGACCGGCCAGCGAGGGTGAGACCCGGTCCCCGCCCCGCGGGGACCGGCATCCGGACGGGATCTCCCTCGGCCCCCGCGCTCCGGGCCGCGCGCGGGGACCGTGCCCCCCCTCCGCCCGGAGGGAACCGGTCCGCCCGGAGGGGACCCGTCCGCCCGGAGGGAGCCGGCCTCGGACGCGCGTCGGGCGGCTCCACCGTCACGGTGGAGCCGCCCGAGGCGGCCGGTCGCTGGCCGGGCGGCGGTCGCCCACCGCCCCGGCGCGCCGGGCAGTCGCCGGTGAGCGTCAGTCGCTGGTCAGCGCGTCGAGGAGGTCGCCGACCGGCGCGTCCGGCAGGGCACGGGCCACGTCGGCCAGCGCCACCATCCCGATGAGCGTGTGACCGTCGATCACCGGCAGGCGGCGCACCTTGTGCGAGGCCATCGTGCGCAGGATCTCCCGGGCGTCGTCGTCGGCACCGATGGTGACGGGCTTGCCCTCGCCCAGCTCGCCGGCCAGACAGCTCTTGGGGTCCTTGCCCTTGGCGAGCACCTTCACCACGATGTCCCGGTCGGTGAGCATGCCCTGGAGACGGTCGTCGGAGCCGCAGATCGGCAACGAGCCGACGTCCAGACGGGCCATCTTCTCGGCCGCCTCAAGTACGGTCTCCTCGGCCTGCACGCATTCGGCGCCCGCGGTCATGATCTCTCGTGCGGTGGACATGGTCGCTCCTTTCTCTCGCTCCCCCGCCCTGACGGGCGGCTGTGACGGGTTCGCCTACCCATGCTTCCGACCCCGACACATCGGCGGTGAAGGCGTGAACGAACGATCACCTACGGTTTGACGACGCCCGCGGAACCGGCCGTGCCCCGCCCCTGGTACGGGGGCATGACGTGTCGCCGGGACGCGGGAGCCCGTCCCCGGCCTCGTGTCTCAGGGGACCTGGAAACCGGCTTTCGTCAGCACGTCCCGGCCCTGTCGCGACAGCACCAGGTCGACGAACCGCCCGGCCGCCTCGGGAGCGGCCGCGGAGGAGAGCGCGGCGACCGGATAGTCGTTGACCGCTTTCCCCGCCCCGGGGAAGTCGATGCCCCTGACCCTGCCCGCGGCCGCCAGGACGTCGGTCCTGTAGACCAGGGCGGCGTCGACCTCGCCGAGCTCGACCTTGGTCAGGGTGGCCTTGACGTCCTGTTCCAGGGTGACCGGGGTGACCGTGAGACCGGCGGCGTCCAGGACCTTGGCCGCGGCGGCTCCGCAGGGCACCTGCTCGGCGCACAGGGCGACCTTCACCTTCGGGTCGGCGAGGTCCGCCAGCTCGTCGACCCCGGCCGGATCATCGGCGGGGACGGCGATCTGCAGGCGGTTGCGCGCGAACGTGACCGGGGGCGCGGCGGTCGGCGAGGCGTCGGTGACGGTCTTCATCGTGGCCGGGCTGGCGGCGGCGAAGACGTCGGCCGGGGCGCCCTGGACGACCTGCTGGGCGAGGGTGGCACTGGAACCGAAGTTGAAGCGCACCGTCGTCCCCGGGTGCGCGGCCTCGAAGGC
Organism: Streptosporangium sp. NPDC050855; assembly: GCF_044456585.1. NCBI lineage: Bacteria > Bacillati > Actinomycetota > Actinomycetes > Streptosporangiales > Streptosporangiaceae > Streptosporangium > Streptosporangium sp. NPDC050855. The sequence goes on from NZ_JBITFY010000007.1 coordinate 284,984, forward strand.
CCTGCCCAGCTCGGTGAACGTCCCGGTCAGCGACGCGGCGGCGAACACCGTCAGCGTCGTGGCACCGTCCCCCGAGGGGGCGGCCGGGTCACCGGCGCCGCAGCCCGCCGCACCGGCGGCCAGGGCGAGGGCGAGCGGTGCCGCGAGCGCCCATCGGGCGAGACGCCCGGCCGTCACGCGGCCTCGTCGATCCGGAACGTCGTCACGAGCCACCACGATACCGTCGCAGATTCCGGAGGGGAAAGGCGAACTCCATGGCAATCATGATGGGATAGGTCCTTTTCCCATCGCACCTGAGGATCGCGTCGAGGTCAGGGCCCCGGGCATCCTTCGACGCTCGTCCGGCACCCGGGCCGGCACCCCGGACCGACAGACCGACACCCCGGACCGGCACCCTGGACCGGCACCCTGGACCGGCACCCTGGACCGGCACCGTCAGCGACCACAGGCCGGTGACGATCCGCCCGCCCGCCCGGCGGCCGGGCCGCAGCAGGCGTCCCCGCGCCAGGCCTCGCGGCCTTCCTTGACCGCCACGGCCGCGATCACCAGGGCCGCGACCGGATCCGCCCACCACCAGCCGAACAGGCTGTTGGCGGCCAGGCCCACCAGCAGGACCGCCGACAGGTAGGTGCACAGCAGCGTCTGCCGGGAGTCGGCCACCGCCGAGAGCGACCCGAGTTCGCGACCGGCCCGGCGCTGGGCGTACGACAGCAGCGGCATGATCGCCAGGCTGAGCGCGGCCAGGATCAGCCCGGGTGTGGAGTGCCCGGCCTGGTCGGCGCCGAGCAGGGCCCGGACGGCCTCGACGCCGACGTAGGCGGCCAGCGCGAAGAACGAGAGCGCGATGACGCGCAGCGCGGCCCTCTCCCGCCTCTCGTGGTCCGCGGCGGAGAACTGCCAGGCCACCGCGGTGGCCGAGGCGACCTCCACGACGGAGTCCAGGCCGAAGCCGATCAGCGCGGACGACGAGGCCAGGGTGCCGGCGGTGATGGCGACGGCCGCCTCGACGACGTTGTAGGTGATGGTCGCGGCCACCAGCAGCCGGATGCGCCGGGTCAGCACGGCGCGGCGGGCCGGGGCGGGGCCGAGGGAGAGGGTGGCCATCAGCAGCAGCCCTGCCGCCCGGCGTCGGCGCAGGTGCGCTCGGCGTCGGCGGCCACCGCGACGACGGCGGTGCGCAGGTCGTCCAGGGCGTGGCCGAGCCGGGCGTCGGCCAGCTCGTAGCGGGTGCGCCGGCCCACGGGGACGGCCACGACCAGGCCGCAGTCGCGCAGGCAGGCCAGGTGGTTGGACAGGCGGGTGCGGGAGATGCCCAGCACCTCGGCCAGCTCGGCCGGGTGGGCGGGGGCCTGGCGCAGGGCCAGCAGGATGCGGCAGCGGATCGGATCGGCCAGCGCGCGTCCGAACCGTACGAGCACCTCGATCTCGGGGGCGAGCGTCAGCATGACCGCATGGTACATGGAATCCTGAATTCAGGAAGTCCTGTACATCGATTCCGATCGCCGAAGGGACCGGCGACGGCCGGAGCCCGCCCCAGGGACGACCGGCATCGAACGGGCCCGCCCTGCGAGGTGACCGGCACCAGGCCGGGAACCCCCTCCCCCGCACGGTCCCGCACGGTCCCGCACGGTCCCGGACGACTCCAGGACGACTCCAGGACGACTCCAGGACGACTCCAGGACGGTTCTGGTCGACTCCCGGACGGATCACGGTCGTGGTTCGCGGTCGCCTCTCTCCGCCGCCGCCACCTTCGCGGCCGCGTCGCGGAGCAACCCGGGGGCCAGCAGGCGATGGACGGCGGACAGCGGGGGCCACACGACCCGGCCCAGGGGCAGGTCGTAGCGCACGAAGGTCGCCAGCGACACCCCGCCGTCGGCCACCCGTACGAGAAGGTTGCCGCTCAGGAACCAGGAGGCGGCCTCGAGCCGGACCCAGTCGTCGCCGCGCCCGCCGATCCGCCATCCGGCCACCGTGTCCGGCGACCGCCTCCGGTCGAGCCGGAGACCGAGGAAGCCGCGCCAGATCAGCAGCTCGGTGGCATCGGGGACGTCGCCGAACATCGCCCGGGCCCAGCGCTCCGGCGTCGCCTCCACGGTCGTGGCCAGGACGAAGTGGTCGGCATAGTTGAAATCGGGTAACGAGCTGAGAGCTCGGACGGATGCGGGGACGTCACGCGTCCCCATGACACTGCCGACGACCATCTCACGGTCTCCATTCACATATACGCCACCGTATAAAATGAGGGTAACCCCGTTTATACGGTGGCGTATACATCGCGTAGAGGTGAGGTGGGACACATCGTGGGAGCGACGCGCACACCCCGTGACAGGTGGGTCGAGGAGGGGCTGCGCGCCCTGGCCGACGGCGGCCCGGACGCCGTCCGCGTCGAGACGCTGGCGAAGAGGCTCGGCGTCACCAAGGGCGGGTTCTACGGGTTCTTCGCCGACCGCGCCGCGCTGCTGACGGAGATGCTGGACACCTGGGAACGGGAGAGCACCGACGAGGTGATCGACCGTATCGAGCGCGAGGGGGGCGACCCGAAGACCAAGATCTACCGCGCGGGCGTCCTGACCTTCTCCGACGACCGCCTGCTGCCCATCGACCTCGCGATCCGGGACTGGGCCCGGCGCGACGAGGCGGTCGCCGAGCGCCTGCGGCGGGTGGACGACCGGCGCATGGCGCTGCTGCGCGAGCTGATCGGCACCTTCTGCTCCGACCCCGACGAGGTCGAGGCCCGCAGCCTGCTGGCCTTCTGCGTGGCGATCGGCGAGCACTTCCTCGCCGCCGGCCACGGCGACCGGACCCGGGCCCAGGTCCTCGCCCGCGCCGCCGACCTGCTGCTCGACCGCCCCGGCGAGGACCGCGGCCGCTGACCGGGACGCGCCTGCCCAGGGCCCCGCGTGACCGGCCCCCGGCGACCGCGGTTGACCTCGAGTCCGGTTGAGGTTGCATCCTGGGGCCGATACCGGCCGAACAGGGGAGAACGTCGTGCGCGCGGTGTGGTTGAAGGAGTTCGGCGGGCCCGAGGTGCTCGTACCGGGGGACGCCCCCGATCCCGTCCCGGGGCCGGGACAGGTGCTGATCGACGTGGCCTACGCCAACATCACCTTCGTGGAGACCCAGTTCCGGTCGGGCGGCCCGGCGCCGTTCACACCGGAGCCGCCGATGATCCCGGGCAACGGCGTCGGGGGCGTCGTCGTGGCGGCCGGTGAGGGCGTCGGCCCCGAACTGGTCGGCCGCCGGGTGGTGACCTCCACGGGCGGCTCCGGCGGTTACGCCGAGCGGGCCGCGGTGGACGCCGCCGGGCTCTTCGCCGTTCCCGACGGCCTGGCACTGGACGACGCGGTCGCGATCCTGGCCGACGGGCGTACCGCGACCATGATGATCCGCGCGACCGCCCCACGGCCGGGGGAACGGGTGCTGGTCGAGGCGGCGGCCGGAGGTGTGGGGTCCCTCCTGGTGCAGCTCGCCGCGGCGGCGGGCGCCACCGTCGTCGCGGCGGCCGGGGGCCCGCGCAAGACCGGGGTGGCCCGCGACCTGGGCGCCGACGAGGTGGTGGACTACACGGTTCCGGGCTGGACCGACGGGATCGCCCCCGTCGACGTCGTCCTCGACGGGGTGGGCGGGGACATCGCCCGGGCCGCCTTCGAGCTGCTGGGCCCGGGCGGGCGGATGGTCAGCTTCGGGCTGGCGAGCGGGGAGTGGGCCGGCATCGGGGAGGAGGCCGCGGCCGCGCGCGGCGTCACGCTCGTCCAGGCGAGGTTCACCCCTCCGCTCATGCGCGAGTGCACCGAGAGCGCCCTCGCCGAGGCCGCGGCCGGACGGCTGAGGCCGCTGATCGGGCAGCGCTTCCCCCTCGACCGGGCCGCCGACGCGCACGCCGCCATCGAGTCGCGCGCGAGCGTCGGCAAGACCCTGCTCGAGGTGCGCTGACCGCCCGGGACCGGGACGATCCCGCCGTCGCCCACCGTCGCTCACTGTCGACCGGTGCCGTTCAGCGCAGGACGACACCGGACGACGCGGGACGGGACGACAGCGGGACCGCCTTCGGCCGCTCACGGGGCCGCGACCGAAGGTTCAGATGACCGATGCACTTTTGTAGTAGATGATCGTCCTTCGGTGGCTATGATCACTTCTTGGTAGATATGACCGGACGGTGGGCAGGCAACCGGTCAGTGAGCCGAATCGGCGTCCGAGCAGCCGGTTTCTCGGCGACGGGGGAAGGAGCCCGCTCCGGTGGGAAAACTTGATCTGAATCGTGAGGCGCTGGCCAAGCTGCGCGTCGCGGTGAACACCCAAGGGGGAAGGCTCGCCGCCGTCGGCGACGACTTCCCGGCAAAGGGCGGCGCGAGCTCGTCGATCTTCGGGACCCTGGCCGGCGCCCAGGAACTGGCCGCCGCGATCGGCCGGGTCGAAGCGCACGCGGACGGCGAGCTGGGAACGGTGAAGAGCCGCCTCGACGGCGTCGAGCGGGCCCTCGACACGATCGAGAGCAACGTGACCGCGGCCGAGCGGGACACCACGAGCAGCCTTCCGGCCATATGAGCGCCGTGGACGCCGTGGCGGCACTGCCCGGGGGGCAGGCCCTGGCCGCGCTGGCGAAGAAGACCGACGGAGACCCCGGTGCGATCCGCGCGATCGCCGCCCGGTGGCGCAAGGCGGCCGGCTCGTCCACCGAGCCGTTCGCGCTCCTCAACAAGGCGGTCAAGCAGGTCGACACCGCCTGGAAGGGCGCCTCGGCCGACGCCTTCGTGGCGTACATGCGGCGGTACGACAGCGCGGGCACCTCCCTGCGGGAGGCGCTGGGCGACTGCGCGGCCTCCCTGGACACCGCCGCCGGTGCCGTCGAGACGGCGAAGTCGAACGCCGAGCGCGTCTGCGGCGAGCTGGTGGCCTGGGTCGCGGAGTACCGGCGCGTCAACCCGCACGCCACCGAGGCACAGCTCCAGCCCGGTATCGGCCAGCAGGTCCAGGCGGCGACGTCCCTCGTGCAGGGGTACGTCGACTCGGCCGAGACGGCGCTGTCCACCGCGCGGGGCGAGATCGAGAAGCACCTCGGCGACACCACGCTGTTCTCCGCCATCCCGGCCGCGGGCGACCAGGGCTTCGTCCCCGGCCCCGGGCACACCACCCGGTGGGTGCCGGTGCCCGAGGACGAGTTCCGCACCACCACGCTCGCCGGTACGGAGAACGGCTCGCAGGGCGGTAACGGCAGCGGCAGCGGCAGCGGCGGGCAGGGAAGCTGGCAGGGCAACGGCGGCGGATCGTCGTCCGGCGGTTACGGCGGAGGCGGCGTCGGCGGAGGCGGTGGTGGCGGTGGTGGCGGTGGTGGTCAGGCGATCCCGTACACGGTCACCGGCAACGGCACCGGAGCCGACATCGTGGCCGCCGCCAGGAGCCACCTCGGCAAGCCCTACGTCTGGGGCGCCGACGGGCCCAACGCGTTCGACTGCAGCGGCCTGGTGCACGTCTCGATGAACGAGGCGGGAATCAAGATCGGGGACAACACCGCCGCCGGGTACCAGGCGAGCGGACAGCCGATCATCGGCCCTCCGCAGCCGGGCGACATCGTCTTCTTCGGCAACCCGGCGACCCACTGCGCCATCTACATCGGTGACGGCAAGATGATCGCCGCCCCGCAGACGGGCGACGTCGTCAAGGTCCAGACGGTGGCCGGCGCGTCGCCCATCAGCTACCGGCGCTTCGCATGAGCGCCCGTACGGGACGCGCACGACCTCGCAGGAGACCCGCGCGGCTGCGCACGGGGCCCGCACGACGATGACCGACATGAACGCCGTGGCCGCACTGCCCGGCGGTCAGGCGCTGGTGAACCTCGCCGACAAGGCCAAGGGGGACCCGGCCGCGATCCGGGCGATCGCGGCCCGCTGGCGCAGGGCCGCCCCCGGGGTGGTCGCACCGCTCGACGCCCTCGGCTCGGCCGTCACCGGCGTGGACGCGGCGTGGAACGGCTCCTCGGCCGACGCCTTCGTGGCGTACATGCGCAGGTACGGCCGCGCGGGTGACGCGTTGCACGACGCGCTCACCGGCTGCGCCACCTCGCTGGAGACGGCCGCGGGCGCGGTCGAGACGGCGAGGAGGCACATCGGCCAGGTCTGCGACGACCTGCTGGCCTGGGTCGCGGAGTACCGGCGGGTCAACCCGCACGCCACCGAGGCACAGCTCCGGCCCGGCATCGGCCGGCAGGTCCAGGCGGCGACGTCCCTCGCGCAGGGGCACGTCGACACGGCGGAGACCGCGCTGGCCACGGCCGCCGGTGAACTCGGCAAGCACCTCGGCGAGGCCGTCCCCGGTTTCGCCGGGATACCCGCGGCGGGCGACGAGAAGTTCGTCCCCGGCCCCGGGCACACCACCCGGTGGACGCCGGTGCCCGCGGACCAGATCAGCCCCGCGCTGCACACCGGGGGCGGCGGCTCGTCACCCGGTGGCCCGTCCATCAGTGGAGGCGGTGGAGGCGGAGGCGAGAACGCCGGGGGCACCGGGAGCGCCGGTGGCGGGGGCGGTGGCGGCTACGGGCCCAGCGGAGCCCCGCCGCCGGGCGGTGGACCGGCGCCCGAGGGCAGGGTCGCCGAGTGGATCCACCAGGCGGTCGAGATCCTCAAGGCCCAGGGCCTCCCGGCCGAGAAGATGAACGTCGACGACATCTGGATGATCATCAAGCACGAGTCGGGCGGGGACCCGCACGCCATCAACCTCTGGGACTCCAACGCGGCGGCCGGGCACCCGTCCAAGGGCCTGATGCAGACGATCGACCCGACGTTCTCCCGCTGGGCGCTCCCCGGGCACGGCGACATCTACAACCCGGTGGACAACATCATCGCCGGGGTGCGGTACGCGGTCGAGCGGTACGGGTCGGTGTCCAACGTGCCCGGGGTGGTGGGCAACAAGAACGGGTCGGGGTACGTCGGCTACTGAGCCACCGCGTCTCACGACCCGGCCGGGACGCCGGCGAACCGGACGGCCCTCCCGTGCCGGGGAGCCCAGGCCGGGAAGAACCGGGCCGGGGAGCCCGGACGGGGCGGAGGCCGTATCGCCGGCACGGACCGGGGTCCGGCTACGGTGTCCGGGTGCAGGCGGTCATCGCGGCTTTCGTCCCCATATGGTTCATCGGTGCCCTCGGCTGGCTGGCCGCCCGGTCCGGACGGGTGGGGCCCCGGGTCCAGGAGGCGCTGACGGCGTTCGCGTTCACCGTCGCGATGCCCGCCGTGCTGTTCACCACGCTCAGCCGTACCCCGCTCGACCGGATCCAGCCCGGCCCGCTCCTCGCATTCGCGATCAGCACCTTCACCGTCGGCCTGCTCGCGTTCGCGCTGTTCCGTGGCGGACCGTCCGACCGGGTGATCGGCGCGATGTCCTCGGCCTACGTCAACGCCGGGAACCTCGGCATCCCCGTCGGCCTGTACGTCCTGAACGACGCGACGTTCGTGGTGTCGGTCCTGATGTTCCAGGTCCTGCTGGTCTCTCCGCTGATCTTCCTGGGCCTCGGGGCCGGGGGCTCGTCCTTCCTCGCCCCGCTGCGGACGCCGGTCGTGGTGGCCTCGTTCCTCGGCCTGGGCGTGTCGGCCCTCGGACTGCGCCTGCCCGATCTCGCGCTGAGGCCCCTGGAGATCCTCGGCGGCGCCGCGGTGCCCCTGGCGCTGTTCTCCCTGGGCATGTCGCTGAACGGCTCGGCCGTCTCCTGGCGCACGACCGGGCCCGCGGTGGTCCTCAAACTCCTCGCCCAGCCGCTGGTGGCCTTCCTGGCCGGGCGTTTCCTGCTGCGCCTCGACGGCCCGGCCCTCTTCGCGGCCGTCCTGTTCGCCGGGCTTCCCACCGCCCAGAACACGTATGTCTACGCCGCCGAGTACGGCCGTCCCACCGAGCTGCCCCGCGACGCCATCCTCGTCTCCAGCGTCCTGTCCCTGGGCACCCTGTCCGTCATCGCCCTCCTGGGAGCCCGCTGACCCCGCGACCCGTGCCGCACCGGCCTGCCAGGGCACCGCTAGAGCTCGCGCAGCGGGAGGCGTACCCGGAAGGTGGCGCCGGTTCCGGGGCGGGAGTGGACCGACACCTCGCCGCCGTGCGCCTTCACCACCGCCTCGACGATCGACAGCCCGAGGCCGGCTCCTCCGCCGCCGGTGCCGATCCCGCGCCCCTGGTCCACCCTGTGGAAGCGCTGGAAGACCAGAGCCGCGTGCTCCTCGTCCACCCCCGGCCCCTGGTCGGTGACCTCCACCACCGCCCGGCCGTCCGCCACCGCGACGCGTACGGCCGCCGGTGACCCGGCGGCGGTGTGGTGCAGCACGTTGGCCAGGAGATTGCCCATCACCTGGCGGAGCCGGGCGACGTCACCGGTCACCCAGACCGGTCCGTCGTGGTCCAGCGACAACGGCCGATCGGGATCGACGGCCAGGGTGTCGGCCACCGCGTCGGCGGCCAGCTCGGTCAGCTCGACCGGTGCGCGGTCCAGCGGGCGGCCCTGGTCGAGGCGGGCCAGGAGAAGCAGCTCGTCCACCAGCGCCCCCATCCTCGTCGCCTCGCCCTCGATCCGGGTCATCGCCTTCTCCAGGTCGTCCTGGCGTACGGAGGCGCCGCGCCGGAACAGCTCCGCGTAGCCTCGGATGGTGGCGACGGGGGTGCGCAGCTCGTGCGAGGCGTCGGCGACGAAACGGCGCAGCCGCTCCTCCGACGCCTGCCGCTCCTGGAAGGCGTCCTCGATCTGGCCGAGCATCGCGTTGAGCGCGTCCCCGAGCCGTCCGACCTCGGTGCCCGGCGGAGCCGTCTCGATCCGCCGTCCGAGGTCGCCCGCGCCGATCGCCGCCGCGGTCTCGACGATGCGGTCCAGCGGGCGCAGGCCGCGCCGGATCAGCCAGGCGGCCAGCACGGTCAGGCAGGCCAGCCCGACCCCGGAGGTGCCGATCAGCACGAACGCCACCCGTTCGGACAGCTCGTCGCTGGCGGCCACGAGCCGCCGCGTGTCGCCCAGGGCGAGCAGGCGCGAGTCGCCGGGGCCCCGCCAGTCCTGGACGGCGCCGAACGTCGCCCCGGCGACCAGGCCCAGCGCCAGGGCCAGCAGGCCGACCACGGTGGCGACCAGGCGGGCTCGCAGCGACATCAGTCCCCCCTGGGCAGGCGCAGGACGTACCCGACGCGGGGCACGGTGTGGATGAGGGGCGGATCGACCATGTCCACCTTGCGGCGCAGGTAGCTGATGTAGGTCTGGACCACGCCGTCGTTGCCGCCGAAGTCGTACTCCCAGACGTGGTCCAGGATCTGCCGCTTGGTCATCACCCGGCCGGCGTTGGCCGTCAGGAAGCGCAACAGCTTGAACTCGGTCGGGGTCAGGTCCAGCAGGGTCCCGCCCCGTCGCACCTCGTAGGCGTCCTCGTCGATGACGAGGTCCTGGAAGCCCAGCCGGCCCCTGCCGGGCTCGGCCCGGCTGGTGCGGCGCAGCACCGCGCGGATCCGGGCGATCAGCTCCTCCAGGCTGAACGGCTTGGTGACATAGTCGTCGCCGCCCACCCTCAACCCGGCGATCTTGTCCTCGGTCGCGTCCCGGGCGGTGAGGAAAACGACGGGGACCTCCGCCCCGGTCGCCCGGATCCTGCGGCACACCTCGGTGCCGGGCACGTCCGGCAGCATCACGTCCAGCACGACGAGGTCCGGGCCGAACGAGCCGGTCATGGCGACCGCCGCCGCGCCGGTGGCGGCGACGGTCGTGTCGAACCCCTCGTACCTCAGGGCGGTCGCGACGAGATCGGCGAGAAAGGGTTCGTCGTCCACGACGAGGATGCGGCTCACCTGTCCAGTCTGACCGGTTCGGACCGGAGGATCCCGTCCTCCCCGGCGATTCACAGAAGCGTCTAAGAACGGCCCCACCGCGACTGAAGATCATTTCGCTCCACTGGGCGTCATGGAGAAACTCTCGGCCTTCGTCCTGCGGCACAGGGGACCGGTCGCCCTGCTGGCGCTGCTGGCCTTCCTCGTCGGCCTGGGCGCCACCCCCATCGCCGTCCAACGCCTCTCCGAGGAGTACGCCCACCCGGGCATGCCCGCCTTCGACGCCAACCAGGAGATCGTCCGGATCTACGGCAACGGCGGCTACCAGCGGCCCTTCGTCCCCGTCGTCGTCCTGCCCGAGGGACGGCGCGCCGACACCGACAGGGGCGCGATCGGCCGCGCCTACGCCGCGATCACCGCGAGGCTGCCCCGGGCCCGCGTCGTGTCCTACGCCGACACCGGTGACCCGCGGCTGGTCGGCACCGACGGGCGGACCACGTTCGGCCTGGTGTACCCCGGCACCTACTCCGACGGCAGCCCGCCAGGCGGCGGGCTGGGTGAGACACCCGACGAGAGCCCGGTCATCGTGGCGGCCATGACCCCGCACCTGCCGCCCGGCAGCACGGTGCACGTCACCGGGCTCGACACGCTCGCTCCGAGCGTGGACGCGGGTGGCGTGGACGTACCCGCCAAGATCGGCATCGGCGTGCTCGCCGCGGTGGTCGTGCTGTTCCTGGTGTTCCGCTCGATGCTCGCGCTCGTCCCCGTTCTCGTCGCCGTTCTGTCGATCTTCGTGTCGTTCATCGTGATCCTCCTGCTCACGCTCGTGACGACGGTGCACGACGTGGCCCTGACCACCATGCCGCTGCTCGGCCTGGGCATCGCGGTCGACTACTCGCTCCTGCTGGTCGCCCGCTGGCGGGAGGAGCAGGCCGCCGGCCACCGCGGAGACGAGGCGGTGCACCGTGCCATGGCGGGCGCCGGCCGCGCGGTGCTGTTCAGCGGCGCGGCGGTCGCGGTCGGGCTGGTGACCATGGTGGTGCTGCCCGTGCCGTTCCTGCGCAGCCTGGGCATCGCCGGCATGATCATCGCAGCGGTGAGCGTGGCCGTGACACTGACCGTGCTCCCGGTCCTGCTCGCGCTCAACGGCCGATGGCTGGACCGCCGGGCCGCGACGGACCGGCGCTTCGCCCGCGAAGCCGACGCCGGGCGGGCCTGGTCGGCCTGGGCACGCGGCGTCGTACGGTGGCGCCGGCCCGCGGCACTGCTCTCCGGCGGTCTGCTGCTGGCCCTGTCGCTGACCGCGCTCGGCGTCGACCTGGGCCTGCCGGAGAGCCGGAATCTGCGCACGTCCGGGCCTGGCCACCAGGGCCTGACCGCGCTCGCCCGGGCGGGTGTCCCGGCAGGGGCGATCACCCCGTTCGACGTCCTGGTCACCGGTGATCCGGCCGCCGCCGCCGAACGCATCGGACGTGTGGAGGGCGTGGCCACGGTGCTCGCACCACGGACGCCCGCGTGGCGACGCGACGGGACCGCGGTCGTCGCGGTGCTGCCCGTGGCCGAGAACGGCACCCCGGCCGGTGAGGCCACCGTCACCCGTGTCCGCGCCGCCGCCGGGAACGACGTCCGCGTGGGCGGGAACGCGGCGCAGAGCATGGATTTCCGGAGCCACGCCTACGGCGCGTTCCCGTGGATGCTGGGCCTGATCGCGCTGGTCACCTTCGTGATGCTGGCGCGGGCGTTCCGGTCGCTGCTGCTGCCGCTGAAGGCGATCGCGCTCAACCTGCTCTCGCTCGGCGCGGTGATCGGCGCGATGGTGCTGCTGTGGCAGTTCGGCTGGGGCACCCGGGAGATCCTGGACGTTCGGCCCACCGGCTCGATCGGTGAGTTCGTCCCGCTGACGATCTTCGCCTTCCTGTACGGGCTCAGCATGGACTACGAGGTGTTCATCCTGGCCCGGATGCGCGAGGAGTACGACAGGACCGGCGACACCCACCGGGCGGTCGTCGCGGGCGTCGGCCGCACCGGACGGCTGGTGACCTCGGCGGCGCTGATCCTCTTCATCTCGTTCGCGGCCCTGGCCATGACCCCGGAGCTGGACGTCAAGGTCTTCGCCAGCGGCCTGGCGCTCGGGATCCTCCTGGACGCCACCCTCGTACGCGGCGTCCTGGTCCCCGCGGTCGTGGCGATGATGGGCCCGTGGAACTGGTGGCTGCCCGGCTGGGCGGCCCGCCTCCTGCGTGTCGCTCCCTCGCCGCTGCGGGAGGAGGCCCCCGATCGCGTCCCGCGGCCGGTCGGCTGACGCACCGGCACAGCCGCGGACGGATCCGGCAAGGTCCTACGGGGCGGGGACCTCGGGGTCGGTGGCACCGCTCCTGCGGAGCCGCCGCATCTTTCCGGTGGCGATCACCTCGACCACGACCTGGTAGAAGCCGGCGACCGACTCGCCCTCCTCCAGACCGCCGCGGAACTGCTTCTCCACCTTCGAGAACGGGAAGATCGTGCTGCCCTCGGGGAGGACCACGCCCCATCCGTGATCGTCCGACCAGTCCCAGCGACCCCCGGTGGCGGCGACGATGCACTCGCCCAGGAACGAGCCGAGCACGCTGATCATCCCGCGGGACCCCTCCGGGTCGAAGCCCGGCCGGGACCGCTGCCGCTCGATGAAGCCCTCGACCCACTCGACGGACTCCCGGTTCAGGCCGAAGTCCACGTCGCTCACCGGCCCGAGCTCCTCGATGGCGAGGTCGACGTTCTCCTTGATTCGCGAAAGCTCCTCTGCACCCACCCGAGGATGATCGCACCGGCCGTGACCCCGGGCAACGCGATATCCGCTCACGCGCCGCCGGGCGGCTCCACCAGCCGGACGATCTCGCGGGGACGTGATTCGCGCTCGTCGTAGGCGATGTCCAGCTCCGCCGCCTGTACGGCGGTGAACGAGGCGGCGAACGCCTCCTCGGACTCCCACCGCACGAACGAGACGACCGCGTCGTCGGCGTCGTCGGTCAGCCAGCACTCGGCCGAGAGGCAACCCGGCCCGCGCCGGAACTCCTCGGCGACCCGGCGGACGCGTGCGATGAACGCGTCGCGGTGGGCGGCGTGCGGATAGTGGTTCGCCAGCATGGCGACCTTCATGAGGATCTCCTTCGCGTCTCCCGGCACCGGGGCGTGTCCCGGATCGGGCGATCTTCTATGTTGAGCAACATAGATTATGATTGTTAGCATAGAAGGAGGTGGCGTGACAACGCGACGAGAGCGGACCAGTCACGAGAGCCGCGAGCTGATCCTCACGGCGGCGTCGGAGCTGTTCGCCGAGAAGGGCTACAAGCGGACCACGTTCGTCGACGTGGCCGAGCGGTCCGGGATCAGCAGGGGTTCGATCCCCTGGCACTTCGACAGCAAGGAGGGCCTGCTGCTGGCGGTGTTCGAACGCGCGGTGGCCCTGATCCGCACCGGCCTGACCGAGGCCCCGCAGGAGACCGGGGACGGGCCCGACCGCCTGACGCGGAGCGCCGACGCCCTGTTCTCGCTCCCCGCCACCAGGCTCTTCGTCACGCTCCTGGCGGAGGCGCTGGAGCCGGACTCCCCCATCCGCGACCGCTACGTCGAGCTCCACGACACGCTGCGCGACCACTGCAGGCGGGGGCTGGAATGGATGCCGCTGCCGGACGGGACGTCCGCCGAGGCGCTGGCCGTCGCGGTCATCGGCGCCGGGATCGGCGTCCACCAGCAGTGGCTCCTCGCCCCCGACCGGGTCGATCCCCGCGCGGCCCTGGCCGCGCTGCGCGCGCTGCTGGCGGGAGCGGGGCCCGCGGCCGGGAGGTGAACGGGCTCCGCCTCCACCCGCGCCGGGGAACGGGCCCCCTCGGTGGGCAAGGGTGTCGCGTGCACGGTGACGAGGGCCGGGACGGCCGGTGCCCGCCGTCCCGCCGAGTGGCGGGGCGGCGGGCACCGGGTCGCTACGGGGTGGCCCTGTCGGGGCGGTCGGAGATGCGGATGGCGTTGAGGACGGTGTCGCCGGACCGCTCGGCGAAGCGCACGTTGAGCTGGCCGTCGGTGACCTTCACCGTGTACTGGCGGGTGGTGGCGGTGTGGGCGCCGGCCTCCAGGGCCAGGTCCAGCGCGGGGACGGCGAGCTGCCCTTCGACGATGACGTCGAAGACGCGCTGGCCCTCCCGCTTGCCCCGGGTCTCGGCGAAGCCCAGCTCGACGGTGTAGGTGCCGGCCGGTACCTGGTCGAACCGGTACTCCAGCATCCCCTCGCGGACGCTCCTGAACAGCGCCTGCTCGGTGGTGCCGGTGATCGCCTTGCTCGTGGTGTTCGTCCTGGTGGAGGTGCCCACGTAGCCGTGGCCTCCCGCGGCGTACTTCCGGTCGGCGCTCCAGCGGTCGCCGACGGCGTCGACGACGTCCCTGGTGCCGCCCACCTCGACGGCGACCCGGTGCCTGGGCACCACGAGGGTGACGGCGATCTCGATCTGCGGGTTGCGGCCGCTGGCCGAGCGGACCAGCAGTTTCCCGGTCCGTACGGTGCCCGGCTGGGCGCCCGCGCTGGAGGCGGTCACCGTCAGCGTCTGCGAGCCGCCCGTGACGAGCCGGCCGGAGACCGGTGTCACGCTCAGCCAGTCCTGGGCGGGCTCGGTCACCACGGTGTAGTCCGTGGCGACGCCCAGGTTGGACAGCTCGACGGTGCCCGACCTGGTCGTCTCCGCCGGTTGCACCAGGGTCAGCTCCGCGGCCGAGGCCGTCACCCGGCCGGTGGCCAGGGCGGTGTCGGCCCGGGTGACGGCCCCGGCGGTGACGGTGACCTCCTGGGTGAAGGTCCCGTAGTTCTCCTTGGAGATCTCGATCCGGTGGTCGCCCATCGGGACCTGCCCGAGGAACGTGCCGTCGGCGGCGGTGGTGAGGGTCACCAGGTCGCCCACCTCGACCGTCGCGCCCGCCAGCGGCCTGCCGTCGTTGGCGTCGGTGACGGTGCCGGTCAGCAGGCCGTGCCGGCTGGTGGAGAAGGTCAGGCTCTGGCCGTCGGACAGGGCGGCGGCGTTGAAGGAGTACTGCAGCGCGTCGGTGCCGGTCGCGTTCTCGACGCCGATCGTGGCGCCGATCCCGGCGTCGCGCTCACCGTCGACGCTGTCGTAGCGGTAGCCGATCGAGCCGTTCTCGCCGAGCAGCGCCGAGAACGAGATGCGCTGGGCGGCGTCGGCGTAGAACCGGGCGTTGCGCCACTCCAGGACGAAGGTGCGGTTCGGCGCGGTGCCGAGGGTCGCGGTGTAGACGCCGGACTGGTCGTCCAGCACGAGGTCGTCCCAGAAGGGGTAGATCGCCGCGTTGGGGGCGGCGGAGGCGGGCAGGGTCACGTTGCCCGCCAGGGCGGTGCCGGGGGCGAAGGTCAGGAACCCGTTGCTGCTGACCCAGCCGGCCGTGTACCCGGTGCCGTAGAGGGGGAAGGTGAACGGCAGCGTGATCGGCTGGATCGCGTCGTCGCCGGTGAGCGTCGTCCTGACGGTGCCCGCGACGTACGGCTCGGCGCCGGCCGCGCAGGTGTAACCGAAGGAGTCGGTACGGCGCGGCAGGTCGGCGTCCCTGGTCAGGTCCCCGTTCACGGTGACCGGCACGGTGAGGGCGTCCGCGCACCGCGAGCGCGGGGTGAACCTCAGCTCGTGGTCGCCGTCCGGCAGCGTGAGCCGGTAGCGTCCGGCGGCGTCGGTGACCCCGGTGACCGCGGTGCCCACCGCGGTCACGGTGACGCCCTGCTCGGGCGTGCCCGAGGAGGTGACCGTCCCCGACACCGTGCCCGAGGGCAGCGCCGTCAGCGACACGTCCCGGGTGACCGTCCGGTCCGCCACGACCGTGACGGTCGCGGTGGCGTCCTCGTAGCCGAACCGCTCCACGGTGAGCCGGTAGTCGCCCTCGGGCAGGCGGGGCAGCGTGTACGTGCCGTCCTGCGCGGTGGCGACGCCGCGGTTCAGCGGCCCGGTGACGGCGACGGCCGCCCCGGCCACCGGCGAGCCGCCGGTCGTCACGGTGCCCGCCAGCGTGCCGACGGCCCCGTCCGGAGCGGCCTGGACCGCCGCGAACGCGTCCAGGCGGCCCTCGCCCCAGACGTTGTTGTCGGCCGCGGTGCCGCCGCAGCGGGTGTCGTCGACGTCGATCGCGGTCCGGTCGAGCAGTTCTCGCGTGGCCGCGACGTCGCCCAGCAGGCCCGGGGAGGCCGACCACATCAGCGCCACGGTGGCGGCCAGGTGCGGGGCGGCCATCGACGTGCCGGAGAAGACGTCGTAGCCGCCGCCGGCCACCGAGGAGCGCACGTCGACGCCGGGGGCCGCGAGGTTGGGCTTGATCTCACCGCCCTCGCCGGAGCCGCGGGTGGAGAAGGTGGCGATCGCGTTGTTCACGTCGAACGCGCCGGCGCTGTAGCTGGAGACGTACTGTCCTGGCGAGCCGCTGGAGGTGCAGCCCGCGTTCGTGAGGTTGCCGTTGGAGAAGACGGGGAAGATGCCCGCCGCGACCCACGCCTCCACGGTCTCCCTGTACCAGGGGTCGAAGCCGCTGCCGCCCCAGGAGTTGTTGACGATGTGCGGCGCCAGGTCGGGGCGGGGGTCGTCGCCGTTCAGGTCGGTGGGCGCGAGCACCCACTGCCCGGCGGCGAGCAGCGAGGCGTCGGAGCAGGTGTTGGTCTCGCACCCCTTGGCCGCGATCCACGTCGCGCCCGGGGCGACGCCGATGCCGCCGCCGTCGCCGTCGCCGCCGCCCACCATGGTGCCCATGGTGTGGGTGCCGTGGTCGTTGTTGTCGCACGGCGCGGTGCCGGCGCAGATCCCCGCGGGGTCGAACCAGTTGTGGGCGTGGTCGACGGTGCCGTCGGCCTTCTTCCCGCGGTACCGGGCGGCCAGCGCGGGGTGGTCGAACTGCACGCCGCTGTCGATGTTGGCCACGACGATGCCCTCGCCGCGCACGCCCAGGTCGCTCCAGACCCCGGGGGCGTTGACCCGGTCGATGTTCCACTCGACCGCGTCGACCCTCGCCGTCTGCCGGCCGGGCAGCGGCTTGGGCAGGGCCGCGACCCGGCCGGGCTCGATCCGGTCGACCTCGGGCCGTTTCGCGATCTCCTCGGCCAGCTTGGAGCCTCCGGTCACCCGGATGGCGTTGGCGATCCAGAACGGCGTGAAGTCGGCGCTCTCGGCGGTCAGGAGCCTGCGCAGGCCCGCCTGGGAGGACTCGGCCAGCTCGGTCTTGGCGCGGTAGACCTGCGCCGCCTTCTCTGCCCTGGTCCTCGCCCTGCGGGCCGCGCCGAGGTCGGCGCCGGCCTTCAGGCGTACCCAGAAGGTGGCCTTGTCGTCGGCCGCCAGGTCGGCCAGGACGGTCTTGTGGATCTTGTCGGGTTCGGGGGCGGCCTGGGCCACGCCAGGGGGGAGGACGAGCGCGAGCGCGGTGACGGTCCCGATCAGGATCGATCGCCGGCGTCGGGGGGTGTTTGACACGCGGTCTCCTTCACGCCGGACGGGAGTCTCCCGCCCGGCAGGGCGACGCGGGATGCACATGATCTTTACAACCCACGTGGAGAATCCTGAATAGATCATGTGAAGTTTTCAAGCTTTCGGACGCTTAAGACGCCATATGTCATGAGAATTAACATGAACGAACCAGGCCAGAACGGGGTCCGGCGTCCCCCGGTCCCTGCCGGAGCGCCCCCACCGGATCCGTGGCGGGACGTCGCGGGGGTTACAAGGTGTCGCGGCGTGTGGGTTCACCGGATCACCCGGACGCGGGAGTATTGGCGATGTGAACCGCACCGCTGCTGTACGCCTGGGAGTGTTCCTGCTGGCCGCCGTCGCGCTCGTGGCGGTGCTGCTCGCCCTGCTGCCGCCGTCCTCCTCCGGCCGGGGGCCCGCGATCGGCGCCGACGGCGCGAAGGGCGCGCCGGCCCCGGCCTTCACGGTACGCAAACTCGGTGAGCGCGACCACGAGCTGACCGTCGCCTCCGCCGCGCTGGGCCGCGAGGGCAGGGTCCGGGTGCTGCTGCCCGAGGGGTGGACGCCCGGCTCGGGGCCGTGGCCGCTGCTGTACCTGCTGAACGGCTGCTGCCAGAGCGACTACGCCGCCTGGATCACCAGGGGGGACGCCGCACGGCTCACCTCCGGCCACCGGGCGATCGTCGCCGTCCCCGAGAGCGGTGCCGTCGGCTTCTACTCCGACTGGCGCGAGGGCCCCGGCTGGGAGACCTTCCACCTCACCGAGGTCAGGCGGATCCTGGAGCGCGACTACGGCGCCGGCGACCGGCGGGCGGTGGCCGGGCTGTCCATGGGCGGATTCGGCGCCATGTCGTACGCGGCCCGCCACCCGGGCATGTTCCAGGCGGCGGCCTCCTTCTCCGGCGTGCTGCACACCCGCGACGGCAACGGCGGCGTCGACTGGCTGCTGGAACGCAACGGCGAGCACTCCGTGAGGCTCTGGGGCCCGCCGCAGGACCCCGAATGGGCCGCCCACAACCCGGCCGACCTCACGGGCGAGCTGCGCGAGGTACGGCTCTTCGTCTCCTGCGGCGACGGCTCCCCCGGCCCGCTGGACGCCCCCTCCACCGGCCGGGACGAGGGCGAGGCCGCCCTGCTCGGCCAGTCCGTCACCTTCGCCGAGCGGGCCAGGGCGAGCGGGGCCGAGGTGACCACCGACTTCTACGGCCCCGGCACGCACACCTGGCCGTACTGGCGGCGCGGCCTGGAACGCGCCCTGCCGATGCTCATGGACACCATCGGCGCCACCGTCTGAGGACGTCCCCGTGGCGGGCGCCCTCTCGGGGCCGTCCGCGGACCGCGCCGGCGACCGGGACGCGGAAAGTTAATACGGGCGACTTTGGGCGTTCAGCTCGGGCACCCCTGTCCGGTCACCCTCGTGGCTAGGTTCCTTTGACATCCCCGAACCGGGGCGTTTCGCCGTATGTCATGAGGAGCCACCTTGCGAGTCCTGGCCGTTGTCCCCGCCCGTGGAGGTTCGGTGGGCGTTCCCCTGAAGAACCTGGCCGCGGTGGGCGGCAGTCCCCTGGTGGCCCGTGCGGTGCGGGCCTGCGTGCGCGCCGAGCTGATCGACGAGGTCGTGGTCAGCACCGACCACCGCGGCATCGCCGAGGCCGCCCGCGAGGCCGGGGCGACCGTGATCGACCGGCCGGACGAGCTGAGCGGCGCCACCGCCTCCAGCGAGTCCGCCGTGCTGCACGTGCTCGACCACCTCCCCGAGACCCCCGACGTGGTCGTCCTGGTGCAGTGCACGAGCGCGTTCATCGACCCCGCCGACCTGGACTCGGCGATCACCCGGGTCCTGGACGGCGACGCCGACGTGGTGTTCTCCGGGCTGGAGACGCACGAGTTCCTGTGGAGCGCCGCCGGCGACGGGGTCAACCACGACCCCGCCCACCGCCCGCGCCGCCAGGACCGCGAGCCGCACTTCCGCGAGACCGGCGCGTTCTACGTGATGCGCGCCCAGGGACTGCGCGAGCAGGGTCACCGCTTCTTCGGCGCCGTCGCCGTGCAGCCGGTCTCCCCCCACCACGCCATCGAGGTGGACACCCCCGAGGATCTGGAGATCGTCCGGGCGCTGGCGCCGTTCGTGGACCGGCCCGAGCCGATCGACGTGGACGCGGTGATCACCGACTTCGACGGCGTGCACACCGACGACCGCGCCTACGTCGACCAGGACGGCCGCGAGATGGTCGCGGTCAGCCGCTCCGACGGCATGGGGATCTCGCTGCTGCGCCGCTCCGGCGTCAAGCTGATGATCATGTCCACCGAGCACAACCCGGTGGTCGCCGCCCGCGCCCGCAAGCTCGGCGTGCCCGTCCTGCAGGGCCTGACCGACAAGCGGACCGTGCTGCGCGACTGGCTGGCCATCGAGGGCATCGACCCGTCCCGCGTCGCCTACGTCGGCAACGACGTCAACGACCTGGGCCCGATGAGCGACGTCGGCTGGCCGATCACCGTCCCCGACGCCCACCCCCGGGTCCGCGCCGCCGCCAGGACCGTGCTGACCAGGCCCGGCGGGGCCGGAGCCGTACGCGAGCTGTGCGACCGCGTCCTGGCCGCCCGCCCGGTGGACCAGGTCGAGCTCGCCGGCGCTCCCCGGGCCGAGCTGCGGCTCACCCCGAACGCCAGGCCCGTCCAGATCGGTGAGGCGCTGGTCGGCGCCGGGCAGCCGGTCTACATGATCGCCGAGATCGGCATCAACCACAACGGCGACGTGGAGATCGCGCGCCGGCTCATCGACGTGGCGGCCGAGGCGGGCTGCCAGGCGGTCAAGTTCCAGAAGCGCACCCCGGAGATCTGCGTGCCGCTGGAGCAGCGCGACCAGATCCGGCAGACGCCCTGGGGCGAGATGACCTACCTGGAGTACAAGATCAGGACCGAGTTCGGCCTGAAGGAGTACAGCCAGATCGCCGAGCACTGCCGGGAGCGCGGCCTGGACTGGTTCGCCTCGCCGTGGGACGTGCCGTCGGTGGAGTTCCTGGAGAACATGGACGTGGTCACCCACAAGGTCGCCTCGGCCAGCGTGACCGACGTGGACCTGCTCCGCGCGCTCGCCTCCACCGGCAAGCCGATCATCCTGTCCACCGGCATGTCAACGCTGGAGGAGATCGACCGGGCCGTGGAGATCCTCGGCACCTCCAAGCTGGTGCTGATGCACGCCACCTCCACCTACCCCCTCCCCCCGGAGGAGGCCAACCTCCGCACGATCGTCACCCTCCAGGAGCGGTACGGCGTGCCGGTCGGCTACTCGGGCCACGAGCGCGGCCTGCAGATCTCCCTCGCGGCGGTGACGCTGGGCGCGGTGACCGTGGAGCGGCACATCACGCTGGACCGCACCATGTGGGGTTCCGACCACGCCGCCTCGCTGGAGCCGGCCGGGCTGGAGCACCTGGTCCGCGACATCCGGATCATCGAGACCGCGCTGGGCGACGGGGTCAAGCGGGTGTTCCCGGGCGAGGAGGCCCCGCGGGCGCGGCTGCGGCGGGTGGCTGTGTAGAAGGCGACGCTGTGTAGAAGGCGACGCTGCGCGTCGCGGTGAGACCGCTCGGATCCGGCTCAGTGTTCATGGCGACGCTGCGCGTCGCGGTGAGACCGCTCGGATCCGGCTCCTTCCCTCGTCGGGAGGAATCGTTCGTTCCTCACGATTCCGCCCTCCTCGGTCCAGTCGCCGGCGCGGCCTCACGGGGAAGTCCCTGGGGAGGGGGGCGGGGCGGTCGCCGGGGGGCGGGGAGACCGGGGCGTTGCCTGGGGGGTCGGTGTCGGAAGGGGTGGGGTTCGAAATGGAGAGAATTAGTTGATCACGTTGTCCGTGGTCGTCCCGGTGCGGGACGCGGAGCTCTACATCGGTGACGCGCTGACCTCGCTGGTCGGGAACGCGCGCCGGGACTTCGAGTTCATCGTGGTGGACGACGGATCGGTGGACGAGACCGGGCAGATCATCGAGGACTTCAGTGCCGACCTGCCCGGTCTGACGGTGGTGCACAACGACGCGCCGGTGGGGCTGGCCGACGCCCGCAACCTCGGGCTCTCCCTGGCCTCTGGCCGCTATGTGACGTTCATGGACGGCGACGACTGGCTGGCGCCGGGGTACCTGGCGGACCTGGTGGCGGCGATCGAGCGGCTTCGCTGCGACTTCGTCCGGGTCGACCACGTGCAGGTGGAGGGGCGCAAACGGGTGATCCACCGGGCGCCGCTCGCCGTGCGGGAGACGGTGCTCAAGCCGCGTGACCACATCCTGCCCGCCCGCTCGAAGACCATGGTCGACTACCCGTACGCCTGGGCGGGGATCTACCGCCGGGACCTGGGCGATCTGCTGACCTTCCCCGGGCACCTGCACACCGCCGAGGACAGGCCGTGGATCTGGCGGCTGCACCGGCTCGCGGGCTCGTTCGCGGTGGTCTCCCTGACCGGGGTGTTCTACCGGCGGCTGGTCGCGGGCTCGCTCACCCAGACCGGCGACGCCAGGCAGCTGCACTTCTTCGACGCCTTCGACGTGGTCTTCGCCGAGACGGAGGAGGAGTTCATGCCCAAGGCGGTGCGTACCTTCCGCGCGCTGCTCACCCACCACCTGGAGCTGGGCGAGCGCTTCTCCCCCGAGCTCCGCGCCCGCTTCGCCGAGCGTGGCGCCGCAACCCTGCGGCGGCTCCCCGCCGACCTGCTCGCCGAGAGCCGCCTGGATCCGGAACGCGACCAGGTCCTGCGAAGCCTCCTGGAGGGCCGATGACCCAGCTGTTCTACGCCTCGACCCTGTTCGGCGCGATGACGCTGGCGGCGGCGATCGACGACGGCCGCTTCGGCCCCCGCTCCCGCCGCAGGATCCTGCTGGTCTCCAACAACGCGGCGATCCCGGAGATCACCCCGGCCCTGGACGAGACGCCGGCCTTCGCCGCGCTGCGCCCGCGTTTCGACGAGATCCACTCGTGGAACCGGATCGTGGCCCCGCTGCACCCCTCGGACTGGAAGGCCCGCGTCGTCGAGGTGCCGATGCTGAGCCGCCTGCTCGGCTCGTACCTGTCGCTGGACGACGGGGTGGACGAGCTGGTCCTGGAGTCCATCGCGGTCCCCCCGGCCAGGACCGTGGCCGGGCTGGTCAGGGACTGTCCCGTCTCGGTCTACTCCGACGGCCTGATGAGTTACGGCCCGACCCGTGACCCGCTGCCGCTGGAGATCGCCGGGAGGGTCACCCGCCTGCTCCACCTCGACCTGGTCCCGGAGCTGACGCCACTGCTGCTGTCGGAGTACGGGGTGAGCACCGAGATCGTCCCGGACCGGGCCTTCCTCGACGTGGTCGGCGCGCAGGCCGGTGGCGCGTCCTCGGGCCGGGCGATGATCCTCGGCCAGTACCTCTCCGCCCTCGAGATCCTCACTCCCGCCGAGGAGGCGGGGCTGCACGCCGACATGCTGCGCGGCCTGGCCGCCCGCGGGTTCCGGAGCGTGCTGTTCAAGCCCCACCCGGCCGCCGGACGGCAGCACGCCCGGCGGCTGCGCGAGACCGCCGTCGAGCTGGGCGTCGAGCTGGAGGTGGTCGCGGAGACCGTTCCGGCCGAGTCGTGCTTCGCCGCGTCCCGGCCCGAGCTCGTGGTCGGCTGCTTCTCCACCGCGCTGATCACCGCCGGGCGCTACTTCGGGCTCCCGGTGGCGACGATGGGCGGCGAGTCGGTCCTGGAGCGGCTCATCCCGTACGAGAACAGCAACCGGATCCCGGTGACGATCACCGACGCGCTGCTGCCGCGCCTGTCGGTGGACGGCTCGCTGGAGGACCCACCGGCCGTGGACCTTCCCGCGCTGGTGGGCGCGGTCGGGTACTGCATGCAGAGCGAGGCCTACCCGGGCCTGCGCGAGACGGCCGCCACCTACCTGCGGGCGTACGGCTCGGCCCGTTACTTCAAGAACCGGCGGCTGGCCTCCCTGGACCTGCTGCCCTCCGCCCCGGGCACCGCGCGGCGGGGAAGGTCTCCGCTGGGCAGGCTCCGGGGCCGTCTGTCGAGGGCGTTCCCGTCCTGATCTCCCGGATTCCGATCCACCTCCCGGGTCCTGGTCTCCCGGATACCGGCCTCCGGGACGGGAGGGCGGGGGCCGGGGCGGGTCAGCCGGTGCCGGCCGGCTCGGCCGCGACGTACGGGAAGCGGTCGGCGCGCGTGTCCGCGAACTCCCCGGGGGTCAGCCCGGTGCTCGTCGCCGCGTTCAGCACCAGGGAGAACATGACCTCGGCGGCGTTGTCCGCGAGGCCACGGCCGTTGTGCCCGGCGAACCCGAAGGCGGCCGGGGTGCCCGTCCGGTAGGGCAGCAGGTCGGGGAGCAGGTGATGGGCCACGGACCTGCCGTAGGCGACCGGGTCGCCCGGGGCGCCGTTCGCCGCGGCGACCGCGGCCACGAGGCGCGCGATGTTCTCGCTCTCGGCCCCCATCTCGTCGGCGGGGTGGACCCGGTTCGCCGCACCGGCCCGCTCGCCGTCGTCGGGACGGAAGATCGGCCACATCATCGGGCGGCCCTCCCGGTTCACCTGCCACCAGCCGCCCGCGTCGGTGGCCAGCTTCGTGGTGGCCCAGACCCCGATGCGCCGGTCGGTGCCAAGGCGCGGGTCCCGGTCGGCCACCTCCAGCACGATCGAGTGGACGGTCGAGCCGGAGAAGCTGTTCTTGGCCGCGCCCGGCTCCCAGCCCGGCGTCTCGACCCGGGCGCCGTTCCTGACCGCGAGGTTGACCGCGCGGACCTGGGCGAGATCGACGTAGAACGGGTCGAGGGCCCGCCCGGCCCACAGCCGCAGGCCGTCCGGGCCGGAGACGGTCTCACCGGTCCGGCCCTCGGCGAGGAGCTCGCCCGCCGCCCTGTCGTCGCGGGCGCCGTGGCCGGTCAGGACGTGGAGGGTGAGGCCCTGCTCACCGGACGGGGCGGGCTCGCCGAACGCCACCCGGTAGGTGAGCTCCTCGGCCGCCGAGCCGTCCAGGTGGATCTTGAACTCGTAGCGGGCCTCCGGGTGGAACCCCGGCCGCGTGCCGGACCCCGACAGGGAGCTGTTCACGTCGAGGACGAAGACGGTCCCGGTCTCGCCGCGGAAGACGTAGTGGTCGGTGATGTCGAGCCGGCCGTCCTGGCGGGCCTGCTCGGAGTCGAGATGGTGCGACATGGGCCCGCCCTTGGATTCCGCCGGTTTCTCCTCAGGGACCCTCACCGTTTTCGGCGCGGACGACACGAGCGCGGACGTTCAAAATCGAATCAAGCCTGTACGGGGTTCACCGCAGGGCCCGCAGGTAGCGGCGCATCCGGCGCTTGGCCCGGTACCCGGCGCGCAGCACGTTCGGCGGGACCTCCACGCGCATCCGGGCGCGGCGGCGGGCGGCGGCGTACTGGGGGCCGTCCAGCAGGGAGCGGGCCGGGACGAGCCGTCCCGAGCGGGCCTGGCCGACCAGGGAGACCATGCGCGAGATCCAGTCGTCGTCGGCGCCCGGATGGAAGTAGTTGGCCCTGCACCAGGCGTCGTCCGGGTCCAGGAAGCGCCCGGCGGCCAGGTCGTCGAGGGTGCCCAGCAGCCCGCTGTCCTCGAAGACCAGGTTGATCATCTCGGCGTTCACACCGAAGTCGGAGAGCACCAGCAGTGGCACCTTGCCGGCGATGGCCTCCAGCGCGGCGGTCGAGCTGACGGTGACGAACCCGGCCGCGCAGGCCAGGTGCTCGTGCATGGGGCCCGTGGCGAACCGTACGGCGTCGTCCCGCACCCGGCCCTGCTCGACCAGCGACCGCCACAGGCCCATGTAGTGGTAGCGCTCGTTGTGGGTCTGGCGTTCGGTGTCCAGGGCGCGGAGCTTGACGACGACGTCCAGGTCCGGCCGGTGCCGGGCCAGCTCGGCCAGGGCCAGCAGGACGCTCTCGCGCTCCTCCCTGCGCCTGGGCACCTTGGCCTGGGTGGCGAACACCACCCGGTCGCGCGGGCCGACGACGGCGGGCCGCACGGCGGCACCCGTCCCGGTCCCGGCTCCGGCCCCGGCCTCGATTGCGGCCCCGGCCCCGGCCCCGGCCCCGGCCCCGGCCCCGGTTCCGGTCCCGGTCCCGGTCCCGGTCCTGGTTCCGATTCCGGTTCCCGCGACGGTTCCGGTTCCCGCGACGGCTCCCCCGCCGGGTGCGCCACCGGTGCCGTGCAGGAACGGCAGCCGGGCCAGGCCGACCTGGCCGCCCCCGCCCAGCGCCCGGCCGATCGCCGAGAACTCCTCGACCTCCCGGCCGCTGTGCAGCACGAACAGCTCGCACCCGCTGCGGAACAGCCACGCCTTCTCGGTGGCGGGAATGGAGATGCCGGGCAGTCCCGACGCGAACACCGGCCGGGGCCGCAGCCCGGCCAGCACCTCGGCGACCAGCACGTCCACCACCGGCCCGGTGCAGGCCACCAGTACCACGTCGGGCCTGAACCGTTCGGCGGCCCGGCGCAGCGCGCGGGCCGAGAGCACGGGCGGCTCGGCCGCCGACCCCGCGACGGCTGCCTGGATCTGCGCCGGGGACGGCACGATCGGGGTGCGGATCACCGCCAGCTCCGTCGTGCAGCCCGAGGGCAGCCCCCGCAGCAGGCAGGCCGCCCACTTCAGGTAGGAGTCGGAGTCGGCCACGGCCAGGACCTTCAACGAGAACCTCCAGCCGGGGGTGTCTCCCCCGGTGTCGTACGTGGACAGGGAACGCGGCACCGCAGGCGCTCGCGGGTGGCCGATCCCCGGGCTCCGGGCCGCGGGGATCGTGGCGTCACGGTGTCATCGCGTCACGGCCCGATGGCTCCCGGGCCCGGGCGGGCGGTTCATGGTCCGGCGACCCCGGTGTCGTGATGGGCGAACATCGACAGGTGGGAGCGGAGCGAGGGCGCCGCCTCGGCCGTCCACCACTCGTCGGGCACGTCCACCGTCCGCACGGCCACGCCCCGCGCCGAGAGCAGGATCCGCAGGGAGGTGACCGCGGTGGACGGCAGGCTCAGCACCCGCTGCTCGGCGGCCAGGCCGCGCAGCGTCAGCTCCGCGGGGATGCCGCCGTCGTAGACGGTGATCCCGCGCTGCTCGGCGACCCGGGCCAGGTCGCCCGGGTCCTCGCGGCGGTGCGGGAAGTAGGCCACCGGCCCGTCCGCGCCCAGCCCGGCCAGCCAGGTGAAGTAGTGCTCCCGGTGGATCAGGCCGTTGCGGACCAGCGAGGTGCCCAGGACCACGGTCCGCTCCTGCGGGCGGGGCCTGCGCAGCGGCTGCGAGCGCAGCCAGGCGAAGTCGTGGGTGACCAGCTCGATCCCCCTGGCCCGTACGGCCTTCGCCAGGTCGGGGGCGACGGGCAGCGCGGTGAAGATCGAGAGCCGGCCGGAACGGGCGGCGGCGCGCAGCCGCAGTCCGGCCGCCACGCCCAGGACGGTCCTGAGCCGCCCGGCCCCGCCGCGTGCCCGCAGCAGGGGCGTGCCGGGCCTGCCGGTGATCAGCTCCAGGAGCCTGATCGTGGCCAGGCCGTCGTCGACGATCACGACCCGGCCGGGAGAGGCGGTGAGCCAGCGGAACTGGACCTTGCCGGAGAAGGCGTCGCCCAGCGCCCAGGTGCGTCCCCGGGGCGGCCGGGGCATGTCCGGGCGGGCCTCGGCGAGTTCGAGGCCCTCGGGCAGCCCCAGGCGTCTCAGCTCGCGTCCCGTCACCGCCAGGGGGCGCAGGCCCGCCCTGGGCACGAGGTGGCCGCGGGGGCCGAGCAGCCCCGCGTGATGGGCCTCCACGGCGCAGAGCATCTGCAGCGGAGACTCCACCCAGGCGACGGCCGAACCCTGCTCCCGCGCGTGGTCTCGGCCGTCCTCCACGCCGGGCGATGACCCGTTCACGACCGCCACACCGTAACCCGGTGGCCTTACCGGTCCGGGAACTGCGGGTGAACAGCGGACCACGCGCGCCAACTTGTGATCTTGCGTGGCTTCGCGCGGGGCGCCTGGCCGTTCCGTACACTGCCCGTACCTGAAGATCCACGCCGGGCACCGGCGGGTCGGCCGCGCGGGCCGCAGGGCCGTGCGGGAGCGGAGAGGGGCGAGCCATGTGGACGGCCGAGGACGTTCCCGACCTGACCGGCCGCACGGCCGTCGTCACCGGGGCCAGCGGGGGCATTGGCCTGCCGACGGCGCTGGAGCTGGCCAGGCACGGCGCCCGGGTCGTGCTGGCCGCCCGTGACCCCGGGCGGGGCAGGGCCGCGCTGGAGGCCGTCAGGGCCGAGGTGCCGGGGGCCCGGGTGGAGGCGGGGGCGCTCGACCTGGCCGACCTGCGGTCGGTGCGCGCCTTCGCCGAGACCGTCCGCGAGCCGCTGGACCTGCTGATCAACAACGCCGGGGTGGGGCTGATGCCCCGGGGGACGACCGCCGACGGCTTCGAGACCCAGTTCGGCGTCAACCACCTGGGGCACTTCGCGCTGACCGGCCTGCTGATGCCGCGCCTGCTGGCCGCCCCGGCGGCCCGGGTGGTCACGGTCTCCAGCGACGCGCACTCCGTCGGGACGATCGACTTCGACGACCTGGGCCTCGAACGCCGGTACGGCAGGTTCTCCTCCTACGGCCGTTCCAAGCTGGCCAACCTGCTGTTCACCCTGGAGCTGCAGCGCCGCGCCGACGCCTCGGGGGCGACCCTGCTCAGCCTGGCGACCCACCCGGGCACCACCGCGACCGGGATCCTGAAGACGGGCGTGCTGACCCGCCCCCTCAACGCCCTGATGCGCCTGGTGCTGCAACCGGCCGCCAAGGGCGCCCTGCCGTCCCTGTACGCCGCCACCTCCCCCGAGGTCACGGGCGGGCAGTACATCGGCCCGGGGCCGAAGGTGCTGCGCCCCTCGGCCCGGGCGACCGACCCGGAGGTGGCGGCGCGGCTGTGGGAGGTGTCGGAGGAGATGACCGGCGTGCGGTTCGGGGAGACCCGGCGGCTGCCGTGAGGGGTCGCCTCCCCGCTTGAACAGGGCATTGAGGAGGTTTTGAGAAGACTTTAGGAAAGATCGTCCGCCGCCCCCGCAGTTTTTACCATCGAAGGCCAGTTCGACAAAGGCGGTAGGTAAAGAGCCGCCCGGGGACCGGTCCTTCCCGACCCGTGACCACCGGGCCGGACGGCGGGCGGACGCGGGCCCGATCTCCGGATCGCCGGGGACACCGGGCTTTCCGGTCACCGCCCCGAAGAGGTCCGGGCGACGGCGAGGGCATGGGACGACCCGCGGGGAGGGTGATCCACTCCCCTCCCGGGGGCGCGGAACGGCATCCTCTACCCCTCTGACCAGGCGCTATCACCATGAGAAGGCAATGTGTCCTGCTTGTAATCGTCTGACCGGATGACGTAGGTTCATCCCGTTCATGGCAAATGTCTGGGTCTACCAAGGTCTGAGCATTGCCGTCACATTGCCCGACCGCGTCTCACCTGGGCGGACCCCCTCCGCCCCCGGTGAGCACGGCCGCCGAATCCGCGAGGTCTGCGGAACCGGGGAACCACGTTCCTGGGGTGAATCAACGCATACGTGCGTCGTAGGGCACTTCCCAGCCCGAACCCGTCAGCTAACCCGGTAGGCGGAATGGAAGCGACGCAAGGAGTCGAACCCCCATATGACCGAGCACCGCTCCACCCCCACCCCCATCATCCCCCGCCTGGCACGAATCGCCCTCGGCGCCTCCATCGCACTGACCGCGGGAGTCATGGGCCCCGCCGCCCAGGCCGACGGCCACGGCGCGCTGAACACCCCGCCCGCCGACACCAAGACCGCCGAGGTCTCCTCGGACTCCGGGTCCGCCAGGACCCCCCTGGAGGTCGTGGCCCAGCGGCTTCCCAAGGTCACGGCCGCGCAGGTGCTGAACCTGGCCGCCCAGCAGATCGGCGTCCGCGAGAACTCCATGGGCGGCGGGACCAAGTTCCACCAGTGGTACATGTCCTCCCCCCGCGCCCAGGAGACCGCCGCCCGCGACGGAGGCAACATCTACGGCTACGCCAACGCCCCCTGGTGCGCGATGTTCGTGTCCTGGGTCGGCGAGATGGCGGGCATCCGGCCCACGATGGGCTGGGACGCCTACACCGTCACCCACGCCAAGTGGTTCGCGCAGAACGGCCACTGGGGCACCACCCCCACCCCCGGCGCCGTCGTCTACTTCGACTGGGAGGGCGGCAAGAGCATCGACGGCATCGACCACGTCGGCTTCGTGAAGCACGACAACGGCGACGGCACGATCACCACGATCGAGGGCAACACCGGCAACGGTAACGTCGAGCAGCTCGTCCGGCCCATGTCCGAGGTCGCCGGCTTCGGCTACCCGGTCTACGCCGGCTGATCCGGCCCCGGCCGGCACCGGCCGGCACCGCGACTCACGCGGCTCACGGACTCACGCGACGGGGTCCGCACCAGGACCCTGTCAGGGTACGTGTCAGACCCCTCGCGCCCCCTCCCCCCTTCCCCTTCACACCCCCCGTCCATCCGCCCGTCGTCCCGGCCAGGCCGGGAGACGGGCCTCGTCATGCCTCCGGCGCCCGCCCGTCCCGCACGAGGGCTCCGATCGCGTACGGGCCGGCGTCTCCGGCGTCCCTGCATCTCCGGCGTCCCTGCATCTCCGGCGTCTCTGCGTCTCCGGCGTCCCCGCGTCCTCCGTGTCTCCCGCGCGGATGCCGTCCCGCGCGCGGGTGCGGCCGCGCGCCGGGCACGATCACCGCCCGGCCCCGCCACGGGCCGTCGTGTGCCGCAGCGTGCCGTCACGAGGCGGCGTATGCCGTCACGAGGCCGCGTACACGACCGGACGTCGCGCACGGTCACGCGCGGGGTCCGCCGCGCGGTGGTCCCGTCCGGTGCCGGTTCGTGGTAGGAGCGCGAAATGCCCTGACTGTATGCCCGTGTGATGGGAGCGCTCCCAAAACCCCATATGGGATGTATATCACCATTTAGGCGCCCCAGGACCCTCAAAACGCCTTCCATGTAACGGTTGAGTTTCGGTCTATTGACGTCCTGGTTGCCCATCGTCCACTCTTCGTGGGAGCGCTCCCAAAGCACATTGAGGAAAGACCGCATCGTGAGGCCGCGTTTGTCGGGGACCGGTACGCGATGTCACCTCCCAATGATTCGGGCGACCACCTGAGAGGGGTCCGGAATGTTGAACAACAAGCGGCAGGGCAAGCTGGCCGCCGTAGCGGTCATGGCGGCCACCGCCCTGGCCATCACGTCGTGCGGTTCCAGCGAGCCCGCCAAGCCCGCGGCCGGCGGTTCTTCCTCCGCCGCCGCGGCCGAGCCGGTGACGATCACCGTGCACACCTTCGGAGGTGGCGAGAACTTCGGCTATGACAAGGCCGTGGAGACCTGGAACGCCGCTCACCCGAACATCCAGGTCAAGTACCAGAACCTGACCGACCGGTTCGAGGACGTCTACCTGCCGCAGCTGCTCCAGCGTCTGCAGGCCGGCAGCGGCGCCGCCGACATCATCGCCCTCGACGAGGGCGCGATGGGCCTCATGAAGGCCCGTCCCCAGTTCTTCACGGACCTGGCCCAGTACGGGCTGGACAGCCGCAAGGCCGACTTCCCCGCGGCGAAGTGGGACAACGGCATCAACGCCGACAACAAGCTCTTCGCCCTCGGCACCGACATCGGCGGCATGACCATGTGCTACCGCAAGGACCTGTTCGAGAAGGCGGGCCTGCCCACCAACCGCGAAGAGGTCGGCAAGCTCTGGCCGGACTGGGCCGCCTTCATGGAGGTCGGCAAGAAGTTCCAGGCCGCCAACCCCGGCAAGAGCGACCCCAAGTTCCTCGACGGCCCGAACACGCTCTACAACGTGATCCTGTCGCAGGAGGCGCCGAAGAACGGCAACGTCGCCTACTTCGACAAGCAGAACCAGCTCGTCATCGAGACCAACCCCGCGATCAAGACGTCCTTCGACACGGTGAAGAGCTTCAGCGAGGCGGGCCTGACCGCCAAGCTCGCGTCCTTCACCCCGCCGTGGAACGCCGCCATCAAGAAGGGCGGCTTCGCGACCATGGGCTGCCCGGCCTGGATGCTCGGTGTGGTCTCCGGTGCGGCCGGTGAGGGCAACAAGGGCAAGTGGGACGTCGCGGCGGTGCCCGGCGGTGCCGGCAACTGGGGCGGCTCCTACCTGGCCGTGCCCAAGCAGAGCAAGCACCCCAAGGAGGCCGCCGAGGTCCTGAACTACCTCACCGGCAAGGAGGGCCACGTCATGGCCTTCCAGGAGGCCGCGGCCTTCCCGAGCTCCATCCCGGCTCAGCAGGACCCCGCGGTCGCGGACCTGAAGAACGAGTTCTTCAACGACGCGCCGACCGGCAAGATCTTCGGCGAGTCGGTCAAGGACCTGCTGCCGGTCTTCCTGGGTGAGAAGCACGCCCAGGTCAAGACCTCGGTGGAGAAGGTCCTGGAGGGCATGGACCAGGGTTCGGTCCCCTACGACCAGGCCTGGACCAAGTTCCTCGAGGCCGGCGTCAAGGCAGCGGGCTGATCCCCCTCCCGACCCGCATCGGCCCGGCGGCGGTGACCCCGCCGCCGGGCCGGTCGTCTGCCCCCGCTGAAAGGCTTTGACCGATGACACTGCACGTCGACTCCCCGGCCGCCCCGCCCCGGCCCGGCCCCGAGCGGCCGACGGGGCACCGCGGGCCGCGGCGCGGCAGCGGGTGGGCCCGGTTCGACCTCCGGGCGACCCCGTACTTCCTCGTCTCCCCCTACTTCCTGCTCTTCGCCGTCTTCGGCATCTTCCCCCTCGTCTACACCCTCTGGGTCTCGTTGCACGAGTGGGAGCTGGCCGGTGACAAGACCTTCGTCGGTGTCGAGAACTACATCGAGCTGATCACCGACGCCGCGTTCTGGAACGCGGTGATCAACACCCTCGGCATGTTCGTGATGTCGACGGTCCCGCAGCTCGTCCTGGCCCTGCTGCTGGCCAACGCGCTCAACAAGCGCATCCGGGGCCGGCTCTTCTTCCGCCTCGGCGTGCTGCTGCCGCTGATCACCTCCGTCGTCGCCGTCGCCGTCGTCTTCACCCAGCTCTACGGGCGCGACTACGGCATGATCAACTGGTTCCTGAGCCTCTTCGACGTCGAGGCGATCAACTGGCAGAACCAGAAGTGGTCCTCGTGGATCGCGATCTCCACGATGATCGACTGGCGCTGGACCGGCTACAACGCGATCATCCTGCTGGCCGCCATGCAGACGATCCCCAAGGACCTCTACGAGGCCGCCTCCATCGACGGAGCCTCGGCCAGGCGGCAGTTCTGGCAGATCACCTTCCCGATGCTGCGCCCCACGATCATCTTCGTGGTGTTCATCTCCACCATCGGCGGTCTGACGCTCTTCACCGAGCCGGTCATGTTCGACGGCAACCCGACGATGAGCGGTGGTGCCACCGGCCAGTACCAGACCGTGGCGATGTTCATCGTCAAGGAGGCGTTCCGTGACTTCGACTTCGGCTACGCCGCGGCCGCCTCGTGGCTGCTGTTCGCGCTGATCCTGCTCGGAACGCTCATCAACTACTCCTTCACCCGCCGTATCGGGGGATCCAAGTGACGGCCACCCAGCTCCAGCGCCCCCCGGCGCCCCCCAGGCGGCGGTCCTCGGGCGCGTCGGCCGCGCCGAACCGCATCTGGGACGCCGGTCCCATGACGAAGGTCGTGCTGGCCCTCGCCCTCCTGCTCTCGGCGTTCCCGATCTACTACATGTTCATCATGGCCACCCGGACCAACGAGGAGGCCATCGACGTCCCGCCGCCGCTGCTGCCCGGCGGCCACCTCGGTGAGAACATCCAGCGGCTGCTGTCCACCGAGGACGCCTACTTCATGACCGGCCTGATCAACTCGGCCATCGTCTCGGTCACCGTGACGGTCTCGGTCGTGCTGATCTCCACCCTGGCCGGCTTCGCCTTCGCCAAGCTCCGCTTCCGGGGCAGCAAGATCCTGCTGGGCCTGATCCTGGTGACGATGATGGTCCCGCTCCAGCAGATGGGCATCGTGCCGCTGTACGAGCTCATGGTCACCCTCGGCTGGACCGGCCAGCTCAAGGCCGTCATCCTGCCCTTCCTGGTCAACGGCTTCGGCGTCTTCATGATGACCCAGTACGCCACCCAGGCGGTGCCGGACGAGCTGGTCGAGGCGGCCCGCGTCGACGGCGCCTCCACCATGCGCATCTACGCGAACGTCATCCTCCCGGCGCTCCGCCCCGGGATGGCGGTACTGGCCCTGCTGGTCTTCATGCAGACCTGGAACGAGTTCATGTGGCCCCTGATCGTCCTCAACCCGGACAACCCCGTGGTCCAGACCTCGATCGCCGCGCTCAACCAGGCGCACGGAACCGACTACGTGATGCTCTTCACCGGCACCGCGGCGTCCGTCCTGCCCCTGTTCATCGTTTTCATCGCGTTCGGCCGCCAGATCGTCGGCGGACTCATGGAAGGTGCGGTCAAGGCGTGACCACGCAAGAGACGCGTATCAAGACCCCGGATCTGATCTTTCCCACCGACTTCGTCTGGGGCGCGGCCACCTCCGCCTACCAGATCGAGGGCGCCGTCACCCAGGACGGGCGGGGAACGTCCATCTGGGACACCTTCGTCAAGCAGCCGGGGCGGGTGGTGAACGGCGAGCACGCCGACGTCGCCATCGACCACTACAACCGCTACCGGGACGACGTGCGGCTGATGGCCGAGCTCGGCCTCGGCGCCTACCGGTTCTCCATCTCCTGGCCCCGCATCCAGCCCGACGGGCGCGGCCCCGTCAACCCCGGGGGCATCGACTTCTACAGCCGCCTGGTGGACGAGCTGCTGTCCCGGGGCGTCGACCCCTGGGTGACGCTCTACCACTGGGACCTGCCCCAGGCGCTCGAGGACGAGGGCGGCTGGCCCTCTCGCGAGACGTCGAAGCGCTTCGCCGACTACGCCGCGGCCGTGCACGACGCGCTGGGCGACCGGGTCCGCAACTGGAGCACGGTCAACGAGCCCTGGTGCTCGGCGTTCCTCGGGTACGCCTCGGGCGAGCACGCCCCCGGGCGGCGCGAGCCCGACAAGGCCGTGCAGGCCGCCCACCACCTGCTGCTCGCGCACGGCCTGGCCGCCCAGGCGCTGCGCGCGCAGCGCGCGGACAGCGTGATCGGCGGCTGCGTCAACCTGTACGCGATCTCCCCGCAGACCACCTCCGAGGCCGACCAGGACGCCGCCCGGCGCATCGACGGGCTGCAGAACCGCTTCTTCCTCGACGCCCTGCTCAAGGGCGAGTACCCCGACGACGTGCTGGAGGACCTGGGCCGGCCGGCCGGGCTCGTCCAGGACGGCGACATGGAGATCATCTCGACGCCGCTGGACAAGCTGCTGATCAACTACTACAGCCGCTTCACCGTCTCGGGCACCCCCGGCGGGGCGGCCTCGGCCGCGGCCGCGCCGACCGACACCGGGTCGCCCTGGGTCGGCAGCGAGCACGTGTCGTTCGTCGGGGGCGGCCGGCCGGTGACCGCCATGGGCTGGGAGATCGACCACTCCGGCCTGCTGGAGATCCTGCAGCGGCTGGCCTCCGACTACCCGCGCATCCCGCTGGTCATCTCCGAGAACGGCGCGGCCTTCGACGACGTGATGGAGGACGACGGCTCGGTCCGCGACCACGACCGGGTGAGCTACATCGAGTCCCACCTGCGCACCTGCCACGCCGCGATCGAGGCCGGGATCCCGCTGAAGGGCTACTTCGCCTGGTCGCTCATGGACAACTTCGAGTGGGCCTGGGGCTACGGCAAGCGCTTCGGTCTGGTACACGTCGACTACGAGACCCAGGCGAGAGTTCCCAAAGAGAGCGCTCTCTGGTATGCCGGAACCATCAGGCGTGGTGGCCTGAGCGGTCCTGCAGAATAAGGAGTCGGCGAATTCAGCACTGGGGGATCCAACACATGAACGGCGACCGTCGTCCGACGCTCGAGGCGGTCGCGGCTCTGGCCGGTGTCGGCCGGGGCACGGTGTCGCGGGTCATCAACGGCTCACCCAAGGTGAGCGAGAAGGCCCGCGGCGCCGTGCTGCACGCCATCGAGGAGCTGGGCTACGTGCCCAACCGGGCGGCGCGGGCCCTGGTGACCAGGCGCACCGACACCGTGGCGCTGGTCGTCTCGGAGTCCGAACTTCGCGTCTTCGACGAACCGTACTTCGCCGGGACCATCCGTGGCATCGGCTCGGCCCTGTCCGAGACCGGTCTGCAACTGATCCTCGCGATGGCCCAGTCGGTGCAGGATCACGAGCGTCTGGAGCACTACCTGACCGGCCAGCACGTCGACGGGGTGCTGCTGATCTCCCTGCACGGCGCGGACCCGCTGCCGGGGCGGCTCGAGGCGATGGGCGTGCCGACCGTGATCGGCGGCAGGCCCGTCGGCCTGACCCCCTACAGCTACGTCGACGTGGACAACCGGGCCGGGGCCAGGCAGGCGGTCAAGTACCTGCTGGCCAAGGGCCGCCGCAGGATCGCCACCATCGCCGGGCCGCAGGACATGGGCGTGGGCGTCGACCGGCTCGCCGGTTACCGCGACGCGCTGCTCGCCACCGGCGTGCGCGAGACGGTGGCCTACGGGGACTTCAGCGAGGAGAGCGGCATGGAGGCCATGCGCTCCCTGCTGATCGCCAACCCCGACCTGGACGCCGTGTTCACCGCCTCGGACCCGATGGCGCTGGGCGCGATGCGGGTCCTGCGCGAGGAGGGCAGGACGATCCCCGACGACGTCGCGGTGATCGGCTTCGACGACTCCCCCGCCGGAGCGCACTCCTCCCCCGCCCTGACCACGGTGCACCAGCCCACCGAGTCGATGGGACGGCAGATGGCGCACCTGCTCGTCGCCCGGATCAACGGCGAGCACCTGGAGCAGCCCGTGGTGATACTGGACACCCACCTGATCGAGCGCTCCTCCGCCTGATCCACCCGGTCCGCCCACCTCCGTGGGATCGACCCGATCCGCCCGATCCGCCCGATCCGCTCCACGCACCCGACCTGCCCGCTCCACGCACACGACCTGCTCGACCCGCCCGGCGCGTCCCGGAGTGCCGCCGGGCGGGGCCCCGCCCCCCCTTCCGAGGCCCTCACGCGCCCCTCACGCGGCCGGAGCCCGTAGGCCCGGAGCCCGTGGTCCGGAAGCCCGCACCCGGGTCCGCCCTGGCGCCGTCCCCCGACCCCCGGCCCGCCCGCCCCGTGACCGCGGCCGGACCCCTCGTGGCCTGACCATGCCGGCCCCCGCCCCGAGCCCGTACGGCGGACCTCGACGCCGGACGCCCGGGACGCTCCCGCCCGGAACGATGAATCGAACCGCTTTCCCCGGGCCGCGTTCTGTGTCATTATTTCACCGGGTGATGAATTATGAGACGGAACACATGCGTGATCGTCGGGGGCGGCCCGGCGGGGGCCATGCTCGCACTGCTGCTGGCCCGGGCCGGCGTCGAGGTGACTCTCCTGGAGAAGCACGGGGACTTCCTGCGCGACTTCAGGGGCGACACCATCCATCCCTCGACCCTCCAGATCATCGACGAGCTGGGCCTGGCCGAGGAGTTCCACCGGATACCGCACCGCAAGGCGTACCGGCTGGAGATCGTGACCGACGAGGCCACGGTGCGGGTCGCCGACCTGACCGGGCTGAAGGGCGCCTACCGCTACATCGCCTTCGTCCCGCAGTGGGACTTCCTCGACCTGCTGACCCGGGCGGCCGGGCGGTACCCGACCTTCCGCCTGGTGATGAACGCCGAGGTGCACGGGGTGATCCGCGAGGGCGGGGCGGTACGCGGGGTGCGCTACCGCGACCCCTCGGGCGAGCACGAGCTGCGCGCGACCCTCACCGTGGCCGCCGACGGCCGCCGCTCCGACGTGCGCCGGGCCGCGGGGCTCGTCCCGGTGGAGCAGGGGGCCCCGATGGACGTGGTCTGGTTCCGGCTGCCGCGCGAGCCGTCCGACCCGGACTCGACGTTCCTGCGGGTCTCCTCCCGCGGCCTGATGGTCTCGATCAACCGCGAGACCTACTGGCAGCTCGCCTACGTGATCCCCAAGGGGGGCTTCGACGCCCTGCGCTCGAAGGGGATCGAGGCGCTGCGCGACCCGGTCGCCGCGCTCCTGCCCTTCCTGAAGGACCGGATCGGGCTGGTGACCGGGTTCGAGGAGGTCAGCGTGCTGTCGGTGGCCCTCAACCGGCTGCGCCGCTGGCACCGTCCTGGGCTGCTGGTGATCGGCGACGCCGCGCACGCCATGTCACCGGTCTTCGGGGTCGGCATCAACCTGGCCGTGCAGGACGCGGTCGCCGCCGCCAACCTGCTGGCCGGGCCGCTCGCGGCCGGGGCCGCCGTCCCCGAGGCGCTGCTCGCCCGCCTCCAGCGGAGGCGCACCCCTCCGACCGTGCTGACCCAGCTCGCCCAGCGGCTCGTCCAGGACCGGCTGATCCGGCCGGCCCTGACCGGCCGGGGTCTTCGGGTGCCCCTGCCGCGGAATCTTTCCGACTTTCCGGTCATAGGCCGTCTGACCAGGCGTTTCATCGGCCTGGGACTGCTTCCGGAGCACGTCAGGAGCCCCGGGGGATCTCACCAGGTATAAAGACGTTCTCACTACGTGGACAATCGGGTCAGTCCTCCCGGCCGGTTGCAATAGCCTGGTCATCGTGAGCATCAACCTCGATTCCTGGCGGCGGCTGACTGCGGCGCAGCAGCCCGAGTGGCCCGACCGCGGCGAGCTGGACAAGGTCGTCAACGAGCTGAAAGGGCTTCCGCCCCTCGTCTTCGCCGGTGAGTGCGACAACCTCAAGGCGGATCTGGCGGCCGTGACGCGGGGCGAGGCCTTCGTCCTGCAGGGCGGAGACTGCGCCGAGACCTTCGCCGGCGCCACCGCCGACGACGTGCGCAACAAGCTCAAGACGCTGCTCCAGATGGCGATCGTGCTCACCTATGCGGCGAAGGTGCCGGTGGTGAAGATCGGCCGCATGGCCGGCCAGTACGCCAAGCCCCGCTCCAAGAACACGGAGACGCGCGAGGGCGTCGAGCTGCCCGCCTACCGGGGCGACATGGTCAACGGCTTCGACTTCACCCCCGAGGCCCGCATCCCGGACCCGTGGCGGCTGCTGCGCGCCTACCACTCCTCCGCGGTGACGCTCAACCTCGTCCGCGCCTTCACCAAGGGCGGCTACGCCGACCTGCGCCAGGTGCACGCCTGGAACCAGGACTTCGTGATCGAGTCCCCGGCCGGCAAGCGCTACGAGCAGCTCGCCCGCGAGATCGACCAGGCGCTCGCCTTCATGCGCGCCTGCGGGGCCGAGCCCGAGGAGTTCCACACCGTGGAGTTCTACTCCTCGCACGAGGCGCTGATCCTCGACTACGACCGGGCGCTCACCCGGATCGACTCGCGGACCGGCCAGCCGTACGACGTCTCGGCGCACATGGTCTGGATCGGCGAGCGCACCCGTCAGCTCGACGGCGCGCACGTGGAGTTCTTCGCCGGCATCCGCAACCCGATCGGCGTCAAGCTCGGCCCGACGACCAGCGCGGAGGACGCCCTCGCGCTGATCCAGAAGCTCAACCCGGAGAACGAGGCCGGCCGGCTGACCTTCATCACGCGGATGGGCGCGGCCAAGATCCGCGATCACCTGCCCGAGCTGGTGGAGAAGGTCACCGCGAGCGGCGCCCAGGTGGCGTGGATCTGCGACCCCATGCACGGCAACACCTTCGAGGCGCCCAGCGGCCACAAGACCCGCCGCCTGGACGACGTCCTGAACGAGGTGGCGGGCTTCTTCGAGGTGCACCGGGCGCTCGGCACCCACCCGGGCGGCGTTCACATCGAGTTCACCGGCGACGACGTCACCGAGTGCGTGGGCGGCGGCGCCGAGATCGTCGAGGACGACCTGGTCCGCCGTTACGAGACCGCCTGCGACCCGCGCCTCAACCGCGGCCAGTCGCTGGACCTGGCCTTCCGGGTGGCCGAGCTCTACCGCTCGGTCTGACCGTCCCCGGCCTGGTTTTCCGGGACCGGGCAGCCTTCCGGACCCGCGAGAGCCGGGTTCGCGAGGACCGGGCCCGTGAGAGGGCCCGGCCCGGCACCGGCGTCCCCCGGACGCACGAAGGCCCCGCGCCATCCGGCCGCGGGGCTCTTTCGTCGGTGGGGTCAGCCCTTCTGGGCGTCGAGCTCGCCGGCGAGCTCGGCGCGGATCGCGTCCATGTCGAGGGCGCGGACCTGGCCGATGAGGTCCTCCAGGGCGGGCTCGGGAAGCGCGCCCGGCTGGGCGAAGACCACGATGCCGTCACGGATCGCCATGATCGTCGGGATCGACGTGATCTCGAACCCCTGCGCGAGGGCCTGCTCGGCCTCGGTGTCGATCTTGCCGAACTTGATGTCGGTGTGCTTCGCCGAGGACTTCTCGAAAATCGGCCCGAAGGTGCGGCACGGTCCGCACCAGGACGCCCAGAAGTCCAGCAGGACGATCCCCTCGTCGGCGATGTCGTTGAAGTTCTTCTCGGTTACCTCGATGGTGGCCACCGGTGGCTCCTCCTGTCGCTCACGTCTGTATGGCTGGCATAACCACTTCCCTCCTCCTCGCATTCCATCCCGTCCCCACCGGTCACCCGGGGAACGCCGCCGGATGGACATGATCGTCGGGGGCGTGCCAGACTGGCGGCGACACATCAACACAGCTGTCAGCGCCTGGTCGGTCGGTGGAGCGCGCTGGCGTGCTCGCTCGTCGCGAGCACGGCCGGTCATGTCTCCGCACGGGATCACGGTCGTGTACGCGTCGGGCCGTACACGAAAGGATCACCATGTCCACCGACCAGTTCGGGCTCGCCGAGGGCGGCTACGTCCCCGATCCCGACCGCGACACGACGCTGCTCCTCGAGGCGTTCCACGATCGCCTCGCCGCGATCCTACGGGAGCACGGCCTTCCCGGCGAGCTCACGACCGCCGTACGGGAGCGCCAGGGCGAGCTCGAGGAGGCGAACCGGCTCCTGATCGTCGACGAGCCCTCTCGGTACAACCTGCGCATGACCCTGGCCCTGGTGGCCGCCTACGAGGTCCTGCTGCCCCGGCTGGGGTGGGAGACGGCCGTCGCCGCCGTGCGCACGTCGTTCGTCGAACCGCTCGGCGACACCATGAAGGAGGGCACCCGGGCGATGCTGGACGAGGCGCCGGACGCCTTCCGGGCCATGGTGGAGCTGAGCAGGTCACGCGAGGAGTACGCGTTCGGGAAGGGGTTCGTCTTCGACCGGCCGGTCGACGACGACGAGCGCTACCACCTCGACGTACACCGGTGCTTCTACCACGACGTCCTGGTCGCCAACTCGGCGTCGGAACTGACCCCGGTCATGTGCGCGTTCGACGCCAACTGGATCGAGGCCATCGTGCCCGGCAGGCACGGCTTCCGGTTCGACCGCCGCACCACCATCGGAACGGGCGGCACGCACTGCCCCTTCCATTTCAGCCGGACCCGCAGGACGGGCTGACGCCCTCGCGGCCCCCGTCCCGCGGGGGCCGCCGACGCGTTCGCCACAGGGCGTCGCGTTCACCGTGAGGCGCCGCGTTCGTCCTGAGGCGTCGCGCCCGCCCTGACGGAGACCGCCAGGGGACGTCCCCTGGCGGTCTCGTGCCGGTGCCTCGCGCCCGGGATCAGCGCCGGGCGCCCGGCAGGGTGAGTCCGATGACCACCGGGTCGTGGTCGGAGGAGCGGAACGCGTCGGGCCGGTACAGGCCCGGCGGGTTGAACTCGGTGTTGTAGTCGAGGATCCGGCTCTCGTCCGCGTTGATGTGCCAGATCGTCGCGCTGGTCACCCGCCTGAGCAGGTCCCTGCCCACCAGGGCGTGGTCCAGCTCGCCGACCAGGCCGTCGAAGAGGTAGCTGTAGCGCAGCGGGGCCGGGACGAACCTCTTGGTCACGCTGGTCAGGCCGGCCTTCTCCAGGGTGTCGATCGGGTCCTCCTCGCCGTAGGCGTTGAGGTCGCCGAGCACCAGCGGGTTGGTCAGCCTCAGGGAGTCGATCAGGCCGAGCGTGGCCTGCGCCTGGCGGACGCGCTCGCCGTTGTAGCAGCTCTGCCCGTCGCCCTGGTCGGCGTCGGGGCCCACGGCCGCCTCGTCGCAGCCCTTGGACTTGAAGTGGTTGACCAGCACGGTGAAGGACTCGCCGCCCTGGACCCTGCGGAAGGTCTGGATCAGCGGGGGCCGGCGGAAGACCGGGTCGGTGGAGGAGCGCGCGGCCCCCACCGGCTGCACCCTGCCCGGCTTGTAGATCGCCGTCACGTGGATCAGGTCGGTGCCCGGGTAGGGATGGGTGACGGCCGCGTAGGTGCCCGCGCCGACCTCGGCGTTGAGCGCGTCGACCAGGGCCTGCACCGCGGTCTGGCCGTTGTTCTGGACCTCCATGAGGCCGACGACGTCGGCGTTCATGCCCTTGAGGGCGGCGACCAGCTTGGCGAGCTGGCGCTGCTGCTCGGCGGCGTTGCTCGCGCCGCGCGAGCCGAGGGTGGTGAACCAGTTGAGCGTGTTGAAGCTGGCCACCCTGACGTTGCCGATGACGGGGAACGGGGCGGGCAGGCGCGGGTTGAGCCGCAGGAACCTGATCGGCTTGGTGGGCTGGAGGCGGTACTTGCCGAAGCCGTACCCCATCACGCCGGTGACGCCGAGCGTGGTGTCGCCCAGGCGGACGGTGCGCGGGTCGGTGTAGGGGATGGACGGCGGGTTCTCCACGCCGGAGCCGTCGTCCACGAGCAGGGTGCGCCGCGCGTTCGCGGCGGCGTCGACGCCCGGCCGGTCGGTCGGCTGGAACACCCGCCCCTCGGAGGCGACGGTGATCTCGCCGTAGCGGCCCAGGTTGTAGTGGTCGCTGAGGCTGAGCGGCTCGGGGAAGGTGACGAGCATGTTCTCGACGGGCTCGAAGGTCACCCCCTGGGGACGGGGCAGACTCTGCCTGGCGGGCCTGACGGTTCCGGTGCCGCAGACGTCCACCGCGGTGACCGGCGACAGCTCGGTCCAGCCGTTGAACTCCACGGCCCGGCCGGTGACCAGGACCCGGTCGCCGACCTTGACGTCCTTGAAGGAGCTGCGGGCGAAGGCGAACAGGCCCTCGGAGGTGGCCGGGTCGGCGTCCGGGGTCGGGTCCTGCAGGAAGAAGCCGCTGAGCTGGGTGCTCTCCTGGAAGTCGGCGGTCACGACGCCCTCGACGCGGACCGTCTGCCCGGCCAGCGGGCTCGCGTCGCCGCTCCCCTGCACCTGGGCGATCTGGTGGGTGGCCGGGGTCTCGCACGGCTCCCCGGTCGGCGTGGGGGTCGGGGTCGGGGTCGGCGTGGGGGTCGGGGTGGGCTCGACCGTGGGGGTGGGGGTGGGGGTGGGCTCGACGGCGCCGCAGGGGGCGGCGGCGACGGCCCGGTTGCGCGGCGCCGGGGCCGCGGCCTCCACGTCGGCGCCGTTGTCGTCGGTGTCGGCGCAGCCGTGGTCCCTGCGCAGTCCCGCCAGGGTGGCCGAGAGCGCCGGGGCGGGGGTGCCCTCGAAGTAGGTGGCGGTGCCGTATCCCACCAGGTCGGCGATGAGCGCCGCCTGCTCGGGCGCGCAGGGGGCCGAGCCGCCGTTGCACGCCAGTCCCTCGGCCGAGCGGACCAGGGCGACCTTGCCCGCGGAGCCGCTCAGGTTGATCGTCCCGGTGCCGTCCGGCGCGGGCAGCGGGGAGCCGTTGGCGCCTCCGGCCAGCTGGACCAGGTGGTAGCGGCCGGGGTCGAGGGTGCCCGTCAGGGGGACGACCGGGTTGGCGCCGAAGTTCCCGGTGCCGGTGGCACTGGCGTACTGGACGGACCAGCCGTCCAGTACGACCGGCGCGGCGCTGCGGTTGAACAGTTCGACGTAGTCGTTGGCGAACGGCGCTCCGGCGTTGCCGCCACCGCCGTAGACCTGGCCGATGACGACGGTGCCCGGCGCCGCGAGGGCCGGGGCTGAGGTGAGGGCCGCGACGCCGGTGGCGGTGACGCCGACGGCCGCGAGGGCGGCGAACGCCCGGGATAAAGCACGCATGACCCGGAGCGTAGAGCCCGGTGGATCAAACGACACTTACTTATACCTGGATAGGAGGTGAAATCATGGGATATTGACACTTCATGTCTATCCGGGTCCGCCAGATATGGCTTTCCTTGACCTGGAAATCACTCCCCGGGGCGTCCGCGGGTATCAACCTCCCATGAGAGCCCTGGACGTGGAGTGGGTCACCTGCGCGGCCTCCCCCGAGTGCGCCGGCTCGGCACGGCGCCCCTACGGGCGCTGCCTGGCCCACCTGGACGCCGCCGAGCTCGACGAGGTCGTGGGCGGCCTGTCCCCCGGCTCCGCGATCGACCTGCGGGCCACCGTCGTCGGCGCGCGCCTGCTGGAACGGATCGTCGCGGCGACCCGGGGCCGGCCGGGGCGCTCCCGGTTCGACTGGGCGACCTTCCCGGAGGGCGCGCGCCTCGGCGAGCTCGTGTTCGGCGGGGACGCC
Organism: Streptosporangium sp. NPDC050855; assembly: GCF_044456585.1. NCBI lineage: Bacteria > Bacillati > Actinomycetota > Actinomycetes > Streptosporangiales > Streptosporangiaceae > Streptosporangium > Streptosporangium sp. NPDC050855. Next base: position 328,690 of record NZ_JBITFY010000007.1, read on the forward strand.
TCGTTCGACCACGCCCGTTTCCGGCACCTCGCCTCGTTCTTCGGCGCCCGCTTCGCCGGGAACGTCTCCTTCCGGGAGGCGAGCTTCGACAGGGAGCTGTCCCTGCACGGGGTCACCGTCGCCGGGCACGCGACCTTCGACCGGATGCGCGTCGGCGGGGACGCGCTGTTCGGCGGGACCCTCTTCGGCCGGGCCGCCTCCTTCGAGAACGCCGACCTGCAGGGGTTCGTCACCTTCGACGGGGCCGCCTTCACCGGGGACGCGAACCTGCGGGGCTGCCGGTTCCGCCGTACGGTCTCGCTGCGCAGGACGCGTTTCGGCGGCCTGGCCGGGTTCTGCGGGGCGCGTTTCTCCGCGGGCGCCCACCTGGCGCCGGTCTCCGTCGGCCGCCGGCTGACCCTCGCCGGGGCGTGGGCGGGCAGGGACCTCGCCGTGACCGTGAGCCGGTGCCCGGCGGACCTGAGGGGCCTGGAGGTGTGCGGGCGGCTGACCGTGCGGCTCGAGGGGGCCGAGGCCGACCTGGAGGGGGCCGTCCTGCGCGGCCCGGCCACGGTCCGGGGCCGGGCGGGCGCCCGGCTGGTCTCGCTGCGCGACCTGGACGCCGAGGAGCTGGAGCTGGCCGACCTCGACCTGAGCGCCTGCGTCCTGGCCGGGCTCCGCCACCCCGAGGCGCTCCGGCTGAGCGGCTGTGTCCTCCCGCCGGCCGGGCACGGCCGGAGGCGTCGAGGATTCGGGGTCTTCTCAGGGTGGTCCCGGATGCGTCCCCGTGGGGGCGAGGCCAGGATGGAGCGGACGGGGGGCCGGGACGAAGATCGGTTCCCCTGAACGCGGAACGGGCGAGCGGAGAGCACATGGCGGGCACCGGGGTCATCGACGACTACGTGACCGGGCTGGACCGTGCCCTGCGGGGTCCCAGGAGCCTGAGGCTCGACATGCTCGCCGAGGCCCGCGACAGCCTGCTCGACGCCGCCGAGGCGATGGAGGACGCCGGGCTGGAGCGTGAGGCGGCCGAGCAGGCCGCCGTCGAGGAGTTCGGGCCGATCCGCGAGATCGCGCCGGACTACCAGGAGCGGCTGTCGGTGGTGGCCGGCCGCAGGCTGGCCGCGATGCTGTTCATCGGCGTACCGCTCACCACGATCATGTGGAGCGTGATCTGGGCGGTCTTCCCCACCACCGAATCGGTGCACGAGAGCGCGCCCGGCTGGTTCGTCCCGGTCGCCCGCGCCGTGGACGTCCTGCAGCTGTTCATCGGCCTGGTCGGCGGTGTCGCGCTGCTCGCCCTGGGGCGTGGCCTGCGCAGGATCGGCCGGCCCCGGCCGGTCATCCGGTTCCTGGCCCTGTTCGTCTGGGGCGTGTTCCCGGTGATAGTCGTGATGTGCGGGGCCCTGATGCTGGGCTCCCGGGGCCCGCAGGGCCCGTTCGGCTTCGGCGACTACCCGCCCGGACAGGTCGCCTCGCTGGTGAGCTACGTGGCCTGGATCGCGCAGCTGTACGGCGCCCTGCGCTGCCTGAGCACCACCCGGCACGTCCCCGCCGGCCCCGTCCCGGCCGTCGCCTGCCGGGCCTGACGGCCTTGACCGATCGGATGCCGGCGCACACACTGATGTGACGCCGACCGGCCCGCCACCCCGGCAGGATCGCGGATGGTGCGGCCCCGTGCGCCGGCGTTTCCCGAGCCCCTCACGGCGGCTCCCCGCTCACGGATGTTAACGCAAACATTCCAGTGCCCGGAAAGAGGCCCGCATGACGATCGGCAGACGGGCGGCCGGGACGGCCGCGCTCGTGCTCGCGAGTTCCGTCCTGGTGGCGACGGCCGCTCCGGCGTCCGCCGCGACGCTGCCGACCGGCGCCCGGTCGCTGGAGGCGGTCAACTACTCCGGCCACTACGTCCGGTACACCGGCGGGCTCGGCCGCCTCGACCCGGTGGCCTCCACCGGCCCGGCCCAGACCCGGCTGGAGGCCACGTTCACCGTGGTCAACGGCCTGGCCTCGCCGTCCTGCCACTCCTTCCAGACCAGGGACGGCCTGTTCCTGCGGCACCACGACTGGCGGCTGCGCGTCGACGCCAACACCGGCGACGCGACCTTCCGCGCCGACGCCACGTTCTGCGCCGTGGACGGGTCGGTCGCCGGCTCGGTCTCCCTGACCTCCTACAACTATCCGAACCGGCGCATCAGGCACCGCGACTTCGGGCTCTGGCTGGACACCCACCAGGACACCGCGGCCTTCCGCGCGGACAGCTCGTTCAGGATCACCGCGCCGCTGGCGCCCAGGACGAACCGCAACCCGGTGATCCCCGGCCTGTTCGCCGACCCGCACGTCATCACCGCGGGCGGCCGCTACCACCTGTACGCGACGACCGACGGCTACGCGGGCTGGGGCGGCACCTACCACAAGGCGTTCTCCTCGGCCGACCTGGTGAACTGGACCGACCACGGCGTCGTCCTGGACCACGGCCCGGACGTGTCGTGGGCCGACGACTCCGCCTGGGCCCCGGCGGTCGCGGCCGCGAACGGCCGGTACTACATGTACTTCAGCGGCGGCGCGGCGTCGGGGAACACCGCCAAGCAGCTCGGGGTCGCGGTGTCCGACTCGCCCACGGGCCCGTTCCGGGACGCGCTCGGCCGCCCGCTCATCGCCGCCGGCCGGTACTCCGGCCAGGCGATCGACCCGATGGTCTTCACCGACGACGACGGCCGCTCCTACCTGTACTGGGGTCAGGGCGCCGCCCGCGTCGTGCCGTTGAACGCCGACATGACCTCCTTCGATCCCGCGCAGGTGCGCGTGATCACCCCGGCGGGTTACAACGAGGCGCCGTTCGTGTTCAAGCGCAACGGGACCTACTACCTCATGTGGTCGGAGAACGACACCCGGAGCGAGGACTACCGGGTGGCGTACGCCACGGGCACCAGCCCGCTGGGGCCGTGGACCAAGCGTGGCGTCGTGCTGCAGAAGCGGCTTGAAGCCGGGATCAAGGGCACCGGGCACCACTCGGTCGTCCGGGCGCCCGGCACCGACACCTGGTACGTCGCCTACCACCGGTTCGCCGTGCCTGCGGGCAACGGCACCAACCGGGAGGTCGCCGTCGACCGGATGGAGTTCGGCGCGGACGGCACGATCCGCCCGATCACGCCCACCCTCTGAGCCGTCCCGCCGATCGTGAGGGCCTCTCCCCGATCGACGGTCACCGGCGGTCCGTCCGACCGCCGGCGGTGCGCACGGTCACCGGCGGTCCGCACGGCCGGCGATCAGACGCGCGGGCCGAGGAACAGGCCGCCGCTCGCGTCGACGACCTGGCCGGTGATCCAGCGCGCGGCGTCGGAGGCGAGGAAGGCGACCACGTCGGCGACGTCGTCGGGCCCGCCCAGGCGGCCGAGCGCCGTGGTGCCGGCGATGAGCTCGGCCAGGCCCGGGGCGTCGAAGACCGGCCCGTTGGCCTCCGTCCGGGTGGCACCGGGAGCGACCGCGTTCACCGTGATCCCGCGGGCCCCGAGCTGGTTGGCCAGGGTCAGGCTCATCGTCTCGACCGCGCCCTTCGTCATGGCGAAGGACGTCTGGGCGGGATTGGCCATCCGGGTCGCCACGGACGAGATCGTGACGATGCGGCCACCGTCGCGAAGCAGCGGCAGCGCCCGCTGGACGATGAAGTACGGCGCCCGCACGTTCACCGCGAAGAGACGGTCGAACTCCGCCCGGGTCGTGACCCCGAGCGGGCCGGCGGGCGGCGCAGCGGCGTTGTTGACGAGGATGTCGAGCGGCCGCCCGGCCAGGCCGGCCTCGACCCCCGCGAAGAGCGTCTCGACGTCGCCGTCCACGCCCAGCTCCGCCCCGACGGCGAACGCGGTCCCACCGGCGCGCCGGATCTCGTCGACCGTCGCCGTCGCGCCCTGCTCGTCCGTGCCGAAGTGCGCGGCGACCACCGCCCCCTTCGCCGCCAGCCGGGTCGCGATCGCCCGTCCGATGCCGCGCGACGCCCCGGTCACCAGGGCCGTCCTGCCGGTCAGCTCACCCATGTCGCCCACCTCGATCCGTGAGTGACTACCAACCTGGTAGTCACTACCATGGTGGTAGTGTCTATCACATGTCCGATCGGCACTCAACGCTGCGCACGCAACGACGGGTCCAGACCCAGCGCGCGATCCAGGCGCACGCGGTACGGCTGTTCACCGAGCGCGGGTACGACGCCACGACCGTGACCGACGTCGCCGAGGCCGCGGGCGTGTCGCCCATGACCGTCTACCGGCACTTCCCCACGAAGGAGGACCTCGTCCTCGTCGACCAGAACGGCAGGCTCGTCGCCGAGCGGATCGTCGCATCCGCGGACACGCGGCCCCTGGTCCGCCGCATCGGCCGCGCGCTCGTCGACTCGGCCGCGGCGCTGACCGGCGACGGCGGCGGGGACGACCCGACGGCGGGCAGGCGGTTCCTGCTCGCCCGCCTCCGGCTCATGATCTCGACACCGGCCCTGCGGGCCCGGCACCTGGACAACCACTACGCCCTTCAGCAGGCGATCGTCGACGCCCTCGGGGACGAGGCCGCCGATCCCGACGCGGCGTTCCGCGCCCGGGTGGCGGCCGGCGCCTGCCTGGCCGCCCTGCACACGGCGCTGGTGCACTGGGCCGAGGACGACGGGCGGACCGAGCTCCCCGGCGTGATCACGAAGGCGCTCGCCGCCGCCTTCGGCGACGACCTGGCCGAGCCCGCCGAGCCCTTCGGCGAGGCCGGCACCCCGGGGGCCGGCCGCGGGCCCTCCGGGGACACGGGACGCCGATAGGGCGTCAGCGGGCGGTACGGGGCTCCAGGACGCTGCCGATGGCCCCGGTGAACTCGCGCCAGGCCGAGCGTTCCCCGGCCAGGGCGGTGCGGCCCGCGGAGGTCAGCCGGTAGGTGCGCCGCTTGCGCCCGCCCACGGTGGCCCACTCGCCGGTCAGATATCCCGCCTGCTCCAGCCGCCGCAGCGCCGGGTAGACGGTGCCGGTCGGCACGTTCAGCGCGCCCCCGCTCCGCGCCTGGAGCGCCTCGATGATCGCGTAACCGTGCAGCGGCTCCTGCTCCAGCACGGAGAGCAGCAGGGCGTCCATGTGGCCGCGGAGCGCGTCGGCGTTCATACGAGCCCCTCTTCCCACCGGCCGGCCCGCGGGCCGTCGTTCCCACCGGTTCGCGCGCTTCGATCACTCACCTGATCAGCCTACCTCTCGTATAGACACTCTACATGTAGCTCGCCTACATGTAGAGTGTCTATACGTAGGCAGACATGACATTGGAGGTGAGATCGTGGACGTGCTCGACCTGGCCCGGACGCAGTTCGCCGTGACGGGGAGTCTTCACTTCCTGTTCGTCGTCCTGACGCTGGGCCTGGCCCCCCTGATCGCGATCATGCACACCCGCTACGCCGTCACCGGCAGGCCCGACCACGAGCGCGCGACCCGTTTCTGGGGTCAGCTCTACGTGATCAACTACGCGCTCGGCATCTTCACCGGGCTGGTGATGGAGTTCCAGTTCGGCCTGAACTGGAGCGGCCTCTCGCACTACGCGGGAGACGTCTTCGGGGCGCCGCTCGCGATCGAGACGCTCGGCGCCTTCTTCCTGGAGTCCACCTTCCTGGGCCTGTGGATCTTCGGCTGGCACCGGTTGCCCACCTGGCTGCACGTGGGGTGCATCTGGGTGGTGACGCTGACCGCCTACGCCTCCGCCCTGTGGATCATGATGGCCAACTCGTTCCTGCAGAACCCGGCCGGTGCCGTGCTGCGGGACGGGCACCTGGTGCTGACCGACCCCGGCGCGCTGCTCGCCAACCCGGCCCTGACCATGGCGCTGCCGCACGTGCTGGGCGCGGGCCTGTGGGCCGGCGGCTTCGTGATCATGGGGGCCAGCGCGTACCAGCTGTTCCGGCGGACCTCCGAGCGGGAGTTCTTCACCGGATCGCTCCGCACCGGCGTGGTCGTCGCGCTGGTCGGCTCGCTGATCACGGTCGGTTTCGGGTACGCCCAGTTCGGCGCGATCTCGGTTTTCCAGCCGGGCAAGTTCGACGACGGAGGGGTCGCCGGGCTGGGCCTGGGACTCATGATCCTCATCGGCCAGCCGCTCCAGCTCGTCATCCTGTTCGTGCTGACGCCGCTGGTGTACTGGCTGCCCCGCTGGCGCTGGATGCAGCCCGTGCTGATGGCGATCACCCCGCTGCCCTTCGCCGCGGCGATCCTCGGCTGGCTGGCCCGTGAGAACGGCCGGCAGCCCTGGATGATCAACGGCAGGCTGACCGTGGCCGACGCCATGTCCCCGGGGCTCACCCCCGCCATGGTGATCGGCTCGTTCGTCGCCTTCACCGGCGTGCTCCTCCTGCTCGCGATCGTCGACTACGTGCTGATCGCCCGTACCGTCCGGCGCGGACCCGCCGCCGTCACCCTGGGCGAACCGGCCCCGGCCGACCCCCACGAGCGCGCGCACGCGCTCAGCCACTAGGAGGAGAGACCGTGGACATCCTCTGGCTCTGTGTCTTCGCCGTCCTGCTGGTCGGCTACTTCGCCCTCGAGGGCCCCGACATCGGGGCGGGCATGCTGCTCCTCTTCCTCGGGAGGACCCCGCGGGACCGGGACGAGATCGTCGCCGCCATGGCGCCGTTCGTGCTGGCGGGCGAGGTCTGGCTGGTCGCCGTGGCGGGCGTGCTGTTCGGCGCCTTCCCCGCGGCCGAGGGGGAGGTGCTGTTCGGCCTGTACCCGCTGGTGGTCTCCCTTCTGGTGTCGTGGATCGTCCGCGACGCCGGGCTCTGGTTCCGGCGCCGCGCCGACGGGAGCGCGTGGCGCGAGGGCTGGACCGCGGCCGTCTGCGCGGGCTCCTGGGGGCTCGCCCTGAGCTGGGGCATGGCCCTGGTCGCGATGGCCCGCGGCCTGGACGAACCGGTGATCGCCCTGCCCGGCCTGGCGGGCGGGCTGGTGCTGGCCGCCCTGCTCGCCTTCCACGGCTGGACGTTCCTGTCCTGGCGGCTGCCGGGCCGGATGACCGGTGCCCGGCGGAGCGGGTGGGCGCTGCTGGCCTCCGGTGCCGCCGCCGCCGCGCCCGCCGCGGTGCTGCTGGCCGCGTTCGCCCCCTGGCTGCTGGAGCGTACGGCGTCGGCCGGGGCGCTGGGTGTGTTGAGTGTCATCATCCTGCCCTTCGCACCGGTCATGGTGGGTGCGCAAGTATGGACATGGCGGACGTTCGGTCCCCGACGGGCCGCCGATCGGGTTCCGTCGTTCTTCTGAGATCTTCTAAGGTCGACATGCACAAGGATCTGGTACGGCTGGCCGTGGGCGAGCGGGCGGTCCGTCTCCATCTGGTGGTCTGCCTGGCCGCCGCCGTCCTGGCCGGGCTGCTCGTCCTGGTCCAGGCCGAACTGCTGGCCGGGGTGCTGTCCGGGCGGTTCACGACCTCCGCCCTGATCCTGCTGGCGGTCGTCGTCGGCGTCCGGGCGCTGCTCGCCCTGACGCAGGGCGCCGCCGCAGGACGGATGGCCACGGGCGTGAAGTCGGCCCTGCGGCACCGCCTGCTGGCGCGGCTGCAGGAGCTCGGCCCGGTCCGGCCGGCCTCCCAGCGGTCGGGAGAGCTGGTGACGCTGACCGGCCGCGGCCTGGACGCCCTCGACCCCTACCTGTCGGGGTACCTGCCCGCGGTGGCGGTCGCGGGCGTCGTGCCGGTGGCGGTGCTCGTCCGGCTGTTCGCCGCGGACCTGCCCAGCGCACTGATCGTGCTGGTCACGCTGCCGCTCATCCCGATCTTCGGGGCGCTGGTCGGGATGCACACCAGGGCCGTGACCGAGCGGCAGTGGAGGGCCCTGTCCCGGCTGGGCGGGCACTTCCTGGACGTGGTCCGCGGCCTTCCCACGCTGCGCGCCTTCGGCAGGGCCCGCTACCAGGCCGAGGTGATCCAGCGGGTCTCCGAGGCCCACCGGAGCGCGACGATGCGCACGCTCCGGGTCGCGTTCCTGTCCTCGCTGGTGCTGGAGCTGGCCGCGTCGCTCTCCCTGGCCCTGGTCGCCGTCCCGGTGGGCCTGCGGTTGCTGTCCGGCTCGCTGGACCTGTCGACCGCGCTGCTGGTCCTGCTGCTGGCGCCGGAGGCGTACCTGCCGCTGCGCACCATGGGCGGCCGGTTCCACGCCGCCATGGAGGGGGTCGCCGCCGCCGACGAGGCGTTCGCCGTCCTGGACGGCCCGGCGACGCCGGGACGTCGGACGGAGACGGGACGCAGGACGGAGCCGGGACGTCGGACCGGGCCGGAGAGGGGCACGGCCCCGGAGATCCGGCTGGAGCACGTCACGGTGCGTTACCCGGACCGGCCGGAGGCGGCCCTGGAGGACGTCTCGCTGGTGATCGCGCCCGGTGAGCGGGTGGCGCTGGTGGGCGAGAGCGGCGCGGGCAAGAGCACCCTGCTGCACCTGCTGCTCGGCTTCGTCACCCCGTCCGAGGGGCGGGTGCTGGTGGACGGCGCCGAGATCGGCGACCAGGACTCCTGGCGCGCCCGGCTGGCCTTCGTCCCCCAGCGGCCCCACCTGTTCGCCGCCTCGGTGGCCGAGAACATCGCGCTCGGCGCCCCGGCCGTGACGATCGACGAGGTCAGGGCCGCCGCTCGGGCCGCCCAGGCCGACGGGTTCGTCACGGCGCTTCCGGAGGGCTACGACACCGTGGTCGGCGAGCGGGGGGCGAACCTCTCGGCCGGGCAGCGGCAGCGGGTGGCCCTCGCCCGCGCGTTCTGCCGCCCCGAGGCCGGGCTGCTCCTGCTGGACGAGCCGACCGCGCGGCTGGACGGCCGCAGCGAGAGCGCGGTCGTGAGCGCGACCCGTGACCTGGCCGAGGGCCGGACCGCCGTGATCGTCGCCCACCGGCCCGCGATGATCGAGCTGGCCGACCGGGTGATCCGCATCGCCGACGGCCGGGTGGTCGCCACCGAGAGCCCCGTCGTCGAGAGCCCCGTCGAGAGCCCCACCGTCGAGGACCCCGCGGCCGGAGGACGGGCCGCCCGGGAACCGGTGGACGGCAGACCCCCGGCCGGGACGCGCGGGGGGAGGTCCTCGTCATGATCGATCTCATCCGGACCGCGACGGGCCGGGGCGGGCGGTCCCTTCTGGCCGCGGCGGCGGGAGCGGCGGCCGAGCTGGCCGGGCTGGGCCTGATCGGGTCGGCGGCGTGGCTGATCACCAGGGCCGCCGAGCAGCCCCCGCTGGCGGCGCTGAGCGTGGCGATCGTCGGGGTCAGGGCGTTCGCCACCACCCGGGGCGTCTTCCGGTACGGCGAGCGGCTGGCCGGGCACGACGTGGCGCTACGGGCCCAGGCCACGACCAGGGAGCGGCTCTACCGGGCGCTCATCCCCGCGGGATCGGCGGACCGCCGGGGCGCCGACCTGCTCAGCCGGATGGTCGACGACACCGACGCCGTACAGGACCTGCTCGTACGATGCCTGCTTCCGGCCGCCGCGGCGCTGGTCACCGGCGTGGCCGCGGTGACGATCGGGTTCTTCCTGCTCCCGGCCGCCGCGCTGGTGCTGCTGGCCGGGCTGCTGGTGGCCGGGGTGCTGATCCCGGCGGGCACGGCCGCCGCCGCGCGGCGCTGGTCGGCGCGGATCGCCCCGGCGCGGGCCGACCTGGCCGCCCGGGTCGCCGATCTGGTGCACGGCGCGCCCGACCTGGCCGCCTACGGGGCCGAGGGACGGGCCCTGGCCGCCGCCGGCGAGGCCGACGCCCGGCTGGCCGGGCTGGAGCGCCGGCAGGCGCGGGCGAACGCCGTGGCCTCGGCCCTCGGCGTGCTCGTCCAGGGCCTGACCGTGGCCGCGATCGTGCTGACCGCCCAGGGCGCGGGGGCGGGTTCCGTGGTCACCGCGGTCCTCGCGCTGACCGCGCTGGTCTCCTTCGAGCCGGTGCTGCCGATGGCGGCGGCCGGGGAGCGGCTGAGCGGGGTGCTCGCCGCCCTGCGCCGGTTGCGGGAGGTCGGCACGGCGCCGGTCGCGGTGGCCGAGCCGGACGTTCCGGCCGAGGTGCCCCCCGGGCCGGTGACCGTCGAGGTGGGGGACCTGGTGGTCCGGCACGAGGGCGGTCGGGCCCCGGCCCTGAACGGGGTCGGCCTGACCCTCACCCCCGGCAGGCGGGTCGCCCTGGTCGGCCCCAGCGGCGCCGGCAAGAGCACCCTGCTGTCCGCCCTGATGCGCCTGGTCGAACCCGAGTCGGGCACGATCCGGGTGAACGGGGTGGACGTCCGCGAGCTGTCCGGCGACGACGTCCGGCGGGTGATGACCGGCCTGACCCAGGACCCGTACGTGTTCCAGACGTCGGTGCGCGACAACCTGCGGCTGGCGGGCCCGGAGGCGGACGAGGCCGAGCTGGCCGAGGCCGTACGGCGGGCCCGCCTGGACCGGTGGGTGGAGCGGACCGGCTGGGACACCGTGCTCGGCGAGGACGGGCGGACGCTCTCCGGGGGCCAGCTCCAGCGCCTGGCACTGGCCAGGGCACTGCTGCACGATCCTCCCGTGCTGCTGCTGGACGAGCCGGCCGAGGCCCTGGACGAGACGACGGCGGACGCGCTCATGGCCGACCTGCTGGACGCCACCCACGGCCGTACGACGCTGCTGGTCACCCACCGGCTGCGCGGGCTGGAGTCGATGGACGAGATCGTCGTGCTGGAGAACGGGTCGGTGGTGCAGCGGGGCACGCACGAGGAGCTGGTCTCCTCCCCCGGCTACTACCGCGACCTGTGGCGGTCGGAGGCGCTGACCACCGGGAGGCGCTGACCGCCGCTACGGCGGGGGGGGGGGGGGGGGGGGGGGGGGGGGGGGGGGGGGGCCCCCCCCGGGCCCCCCCCCCCCGGGGGGGGGGGGGGCGCCCCCCCGGGGGGGGCCCCCCCCCCCCCCCCCCCCCCCCCCCCCCCCGCCTCCGGGCGCCCTGCACCCCCGTTGACGGTGATCAGAGCCGCGCCTAGCCTC
>NZ_JBITFY010000008.1:0-335861 GCF_044456585.1 Streptosporangium sp. NPDC050855
CCGCAAGGGTGGTTAGGACAGGGTTGTGCTTCATGCACTGGCTTTTAACACACTGTTGAGTTCTCAAGAAACGGACGCGTACACCCGACCAACCGGACCCGTTCGGGCCGACCACCAGGGGCGTTCCATTTTGTATTCTTTTTGCTCTTTCGTTGTGCCTTTATTCTTTCAGCCCCGCTTTTTCGTGTCAAACCGGCCTGTTTCAAGTCGGTCGATTCGATCTCACGGTGCTTCTGGAATTCCGGCCGCTCCGTTTCCGGAGCCACCCCTTGAACTTACCAGCCTCTGAGCGGCTCTGCGAACCGGCTCTGGAACCATGGGTTTCAAAGGGAGGGACGGTGGACACGACACAAGCCATACGGAGGTCACCGAAGTGATTTGAGTGGTTTGCGCCGGACCCCGCCGACATCAAAAGATTAGCAGCCCTCACGGACCGCTCGAGACGTAACGCCGAACCTCACGACCATATTCCCCGGACGGATGACCCGGCTCGGTCACATCCACAGCCTCCGCCAACCGCTCCCGGTACAACCACCGGCCTCACGACCGTATTCCCCGGACGGATGACCCGGCTCGGTCACACCCACAGCCTCCGCCAACCGCTCCCGGTACAACCACCGGCCTCGCGACCGTATTCCTCCTCGAACGGAGGACCGGACCGGGTTCGCACCCGCCAGCCTCCATCGGCCGCTCCAGGTGCAACGGCCGACCCCACGACCGTATTCCCCTGACGGGGACGGCGGCCCTGGGCCCTTCAGACGAGGATCCCGAGCACCCCCGAGGATCCCGAGCACCCCGGGGACACCGCCCCTCGCCCCTCCCTGCCCCGGGTCCTCACACCGAGCCGGCGGACGTACCGCACGATCGATCCACCGGGCAGGACGGACCCGGCCGGACGGACGGACCCGAACAGGCACCGGCGGAAACATAGACTCGGCCGGGTGAGCAGCCAGATGCCGCCGACGGCGAAAAAGGTTCCCAGCGAGCGCGTGCACCACGAAGACACCGTGGTCGACGACTACGCGTGGCTGACGGTCAAGGACGACCCGGATGTGGTGGCCTACCTGGAGGCGGAGAACGCCTACACGCAGGAGGCGACCGCCCACCTCAAGCCCCTTCAGGAGACGCTCTTCCAGGAGATCAAGGGGCGCACCCTGGAGACGGACCTCTCGGTCCCCACCCGCAAGGGCGGCTGGTGGTACTACTCCCGCACCGAGGAGGGCAAGCAGTACGGCATCCAGTGCCGGGTGGCGGCGGACGGTGAGACCCCTCCGGAGCTCAAGGCGGACGAACCCCTCCCGGGCGAGGAGATCCTGCTCGACGGCAACGAGCTCGCCGGCGACTCCGACTTCTTCTCGATCGGGACCAGCTCGGTCAGCCCCGACGGCACCCTGATGGCGTACTCCACCAACTTCACCGGCGACGAGCGCTTCACCCTCAGGGTGAAGAACCTCCTCACCGGTGAGACGCTGCCCGACGAGATCCCCGGCATCTTCTACGGCGGAGCCTGGTCGGCCGACGGCACGAGCTTCTTCTACACGACGGTCGACGACGCGTGGCGGCCCAACCAGGTCCACCGGCACGCGATCGGGAGCCCCGCCGCCGACGACGTCCTCGTCCACGAGGAGACCGACGAGCGGTTCTGGGTCGGCATCGGGCTCAGCCGCAGCGAGCGCTACCTGATCCTCTCCGCCGGAAGCAAGATCACCAGTGAGGTGCGCCTGCTGGAGGCCGATGACCCCGCCGGGGAGTTCCGCGTCGTGCGTCCCCGGGAGACCGGCGTGGAGTACGGCGTCGATCACGCGGGCGACCACTTCCTGGTCCTGCACAACCGGGAGGCGGAGAACTTCGAGCTGGCCACCGCGCCGCTCGACGCCCCCGGCGACTGGACGCCGCTGATCCCGCACCGGGCCGACACCCGGCTGCTCGACGTGGACGCCTTCGAGGGCCACACCGTCGTGCACTTCCGCCGCAGCGGCCAGACCGGCATCCGGATCCTGCCCCGCTCCGGGGAGCCGTACGAGATCCCCTTCCCCGAGCCGATCTACGACGTGGCCCCGTCGGGCAACGCGGAGTTCGTCACCGGGCGGCTGCGGCTCGGCTACACCAGCATGATCACCCCGCCGTCGGTCTACGACTACGACCTCGGCGCGGGCGAGCTGGTCCTGCTGAAGCGCAAGACGGTGCTCGGCGGGTACGACCCCGACGACTACGAGCAGTTCCGCGAGTGGGCGACCGCTCCGGACGGCACCCAGGTGCCCATCTCGATCGTCCTCAGGAAGGGCACCGAGCGCCCGGCCCCCACCGTGCTCTACGGCTACGGCAGCTACGAGATCTCGATCGACCCCTCGTTCTCGATCGCCCGGCTCAGCCTGCTCGACCGGGGCCTCGTCTTCGCCGTCGCGCACGTCAGGGGCGGCGGCGAGATGGGCCGTCACTGGTACGAGAACGGCAAGTTCACCAAGAAGAAGAACACCTTCACCGACTTCGTCGCCGCAGCCGAGCATCTCAAGGCCGCGGGCTGGTCCGGGCCCGTGGTCGCCAGGGGCGGGTCGGCGGGCGGGCTGCTGATGGGCGCGGTCGCCAACCTGGCGCCGGAGACGTTCGCCGGTGTGGTGGCGGAGGTGCCGTTCGTGGACGCGCTGAACACGATCCTGGACCCGTCGCTGCCGCTGACCGTGATCGAGTGGGACGAGTGGGGCGACCCGCTGCACGATCCCGAGGTGTACGCGTACATGAGGTCGTACACGCCGTACGAGAACGTCGACGACCGGGTCTACCCGCCCATCCTGGCGATCACCAGCCTCAACGACACCCGGGTGTTCTACCACGAGCCCGCCAAGTGGATCGCGAAGCTCCGCGATGTCGCGCGCGGCGGGCCTTTCCTGCTCAAGACGGAGATGGGCGCCGGGCACGGCGGCCGGAGCGGCAGGTACGACGCCTGGCGCGAAGAGGCGTTCACCCTCTCCTGGATCCTCGACACGGCCAAGGCGGACCGATGACGTACATCGCGGCGAACGACAGGTACGACGACCGGCAGCCGTACAACAGGGTCGGCAAGAGCGGGCTCAGGCTCCCGGCCGTCTCCCTGGGGCTCTGGCACAACTTCGGCGACGACAAGCCCTTCGAGACCCAGCGGGCGATTCTGCGCAGGGCCTTCGACCTGGGGGTGACCCACTTCGACCTGGCCAACAACTACGGCCCGCCCCCCGGGTCGGCCGAGACCAACTTCGGCCGGCACCTGCGCGAGGACTTCGCGCCGTACCGGGACGAGCTGGTCATCTCCACCAAGGCGGGCTACGACATGTGGCCCGGCCCGTACGGCGAGTGGGGGTCGCGCAAGTACCTGCTCTCCAGCCTGGACCGGTCGCTGCAGCGGATGGGGCTGGAGTACGTCGACATCTTCTACAGCCACCGGTTCGACCCGGACACGCCGCTGGAGGAGACGATGGGCGCGCTGGACCACGCGGTCCGGTCCGGCAAGGCGCTGTACGCGGGCATCTCGTCGTACTCGCCCGAGCACACCGCCGAGGCGGCGCGGCTGCTGCGGGAGATGGGCACGCCGCTGCTGATCCACCAGCCGTCGTACTCGATGCTGAACCGCTGGATCGAGGGCGGGCTGCTCGACGTGCTGGAGGAGGAGGGCGTGGGCTGCATCGCGTTCTCCCCGCTGGCGCAGGGCATGCTGACCGATCGTTACCTGAACGGCGTCCCCGAGGGGTCGCGGGCCTCGCAGGGACGTTTCCTCACCCCGGAGATGCTCACCGAGGAGACGATGCGGCACGTCCGCACCCTGAACGGGATCGCGAGCGGGCGCGGCCAGTCGCTGGCGCAGATGGCGCTGGCGTGGGCGCTGCGCGACCGGCGCGTCACGTCGGTGCTGATCGGCGCGAGCAGTGTCTCCCAGCTGGAGGACAGCCTGGCGGCGGTGGAGAACCTCTCGTTCAAGGCCGACGAGCTGGCGGCCATCGACAAGGACGCGGTCGAGGCGGGCGTCAACCTCTGGGCCAGGTCCAGCGAGGCCTGATCCACCCGGCACCCCGGCGGTCCGTACGGGCCACCGGGGTGCCGGGTGGATCCGGGATCCACATGGGTCCGCGGTCCGCATGGATCCGGGGTCCGCATGGGCCCGGGATCCGTGCGGCCCGTCGGATCCGTGCGGGTCGCCTGAGGTCAGCGGGGCGGGGTCACAGGGCCCCGTGCCGTTGCAGGTAGGTGAAGGAGGCCCAGCCCGGCAGCACCGGCAGCCAGAAGGTCAGCAGCCGGAACAGCAGCACGGCCGGGGTGGCGACCTCGGCGGGCAGGCCGGAGAGGGTCAGGCCGACCGAGAGGGAGAACTCGACGGCGCCGAGACCGCCCGGGGTGGGGGCGGCCGAGCCGATGGCGTTCCCGGCCAGGAAGACGATGGCGACGGCGGCGATGTTGAGGGAGCCGCCGAAGGCGCGTACCGAGGCGTCCAGGCAGATCACGAAGAACACGGTGAGCAGCAGGGTGCCGCCGAAGCCCTCGGCGATCTTCGCGGGCGACTGCAGGACGTCCAGCAGCCGCGGGATGACGCCGGAGAACAGCGAGCGGAGCCGCGAGGTGATCATGCGGCGCAGGCGCGGCACGCTCACCACGGCCACCACCAGCACGGCCACCGCGAGCAACGCGATCACGAGCGTGCGCGACGGGGTGAACGACGAGGCCGTGTTGGAACCGGTGATGTAGGCGAACAGCAGGAGCAGCATGATGTGGAAGACCAGCCCGATGAGCTGGGAGGCGCCCACACTGGCCACCGCCTGCCCGAGCGGGATGCCGCGTTTCTGCAGGTAGCGGCTGTTGATCGCGACACCGCTCACCGCGGCGGGCGCGACGAGCTTGACGAACGACCCGGCGAACTGGACCAGCACGGTACGGCCGAGGGGCAGCTTCTCCGGGACGAAGCCCTTGAGCATCAGGGCGGCGGCGACATAGCTCAGCATCGCGGCGACCAGCGCCACCCCGGTCCAGCTCCACTTGGCCGACGTGATCATGTTGAGGTTGATCTGCGTCAGGTAGTAGACCAGGAAGTACGCGGCGAACGCGGTGGCGATGATGGTGATCAGCGTCCGGGGGCGGAAGCGCTCCAGGCGGACCTCGTCGGCCTCGGCTCTCGGCCTGAGTTCCACGATCTGCTCGCGGATCTCGGTGAGCAGCCCCCTGTTCTTGTTGAGCGCGGTCCTGGTCTCGCGGGTCAGCGCGATCCGCTGGAGCAGCGGGAGGGCGTCGGCGAGCACGCCGGGACCGGCCCCGGCCGCTGCGGCCTCGACGGCCCTGCGGGCTCCGACGCGGAGGCTGAGGTAGGTGAGCAGCTGGGCGATGTCGAGACGGAGCAGCAGGTCACCCGCGGCGATCTCACCGCTGCGGGCGTCCATCAGGACGACCCGGCCCTCGGCGTCGACGTGGATGCTGTCGCCGGTCAGCCGGCGGTGGGCGAGCCGCTGGACCTGGAGCAGCAGGACCTGCTCCCAGATCTGGGCCAGCAGGTTGTCGTCGATCTCGTCGTCGGGGATGTCGTCGAGCGCGCGGGTGGGGGTGTGCTCGTAGGCGAGCAGCGCGGCCTCGCTGCCGATCTCGCTGGTGCCCAGCAGCCGGGGGGTGCTCGCCCCGGCGGCCTGCGCCGCGTACGCCATGAGGGCCTCGCGCTCCAGCTCGGCGCGGAGCGAGCGGATGGCCTTGCGGCGGGTCTCGGAGTTGAGGCGGAGGCGCCGCCAGAGGCGGTAGAGGACCCCGGCGACCTGGCGGTCCCGGTCCAGGACGGTGACGTCGAGGCGGCTGCCGTTCTTCAGCTCGACGGCGTAGCGACGGCTGCTCTGGTGGTCGTCGTCGAGCCGGTGGGCCCTGACCGGGGAGAAGCCCAGCTTGCGGAGCGCGGAGACGACCGCGCTGCCCGGGGGGCGGGTGTTGGGGCTGCCCACGCCGTACAGGGTGGCGTAGCCGACGGCCAGGCCGACCAGGATGGAGACGACGATGCCCAGGATGGTCGCGGCGAGCCCGGCGAACAGGGCGACGGCGTTGAGCGCGACCGCGCTCCACAGGGCCGCGCGCCAGGTGGGGCGGCGGGAGATGCGCACCGCGGTGACGTAGGCGATGATCGGGGTCAGCAGCGTGTCGACCGGCTCCACGCCCTCCCGGTTGCCGGTCAGCAGCAGCCGCAGGTCCTCGGGGCCGGCGTTGACGATCCACTCGCCGAGCACGTACGAGAGCACCATGGCGGCGATGGCGGCGAAGAGGCCCTCGGCCACCCGGAGCCCGTCACGGTGGAACACCCGTTCGATGGCGAAGGCCACGGGAACGCCCAGCATCGCCGAGGCGCTCAGCACCCCGGCCAGGCCGCTGAGCAGGAAGGGCGCCCGGTTGGTGCCGTCGGCGACGTCACCCTCCAGCCCGTTCAGGGTCTTCTTGGCGACCAGGGCGAGCAGGATCACCGCGACGAGCGCGAGCAGGGTCGCCAGGAAGCGCAGCAGGTCCGAGGGCCGCCGGATCCGCTGTGGGAGCAGCGGCTCGACCACGCGCACGACGGTATCGCCGTCCGGCACCGGCGGTGTCCCGCCGGTGGACGTCGTCTCGTCCAGCTCCTTGATTTCCGTCACCGCCAGCGATTCTGCATGGTCCGCATCACAGGTGCGTCACCGATCTACTCCTTCAGTGTCCACAATCGTGGCCTTGCGCGTCGCAGTGGCCTCCGAGGGCCCGTGACGGCCGTGAACGCCTCCGCCTCCATCCTGGGCCCCCAGATCGGGAAACGCGTCGTGCCGCGACGCCGGTCGTCGTCCCGGCCGGCGACCGGGCAGGGCCGGGCTGGGCCGGCCGGGCGGACGACGGGAAGGCGGCCCCGGGGACCGTGGAGCAAGGGTCGCGCGCCGCCGAGACGCCGGTCACGGCGAACGAGGGAACAGTGGACGACGGCGCGATGAACGACGAAACGGTGGCGTCGTGCCGGCGAAGCGGTGGCCGACCGGGCCGGGTGCGCGGGCGGCACCCGGTGCGGCCGCGGCGGCACCCCGGCGCGGCCGCGGCGTCCGGGAAGCGCCGGAACGCCACCGGAACACCAGGGAATCCCCGCGCGAGGCCAGCGGGGCACCAGGGAACCCCCGCGAAGGCCGCCGGAACATCAGGGAAGGCCAGGGAACGCCGTCGGCGTGCCGGAGATCGGTCTACGGTTGTCCCCCGCCCGTCCGGTGGCAGGGCCGGCCGTCCGGTTCACGGAAGCCCGAGCCCCGGATCCTGAGCCCCGGACCGTCAGCTCCACGTTCCCGGCCCCGGGCTCTGGTCCCAGGCCGGCGGCCCAGGGCTCGCGGCTCGGGGCTTGGGGCCCAGCGCTCGGGGCTCGGGGCTCGGGGCTCGGGGCTCGGGGCAGGAAGATCAGACGAACACAGCGTACCTGTCACAGATGGAGAATTGACCCTCCTAGCTGCGGAAACGCTGGATTTAACGGGTGACGGCCTGAAAGGCTGACGGTCTGTTCCGTCGCCCGCCGACGGCCCGTGCGGGCGTGTCCAAGGAACGGGAACTCCCCTTCGCGGCCGTGTCCCCCCTCGTCCGTGGAGCGAGGCTCCCGTCGTGACTCCGCCCCGCCGGGCCGGGAGAAGGGCGGCCGCTCGTTCCACGCAGAGGAGTCCCGCATGAGCGCACGTGCCCCCGGGGGGATGCCGGTCGCGATCCTCGCGGCCGCGGTCATGGCCCTGTCCACCGTCTCCGCCGTACCCGCCGCCGCGGCGCCCGCCGTCCCGGCACCCGCCGCGACGCCCCTGCCGCCGGGCGCGGAGACGTTCGGGAAATCGATCAAGATCGCGTCCGTCCGGCGGCACCTGGAGAGGTTCCAGAGCATCGCCGACGCCGCCGGTGGTGTCCGGGCCGCGGCCACGCCCGGGTACGACGCCTCGGCCGACTACGTCGCGGACAGGTTGCGCGCCGCCGGTTACCGGGTGACCACGCAGGAGTTCAAGATCTCCTTCTTCCAGGAGCGGACGACGCCCGTGCTGCGCCGGGTCTCGCCCACCACCGCGACGTACGAGCCCGGTGTCCAGTTCAGGACCATGACGTACTCCGGTTCGGGGAAGGTGACCGCGCCGGTGCGGGGAGTCGACCTGACCCTGCCGCCGAGCAGGACACCGAGCTCGACCTCCGGGTGTGAGGCGAGTGACTTCGCCGGGTTCGTCCGGGGTCACATCGCGCTGATGCAGCGCGGCACCTGCAGCTTCCAGGTCAAGGCGGAGCTGGCCCAGGCGGCCGGCGCCTCCGCGGTGATCATCTTCAACGAGGGCCAGATCGGCGAGGGCACCGCCGACCGCAGGCCGCTGATCAACGGCTCGCTCAACGCCTCGTCGGTGACCATCCCGGCGCTCGGCGCCGACTTCGCCACGGGCGCGGCGCTGGCGGCGCGCGGCACGACCGTGTCGCTCTCGGTGGACGCCGAGAGCGCCCCCGACCGCAGGACCCACAACGTCATCGCCGAGTCCCGTCACGGTGACCCGGACAGGGTGGTCATGCTCGGCGCGCACCTGGACAGCGTCGCGGCGGGCCCGGGCATCAACGACAACGGCTCCGGCAGCGCGGCCGTGCTGGAGACGGCGCTGGCGGCGGCCCCGCTGCGGACGCGGAACCGGCTGCGCTTCGCCTTCTGGGGGGCCGAGGAGCTGGGGCTGCTGGGGTCGAAGCACTACGTGGCCGCCCTCCCGCCCGCGGAGAGGGCGAAGATCAGGCTCTACCTGAACTTCGACATGATCGCCTCACCGAACCACGTCTTCGGGATCTACGACGGGGACTCCTCGGATCCGGACAGCGAGTCCAGGCCGCCCGCGGGGTCGGCCCAGATCGAGCAGCTCTTCGAGGCGTACTTCAAGGCGGTCGGGCAGCCCTACCAGGACTCCGAGTTCACCGGCCGGTCCGACTACGGGCCGTTCATCGCGGTCGGCATCCCGTCGGGCGGGCTCTTCACCGGGGCCGAGGGCATCAAGTCTCCCGAGGAGGCGGTGAAGTTCGGCGGCGTCGCGGGCACGGCCTACGACAAGTGCTACCACCAGGCGTGCGACACCATCGCCAACATCGGCGACCTGGCGCTGGCGGTGAACACCGGGGCGATCGCGGCCGCGGCGTTCAGCTACGCCTACGCCCGCGACCTGCCCGGCGGGGACACCGCCGGCTCCTTCGGGACCGGCGGGCCGAGGACGAGCGGGCCGAGGACCGGCGCGCCCGGGACGGACGGGCCGAGGGTCGGTGCCGACAGAGCCGGTGGCGACAGGATCGGCGAGTGGTGGTGGGGCGGCCGGCAGCAGGGCTCGCCGAGGACGGGCGGTGGCGGGCTGAGGGGCGGCCACGACCACGCCCATGACGCTCACGCCCACGCCCACGGTCACGCCGGCGTTCTGGGGTGACGTGTGCCGTTCCGGGCGGCGGCGTTACAGTCGGGACATGTCGTCAGGCGAATTGCGAGTGCTGGGGGCGTGCCCGCTGGACTGCCCCGACACCTGTTCCTGGGTGGTGACCGTCCGGGACGGCCGGGCCGTCACGTTGCGCGGCAACGCCGAGCACCCCTACACCCGCGGCGCGCTCTGCGTGAAGGTGAACCGCTACCTGGAGCACGCCGCGGCGTCCGACCGCATCCTGTACCCGATGCGGCGGACCGGCCCCAAGGGCTCCGGCAGGTTCGAGCGGATCGGCTGGGACGAGGCCCTGGAGGAGATCTCCGTACGGCTGCGCGACATCATCGAGCGCCACGGCGGCGAGGCCATCTGGCCCTACGCGGGCACCGGCACGCTGGGCTACCTCCAGGGGACGGAGGGGATCGCGGGCCGGCGCCTGTGGAACGTGCTGGGGGCCTCCAGGCACTACCTGAACATCTGCTCCTCGGCCGGCAACACCGGGCTGGAGCAGGTCTACGGCACGCCCGGCGGCATGGACCCGGAGACGTTCGCCGACTCCCGGCTGATCCTGCTGTGGGGCACGAACACGCTGACCAGCGGGCACCACCTGTGGAAGTTCATCCAGGACGGCCGCGCGGCCGGGGCGTACGTGGTGGCGATCGACCCGATCCGCACCCGTACCGCGGAGCAGGCCGACGAGCACCTGCCGATCCGGCCCGGCACCGACGCCGCCCTCGCCCTGGGACTGCTGAACGTGGTCCTGGCCGAGGGCGCCGAGGACCGCGACTTCCTGGAGAACCACACCAGCGGCTGGGAGGACTTCCGCGCGGAGATCCTCCGCCACCCCCCGGCGCGGGTGGCGGAGATCACCGGGCTGGACGAGGCCGACATCCTGGCCCTGGGCCGGCGGCTGGCCCACACCCGGCCCACCGGCATCCGGGCCACCATGGGGATACAGCGGCACGCGGGCGGCGGCACGGCCGTGCGCACGATCGCCTCCATCCCCGGCGTGACCGGCGACTGGCGCCGTCCGGGCGGCGGGATCGCGTACTCCACCAGCGGGCACCTGCACCTGAACATCGACACCCGCGAGGACCTGCTGGCCCGGCCGGTCCGCACGCTCACCATGACCCGGCTGGCCGACGAGCTGGACGAGTCGGTGAAGTGCCTGTGGGTGTACGCGGCCAACCCGATGTCCTCCTCCTCCGACCAGAACCGGATCCGCGAGAGGCTGCTGCGCGAGGACCTGTTCACGGTGGTGATGGAGCAGTTCCCGACCGACACCGTCGACCACGCCGACATCGTGCTCCCGGCCACCATGCAGATCGAGCACGCCGACCTGCACGCGGGCTACGGCCACATGTACCTGGCGTGGAACGAGCCCGCGGTCGCGCCGCCCGGCGAGTGCCTGTCCACCACCGAGACGTTCCGCCGTCTGGCGCGGCACATGGGGCTCACCGAGCCGTCCCTGTACGACTCCGACCTGGAGCTGGCCGAGCAGCTGCTCTCCTCGGGCCACCCGTCGCTGGACGGGATCACGGTCGACCGGCTGCGCAAGGAGGGCTGGGTCCGGCTGAACGTGCCCCGGCCCTTCGTGCCGTTCGCCGACGGCTTCCCGACGCCCTCGGGCCGGATGCGGTTCGCCCCTGGACCGGCCTACGTCCCCCCGCGGACGGCCTCGGCCGCGCCCGGGCCGTATCCGCTGGCGCTCGTCACGCCCGCCTCGCACACCTTCCTCAACTCCACGTTCGGCAACAACCCCGAGCTGCTGCGGCGCTCGAAGGGCCCGCGGGTCCTGGTCAACCCCGAGGACGCCTCGCGGCGGGGGCTGAGCGACGGGCAGCGGGCCCGGGTCTTCAACGACGAGGGCGCGTTCGAGGCGGTCGTCGAGATCAGCGAGAGGGTACGGCCCGGCGTGGTCGCGTCCACCAAGGGGCACTGGCGCAAGCTGAGCCCGGGGGGTGCCACGGCGAACGCCGTGGTGGGCGCGCGCGACGCCGACATGGGACGCGGCGCCGTCTACCACGACAACCTCGTCGAGATCGGCCCCTGCGACGCGGGGTGACGGCACCGCGTCCCGGCAGGGGTGTGCGTGATCTCCGCAGGCCTCGGGCGTGGGGGGCACGACCGTCAAGGCACGGCCGCGAGCAGGGGGGCACGTCCTTCAAGGCGCGGCCGCGAGCGTAGGGGGCGCGACCCTCGGAGCACGGCCGCGAGCGTGGGGGGCACGCCCGTCAGGGGAAGGGCCGGGGCGTCCCCGAGGTCAGCTCAGGGAGAGCTTGTACCCCTGGTGAGAGGCCACGAAGCCGAGGGAGTCGTAGAACCGATGGGCGTCGGTGCGGCTCTTGTCGGTGGTGAGCTGGACCAGGGCGCAGCCACGGGCGCGAGCGCGGTCGAGGGCCCATTCCATCATCGTGCGGCCCAGTCCCCGTCCCCGCAGGCCGGAGGCGATCCTGACCGCCTCGATCTGCATCCGGAGCGCGCCGCGACGGGAGATGCCGGGGATGTAGGTGAGCTGCATGGTGCCCACGACCTCGCCGTCCAGCTCGGCGACGATCAGCTCGTTGCCAGGGTCGGCGTCGATCAGCTCGAAGGCGGCGCGGTGCTCGTCGCCGAAGGCGCCCTGACGGCCGGCCGCGACGACGTCGTCGGCGAGCATGGCCACGATGATCGGGACGTCCTCGGCACGGGCGATACGGAATTCCACCGGCATGACGATCAATCTATCCGGAGCCGCGGAACCTCCCGCACGGCGCCCGGACCACGTCCCCGGCTCCCGCGCGGGCATCCCGGTCGCGTCATCGCCTCCCGCGCGGACGCCCCGGTCGCGTCATCGCCCTTCGCGGAGGTCCCGGTCGCGTCATCGGTACGGGCGGCGTCCCCGACCCGGTGACCCCGGGAACAACCAGGGTCGCTCCCCGATGTGAACACAGGGACACGACAGGCACTCTGATGGCATGAACGACGAACTGACTCGACGTGACGAGATGTCCCTCGCCGGAGCGGCGCTGCGCGGCGCTCCCTGGAAGACCGCCGCGGTGGCCGGTGGCGCGCTGGCGGTCACCAGCTTCGGGGTGAGCGTACTGGGCGGAGGGGACAGCCTGGCCTGGTCCCTGGCGGTCGGCATCGGCCTGTTCTCGCTCATCGCGGCCATCGGCGCGATCAGCAAGCCCGCGGTCGGGGACCGGGTGACCCGGCAGGCCCGCCTGTGGGCGCTGCGCCACCCCTGGAGATTCTCGCTCTACCCCGCCCTCGGCGCCGCGACGCTCCTGTACCCGGTGCAGCTCATCCTCGACGGCGAGGGCGTGTTCGGCGCGGCGCTGGACGCCCTCCAGGGCGGCCTGGCGGTCTACCTGATCACGGCGGTCCTGGCCGTCGCCCTCAAGGGACGCGGCCGGCGGTCGCTGCCGGACGGTCGCTGAACCGTACGGCCGCGGCCTCGACGGTGACCCGCGCGGCCCCTCGGGGCCCGCGGGGTCCCGCGGCGCGACCGGTCGTGGACCCCGCCCGGTGCCCGGTACGGGTCTTTTGTGGTCCTCGACGCCGGTCGCCGTGGTGCCCGGCGCTATCTCCTCTCGTGTTCGGCGCGGCAGACGCAGAACTCGTTGCCCTCGGGGTCGAGCATCGTCACCCAGCCGCTGCCGTCGGGCTTGCGCAGGTCGTCGAAGATCGTGGCGCCGAGTCCGAGCAGGCGCTCGACCTCCTTCTCCCGGGTGCTGTCCGGCGAGGCCGTGACGTCCAGGTGAAGGCGGTTCTTGACCGTCTTGCCCTCGGGAACCGTCATGAACAGAAGATTCAGCGTGTCGCCCTGGAGGAGGAACTCGTCGTCCTCGTCCTCGTCCGTCTCGGGGTGGAACCGCAGGCCGAGGGCGTCGCGCCAGAAGGTCGCCACCTCGTAGGGCCGGGCGCAGTCGAATGTCACATAGTGAACCTCAATCATGGGCCCACCCAAGCCGTCACCACCAAAGCCGTCAAGCAGGTTTTCGCCTGCTCTACCGGGGGTCCGGCCCGGACACAGGCTCCCGATCCGGCCCGGACACAGGCTCCCACCAGAGGGTGAACCACCGGTCGCGGGGAACCGGCCACATGTCCAGCTCGACGACCGCGGCGATGACCTCGTCGGCGCGCTCGCGGCCGAGACACAGCCTCCGGCAGGCGCTCTCGGCGAGATCCTCCAGCCGGTCGAAGCGGGGCAGCGGGGCCGGGCGCGACTCGTGGCGGACCCGGTGGCCCAGCCCTTCGGCGACGGCGATCACGTCGTGGGCGGTGGGCCGCAGCGGGCGGGTGATGCCGTGGAAACGCCGCCACAGGGGGTTGAGCCAGCTCATCGGGTGCCGTTCGGTGAGCTCCAGCACCACCCGGCGGCGGGCGTGACCGGTGAGCGCCGCCAGGAAGGCGGCCAGGTCCGGCACGTTGTAGACGACGTGGGCGGCGACGGCGACGTCCGCCACCGGGGTCCGGTCCGCGACGTCGGGCCAGCGGCCCCGTACGGTCCGCGCCGGGACGCCCAGCGCGGCGGCCCGGGAGGCCAGGTCGGCGAGCATCTCGCCGGAGACGTCGACCGCGATCAGCTCTCCCAGCGCGGGGGCGAGCGGCAGTGAGGCCGCGCCGGTCCCGGCGCCCACGTCCAGCATGCTCCCGCCCGGCGGCAGCGCCTCGCCCGCCCTGGCCAGGGTCGGCCCCCCGGGAGCCGCGAGGGCACGGTCGGTACGCCCGGCGAACCGGGCCACCGAGTGCCCCCAGGGGTCGGCCGGCGCCCTGGCCGCGATCTCCTCGGGGATGTTCCACCGCTCCAGGTCGGCCCGCCACCGCTCGTCCATGCGGGGAGCCTACGAGAACGCGGCGGGGCTCGCGGCCCCGCCCGGGCCGCAGCTGACGTTCTCGGGAAATGACGTGATGCACGTCCTACCTTGGACTGTTTTCTAGGGGTTACTCGCGGGTAGCATTACCGGTAACGTTACCGGTGAGTACGTGAGTTCCGGTTCCCCCGGTTTCAAGGAGAAGACCCCATGGGCCACTACAAGAGCAATGTCCGTGACCTGGAGTTCAACCTCTTCGAGGTCTTCGGGCGCCGGGACGTTCTGGGCACCGGCCTTTTCGCCGACCTGGACGAGGACGTGGTGCGGAGCATCCTGAAGGAGGTCGACCGCCTCGCCACCGGGGTGCTCGCCGACTCCTTCGAGGAGGGTGACCGCACGCCCCCGGTGTTCGACCCCAAGACCGCGACGGTGACGATGCCGGAGGGCTTCAAGAAGTCCTTCGCCGCCTACCGCGACGCCGGTTGGACCAACCTCGGGCTCCCCGCCGAGCTGGGCGGCCCCGGACTGCCCAGCAGCGTGAACTGGGCCCTGGCCGAGATGGTCCTCGGCGCCAACCCCGCCGTGTGGATGTACTCCAGCGGCCCCGCCTTCGCCCACGTGCTGCACACCATCGGCACCGAGGAGCAGAGGCGCTACGCCGAGCTGGCCATCGAGAACCAGTGGGGCGCCACCATGGTGCTCACCGAGCCTGACGCCGGCTCCGACGTGGGCGCCGGGCGCGCCAAGGCCGTGCGGCAGGACGACGGCACCTGGCACATCGAGGGCGTCAAGCGCTTCATCACCAGCGCCGAGCACGACCTTTCCGACAACATCTTCCACCTGGTGCTGGCCCGCCCCGAGGGGCACGGCGTCGGCACCAAGGGGCTGTCGATGTTCCTGGTCTCGAAGTACCACGTGGACCTGGAGACCGGCGAGCTCGGCGAGCGCAACGGCGTCTACGTCACCAACGTCGAGAAGAAGATGGGCCTGAAGGTCTCCACGACCTGCGAACTCACCTTCGGCGGCGAGCACCCGGCTGTGGGCACGCTGGTCGGCGAGGTGCACGAGGGCATCAAGCAGATGTTCATGATCATCGAGCACGCCCGGATGATGGTCGGCTCCAAGGCGATCGCCACCCTCTCCACCGGCTACCTCAACGCGCTGGCCTACGCCAAGGAGCGGGTGCAGGGCGCCGACCTCACCCAGATGGCCGACAAGGCCGCGCCGCGGGTGACCATCACCCACCACCCGGACGTACGCCGGGAGCTGATGCTCCAGAAGTCCTACGCCGAGGGCATGCGGGCCCTGGTCATGCTCACCGCCACCTACCAGGACGACGTGCTGATCGCCGAGCACGAGGGCCGCAGGGACCCGCACGCCGAGGCCATGAACGACCTGCTGCTCCCGCTGGTCAAGGGCGTGGGCTCGGAGCGCTCGTACGAGATGCTGTCGCGGTCGCTGCAGACCCTGGGCGGCTCGGGCTACCTGCAGGACTACCCGATCGAGCAGTACATCAGGGACGCCAAGATCGACTCCCTGTACGAGGGCACCACCGCGATCCAGGGCCTGGACCTGTTCTTCCGCAAGGTCCTGCGCAACCAGGGGGCCGCCCTCGGCTCGCTGCACGCGGACATCACGGCCTTCGCCGCCTCCGAGGCGGGCAACGGGCGCCTCAAGGCCGAGCGCGCACTGCTGGCCGAGGCCGCGAACGAGGTCAAGGCGATGGCCGACACCATGGCCGGCTGGGCGCTGGGCTCGCTGGAGGTGCCCACCGAGGTCTACAAGGTCGGGCTCAACACCACCCGGTTCCTGCTCGCCCTGGGCGACGTGGTGATCGCCTGGCTGCTGCTGCGCCAGGCCGAGGTGGCGCTGACCGCCCTGGGGTCCTCCGCCGAGGCGCCGGGTTCGGCCGGTGGACGGGGTGACGTCGCCTTCTACACGGGCAAGGTCGCCGCGGCCTCCTTCTTCGCCCAGAGCGTCCTGCCCCGCATCGCGGCCGAGCGCCGCACGCTGGAGGCCACCGACCAGAGCCTGATGGAGCTGCCCGAAGAGGCCTTCTGACCCCGGCCGTCACCGGCCACGACACCGGCCGCCGACGGCAGACGCCGACCGCACCGACCGCACCGACCGCACCGACCGCACCGACCGCACCGACCGGCCGACCCTCGGACGTCCCTGACGGCACAGGTCGGCACAGGCCGGTCCCCGCGGCCGTGGTGTGCGTGACGAGGGGCCGGTCCCGTTCCGACGGGACCGGCCCCTCGTTCTTCTTCTCACCCGTACGGCCCCCGGAGCGTTCTCCCGGAAACCCGACAGGGCTCGGGCGTTGACATCGCCCTCGGTTATTCTCATACTGAGATTGTCTCAACTTGAGAAGGACGTGCGATGAACGAATCCGAGTTCCTGGCCGGCTACGACCCGCGGGACTACCCCGCGGTGGCCGTGACGGTCGACGTGGTGGCGCTCACCATCCGCGGGGGCGGGCTGCGCGTCCTGCTGGTCCGGCGGGGCGAGCAGCCCCACGCGGGACGGTGGTCGCTGCCCGGGGGCTTCATCCGGCCGGACGAGGACCTGCCCCAGGCCGCGGCGCGGGAGCTGGCCGAGGAGACCGGGCTGTCCGACCGGGTGCACATCGAGCAGCTCGCCAGCTACGGCGCGCCCGGCCGGGACCCGCGGATGAGGGTCGTGTCGATCTCCTACCTCGCCTTCGCTCCGGACCTGCCCGACCCCCGGGCCGGTACGGACGCCTCCGACGCCGCCTGGCACCCCGTCGACAAGGTGCCCGAGCTCGCCTTCGACCACGGCCGGATCCTGGACCACGGCCTGGAACGGGCCCGCGGGAAGCTGGAGTACACCCCGCTGGCCACCGCCTTCGCCGGTGACACGTTCACCATCTCCGAGCTGCGCGGCGTCTACGAGACGGTCTGGGGCGTGCCGCTGCACGCGGGCAACTTCCACCGCAAGATCCTGTCGGTGCCCGGCTTCGTGGAGAGCACCGGCGAGACCACCGAGAGCGGCGGCGCCAGGGGCGGCCCGCGGGCCAAGCTCTACCGAGCCGGGGACGCCCGGCTCCTGCACCCCGCGCTGCTGCGGCCCGCCAGGGAGGAGACGATCAGATGACCACCACGGCCGAGGCGATCGCGCTGGTGACCGCCGCCCGCACGCCCGGCGACCTGTTCGACGGGCCGTCCCCGCACCGGGTCTACCGCACCCTGGCCCGGCTGCTCCACCCCGACCTGGCCCCCGGGGCCGAGGCCGCCGAGGCGTTCACCCGGCTGGCGGAGCTCTGGGCGGCCCGGGGCGGGGCGCCCGAAACGGTGATCACGACCGGACGGGGGTCCTACCGTCTCGGCGGCGTCCTGTGGCACGGCGCCACGGCCGTGCTCTACCGGAGCGGGCCCGACACACTGCTCAAGATCCCGCGCAGTCACGCCGACAACGACCTCATGCGCCGCGAGGCCGACGCCCTGGAGACGATCGGCCGGGACGGCGACCCGCTGCTCCTGCCGTACGTGCCCCGGCTGGTGGAGTCGTTCCGGCACCGCTCGGGCGGGGTCGAACGGCAGGCCAACGTGATCAGCCGGGTGCCGGACGGTTTCGTGAGCCTGGACGAGATCGCCCGGCGGCGACCGGTGCTCGACGCGCGGGACGTGGCCTGGATCTGGCGGCGGCTGCTGGTCGCCGTCGGCGCGGCCCACCGGGCGGGGGTGGTGCACGGCGCGGTGTTCGGGCACCACGTGCTCGTCCACCCCGTCGACCACGGCCTGGTGCTCGTCGACTGGAGCCAGTCGGTCCCGACCGGCACGCCGGTCACCGCCCTGGTGGCCCGGCACCGCGACGACTACCCGCCCGAGGTCATGGCCAGAAGGCCCGCGACCCCGGCGCTCGACATCCAGCTCGCCACCCGGTGCGTGGCCGCCCTCATGGGCGACCGCGCCCCCGTCCCGATCCGGCGCTTCGTCCGGGGAAGCCTGCTCGCCCCTCCGGACGACGCCTGGCGGCTCCTGGCCGAGCTGGACGACCTGCTCGACGACCTCTACGGACCGCGGACGTACCGGCCACTGCGCCTGTGACCGTCCCGTCCGACCCGGCCGGTCCGCCCGGTGCGTGCCGGGCCGGCCCGCGCCCGGACGGCCCCCGCCGCCCCGGTCGTGCCCGTGATCGCCGGGCTCTCAGAACGTTCCACCCCCGATGCAAGGAGATCCCCCGTGGGAAGCGGAATCTGGTCCACCGACGTCTACTCCGCCGCGGCGAGCTACCGCGCCGCCAAGGGCGCGAGCGCCTTCGCGCACACCGACAGCGGTGCCCGCTCGACGCACCCCGACCTCGACCCGCACGGGGTGACGGCCCGCGAGAGCCGCGACTCCGCCGAGCACCCCGCCTCCCTGGCCGTGGCCGTGCTGTTCGACGTGACCGGCTCGATGGGCGGGGTGCCCCGCCGCCTGCAGACCAGGCTGCCCGACCTGCTCGGGTTGCTGCTCCGCAAGGGCTACGCGACCGACCCGCAGATCCTCTTCGGCGCGATCGGCGACGCCACCTGCGACCGGGCACCGCTCCAGGTCGGCCAGTTCGAGTCCGACAACAGGATGGACGAGCACCTGGGGAAGATCCTGCTGGAGGGCGGGGGCGGCGGCCAGATGCGCGAGTCGTACGAGCTGGCGATGTACTTCATGGCCAGGCACACCTCGATCGACTGCTTCGAGAAGCGGGGCCGCCGCGGCTACCTGTTCATCATCGGCGACGAGATGCCGTACGCGCACGTCAAGCGGCGCGAGGTCGAGAAGGTGGTCGGCGAGCGGATCGAGCGGGACATCCCGATCAAGGAGATGATCGCCGAGCTGACCAGGACCTACGACGTGTACTACATCGTCCCCGCCGGGGCGAGCCACGCCGGGAACGGCGGGGTGCTGGCCGCCTGGCGTGACCTGCTCGGCCAGAACGTGCTGGAGCTGGACGACCTGGACGCCGTCTCCGAGACCATCGCGCTCACCGTCGGCCTCGGCGAGGACGCCATCGACCTGCGGGAGGGGCTGGACGACCTGGAGGAGATCGGCTCGACCGCCGGGACCGCCGTGGGCAAGGCCCTGGCCAGGCTCGACCGCGGCACGCTCGTGGTCGCCGACGGGCTCGACCTGGGAGGCGACAGCGGCGTGCTGCGGCTCTGAGAGGCGCCACCCGCCGCGCGGCGGCCACCGCGAGCACCGCGGCGGGGAGCGCCACCACGAAGGGAGAGGGTCCCGCGGGGAACGCCCGCGGGACCCGGCCCGGCCGTCCCCGGCCGGGTGGAAGACGGACCGAGCCGTCCCCGGCCGGGTGGAAGACGGCCCGGCCGGACGAACCGGCCGGGACGGGCCGGCCGAGAGGACGAGGCCACCGGGGACGACACGGCCGGGACACGACCCGGCCGGACGGACCGCCGGTGGCGACGATGGCGACGAACGGGTGATCGTATGGACGAGCATGTGATCGTGACCGACCTCGGTTACGGCGACGCGGGCAAGGGGACGGTCGTCGACTGGCTCTGCGAGCGCGGGCCCGTCCAGGCCGTGGTCAGGTTCAACGGGGGCGCGCAGGCCGGGCACAACGTGGTCCTGCCCGACGGGCGGCACCACACGTTCGCGCAGTTCGGGTCGGGCACGTTCAGGGGGGTGCCGACCCACCTGTCCCGCCTGACGGTCGTGGACCCCCTGGCGCTGGCCCGGGAGGCCGCCCACCTGGCCGGCCTGGGCGTCCCCGACCCGCTCACCCTGCTCACCGTGGACCGCGACGCCCTGCTCGCCACCCCGTACCACGTGGAGGCCGGGCGGGCCAGGGAGCTGGCGCGCGGCGAGGACCGGCACGGGTCGTGCGGCATGGGCGTCGGCGAGACCATGGCCTACGCCCTCGCGCACCCGGATCTGGCGCCGACCGCGGGCGACTGCGAGGAACCGGCCCGGCTGACCCGCAAGCTGCACGCCCTGCGCGAGGCGCTGGGGGTGACCGGGCCGGACGTGGAGGACTGCGTCGCGGCCTTCCGGGCGTTCGCCGAACGGGTGATCCTGGTCGGTTCCTCCTTCGTGACCGCCCTGCTGCGCAGGCGGCCGGTGGTCTTCGAGGGCGCGCAGGGCGTGCTGCTCGACGAGTGGCACGGCTTCCACCCATACACCACCTGGAGCACGACGACCTTCGCGGGCGCGCTGGAGCTGCTCGGCGGGGCGCCCGCGCTGCGGCTGGGCGTGCTGCGGACCTACACCCCCCGGCACGGTCCGGGACCGCTGGTGACCGAGGACCCCGCCCTGGCGCTCCCCGAGGCCCACAACGGCACCGGCCCCTGGCAGGGGCCCTTCAGGACCGGCCACTTCGATGCGGTGGCCCACCGCTACGCGCTCGCGGCCGCCGGTGGCGCCGACGCCCTGGCCCTCACCCACCTGGACGCGCCGGTGTCGCGGATGTGCGTCTCGTACGACATCGGCGAACTGCCGGTCGGCGCGCCCGGCGATCTGGACCGGCAGGCCCGGCTGACCGCCCGGCTCTCCGGGGCCCGGCCGCGCTACACCGACGGGATCGACGACTGGCCCTCGGCCGTGACGGAGGCCCTGGGAGTCCCGGTGTGGCTGGGATCGGCCGGGCCCACCGCCGCGGACAAGGTCGTTCTGAGTGGTGTCATCGCGCGCGGAAGGGTATGACCATTTCCGTACGCTCCCTTTGCCTGGCGAACGGCCTTATCCGGAGGAATTCATGGGTGTCGGGATCAGCATCTTCTTTCTCACGCTCGGCGCCATCCTCCGTTTCGCCATCGAACCCGACGTCCTCGGCGAGTCGGTGCACATCGACGTGATCGGCCTGATCTTCATGATCGTCGGCGCCGTCGGGGTCGTGCTGAGCGTCGTGATGGCCCCCAGGCGCGGCCAGACGTCCGACAACCGCCTGATGCACCGGGAGAACAACCCGCCGGAGGCCTAGACGCGCCGTCCCGGCGGGCCGGTGACGCGGCGGGCCGGTGACGCGGCCGGTCCCCCTACACCTCGAACTGGACCGCCGCGCGGGTGGCCATGATCGGCTTGATGTGCTCGGCGATCACGGCCTGGTGCAGCGGGTGGTCGCGGTAGGCGAGGAAGTCGTCGACGCCGTCGAAGTCCGCGACGATCGCGAACTGGTGGTTGCCGGGGCTCACGCCCGCGTCGGCACCGAGGGTGTAGGCACGGATCTCCGGGATGGCCGCGGGCAGCTTTCCGAGTTCCTCCGCGACCCTGGCCCTCTGCTCGCCGGTGGACTCCTCGGCCCAGGTGAACAGCACGACATGCCGGAACATGATCTTCCCTTCGGTTGGGTGCCCGGCCAGCGTACGGCCACGCGTGCCCCGATCCGGCGGCGGGACGGGGTGAGCGGGCGGACGGCGCGACCGTGTTGTGATCCACGTCACGTTCCCGGCCGGGCGCGAACCCGCGGCGGTCCTTGCGGCTACCCACGGGGTGATCCCGGACGACAGGGGTCACCACAGGTGCACGGGCCCGCAGGGCCCTGACAAGGGAGTCGCCGTGAACAAGAGAATGATCGCCGCGATCGCCGGAACGGCCCTGGCCGCCGGGGTGCTCGGGCCGGGCGCGCCCTCCGCGCTCGCCGGTGACGCGACGGGCACGACGAGCACGGTCGGCACGACGGGCACGACAGGCACGACGGGCACGACGGGCCGGGTCACCGCCGAGACGGTCGCGGCCCGGCCCCCGAAGGGAGCCAGGGCGGTCGTCCGGGTCAGCCCCAACCCCACCGCCAGGCGGGGACAGAAGGTGAGGATCACCGGCCACTGCGGCGGGGGCAGGGGGCTCGGCGCCGTGCTCAGCGGGTTCGGTGACAGGCCGGTGCTGGAGAACGTCCGCATCGTCGACGCCGACCCGAAGGGCTTCGTGGCGGAGGCGACCCTCTCCCGCACGATCGGCAACGGTGTCGGCCCCGTGTTCGTCGACTGCGGCGGCGAGGCGGGCGTGACCCTCCTGGTCACCCACGTCTGACCCGAGCCTTCCTCCGGGGCGGTGGAGCCCGGCGCCGCGCCGGAAAGGGCTTGAAAGGGCCGGGACCGGAAACGAGCCAGGACCGGAAACGAGCCGGGAAAAGGCCGAGTCCGGGAAAGGGTGGGGACAAGCCGGGGACGGGCCGGGAAGGGGCCGAGTCCGGGAAAGGGTGGGGACAAGCCGGGGACGGGCCGGGAAGGGGTCGAGGACAAGCCGGGGATGGGGAGGGGAAAAGCCGAGGGCGGGCCAGGGGACGGACCCCTCCAGGGTGGCCCGTCCCCGGCCCGCCCGCACCCCTCGGTACGGGCGGTCCCCTCAGCCCGGGCGGGCCATCGACCGGCGCGCCGCGGACCTGATCCTTATCCGGCCGGAGCGGCGCGGCACGGGTTCGAGCACGACCTGCCGGGCGCCCTCGGGGACGGACCTGAGGTCATGGGTGATCAGGATCGTCGTGCGACCGCTCATGAGCCTGTTGAGCGGTTCCATGATCCGTGCCGCGGTGAGCGTGTCGAGCCCCGTCATCGGCTCGTCGAGGACGAGCACGGGGGCGTCGCGCAGGATCGCCCTGGCGATGGCGATCCGCTGGCGCTGCCCGCCGGACATCAACCGGCCCCGCTGCCCGATCGGCGTCTCGTACCCCAGCGGAAGCGTGCCGACGAAGTCGTGCACGTCGGCCAGGACGGCGGCCCGGACGATGTCGTCCAGGTCGGCGCCGGGGCTGCCGTAGGCGATGTTCTCGCGTACGGTCCCGGAGAAGAGCAGGTTCTCCTGCTGCAGGATCGTGACGTTGTCGCGGAGCGACTCCCGGGTCAGGTCCCGGATGTCGGTCCCGTCGAGCAGGATGCGCCCGGCGGTGGGGTCGTAGAAACGGAGCAGGAGCTTGGCGAGCGTGGACTTGCCCACGCCGCTGGGCCCGGTGCACACGACCAGTTCCCCGGGTTCGACGGTGAACGACAGGTCCCGCAGCGTGGGCCTCGTCCGGTTCGGGTAGGTGAAGCCGACCCCCTGGAACTCGATCCTGCCCTCGCTGCGCCGGGCCAGGTGGACGGCGCCCTCGCGGTCGGCGACGGCCGGCCGGGTCCGCAGGATCTCGATGACCCGGTCCGAGCCCGCCGCCGCCTCGGAGACGGTGAGGGCGATCTGCCCCAGGCTCTGCACGGCCGGGTAGAGGTAGGCGAGGTAGGCCGCGAAGGCGAGCAGCCCGCCGATGGTGAGACGGCCCGAGGCGATCTCCCACGCGCCGAATCCGAGGATGGCGATCAGGCAGACGGTCTCGATGACCTGCACGACGGGTCCGTACAGCGAGGACAGCCACGCCTGCGCCACGTTGGCCCGCAGCCAGGTGCGGCCCTCGGAGTGCAGCCGCTCCGCCTCGGCGTCCTGGCGGTTGTAGGACTGGACCAGCGACTGGTTGGACAGGCTCTCCTCGATGACGCTGTTCATGGCCCCGTTGCTGAGCCGCTCGCGGGCGGCGGCCGTCCTGAACCTGCTCGCGAAGATCTTCGAGACCACCAGGAACGCCGGGACCAGCAGGAACGTCAGCAGCGCCAGGTCCCAGCGGACGTAGAAGGCGGCCGCGGAGAAGAAGACGACGCTGGCGAGCGTGGTGAAGAGCTTGACCAGCCCGGACCCGACCAGCTCCTCGATCGCCTCGATGTCGTCGGTGAGCCTGGCCATCAGGTCACCGAGACGGCGGTTGTCGAAGAAGTCGGGCGTGAGGGTCTGGACGTGCCGGAACACCCTGTCGCGCAGCCGCAGCAGGAAGCGCTCGCCGCCCACGGACGTGAGGTAGGCGCCCGCGAACGACACCAGTCCCGACACCGCCGCCAGGCCGAGCCAGCCGAGGGCGGGCATCCAGAACGCCCCCAGGTCCTGCCTGCTCAGCACCTCGTCGACGATGAATCCGAACAGGCCGATCGTGACGACCTCGCACACGGCCGCGACGATCGCGAGCACGCAGCCGGCCACGAGGAACCGGCGGATGCCATGGGTCTGCGGCCAGAACTCACGGAAGGTCCTGCGGATGGAGACCACCGGCGTCTCGGGAGGCCTGCGGACGACGGCCCTCGCCCCGGCGGGCGAGGGCGACTCAGAGAATGAGAACCGACGGTTCACCCGTCGGCTCTCATGTGTTTCAGCTAGCACCGAATTCTGCTAGCACCGTTTCCGGCTACCACCACCAGCCGCCGCCCCCGCCACCGCCGCAGCCACATCCGCAACGACGACGGCGACGGCAGCAACAGCCGCCCCAGTGCAGAGACCGGTTGGTCGGGAAGAGCTGCATGAAACTCATGTGCTTCCCCTTTCGTGCTAGGTTGTCGCACTTTCCATCAACGACGCTAGCACCTATAGCGAGACAAATCACTAAATCCGAGATGCATTATGGATGTTTTAACAAATGACGCGACAAAGCTTCGAAACGCGCTGTTCGTAAAGTCCGGCAAAAGATCCACGGCTTCTCCGGCAGGCCCCACCGGCCCAGGAAGCCGCAGCTTAAAGCTTGATCCAGAGGACGGAAAAGGAGGTTTCCGAATTACCGCGGAAGCGACCCCCATCCGTCGTCCGGAACGGCGCCGGTCCCCGGCGAACGGCTCACCGCACCTGCGGAAGGGCCCACGACGACAATTGACAGGGCCGGTCAGAAATTGTCAGGAGAGGGAGCGCCGGATATGCGGTACGGGCCTTCCGGCCCTTCCACGCCGTCGGCGACCGGCCCTTCCGGTTCTCTCGCACCAATGGGAACCGGCGCTTCCGGTTCTCTGGCGCCGAGGGGAACCGGCGCTTCCCGGGTTCTCCCACCGACCGGGACCGGCCCTTCCTCCGTCACGGTGAGGCGGGAGACCTCCGTCGCGGTGAGGCGGGAGACGGAACGGGCGCGCCCCCTCCGGTGGAGGAGACGCGCCCGTCGCGTCCGGGGGCCTCAGCCCCAGGCGAGCATGCGGAGCGGATCCTCCAGCATGGCGCCGATGTCGCGCAGGAAGAGCGAGCCGAGCTCCCCGTCCACCACCCGGTGGTCGAAGGACAGGGCCAGGGTGCAGACCCGGCGCGGCACGATCTGCCCGTCCACCACCCAGGGCATCTCCCTGATCTGCCCGACGGCCAGGATCGCCGACTCGCCCGGGTTGAGGATGGGCGTTCCGGCGTCCACCCCGAAGACGCCCACATTGGTGATCGTGATGGTGCCCCCGGCCATGTCGGCGGGCTGGGTACGGCCCGCCCTGGCGGTCTCGGTGAGGGCGCCGAGGGCGCCCGCCAGGGCCGGCAGGGAGAGCAGGTGGGCGTCCTTGACGTTGGGGACGAGCAGGCCGCGCGGGGTGGCGGCGGCGATCCCCAGGTTGACGCGGTGCTTGACCACGATCTCCTGGTTGGCCTCGTCCCAGGCGGAATTGATCATCGGATGGCGGCGGATCGCCACCAGGACCGCCTTGGCGACCAGCAGCAGCGGCGAGACCTTGACCTCCGCGAAGTCGGGAAGGCCGCGCAGCCGACGGACCGCCTCCATGGTCGCCGTCACGTCCACCTGGAGGAACTCCGTCACGTGCGGCGCGGTGAACGCCGAGGCCACCATGGCCTGGGCGGTCGCCTTGCGCACGCCCTTGATCGGGATCCGCTCCTCGTCGCCGACGGACCCGACGGACCCGACGACCCCGGCCTGCTGCGGCCGGACGCCGTCGTGGCCGTTCGCGCCGGCGCCGGTACGGGCGTCCAGCGCGGCCTGGACGTCCTGCCTGGTGATCGAGCCTTGCGGGCCGGTCCCGGTGATGGTGGCCAGGTCGATCCCGAGGTCCCTGGCCAGCTTGCGCACCGGGGGCTTGGCCAGGACCGCGACCCTGCCCGGGGACGCCGCACCGGCCCCCTCCGCCGCGGGGGCGGGCGCGGAGGCCACCGGGGGCACCGAGGCCACCGAGGCCACCGTCACCGCCGCGGGCACGGGAGACGCGGCCGCCGGAGGCGCAGGGACAGGGACAGAGACAGAGGATGCGGCTTGCGGAGCCGCCTCGGCACCGCCGCCGGACGGCGCCTGCTTGCGGGGGCGCCGCTTGGCCGTGCCGGTCCTGACGCCGTAACCGACCAGGACCGGCTGCCGCGCGCCGGCCGGCGGCTCCGGGACCATGTCCTCGGCCAGCGCGTTCTCCCGGCTCTCCCCGGCGACCGGCGAGGCCGCACCGGAGGCGCCCGGGGCGGGACCCGAGGCGCCGGGGGCGGGACCCGAGCCGTCGTCCACCGCGATGATCGGCCTGCCCACGTCCACGGTCTCGCCCTCGTCCGCCATCAGGGCCGCCACCACGCCCTCGAACGGGCAGGGCAGCTCGACCACGGCCTTGGCGGTCTCGATCTCCACGATGGTCTGGTTGACCGTGACCGGGTCCCCGACCTTCACGTGCCAGCGGACGATCTCCGCCTCGGTCAGTCCCTCGCCCACGTCGGGGAGCTTGAACTCCTTCATCGGCCCCTCCTCAGAACGCGAACGCGCGGTCGACGGCGTAAAGGACCCTGTCCAGATCCGGCAGGTAGTGCTCCTCCAGCTTCGAGGGCGGATAAGGGGTCGAGGGGCCGCCGACCCGCAGCACCGGGGCCTCCAGGGTGTAGAAGCACTCCTCGGTCACCCGGGCGGCGAGCTCGGCGCCGAAGCCGTTGTAGACGGGCGCCTCGTGCACCACGACGCAGCGGCCGGTCCTGCGTACCGACTCGGTGACCTTGGGGAGGTCGAGGGGGTTGAGCGAGCGCAGGTCCAGCACCTCCAGGGAACGGCCGTCGTCCTCTGCGGCCTTGGCCACCTCCAGGCAGGTCTTCACCATCGGCCCGTACGCCAGCAGGGTGAGGTCGGTGCCCGGCCGCACCACCCGGGCCTCGTCGAAGGGGGTCCAGGCGGTGGAGGCGACGTCCACGTCGGCCTTCTCCCAGTAGCGCCGCTTGGGTTCGAAGAACACGACCGGGTCGTCGCAGCGGATCGCCTGCTGGATCATGGTGTAGGCGTCGGACGGGTTGGAGCAGGCCACGACGCGCAGGCCCGCGGTGTGCGTGAAGTACGCCTCGGGCGACTCGCTGTGGTGCTCCACCGCGCCGATGCCGCCGCCGCACGGGATCCGGACCACGACCGGGAGCCTCAGCTTGCCCAGCGAGCGCAGCGGCATCTTGGCGAGCTGGGTGATGATCTGGTCGGCCGCCGGGAAGACGAACCCGTCGAACTGGATCTCGCAGACCGGGCGGTAGCCGCGCAGGGCCAGGCCGATGGCCGTGCCGATGATGCCGGACTCGGCCAGCGGGGTGTCGATGACCCGCTGCTCGCCGAAGTCCTTCTGCAGGCCGTCGGTGACCCGGAACACGCCGCCGAGCTTGCCCACGTCCTCGCCCATGACGAGCACCTTGGCGTCGTCCTCCATGGCCTTGCGCATTCCCTCGTTGAGCGCCTTGGCCAGCGTCAGAACCGTCATGCCTCGAACCCCTCCAGGTAGGTGGCGAACTCGGCACGCTCGGCGTCCACGAGCGGGTGCCTCTCGGTGTAGACGTGGTCGAAGATGGCCAGCGGCTCGGGTTCGGGCATCTCCAGGCAGCGCTTGCGCACGTCGCGCCCGAGCTCGTCGGCCTCGGCCTCGATCGTGTCGAAGAACTCCTGGTCGGCGATCTGGCTCTTGAACATGTAGGCCCGCAGCCGCTCGATCGGGTCCTTGAGCTTCCACGCCTCCAGCTCGGCGGCCACCCGGTAGCGGGTCGGGTCGTCGGAGGTGGTGTGGGCACCCATCCGGTAGGTGAACGCCTCGATCAGCGTGGGGCCCTGGCCGGACCTGGCGTCGGCCAGCGCCTTGCGGGTGACGGCCAGGCAGGCGAAGACGTCGTTGCCGTCGACCCGCACGCCCGGGAACCCGAACCCGCTGGCCCTGCGGTACAGCGGGATGCGCGTCTGCTTCTCCAGCGGCTCGGAGATGGCCCACTGGTTGTTCTGGCAGAAGAACACCACCGGCGCGTTGAACACCGACGCCCAGATGAACGCCTCGTTCACGTCGCCCTGGGAGGTGGCGCCGTCACCGAAGTAGACGATCGAGGCGGCCTCGGCGCCGTCGCGCTGGATGCCCATGGCGTAGCCGACCGCGTGCAGGGTCTGGCTGCCGATCACGATGGTGTAGAGGTGGAAGTTGTGCTCGGCCGGGTCCCAGCCGCCGTGGTTGACCCCGCGGAACAGGCCCAGCAGGTTCAGCG
This sequence comes from Streptosporangium sp. NPDC050855, assembly GCF_044456585.1. Taxonomy (NCBI): domain Bacteria; kingdom Bacillati; phylum Actinomycetota; class Actinomycetes; order Streptosporangiales; family Streptosporangiaceae; genus Streptosporangium; species Streptosporangium sp. NPDC050855. The sequence goes on from NZ_JBITFY010000008.1 coordinate 28,372, forward strand.
GGTCCACCCCCCGGCACCAGGCGACACCGTGTTCGCGGTAGGTGGGGAAGGCCATGTCGGCCTCGGTCAGTGCCCGCCCGGAGCCGATCTGGGCGGCCTCCTGCCCGAGCAGCGAGGCCCAGATGCCCAGCTCGCCCTGGCGCTGCAGGGCGACGGCCTCCAGGTCGACCCGGCGGACCAGGACCAGGTCCCGGTAGAGTCCGCGGATCTCCTCGGGCGTCAGGTCGATGTCGTAGTCGGGATGCTCGACCCGTTCTCCTTCGGGGGTCAGCAGCTGGATGAGCTCCGGAGGTGCTTCCGCACCACGAGAGGCGTCGACTGTCACGTGCCGCTCCTGTGTGCTCGGGGCCGTCTGGATGGGTTCGCCACCGCCGTCCGGCCGATTCGCGACGCGTTCGCCCTATCTGGTGGTAGTTCATCCGCGTCTGTGGCCATCGTGGCAGAGGTCACATGCATCTGCGCAAGACCTACCGGGGCGTCCATATGCTCCCCGTTCCCCTGGCGTCTGCTTTCACCCGCCGTTTCCGGGCCTGGCGACGGCCCGGCGGCGGTACGGCGGCGGCCCGGCGACGGCAGGGCGGTCGTGACACGGCCCCGGCTCCGCGAGGCGCCCGGGGCCCGTTACTCTTGAGCTCCGCACCGTCCCCGTCGCAACCAGGAGGAACGCCGTGGCGCGCGTCATCGTCGACGTCATGCTGAAGCCGGAGATTCTCGACGCGCAGGGGCAGGCGATCGCCCGTGCTCTGCCGCGGCTCGGCTTCTCGGGGGTCTCGGCGGTACGCCAGGGCAAGCGGTTCGAGGTCGAGATCGACGGCCCCGCCGACGAGGCGGCCCTTTCGGACGTCCGAAAAATGGCCGAAACGCTTCTCGCCAACACGGTGATCGAGGACTACGTCGTCACCGTGGAGCCATAGACCGTCACAGACGGTTGACCAAACGCCCACATCTGGCCATATCCATCCATATGGACAGAGCAATCCCACGGCTTGACCACCAGTCAATAACATTACGGTTATTTTGCGGTTAGCCCGGATTCTGCAGGGAAGCCTTCACGGTGGTGACGTCTGACCCCGGGAGGAAACCGGTGGACATGGAGTTCTCGTTGGCTCTGCCACGACAGGCCGTCGGTATTCCGATGGTCCGCAGGGCGCTCGGTGACTCCCTGTGCTCGCTCGGAGTCACCGAGGAGTGCATCTCCGACATCCTGCTCGCGGTCACCGAGGCGTGCGCCAACGCCGTACGGCACGGGGGTCCGGCCAACCGCTACGAGGTGGAGACCTCCATCGGCGAGGGCCGCTGCGACGTCCGCATCATCGACCGGGGCCAGGGGATCGTCCGGGTGCCCGAGCACTACCCGCCGTCGGACGCCGAGAACGGCAGGGGCCTGCTCATCATGCAGGCGGTGGTGGACGAGATCTCCTTCGACATCGCCCCCGGCAGGGGCACGGTCGTGCACCTGCGCAAGCGCCTCGACTGGGACGACGAGGCCGTCTTCTCGCGCGACCGGGTGCTCGCCGCCGTGTAGAGCCGCACAGCCCCGTCCCGGATGCCCGTCGTGCGGGCGCCCGTCCGGGATGCCCCACCGTGCGGGCCCGTCCCGGGCGCCGTACCGGAGACGTCGTGCCACGCGGGGCGGGCCGTGGCCCGTCCGGCGTGGGATCCGCCACTCCGCGCGTGAGCTCTCACCCGGAGCGGATAGCCTGGACGCACCGCCGCAGACCGACGTCCGATGTGTGAGACGCCGGCGCGGCGCCCGTTTGTGGAGGGGAACGCTGCCATGAGTGCTGCCCGCGTGGGCGTCGTCACTTTTCCCGGAACGCTCGACGATCAGGACGCGGCCCGCGCCGTGCGCCATGCGGGCGGTGAAGCCGTCCCGCTCTGGCACGCGGACCCCGACCTGAAGGGGGTGGACGCGGTCTTCCTGCCGGGCGGGTTCTCCTACGGGGACTACCTGCGCTGCGGCGCCATCTCCAGGTTCGCGCCGCTGATGGAGGAGCTGATCCCGGCCGCCGGGGCGGGACTGCCGGTGCTGGGCACCTGCAACGGCTTCCAGATCCTGTGCGAGGCCCACCTGCTGCCCGGGGCGCTGATGCGCAACGCCGGGCTGCACTACGTCTGCCGCGACCAGGGCATCCGGGTGGAGAACACCGCCACCCCCTGGACGTCCGGCTTCACCGAGGGCCAGGAGATCGTCCTGCCCGTCAAGCACGGCGAGGGCCGCTACGTCGCCGACCCGGCCACGCTGGCCGCGCTGGAGGCCGCAGGCCAGGTCGTCTTCCGCTACTCCGGCGGCAACCCCAACGGTTCCCTGAACGACATCGCGGGCATCCGCAACGAGGCCGGCAACATCGTCGGGCTCATGCCGCACCCCGAGCACGCCGTCGAGGACCTCACCGGGGCCCCGAGCACCGACGGGCGCGCCTTCTTCTCCTCGATCCTGAAGACGATGGTGAACGCATGACCCTCGACACCGTCAAGCGGGCCGAGGCCACCCCCTCAGAACCCCAGCCGTACGCCGAGCTCGGCATGAAGACCGACGAGTACGAGCGGGTCCGCGAGATCCTCGGCCGCCGGCCCACCGGCTCCGAGCTGGCCATCTACAGCGTCATGTGGAGCGAGCACTGCTCCTACAAGTCCTCCAAGGTGCACCTGCGCCAGTTCGGCACCAAGGCCCCGGAGTCGGCGGCGCTGCTCGTCGGCATGGGCGAGAACGCCGGCGTGGTGGACGTCGGCGACGGCTGGGCCGCCACCTTCAAGATCGAGTCCCACAACCACCCGTCCTACGTCGAACCCCACCAGGGCGCGGCGACCGGCGTGGGCGGCATCGTCCGCGACATCATGTCCATGGGCGCCCGGCCGATCGCGGTGATGGACGCGCTGCGCTTCGGCGCCGCGGACGCCCCCGACACCCGGCGCGTGCTGCCCGGCGTGGTCGAGGGCATCAGCCACTACGGCAACTGCCTCGGGCTGCCCAACATCGGCGGAGAGGTCGTCTTCGACCCCTGCTACATCGGCAACCCGCTGGTCAACGCGCTCTGCGTGGGCCTGCTCCGCAAGGACCAGATCAAGCTCGCCGTGGCCCCCGGGCCGGGCAACAAGGTCGTCCTGTTCGGCGCGCTGACCGGCCCCGACGGCATCGGCGGCGCCTCGGTGCTGGCCTCGGCCACGTTCGAGGACGAGTCGCAGGCCAAGCGCCCCAGCGTCCAGGTCGGCGACCCCTTCATGGAGAAGCTGCTGATCGAGTGCTGCCTGGAGCTCTACCAGGCGGACGTGGTGGTCGGCATCCAGGACCTCGGCGCCGCCGGTGTCTCCTGCGCGACCACCGAGCTGGCCGCCAAGGGCACCGGGGGCATGGACGTCAGGCTCGACCTGGTGCCGCTGCGCGATCCCTCGCTGCGGCCCGAGGAGATCCTGATGAGCGAGTCGCAGGAACGGATGATGGCGGTCGTCACCCCCGACGACATCGACGCCTTCATGGCGATCTGCGCCAAATGGGACATCCCCGCGACCGTGATCGGCGAGGTCACCGACTCCGGCCGACTGGTGATGACCTGGCACGGCGAGACCATCGTCGACATCCCCCCGGGCACCGCGGCCGACGAGGGCCCGGTCTACGAGCGGCCGTTCCACGAGCCCGCCGGTCAGGCCGCGCTGAACGGCGACGACCCGGCCCGCCTGCCCCGCCCGGACGACCTGCGCGCGACGCTGCTGCAGCTGCTGGGCTCGCCGAACCTGGCGTCCAAGGAGTGGGTCACCTCCCAGTACGACCGCTACGTGCGCGGCAACACCGTGCTGGCCCAGCCCGCCGACGCGGGCGTGCTGCGCATCGACGAGGTCATGCCCGGCGCCGAGGAGACGACCCGGGGCATCGCGCTGGCCACCGACGGCAACGGCCGCTACGCCCGCCTCGACCCGTACGCCGGGGCGCAGCTCGCCCTCGCCGAGGCGTACCGGAACGTCGCCGTGACCGGGGCGACCCCGCTGGCGGTGACCAACTGCCTGAACTTCGGCTCCCCCGAGGACCCCGAGGTCATGTGGCAGTTCTCCGAGGCCGTGCGCGGCCTGGCCGACGCCTGCAGGACCCTCGGCGTACCGGTGACCGGCGGCAACGTCTCGTTCTACAACCAGACCGGCTCCGTGCCGATCCATCCGACGCCGGTCGTCGGCGTGCTCGGCGTCATCGAGGACGTGGCCGGCCGGGTGCGGTCGGGCTTCACCGGGGAGGGCGACCGGATCGTGCTCCTCGGCGAGACCGAGGAGGAGTTCGGCGGGTCGGAGTGGGCGCACGTGGCCCACGGCCACCTGGGCGGGCTGCCGCCCGTGGCGCGCCTGGAGTCCGAGCGCGACCTGGCGCTCGTCCTGGCCGAGGCCGCCTCGCAGGGGCTGCTGACCGGTTCCCACGACCTGTCCGACGGCGGGCTGGCCATCGCGCTCGCCGAGGCGTGCCTGGCCCAGGGCGTCGGCTGCACGGTCGCGCTCACCGGGCAGGACGCGTTCGTCGACCTTTTCAGCGAGTCGTCGGCCCGCGCGCTGGTCACCGTCAGGCCCGAGTCGTTCGACGCCTTCGCGGAGCTGTGCGCGGCCCGCGAGGTGCCCTGCTACGGCCTGGGCACCACCGGCGGCGACGCCCTGCGGGTGGAGGGTCTCCTGGAGGTCCCGGTCACCGAGCTCCGCGAGGTCCACACGGGCACCCTGCCCGCCATCTTCGGCTGAGGCCGCCCGCGTGGGTCTCGCGCGGAACGGACGTGTACCGGCCGGGTCCCGGGGCTGCCGCCCCTGGACCCGGCCGGTCTCGTATATGTGGATCACGCGGTGACGCGCCGGCCGGCGGGACGAGATGTCGATGTCCCCGTCCCGCCGGGTGGCGGCGCGTCACCACGAACGGGCCGTGCGGTCAGGCGGGCGCGGATCGGCCGGGGGCGCCCGGCCCGCGCGGCGCGCGCCCGAGGGTCACTTCTTGACGCAGACCACGTAGACGGTGCCCTTGGCCGAGGCGGAGAAGGTCTGTGCCTGGACACCACCGGAGGCGGGGGCCTTGGCGGAGCCCTTCGTGGCGCTCGGGGTGGCGCTCGGGGCGCTGCCCTTGTCGGTGCCCTGGGCGTCCGAAGCGGCTTCCCTGTCGGCGCTCTGGGCGTCGAAGATCCCGTAGTCCCTGTTCAGGCCCACCGTCCAGGTGGTCGCCGAGGACGGGTAGGTGCCGGTGACCACGAAGTACTTCATGGCGGTGAGGGAGTAGCCGCCGCCGGTCGCGACGTCGCCGCCGTCACAGCTGACCGAGGCGCTGCCGTCGTTGCTCAGGCTGAAGTTCCTGGTGTTGACGTAGGTGGTCAGCGCGGCGCTGTCGCCCGGCTCACCCTTGGGGCCCCGCTGGCCGTCCCTGCCGTCCTTGCCGTCCGCGCCCTTGGGACCCTGCGGACCGGTGTCGCCCTTGGGACCCTGAGCGCCGTCCTTGCCGTCGTCACCCTTCGGGCCCTGCGCGCCGGTGTCGCCCTTCGGACCCTGAGCGCCGTCCTTGCCGTCGTCACCCTTCGGGCCCTGCGCGCCGGTGTCGCCCTTCGGGCCCTGAACGCCGTCCTTGCCGTCCACGCCCTTCGGCCCCTGCGGGCCGGTCCTGCCCTGGAAGCCGCGTGGCCCCTGCGGGCCCTGCGATCCGGTGTCGCCCTTCGGTCCCTGCGGGCCCCTCGGACCCTGGGGGCCCTGCGGCCCGGCCGAGGCGATGCCCTCCTGGGTCTGGGTCGTCTGGCCCCACCTGACCCGGAACTCGGTCGGCCGGCACTTGGCCGTGGCGTTGACGATCCGGGCGTACCTCGTCTGCTTGTGGACGCACGCGTGAACCTCGGCACCCGCCGATGAGGCGACGGCGCTACCGCTCGCGGTGAACAGGGTTCCGGCGAGCACGCCGACGGTCACGACGGCGAGCGTGCGTCCGCCCGGTAACTTGACAGCCACAGGGCTTCCTTTCTGCGACACCAGAGCCTGGTGTGATGGGAGAGACACGTAATACACGTTTCAACCGTTCCAACGGTTGGCGACGCGTACATCACGCTTCGGCCTCGGAGGAACCGCGTCGTGTCCGCAGGCTCGTGAGCGTGTCCAAGGACGCCCTCCGGTACGGGCCGCGTACGGGATAATCGGTCCGTTCGGGGGAATCCCGCCCGCTGGGCGTGGACGGACACCACAGGGAACCGACCGGGTTCTCCAGACGCGGAGGCCACCGTGCCGACCATCGATCCGACAGGCGCGGTCATCGACGACCGTGCCGGACGGGAACCGTACCTGCCACCGGCGACACAGCCGGTCCGCACCCTGGTATGGATCCTGCACCTGGCGTTACCGATGCTCGGGCTCTGGCTGTTGCTGGCCGAGCCGGACCTGAACATCGTGCTGCACGACAAGTCCACCCACTTCTGGCTGATCATCGCAGTGGCCGGGATCAACCTCGTCCTGGGCCTCATGGTCGGCCAGGCCTCGGCCAGGCGGGCGGACGCCCGGCTGCTGCTCGTCTCCCTGGTCTTCCTCAGCGGTGCCGGGTCGTTCCTGGTGCACGGGCTGACCACACCGGGGATCATCCTGGACCTGGACAAGGCCAGCTACGGCTTCGACCTCTCCCACCCGGTGGGGCTGATCCTGGCCTCGGTGTTCGCGTTCGCCTCGGCGCTGCCGCTGGGCGAGCGGGCGGCCTCGGCCGTGATCCGGAACCAGATGTGGCTGCGCGGCGGGCTCGCCGCCCTGATCGCCGCGTGGGGCGTCGCGTGCCTGATGCCGGACCTGACGCCGCTGAGCGACGAGCCGCCCTCCGCCCCCGGGGGCGTCGGCCTGGGCGGGGCCGAGTGGATCGGGGTGGCCCTGTTCGTCGCCGCGGCCGCGATGATGTTCCAGCTGCACCGCAGGCGTCCCGCGGCCGTGCTGATCAGCCTGGTCACCGCGTACGCGCTGCTGGCCGAGACGTTGGTCGCGGGGCTGTCGCACCGCAACTGGCACCTGTCGTGGTGGCTCTGGCACGTGCTGCTGACCATGGCGTTCGTCTTCGTGGCCTACAGCGCCTACCTGAAGTTCCGCCGGGAGGGCAGCAGCGCGGGGCTGTTCGACTCGGTGGCGCTGTCGGCCACGGTCCGCAGGATCAGGGCCGACTACGAGGCCGCCCTGGAGGAGCTCGTCGGCCACCTGCGGCGCAGGGAGGAGCGCGACGGGGGCGGGGTCCCCGTCGCGGACAGGCTGGCGGGCAAGTTCGGCCTCACCGAGGCTCAGGTCGCGGTGCTCGACCGGGCGGGCGAGGCGCTGGCCAACGAGCGGGAGCTGACCGACCGGCTCACCGCGCTGGTGGAGACCGGCCGGCAGGCCCGCGTGGGCCTGCCGGAGAGCGAGATGCTCTCCCAGAGCCTCGACCGCATCCGGCAGGCGTACGGGGACGTCCGCATCAAACTGGTCGACAACGGGCGGGTCACGGTCAGCTCCAGGGAGTACGGCCAGGCGGACTTCCCCGGTGACCGGCCGATCCGGCTGGAGGGGAAGATCGTCCACCCGCTGACGGTCAAGGGCAGGCTCGCCGGGGCGCTGGAGGTGCCGCTCGACAGGACGGCGCAGGACGAGGCGCTCGCCGCCACGCTGGCCGGCCAGCTCTCGCTCTCCCTGGAGAACGCCCGGCTCTACAGCGAGCTGGAGACCCTCTTCCGGCAGTACATGTCGCCGGACGTGGCCCAGTCGCTGCTGGCCGACCCGCAGACCGCCGCGCTCGGCGGCGAGCTGGTCGAGCTGACCGCGCTCTTCGCCGACCTGAAGGGGTTCACGAGCTTCTCCGAGCGGGTGGCGCCCGGGGAGATCGTCGAGATGCTCAACCGGTACCACACCGCGGCCGTGCCCATCGTGCTCGGCAACGGCGGCACGATCGTGCAGTTCGTGGGCGACGCGCTGCTCGCGCTGTTCAACGCCCCGGCCCGGCAGGCCGACCACGCCCTCGCCGCGGTACGGGCGGGCCTGGCCATGCAGGAGGCGGCCGAGGAGATCGCCGCGGGGACGCCCGGGTACCCCCGCTTCAGGATCGGCATCAACACCGGCGAGGCGCTCGTCGGCAACATCGGCAGCCCCGAGCTGCGCGGGTTCAACGCGATGGGCGACTGCGTCAACGTGGCGGCCCGGCTGGAGGGCATCGCCGAGCCGGGCAGCGTCGTGATCGGCCAGACCACCCTGGACCTGATCGGCCCCGGGGCCAAGACCCGATCGCTGGGCTGGCTCAACCTCAAGGGGAGGGAGCAGCCCGTCCATGCCTATGTGCTCTCTGAACTGTCGTAGAAATACCTTTCGCCGTCCGAGGCGCGAGGACACAATCGAGATCGCCAGGAGGTCGTCATGACGTCTTCCCCTTCCCCCGAGCCGGGCGAGTTCATCACGAAGCTCACGAGTGAGGAGGTCGCGGACCTGTACGCCGCGGGGCGGCCCAGACACTGGGACAGGGGCGCGACGATGTTCACCGAGGGTGACGTCTCCGACTGGGTGCTGCTCCTGACGTCGGGCCGCGTCAAGGTGTCCTCGCACACCGCGGCCGGCGGCGAGGTGGTGCTCGCGATCCGCGGGCCCGGCGCGCTGATCGGCGAGTTCGCGGCCATCGACGGGCTGCCCCGCTCCTCCACGGTCACCGCCCTCGAACCCGTCGAGGGGATCACGATCCGCGACTTCCCCGCCTACCTGCAGGAGCACGGCAGGGTCGCGGTGCTGCTGATGAAGATGCTGATCGGCAAGATGCGCGACTCCGACCGCAAGCGGATCGAGTACGGCGCGTTCGACACCACCGGCCGCGTGGCCACCCGGCTGATCGAGCTGGCCGAGCGCTACGGCGAGCCGTCCAACGGCGGGGTGCGGGTCGCGCTGCCGCTCTCCCAGGACGAGCTGGCGGGCTGGACCGGGGCCTCGCGGGAGGCGGTCAGCAAGGCGCTGCGCTCCCTGCGCGACCGCGGTCTGATCGAGACGGGCCGGCGGCGCGTGATCGTGCACGACATGGAGGGGTTGCGCAAGCGGGCCCGCTGAGACGGCGCGCGGGGGCTTCGGGCGGGCCGGACCGACAGGACGTGCGAGGGCTTCCGGGCGGGCCGGACCAAGATCGACGTACAACGTACGTCAGACTGAGGTTCATGGTCGCAATCCCCCAAGACCTGCCCGGATCCCCCGAATACCTTTCCAGGCTCCGCTACGCATGGCGGGTCTGCTCGGTCACCAGCCTCGGCCTGGTCATGATCGGCATATCCGGCAGCACGCTGAACGTCGCCCTTCCCACCGTGGTCAGGCACTTCCACGCGGACGCGTTCGCGGCCGGCTGGGTGCTGCTGGCCTTTCTGCTCGTCAACACCGCGACGCTGGTGTTCTTCGGGCGGGTGGCCGACCTGATGGGCCGGCGGGAGGTCTATCTGGCGGGGTTCGTCCTGTTCACCGCGGGGTCGCTGCTGGCCGGTCTCTCGCCCGGCATCTGGTTCCTGATCGCGATGCGCGCGGTGCAGGCGGTCGGGGCGGCGATGATCCTCGCCAACGGAACCGTGATCATCACCGACGCCTTCCCCCCGGACCGGCTCAGCCAGGGCATGGGCGTCTACATCGGCACCCTGTCGGTCGCTCAGCTCGCCGGCCCCACCCTGGGCGGCCTGATCGCCGAGACCGCGGGCTGGCAGTGGATCTTCTGGATGAACGTGCCGGCCGGGCTGATCGCCCTGACCTGGGGCGCGTTCACGCTGCGCCGGGTCGCCCGGGGGCCGCGCCGTTCGGTGGACGCGACCGGCAACCTGATCGTGTTCGCCGCCCTGTCCGCCGCCCTGATCGCGCTGTCGGAGGCGGGGTCACGGGGGCTGTCCAGCCCGGTGGTGATCGTCGGTGCGGTGATCACGGTGGTGCTGGTCCCGCTGTTGGTCGTGGTGGAGCGCCGGGCGGCGCACCCCGTCCTGGACGTGCGGCTGTTCGGCGAGCGCATGCTGGCCTTCGCCAACCTGGCCTCCTTCTGCAACGCGCTGGCCCGCTCGGCGCTGATCCTGCTCGTCGCCCTGTACTTCCAGGCCGCCAGGGGGGTCGACGCGGTCACCGCGGCCCTGGGCGTGCTGCCGGTGCCCGTCGGCATGGCCCTGGCCTCCCCGGTGACGGGCGCCCTCGGCCGCCGGATCCGGCCGTACGCGCTCTCGGTGGGAGGTGCCCTGCTGAGCGCGGCCGGGCTGGGCGTCCTGTTGCTGAACGTCGACCCCGCCACGCCGTACTGGATCATCGGGGTGGGGTTGTTCCTGTGCGGCTGCGGCAGCGGCACCTTCCTGACCGGGAACACCACGCAGGTCATGTCCGCCCTGCCCGCGGGGAGCCTGGGCGTGGTGAACGGCTTCCGGCTCATGATCATGAACGTCGGGATCGTGCTGAGCGTCGCCCTGACGCTCAGCGTCCTGACCGGCTCGGTCACCCCCGAGCTGCGCGCGCAGGTGTACGCGGGCACCCTGTCGCGCGTCTCCCCCGTGGCCGTCGAGCAGCTGATGACCGGCTTCAGGACGACCTACGCCGTCCTGTTCGCCGTCGCCCTGGCCGGAGCGCTGATGGCCGCCCTCGCCCGCTCCCGCCGCCCCACCGACCCGGTGCCCTGATCGGCGGCCGCGGGGAACCGCGCGGCGTCACCGGCCGGAGGTACGGGCGGCCAGCGTCTCGATTCCGGTGATCAGGAGGTCGACGCCGAAGGTGTCGTAGAGGCCGGGGGGCCCGTCCTCGGACAGCGGGACGGCCATCTCCACGATGTGCGGGTAGACGTCCGGCGGCAGCGACTGCAGCCTGACCCTCTTCAGGCGCGTCCGCTCGGCCATCTCCGGCTCGGACAGGCCGGGAACGCAGTGCCTGGTGGGGCCCGCCGCCAGCGCGATCGCGCCCTGGAGCAGGTACTGGGAGATCATGCAGATCTCGTCGGGGGAGAACCCTCCGCGCTTGGCCAGGCCGAGGCTGGTGTCCCACACCCGCAGGAAGGCGGGCACCTCCAGGTGCTCCACCTCGCTGAGCACGGACGCCGCGCACGGGTGCCGCCGCAGGATCCGCACCAGGCCGGTGACGAGCTCGCGGAGCCGCTCCTGCCACGGGCCGGCGTGCTCCTGGCCGATCACGAACCCCTCGACCAGGTGGTCGGCCATCGCGACGGTGAGCTGCTCCTTGTTCTTGAAGTGCCAGTAGAGCGCCATCGGCGTGACGCCCAGCTCCTGGGCCAGGCGCCGGATGGTCACCGCGTTCAGCCCTTCGGCGTCACCGATCTCCAGCGCCCGCTCGACGACCGCCTCGCGGGTCAGTTTTCCCATCACGCTTGACAACTATACGCCGTACGGGTTCCACTGTGCACCGTACATGTACGACGTATAAGTACAGCGTAGAGGAAATGGGATGACGGATACCCGCAGGTGGGGAGCACTGGGAGCGATCTCCCTGGCCACCTTCATGACCTATCTCGACAACAACGTGGTGAACGTGGCGCTGCCGACGATCCAGCGCGACCTCGGGTTGAGCGTCTCGGGCCTGGAATGGATCGTGAGCGGCTACATCCTGGTGTTCGCCGGGCTGATGCTCGTGGGCGGGCGCCTGGCCGACGTCTTCGGGAGGCGGCGGATCTTCCTGATCGGCCTGGTGGTGTTCACCGCCGCGTCGCTGGCGGCCGGGCTGTCCACCGGAGGCGGCATGCTCATCGCCACCAGGGCCGTACAGGGGGTGGGCGCGGCGCTTTTGACCCCCACCGCGCTGGCACTGCTCACCTCGGTCTTCCCGGACCCGCGGGAGCGCGCGACCGCGGTCGGCCTGTGGAGCGCGGTGGGCGCGCTGGCGCTGGCCCTCGGGCCGCTGACCGGCGGGCTCATCAGCGAGCGCTGGCACTGGGGCTGGATCTACCTGATCAACGTGCCGATCGGGGTGGTGACGTTCGGCCTCGGCCTGTGGGCCATCAGGACCGGCCCGCCGGAGCGGGTACGGCGCGGCCTCGACGTCCCCGGGCTGGCGACCTCCGGCCTGGCCCTGTTCGCGCTGACGTACGCGCTCATCGAGGGCGCGGGGGCCGGATGGACCTCGCCGGCCATCCTGGGCGCGTTCGGGATCGCGGCCGTCTCCGCGCTGGCGTTCACGACGATCGAGATCAGGAGCCGGGAGCCGATGATCGACCTGTCGCTGTTCCGGTCGAGGGTGTTCAGCGGGGGCACGCTCTCGATGGGCCTGTGGTCCTTCGGCGTGTTCGGGATCTACTTCTTCACCGCGCTGTACCTGCAGAACGCGCTGGGCTTCTCCCCGATCGAGGCCGGTGCGGCGTTCGTGCCGATGGCGCTGCTGATGGCGGTCAGCGCGGCCGTCGCGCCGAGGCTGGAACGGGCCGCCGGGACCGCGCCGGTCGTGGCGGCCGGACTCGCGCTGATGGCCGTGGCGGTCTTCGGGATCTCGTTCGTCGGACAGGGCGGGTCGTACGGCGACCTGCTGCCGTGGTTCCTGCTCTACGGACTGGGCGGCGGCATGCTGGTGCCGCTCACCACCGCGATCCTGGGCACGCTGCCCGCCGGCCGGACGGGGATCGCCTCGGGTGTGCTGAACGTCTCGCGCGAGGTCTTCGGCCTGCTCGGGATCACGCTGCTGGGAGCGGTACTGAGCGCCCGGCAGTCGGCGTCGCTGGCCGAGGGGGCCGGGCAGGCGGTGGCCTTCCTGGACGCCTACCGCGACACGCTGGTCGTCGCCGCGGTCATCATCGCGGTGGGCGTGCCGGTCAGCCTGCTGTCGCTGCGGATCGGCCGCTCCCCGCGGCGACCGGCCGCGTCCGCCGGGCGACCCGCCGTCCCGGTGGGGTGACGGACCTCCGGCGGAGGAACACCCGTCCCCGGTCCCGTCAGAGGCCGTGACGTGCCCGTTCCCGCGCGGCTCCCCTGCCCGTGCCGACATGACCGGCATAATCGAGACGAACGGCCGGGCCGGACGGCGGCCCGGCACCGGACCGGCGTCCCGGGCCCCGTCCACCTCGCTCCCTCCGAACCCGTGTCCCCACCCGGCGGGCACGCCGCCGCCCGGGTGCCCGGCAGGAGGAGCACATGCGTTCGGTGACACCGGTGGTGACGGCCGTCGTCCTCATGACGGGGCCCGGCGTCCCGGCCGGGCATGACGCCGCCCCCACCCCCGCACCGCGCGCCACCACCTCCCCGGCCGTTCCGGCCGAGATCCCGGCCACGGCGGGCACCGCGAAGGGCGTCACGACCGGGACGGCCGCCGCAGGGCCCTCGGGAGGGGACGGGATCCCGCCGGCGTGGCGGGACGTGGCGTCGCTGCGCGTCCTTCCCCGGTGGCCGCGCCAGGCGAGCCACGTCCGGGTGTTCGTGCACTGCCCTCCCGGATCGGACCACGCGATCATCGGCTCCACCGCGTTCACCCTGAAGGGATCGAGACGCCTCTACCGGGAGGTGGGGCTCGGGCTCTCCGGCCGGGGCCTGGCGCACCGCGCCGTGTCCGTCTCCTACTCCGCCCTGCCGGGCCGCCACGGGGCCTGCCTGAGGTGCGTGAAGGTCACGGTGGACGAGCGGACCCGCGTCCGGCGGATCCAGGTGATCGGCCGGGACTCCGCACCCCTGCGCGTGCGAAGGTTCAGCGTCCGGCACTTCTTCGACCGGTGATCCCGGATTCCCGGTGAGCTCCGGGAGGTGATCCCGGGGCCGTTCCCTTCCCGGAGCGCTCCGGGAAGGGAACGGCCCCGTCCTCACCGCCCACGGCGAAGTGGTGAGGACGGGGCCGTCCCTTCGAGCCGATGACCGGACCCCGGGAGCCGGTCCTCCCGGTCCCGGCCCCGGTCAGGAACCGATCCGGCCGCCCCGGGCGTGCCAGGCGACCACCACGGACGGGCGGGGCTGGGAGGTCCCGCCGTCGGGCCAGTGGCTGCTGGGGTTCTCAACGGTGGCGCCGTTGGTCTCGCCGGGGTGCTGTACGGCGACGAAGACGCTGCGCCGGTCCGCGGTGACCAGCGGGCCGCAGGTCTCCGCACCGACCGGCATGCTCAGGAACTGCTTCAGGTGGCCGCGCCCGGGACCCTGGACCGGCATGGCGAACAGGCCGTCGTGGGCGCCGAGCTGGTTGCCGTCGGTGGAGATCCAGAGGTTGCCCTCGGGGTCGAAGGCGACGTTGTCCGGGCAGGAGATCGGCGAGACCTGGCTCTTGTCGAACCCGGAGAAGTAGGTCGCGGGGTCGTCCGGGTCACCGCAGACCAGCGGCAGCCACCAGGCGAAGGTCGTGGCCCCGGCGTCGTTGCGCCGCTCGACGATCTCCAGGACGTGGCCGTGCTTGTTGGCGGGGCGCGGGTTGGCCTCGTCCACCTGGGCCGGGGTCCGGTTGGAGTTGTTGGTCAGGGCCACGTAGACGCCGCCGGTGACGGGGTTGCGCTCCACGTCCTCGGGACGGTCCATCTTGGTCGCCCCGACCTTGTCGGCCGCCGACCGCGTGTAGACGAGCACCTCGGCGGCCGTCATGCCGGGCACGTGCGAGACGTTACCGGTGACCAGCGGGATCCAGGTCCCGGAGCCGTCGAACCGCCCGTCGGCGGGGAGCTTCCCGCTGCCGTCGATCTCCGTGGCCGGGCTGTCGCCGGTGAAGCGGGCCACGTACAGCGTGCCGTCGTCCAGCAGCGTCCGGTTGTGCCGGTCGAAGCCCGGGATGTAGCGCTTCCTGGAGACGAACTTGTAGACGTACTCGAACCGCGAGTCGTCGCCCATGTAGGCCACCACCCGGCCGTCGGCGGCCAGGGAGGTGGTGGCGCCCTCGTGGCACATCCTGCCCAGGGCGGTGCGCTTGATCGGGGTGGAGTCGGGGTCGAACGGGTCGATCTCCACGATCCAGCCGGTGCGGTTGACCTCGTTGGGGTGCTTGGCCAGGTCGAAGCGCTCCTCGACCCGGTCGAAACGGCGGTTGCCGCTCGGGATCGCGCTGGTGGTGTTCACCGCGTACCGGGCCAGGAAGGGCTTCTGGGCCTCGGGCACGGCGGTGCCGTTGACGAAGTACTGGTTGAAGTTCTCCTCGCCGCTGAGCACCGTGCCCCACGGCGTGGTGCCGCCCGCGCAGTTGTTCAGCATGCCGACCGGCCTGGTGCCCGCCGGGTCGGCGGCGGTCTTGAGCAGGTCGCTGCCGGCCGCCGGGCCGGTGAACCTCATGGGGGTGTGCACGGTGATGCGGCGGTTGTAGCGGCGCGACCCCCGGGTGACCAGCTTCCACTGACCGGAGGAGCCCACCCGCTCGATCTCGACCACCGAGCCGCCGTGGGCGGCCATCCCGATCCTGATCTGCTCCTCGGTCGCGGCGGTGCCGTCGGTGTAGCCGCGGAACATCAGGTTCTCGTCGGTGTACTCGTGGTTGACCCAGAGCAGGCCGCGCCGCTGGCCCAGCGGGAAGAGCGTCACGTAGTCGCAGTTGTAGCCGAACTGGGCGGCCTGGGCCTCGGCCGTCTGGTTCTCGAAGTCGAACGCGGGGGCGCCGGGCAGCACCGGGTCCCCCCAGCGCACCACGGGCGCCGACAGGTACCCCGGCGGGACGGTCACCCTGTCCTCGGTGTTGGGCGGGACGGCGGTGAAGCGCAGGCCGTTCCGGCCGCCGTGGCCCTGCCCGTGGCCGTGGCCGCGACCGCGCTCCAGGGCGTCGACGTCCGGGTCGGCGACGGCGGGCGCGGACATGCCGACCCCCACCCCGGCGACCAGCGCGCCCAGCGCGCCGGCGCGCAGCATGCCCCGGCGGCTCACGGCCTCGGCGACCACGTCGCCGAAGTAGGTGTTCTCACTGGTGTTCACCACGTCATGGGCGCACTGGTCACCGCAGCGGAACCGGCAGGTGAGCGCGCTACGCCCACCCTTGTGCGGGCTCATGAGCAAGGGGAGCAGTCTGCGCGGCGCCGTGTTCGCCACAGGGTCCTCCAAAGGGGGCGAGGTCTTTCGGCCGGGACGCTACGCGGGCCGGCCGAACCCGGGGTGAACGACGTTCACCCGGACGATGAACCGTTCACGGAAACGGCTGCTCAGAAGGGATCTTGTACCCGCCCGGCGGGTCCCTTCGGTCCGTACCGGCCGCTCCCCGCGGGCATCATGGTGGACGTGCCACCTCACAAGCCCGACGCCGCCAAGGTACGCGCCGCCCTCGACGCCCAGCTGAGCGCTCTCGACGAGCCGCCCTACGACGGTCCCGGAGGGCTCGCCGCCCTGCTGGGAGCCTGCGTGAGCGTGGTGTCGCGGGCCTTCGAGCGGCAGGTCCGGCCCGAACGGGAGATCACCCGCTTCGCCGTACGCCACCTGCTGGACGAGCTGGCGACGGCCGCCCCCGGCCGGACCGTCGAGGTCCGGGTCCCGCCCTACGCGGCGGTGCAGTGCGTGGAGGGGCCCCGGCACACCCGCGGCACCCCGCCCAACGTGGTGGAGACCGACGCGCGTACCTGGCTGGACCTCGCCACCGGCCGCATGACCTGGGCGGAGGCGATGGCGACCGGCAGGGTGGCGGCCAGCGGGGCCCGTGCCGACCTGTCGGACCACCTCCCGCTGCGCTGACCGTCCCGCCGCGCCGGCGCCGTGCCCCCACGGGCGTGCCCGCGCGGGCGGACCGGCGTGGCGCGGGCCGCGGGACCGGGCAGGGCCGCGGCGGGACAGGACCCCGGCGGGGCCGCCCCGGATGGGCGGGCGGCCCCGCCGGGGGTCACGGCGCGGGTCGCACCTGGACGCCGAACCGTTCCTCGATGCAGCGCTGCTGGAGCTCCTGGGGCAGGTTCACGCAGTCGCCGACCTTGTTGTAGAGCCAGCCCACCAGGACCGCGGCGAGCACCAGGGTGAGGATGCTCAGCACGATGCCCACCCAGGCCCGGCCGGGGTTGGACCGCTTGACCAGCGCGACGATGCCGAGGATCAGGCCGACGACCGCCACCAGCACGCCCAGGCCGCAGACGACCAGCAGCAGCAGGGACACGATCCCCAGGACGAGAGCGGCGGTGCCGAGCCCCCCGCCCGGCCTGCGCCGGTCCCCGGGATGCTCCGGATAGGGCTGGCCCGGGTAGCCGGGCGCCGACGGGTACGCCGCGCCGCCCTGGGCCTGCGGGTAGGGGCCGGCCCCCGAGGGCGCCTGCGCACCGGGCTGGGCGTAGGACTGTCCGGCCTGATGTCCCTGCTGCCCGCCGTAGCCGGGCTGCCCCGCGTATCCCTGCTGTCCTTCATGTCCGGGTTGCTCGCCGTATCCGGGCTGCCCGCCGGGTCCGGTCTGTTCCCCCTGTCCCTGGTATCCCGGTTGCCCGCCGTAGCCGGGCCCGTCCGCCTGCCCGGGCTGCTCCCACCGGCCGGGCTGCTCGGGCTGGGACGAACCGGACGGCCCTGACGGCGTCGGCGGGTCGTACCGCGAGGGCGTGGTGGGGGCGACGGGCGCCCCCGAAGTGCCGGGCGCGCCCGGGGTCTCCGAGGTGCCCTCCCAGCCCGGGTAGGCGGGCGGCGTGCCGCCCGGGACCGGGCGGGAGGACTCCCCGTAGGCGTCGTCCTGGGAGGGGGGCGGCGAGGTGGGCGGGTCGTCGGGGCCGAAGGCGCTCGACCCGCCGGGAGCGGAACTCCCGCGGCCGGCACCCCCGGCGTCCCCGGCACCTCCGGGGTCTCCGGCGTTCCCGGGACCGGAAGCGGCTCCGCCGGAGGGCTCCTCCGCACCGGCCCCTTCCTGGTCGGGACGCCGCTCACGGGGCTCGCGCCGCGGATCGGGCTGGTTCGGTTCCACAGGTGTTGTCACGTCTCTTCTCCCGACGCTCGGACATGGCCGGATACCCCAGAATCCCCCTCTCCTTCCCCGTGAAACAGGCTGACACGGCAAAACGCCGATGACCCTTCGGTCAGGGTGCGGCATGTCGCGGAACGGACCCGGGGGTGCGAGCAGGGAGGAAGCCGACCTAGAATGAAGCATGTGCTGAAGGGCGACGGCCATCTGAGCCATGACCTTGACCCCCACGACCTGCCTCCGAAGGACGCATGTGGCGTCTTCGGCGTCTGGGCCCCTGGGGAAGAAGTCTCCAAACTCACCTACTACGGGCTGTACGCGTTGCAGCACCGCGGCCAGGAGTCCGCGGGCATCGCGGTCAGTGAAGGCAGCAGAATCCTCGTCTACAAGGACATGGGCCTGGTGGCCCAGGTCTTCGACGAGTCCGTGCTCGGAACCCTCCGCGGCCACCTGGCGATCGGCCACTGCCGCTACTCGACCACCGGGTCCAGTGTCTGGGAGAACGCGCAGCCCACGCTGAGCTCGACCGACGGCGGCGGGCTCGCGCTCGCCCACAACGGCAACCTGATCAACACCCCGGAGCTGGCCCGGCGCCTGGCACCGGGCTCCACCCGGGCGACCACCGACACCGAGGTGCTGGCGGCGCTGCTGGCCCAGGACCGCGGCCGGTCCGTCGACGACGCGGCCGCGCAGCTCCTCCCGCAGGTCAGGGGTGCCTACTCGCTCGTCTTCATGGACGAGAAGACGCTGTACGCGGCCCGCGACCCGCAGGGCGTGCGCCCGCTGGTCCTCGGGCGCCTGGAGCGCGGCTGGGCCGTCGCCTCCGAGACCGCGGCCCTGGACATCGTGGGCGCCACGTTCGTCCGCGAGATCGAGCCGGGCGAGCTGATCACCATCGACGAGCGCGGGGTGCGCTCGCGCAGGTTCGCCCTGTCCGAGCCCAAGGGCTGCCTGTTCGAGTACGTCTACCTGGCCCGCCCGGACACCACGATCGCCGGGCGCGGCGTGCAGACCACCCGCGTCGAGGTCGGCCGGGTGCTGGCCCGCGAGCACCCGGTCGAGGCCGACCTGGTCATCCCCACGCCCGAGTCGGGCACCCCCGCCGCCGTCGGCTACGCCGAGGAGAGCGGGATCCCGTACGGCCAGGGGCTCGTCAAGAACTCCTACGTGGGCCGGACCTTCATCCAGCCGTCCCAGACGATCCGCCAGCTGGGCATCCGCCTGAAGCTCAACCCGCTGAGGGAGGTCGTCGCGGGCAAGCGCCTGGTGGTCGTGGACGACTCCATCGTGCGGGGCAACACGCAGCGGGCGATCGTCAAGATGCTCCGCGAGGCGGGCGCCGTCGAGGTCCACGTCCGGATCTCCTCCCCGCCGGTCAGCTGGCCCTGCTTCTACGGCATCGACTTCGCCACCCGGGCCGAGCTGATCGCCGGCTCGCTCGGCGTGGAGGAGATCCGCGCCTCGCTGGGCGCCGACTCGCTGGGCTACATCTCCCTGGAGGGCCTGACCGCGGCCACCACGATCCCGGCCGACCGGCTCTGCCGTGCCTGCTTCGACGGGAACTACCCGATCCCCATCGACCAGGACAACGTGGGCAAGTTCGTGCTGGAGGCCAAGCTGTGAGCCGCGCCCGGGCCCGGACGGGCCGGGCCGCCCGTCCGAGGAGAGACGCCCGATGACCAGTTACGCGACCGCCGGGGTGGACATCGAGGCGGGCGAGCGCGCCGTCGAGCTGATGAAGGCGAAGGTCGCGCGGTCGCGCCGGCCCGAGGTGGTGGACGACCCCAGCGGCTTCGCCGGTCTCTTCGACGCCTCGGCCCTGCTGTCGTACCGGCGCCCGCTGCTGACCAGCTCCACCGACGGCGTCGGCACCAAGGTCATGCTGGCCCAGCGGCTGGACAAGCACGACACGATCGGGATCGACCTGGTCGGCATGGTCGTCGACGACCTGGTGGTCTGCGGCGCCGAGCCGCTCTTCATGACCGACTACATCGCCTGCGGCAAGGTGGTGCCCGAGCGGATCGCCGAGATCGTCGGCGGTGTCGCCGAGGGCTGCCGGCTGGCCGGCTGCGCGCTGATCGGCGGCGAGACGGCCGAGCACCCCGGTGCCATGGGCGCAGACGAGTACGACCTCGCCGGGGCCGCCACCGGCGTGGTGGAGGCCGACGCGATGCTCGGCGGGCACAGGGTCCGCGAGGGCGACGTGGTCCTGGCCCTGGCCTCCTCGGGCGTGCACTCCAACGGCTACTCGCTGGTCCGGCACATCATCGCGACCGCCGGCCTCTCGCTGGAGGCCGAGGTGCCCGAGCTGGGCAGGACGCTGGGCGAGGAGCTGCTGGAGCCGACCAGGATCTACTCGCTCGACTGCCTGGAGCTGGCCCGCACGGTCGAGGTGCACGCGTACGCGCACATCACCGGCGGCGGCCTGGCGGGCAACCTGTCCCGTTCGCTGCCGTCCGGGCTGGACGCGGTCCTGGACCGCTCGTCCTGGACGCCCCCGGCCGTCTTCGAGGTGCTCGCCGGGCACGGCGGGGTGGGCCGGGACGACATGGACCGGACGTTCAACCTGGGAGTGGGCATGGCGGCGATCGTCCCCGCGGAGGCCGTGGACGCGGCCCTGGCGCTGCTGGGCGAGCGGAACCTGCCGGCCTGGGTGCTGGGCGAGGTCGTGCCGGGCACCGGCCGGGCGCGCTTCAGCTGATCGTTTCAGCCGGTCCCGGAGCACTCCCGGAGCGGTGATCCGGAAGCCTCCGGGCCCGGGTACGGCGAAAGGCGCTCCGGGTCACCCGGAGCGCCTCATGTCACCGATCACGGACCGCCGGACGAGAAGAACACCCGGCGGCCGTTCACCGCCGGGTGTCCCCGCACCACGTTGATCTGAAAGCCGCCTAACGGCGGCCGGAGGGCCCGTCGTCGCGGTCGTCACCGGCGCCGAAGTCCTCGGCGTAGTCGGCGTACCGCTCCGCCAGCTCGTCGTAGGCGTCGTTGGAGTCGTCGTCGTGGTTGGAGTCGTCTCTGACTCCGAGCTCGTCGCGAAGACGCTCAAGATCAGTGCCACCGCTGTTGTACTTCAGCTGGCGAGCAACCTTGACCTGCTTGGCCTTTGCTCGGCCGCGCCCCATTGGCTCGACCCCCTCGTGTGGGGTCGTGCCCGACCCCTCGTCGCTAACGCACCACGCGCTGACGCACCTGACTTGAGCGTCAGCTCTCGTTCGCCTACAACCGTACCCGTTTTACGCCCGGCTCGGTACGCCGTATGGGCGTGTGGGGCTAGTGGCCTAGCCAAATGCCCCTGATTCGCCCGACTTCCGACATTCTGCGCTCGGCTAGCCTATCGGCTGCGACGGCCGGAGGTACGCCATCCTCCGCCGCACTGGAGAAGATCTTGAGAGTCGTGTCGTGGATCTGGGTGGCCTTTGCCCGCGCCCGGTCCATGTTGAATCCCTCGATCTCGTCGGCGACCTGGATGACCCCGCCGGCGTTGACCACGTAGTCGGGCGCGTAGAGGATCCCGCGGTCGGCGAGCTGCTTCTCCACGCCGGGGTGGGCGAGCTGGTTGTTGGCCCCGCCGCAGACCACCGTGGCGCTCAGCCGGGCCACGGTGTCGTCGTCCAGCGCCCCGCCGAGGGCGCACGGCGCGTAGACGTCGAGGGCCGACGCCGTCAGTTCCAGCCGGTCGGCGACCACCTGCACCTGCGGGTGGAGCCCGACGAGCCGCTCCACGGCCCGCTCGCTCACGTCGCAGACCACGACCTCGGCCCCGTCCTCGACCAGGTGGCCGACCAGGCGGTGGCCCACCTTGCCCACCCCCTCCACGCCGACCCTCCGGCCGCGCAGCGACGCGGTGCCCCAGGAGTGCTCGGCGGCGGCGCGCATGCCCTGGAACACGCCGTAGGCGGTCAGGATCGACGAGTCGCCCGCCCCGCCGTGGGCCAGCGTGCGGCCGGTCACGTAGGAGCTCTCGCGGGCCACGACGTCCATGTCCTCGCTGTAGGTGCCGACGTCGCAGGCGGTGAAGTAGCGGCCCCCCAGCGACTGGACGAAGCGGCCGTAGGCCCGCAGCAGCGCCTCGCTCTTGTCCTTCGACGGATCCCCGATGATCACGGCCTTGCCGCCGCCGAGGTCGAGCCCGGCGAGGGCGTTCTTGTAGGCCATCGCCCGCGAGAGGTTGAGCACGTCCGCCAGCGCGGCCTGCTCGCTCTCGTACGGGTAGAACCTGGTGCCGCCCAGGGCCGGGCCGAGGGCGGTGTTGTGGATGGCGATGATCGCGCGCAGGCCGCTGCGCTCATCGGAGCAGAAGACGACCTGCTCGTGTCTGGTCTGGCCGGTTACCGAGCCCGCGTCCTTGTGGGACAGCCCGAAGACGTCGGTCACTGTGGTGACTCCCAGTCGTTCGTTACCACCGCACCGTCGCGGCGGAGATCACCTTCAGCGTAACCACCCTCCGGCCTGGGGACGATTCCCGCACCGGCTCGTCTCAGTGTCCGAGACGGCACCCGCCCGAGGCCCCCGGCTACGGACAACGACCCGCGCTTCGTGACACGATGCGGTCGTGCTGCCCTACGCCGCTTACCTCCGCGTCTACGAACCGCTGGCCGCGTTCGCCCCGGCGGAGCGCGCCTCCTGGGCCGCCTACGCCGAGGCGACCGACCGGCCGCGCCGGGCCGGCGCCCTGCACGCCGAGCACGGCGAGGCGGTGCGCCGCCTCCTCGGGGTGCCCCCGGCACCGGCGCCCGCCCAGGAGAGCCCCAACGCCTATCTGAGGCGCGTGGAGGACGTCCTGTACGTCTGCCCCTGGCAGAGCAGGCTGCGGTCCTGGCTGGCCTTCTCGCGCTTCCGCGGCGCGACCCCGCCCAAGCTGATGGAGCGGTTCGTCCCGGCCGCGGTGGCCGCGCAGACGGCCGACGACTTCGACCGGTTCAAGCGCCGCACCGACTCGGCCGCGCTGCGCACCCACATCCGCGGCTCCACCTGGCACGTTCCGACCTCGTGGTTCGTCCCCTTCGACGGCAACGAGCGCTGGCTGGTCATCGACGGGCCCGGGGACCAGGGCCAGGAGGGCACCACCACCACGCGCAACCTGATCTACGTCACGTCCATGGCCCACGCCCGGCGCCGCAGCGCCCGCGCCCTGCAGATCATCAGGAGGCAGGTGGGGGAGGTCCCGGTCACCGGCGAGGTGGAGGACGTGGCGCGCTGGCTGGAGGAGTTCCACCCCCACTCGCTGGTCGAGCTCGACTACGGGGGCATCGTCAACCTGATGGACGACGAGACGCTCCAGGCCGACGAGTCGGTGGCCGAGCTCGCCGCGGCGCTGACGGGTCTGGAAAAAGGCGAGGAAGAACTGGCGTTCGCCATGTATCAGCGCGTCATTCTCCGCTGGAGATCAATACAACTTCTCGAATCAGCAAACTGAGTCGCAAATCCACCCTTCGACCTGCGTAAGTAGATCCGTCGATGACCGGGGATGCACCTACGAACTGAGTAGTTTGCCGTTTTCACTGCGATACCACGAAACGTGTCGCTAGAATCACCGAGCGTGACCACAACAGGTGTACAAGAGAGATGAGTCGCTCAAAGACTCGCCAATCGCTCTACGTGGCTGTATGGTCACATCGGGTGATGCCGCATATGGCCCAAACAGCCGCACGCATGGGCCATAGGCGGACATCCGTGACAAGCGTCAAGTCGCAGGATCGCTGTCGCCGGTCCACATGGAGGAGAGGCCGCACAAATGTCAGCTCGTACACCCGAGGCAGAGCCGCTGCTCACCCCGGCGGAGGTCGCAACCATGTTCCGGGTCGATCCCAAGACCGTGACCCGGTGGGCGAAGGCGGGCAAGTTGACGTCCATCCGCACCCTGGGTGGGCACCGCCGGTACCGGGAGACCGAGGTTCGCGCGCTGCTGGCGGGGATTCCGCAACAGCGCTCAGAGTAAGACGGGGGCCGTTACCGACCTAGGGGGATTGGTGCGCGCTCACCACGTGAGCGCGCAGGCCACAGATTCGTGGGGAGCGGCGCCGCCCGCCCGGCGCCGCCCCGGCACGCGTTCCGCGAAGAACACGCGCTCACGCCCGACGGTCCTCGCACCGTGACGGGCACGCGTCCCACGGGGGGACGGGCCGACGCGAGCGGGACGGGAGCGGGACCGCGGCGAGGCCGCGGGGCAGGACCGGACGGGACACGTCCGGGACGGGACCGGAGAGCGGCCGCGAGGGACCGGGGAGCGGCCGCGCGTGCCGGGGATCAGCCGGATCCGGCCGGCCGGTCCGTTTCCAGATCGGCCAGCAGCCGGGCGACCCGGGCGTCGTGCCGTGCCGCCGCCCCGAGCAGCGCCACCATCTGGTCGATCAGCAGACGCTCCAGCTCGGGCCGCTCGACGTCGCGGTGCTCCAGCCAGTCCAGGCCCGCGGTCTCGACCGAGGCGATCCACGAGCGCAGCGTGATGCGCAGCACCGGCCCCGGCTCTTCGACCCGCATCTGCTTCATGATCAGACGGAACAGCCGCTGCCGGACGGAGTCGACGATCTCGCCGATCTCGCCGCTGCGGTTGGCGGGGCCGCCCCTGAGCAGCGCGGCGAACCCCGCGGCGTGCTCCTCGACGAAGTCGAAGTAACGGGTCAGGCCCCCCGTCATCTCCTCCAGCGGGCGCCCGTCCTGGTGCGGCCGCAGCCGCGCCTCCAGCTGGGCCGCGGCGCTCTTGAGGGCGGCGACGTACAGCTCCTGCTTGCCGCCGAAGTAGTGGTAGACCAGGGCCCGTGACGCGCCCGCCGCGGAGGCCACGTCGTCGATCGACACGTCCTCGGCGTCATGCCGGCTGAACAGCTCCAGGGCCGCCATCATGAGCTCCTCACGACGCCGGTCCACGCTGAGCCTGCGCCGTGCCGGTCGCGCGCCGCCCGCCGCAGGTCTCGCCTGCTCGGCGGCTCCGGATGTCGAACCCACACCGTGCACACTAGCGGAGCCGACACGCGCGACGGCGGGGTCAAGATCGGAGTTCCCTCGCGCCGAGGCCGTACCCCATTAGGAACTCGATCGTTTTGAGTGACAGGTGCCCATCCACCATCCCGGGGGAGAGCCATGTCAGGACCGCCGGTCAACACCACCGTCACCCGAGCCCGCGAGTTCACCGCGCCCGTCTTGTCCGACGGGGGCGGGGGACCACGCCCCAGACCCACGATCCGCAACGTGGCAGAACGAGCCGGTGTCTCCAAATCACTGGTCTCGCTCGTGCTGCGCGGTTCGCCGCACGTCAGCGAGCACCGCCGCCAGGCCGTGCTCCAGGCCGCCAGAGACCTCGGCTACCGGCCCAACGCGGTCGCGCGCAGCCTGGTCGAGGGCCGTACCCACCTGGTCGGGGCGCTCGTCGCCGACCTGCACAACCCCTTCTACGCCGAGTTCCTGGACGGCCTGCAGGAGAGCCTGCACGGCGACGGGCTGAGGCTCCTCATCGGCAACAGCCAGTGGGACCCCGCCTTCGAGGACGAGGCGGTCGAGGCCTTCCTCGAACTGCGCGTCGACGGGCTCGTCCTGCTCGGCATCGCGCCCACCAGCGGCACGCTCGTCGAGGCCACCGGCTACACGCCCACGGTCGTGGTGGGCGAGCGCGACATCGACCTCGGCGGCGTGGACATCGTCGTCGACGACGACCAGCTCGGTGCCCGCCTGGCCGTCGACCACCTGGTGGAGCTCGGCCACCGCAGGATCGCCCACATCGAGGCGACCGGCATCTCCTGCGGGCGTTTCCGCTGCGAGGGCTACCTGGTCGCGATGCGCAGGCACTCCCTGGCCCCGTACATCATGGTCGAGGAGGGCGAGCCCAGCGAGGAGGGCGGCGCGCGCGCGGCGCACAGCCTGCTCACCCGCGACCCCCGGCCCACAGCGATCTTCGCCGCCAACGACCTGGTGGCCATGGGCGTCCTGTCCGCCGCCGCCGAGCTGGGCCTGCGCGTCCCCGAGGACCTGTCCGTGGTCGGGTACGACAACATCCGCCGCGCCGGGACCCAGCCGGTCGCGCTGACCACCGTGGACCAGCCACGCCGTGCCATGGGGCGTTCCGCCGCCGCCCTGCTGCACGACCGGATCGGCGACCCCGGCAAGGCCTCGCGCCTGCGGCAGGTCGCCCCCGAACTGGTCGTACGGCGCAGCACGAGCCCCACCCCGGGGTAAACGGCCTGCCTGGAGCGTTACAGGACGCCCAGGCAGGCTCCATGACCTCCCCAAATCCAGGTCAACATCCCGGACCACGGCGCGCCGCCGGTGTTGACTCCGAGCGAGACGAGGGGGGTAACAATGCGTGATCCGGAACTGGTGTCATGCGCCCAGCGGGCGGCCGCCGAACTCGAACGGGCGTGGGCCCACTGGCGGGCCACCCGGGGCCGCGGCGGGGACGCGGGGGTCGAGTCCGTGGCCAGCTACGTGGCCCATTCGATCGACCACCCATGGGGGCGTCCCCGCGTGGTCCTCGGCCTGGACGCCGAGGACGCCAGGGAGCTGGCCTCGCTCCTGCAGAAGCAGGAGGTCGGCGAGCACGCCTGGTGACGGACGGAAGGGGCCATATCGCGACAACGGCTGAGCCACGCCGCCAAGCCACGTAAGTTGGGTGGTCGACGACCTATCTTGGGGGCGATGAGCGTGACCGGCAGAGCACTCGCGACGACCCTTGTCCTGTGCGGCCTGGGCGCGGCCGCCTGCGGCGGCACCGGCGGCACGGACCTCGCGCGGGAACGCGGACCGGTCCCGGCGGCCGACGCGGGCTCCGGCCCGGCGACCGGGACCTCCCCCGCGGACGGTGCGGACGCCCCGGCGGGCGACGGCGCGGCGGACGGCACGGACGGCCCCGCGACCGGCGCGGCGAACGATCCCGCGGTGAGCCCGGCGAGCCGGACCGCCGGTTCCAGGCCGCTCACCGGCAAGGTCGTGGTCGTCGATCCCGGGCACAACGGGCAGAACTACCGTCATCCCGCGGAGATCAACAAGAAGGTCAACGTGCTGACCCAGTGGAAGGCGTGCGACACCACGGGCACCGCCACCGCGAACGGCTACAGCGAGGCGGCCTTCACCTGGGACGTCTCCCAGCGCCTGACGGCGATCCTCAAAAGCCGCGGCGCGACGGTCAAGCTGACCCGCGCGAACAACTCCGGCGTCGGCCCGTGCATCACCCAGCGGGCCGCGATCGGCAACCGGGCCAAGGCGGACGCGGCGATCTCCGTCCACGCCGACGGGTCGAGCACCGCGAACCACGGCTTCCACGTGATCATGCCGAGGAAGATCGGCGGGCCGGTGGACCCGGTGGTCGGGGCCTCCAAGCGGCTCGGCCTGAGCGTGCGGGACGCCTTCCGGCGCGGAACCGGCCTGGCGTACTCGACCTACATCGGCCGGCAGGCGCTGGACTACCGCAACGACCTCGGCGGCCTGAACCTCTCCACGGTGCCCAAGATCTTCATCGAGTGCGGCAACATGAAGAACCCCGCCGAGGCCGCCAAGTTCCAGCGGGCGGCGTTCCGGCAGCGGGTCGCGCTCTCCCTGGCGGACGGGCTCCAGGCGTACCTGAGGTAGCGGCTCACCCGCGCTCGCGCGGGACGGCTCGCGCGCTCCGGGCCGCCCGCCGGTCCGCCCGGAGCGGAAGCCGGGACCGCTCGCCGGGACGACCGTCGCGGACGAGCGGGCCGTGGGGCCGCCGATGCCGGTGGGGCGGGCCGGGAATGGCGGGGCGCGGAGTGACTTGACATGATCTGACCATGACCGATCTCCTGCCGCTCCCCTCTGCCGTCACGGCCGCCGACGGCCGCGTGGACCTTCCCTTCGGGCTCACGGTGTCCGGTCCCGCCGAACCGGTCGCCGCGCTCCGGACCGCGCTGGCGGTGCTCGACCCGGTTCCCGGCGAGGCGGGGACGATCACGGTGGAGACGGACCCGGCGCTCGGGCGTGAGGCGTACACGATGGAGGTGGCGGCCGGCAGGGTGCGGATCACGGCCGGGGACCGGGCGGGGGCCTTCTACGCGGGGCAGACGCTGCGGCAGCTGCTCCCCGACGCGGCGTTCCGCGCGGCGACCGGCACCTCCGGCGGCCCCGGTGGCGCGAAAGGCCCTGGGGGCCCTGGGGGTGCGGTCTGGAGCGTGCCGGCGTGCCGGGTGCGGGACGCGCCCCGGTTCTCCTGGCGGGGGGCGCACCTGGACGTGGCGCGGCACTTCCTGCCCCGGCGCGAGGTGCTCAGGATGATCGACCTCATGGCGGCGCACAAGCTGAACCGCCTGCACCTGCACCTGGTCGACGACCAGGGCTGGCGGGTGGAGAGCAGGGCGCACCCGCGGCTGCACGAGGTGGGCTCGCACCGGCCGCGCACGGTCGTGGGTCACCACCGGGAGCAGCCCGCCTTCGACGACGTCCCGCACGGCGGGTACTACACGCTGGACGACCTGGCCGAGATCGGCGCCTACGCGCGGGCGCGGGCCGTGACGGTGGTTCCCGAGATCGACGTACCGGGGCACGCCTCGGCGATCCTCGCGGCCTACCCCGGGCTGGACGCCCGCGCCACCGGCGGGCGCCGCCCCGAGCCCCACCGGGTGCTGGAGCGCTGGGGCATCTCCCCCGCGATCCTGTCCCCCCTGCCGGAGACCGTCGCCTTCCTGACCGACGTGTTCGACGAGATCCTCGGGGCGCTGGGCGAGACCCCGTACGTCCACGTCGGCGGGGACGAGTGCGTGCTCGACGACTGGGCCGCCTCCCCCGAGATCGTCGCCTTCCAGGCGGAGCTCGGGCTGGACAGCCCGGCCGAGCTGCACGCCTGGTTCCTGCGGCGGCTGGCGGACGTGCTGGCCGAGCGCGGAAGCCGGGCGGTGGTCTGGGACGAGGCGTTCGTCAGCGGCATGCTCAGGCCCGACACGATCGTGATGCCCTGGCGGGGGCCCGGCGTGGCCAGGCGTGCCGCCGCGGCCGGGCACGACGTGGTGCAGACCCCGGTGTTCCCGCTCTACTTCGACTACGCCGAGGAGTCCTCCGAGCGCGAGCCGATCGCCATCGGCGACGCGATCACCGTGGCGGACGTGGCCGCCTACCGGCCCGCCCCCGAGGAGTGGACCCCGGCCGAGCGCGAGCGCGTGCTCGGCGCGCAGTTCCAGCTCTGGAGCGAGCGGCTGCCCGACGCGCGCGCGGTGGACTACCGGGCCTGGCCCCGGGGGTGCGCGCTGGCCGAGGTGGCCTGGTCGGGGGGTGCCGGGGACGGTTTCGACTCCCGGCTCCGGGCCCACCTGGGCCGCCTCGACGCGCTCGGCGTGGAGTACCGGCCGCAGGACGGCCCGCGTCCCTGGCAGACCGGCGGGACCGGCCCCCGGCGCCACCGCCCGGGGGTCGTCCGCGTGGACGAGGCCATGAGGCACCTGGAGGAGATGACCCACGAGGCCGACTCCACCCGTCCCAGCGTCTGAGTCCCGGCCCGCCGCCCGTCACGTCCGCCCGCCCGTCACGCCCGTCACGCCCGTCACGCCCGTCACGTCCGTCCGGACGGACGGACGGGGTGGTCAGGCGGAGGCCACCTGGTAGCCGGCCTCCTCGATGGCGGCGCGGACGGCCGCGTCCTCGGGCGCGTCGCCCGAGACCTCGACCCGCCCGGTCTCCAGGTCGACCTCGACGCCGGTGACGCCGGGGACCTCGCCGACCTCCTCCTTGACCGAGCTCACGCAGTGGCCGCAGGTCATGCCGGTGACGGTGTACGTGGTCACGCTCATCGTTCCTCCAATGTCCCGAGATTACCCTCCCAGGGTATATGCCCGGCCGTGACGACGCTCGGGCGGATGGAGGCGATAGCCGGGAGGGACGGAGCGGGACGTTCCAGAGGTAGACCCGGCCGGAAAGGCCGATCAGACGCACGGATCGCGGGGGCCGGACCGGCCCCCGCGGAAGGGGACGTCAGGCCGCGGTGCGGCCGATGATCTCGCGCAGGTCGCTCACGCCCTGGCGGCGGAGCCTGCGGGCGAGCCCGCGGTGGATCCGGTACGCCCAGAGCGGCCCCTCGTAGATCAGGGCGCTGTAGCCCTGGACCAGGGTGGCCCCGGCGAGCAGGCGCTCCCAGACGTCGTCCGCGTCCTCGACCCCGCCGACGGAGACGAGCACCAGGCGGTCGCCCACCCGGGCGCGCAGCCTGCGCAGCACCTGCAGGGACCGCGCCTTCAGGGGGCGGCCGGACAGGCCGCCGCTCTCCCGTACGGCGTCACGGCCCGCGGCCCGCTCCGGGGCGGTCAGCGCCCCCCGGTCGACCGTGGTGTTGGTGGCGATGATGCCGTCGAGCCCGATCTCCAGCGCCAGGTCGGCGACCGCGTCCACGTCGGCGTCCGCCAGGTCCGGGGCGATCTTGACCAGCAGCGGGGTGCGCCTGGGGGTGGCGTCGGCCACCTTCTTCACCGCCCGCAGGAGCGGTTCCAGCAGCTCCACGGCCTGCAGGTCGCGCAATCCCGGCGTGTTGGGCGAGCTGACGTTGACGACCAGGTAGTCGGCCAGCGGGGCCAGGGCCGTCGCGCTGGCCACGTAGTCCTCGACGGCCCCGGACTCGGGGACGACCTTGGTCTTGCCGATGTTGACACCGACGACCGCCGGGACGCCCCGGGCCCTGCGCAACCGGCGGGCCGCGGCGCCCGCGCCGTCGTTGTTGAAGCCCATCCGGTTGATGATCGCCCGGTTGCCGGCGAGGCGGAACAGCCGGGGCCGGGCGTTGCCGGGCTGGGCGTGGGCGGTGATCGTGCCCACCTCGACGTGACCGAACCCGAGCGCGGACATGGCCTCCACGCAGCCGGCGTCCTTGTCGAAGCCCGCCGCCAGGCCGAACGGCCCGGGGAAGTGCACGCCGAAGGCCCGCACGCGCAGCGCGGGGTCGCGCGGCGCGAGGCGGCGGTGGACCAGCCGCCTGACCACGGGTGTCACGGAGAGGAGACGGAGCGCGCGGACCGTCAGACGGTGCACGTCCTCCGGGTCGAGGCGGCTGAGGACCTGCGAGAAGACGAATCGATACATCACCGATCAGGTTAGTGCCCCGGCGGGGTGCGGGTCGCGCCGGCCACCCCTCCCGGGTCCCCGATCACCAGGTGGGACGCGAAGCCGAGCAAGGTGAGCAGCCTCAGCACCGGCCTGGAGGGGCGCAGGACGACCATCTCCCGGCCCAGGCCGCGCAGGTGCTCGTCGGCGCCGAGCAGGGCCCTGGCGCCCGCGCAGTCGAGGAAGGACACGTGCGCCAGATCGAGCTCGACGGTCGCCGCGCCGATCCCGCCGGGCTCGCCGGACCCGCCGGGTCCGGTGAGCATCCGCCGCAGCTCCGCGCCCGCGGCCCGGTCGAGATCCCCGTAGACCGTGATCTCCACCCTGCCTCCGGGGACGTCGGGCGACGTGAGCAGGATCACCGCAGTTCGCCCGCTCCCTCTCCGAGCACCTCGGCCGCGAGGTCGGCGACGCGGCGCCGGCTGTCACGGGCCTGCTTGCGCAGGCCGGTGAACGCCTGGGTGGCGGTCAGGTCGTGCTTTCCCATCAGGTAACCGATCGCCCGCTCGATGATCACGCGGTAGTCGAGGGCGTACTGCAGCTGGTCGGCCAGGGCGCTCTTCTCCTCCGCGGCCATCACGGCGGTGAGCAGCTGCTCGATCACGTCGGCGTAGCCGTAGAGGGCCTGGACGTCCGACTCGTCCCACTCGTAGAAGGTGGACTGGTAGACGTTCAGCGTGCCCACCGGCTCACCGCCCAGCCGCACCGGCACCCCGGCCACCGCCCGCACCTCCGGGTGCAGCCGGTCGGCCAGCTTCGGCCAGCGCGGATCGACGTGCACGTCGCTGGAGGTTACCGCACAGTTCTCCTGGTACGCCGAGACACAGGGCCCCTGCCCGAGATGCAGTTGCGCGCCCTCAAGACTGCGGCCACGGTCGTCGGTGGCCACCAGGTAGCGCAGGGCCCTGCCCTCCTCGGCGAACATCAGCCCGGCACCCGCGTATCCGAACAGCGAGTTCACCACGTCCACGGCCCGCTCCAACTGATGGACTATGCCCGTGGCGGGCGAGGTCGTCTGGAGGCTCCTCAAGCTCGCGACCAGCGCTTCCGGATCAATATGAGTCATCTGCGGGGCGCCTTTCAGCGTCGAGCCGGTTACTTGACATGCACACTACGACTTCCCGAAAATGGGACTTTCATGGATCGCGGCCGGAAGGTCCCTGCCGGGGCCATCGGGCCGCCCGCCGATCCGCGTCCGCGCCAAGGCGGCTCGCGGCCGATCCGATCAGAGATATCCGGAGCGCCGATCGGCCACTCCCCCGCCCCTCGGAACACCGGAGCCGCTCAGGACGCCGGGGCCGCTCAGCACGCCGCAGGCGCCGAGGACGTCCGGAACGCCGACACCGGGGGCACGGCGCGTCACCGTGGGCGCGGCGCGAAGGCCCGCGAGGGCGCTCGACGCGCGCCGGGCGGGCTCGAAGAGGTCGAAGACCTGAGTCATGGGCGGGCTTCCTGCATGCCGAGGGAGCTCCGCGGACGCAGGGCGGAATGATCTGCGACCAGAGCCTAGTGCTGCCCGATGATTCCGGCCAAGCCGTTCCCCACCTTGCCTGAACGCCGCCGGTGAAGGACCCCGCGCGGGTGCCGGGCGACGGCCTCGCCGGGACGGGCCGCCCGCCGTCCGGCGTACCGTCCCGCGTACCGGAAGGATCGGGGAGATCGGGGGAGAGGTCCGGGCGGCGGTGTCCGATCGGGGCGAGGGTGTTCGTAGTACGGGTGAGCGGTCGCCCGCCGGGGGCGTTCCCGACGTACAGGAGACGATGCGAGATGCAGTACCTGATTTCCGTGATCACCGACACGGCCGGCCTCGCCACCCCGGAGGAGGACGCCGCGATCGACGTGTTCAACGACCGGCTCCGGGCCGAGGGTCACTGGGTCTTCGCCGGTGGTCTCGGCGGGCCCGACACGGCCACGGTGATCGACAACCGCGGCGAGGAGGCGTTGTTCAGCGACGGGCCCTTCGTGGAGTCGAAGGAGTTCCTGGTCGGCTTCTGGGTCGTCGAGGCCCCCGACCTCGACGTGGCGCTCAGGCTGGCGTCCGAGGGGTCGCGGGCCTGCAACCGGAAGGTCGAGGTGCGGCCGTTCCTGTGAGCGGGACCGACGTCCGGGACGCGATCACCCGGGCCCACCGCGAGCAGTGGGCCCGGGTGGTCGCCGCCCTGACCAGGCGTTTCGGCGACCTCGACATCGCCGAGGAGGCGGCGGCCGAGGCGTTCTCGGCCGCCGTCGAGCGGTGGCCTGCCGACGGCGTGCCTCCCAACCCCGGCGCCTGGCTGACCATGACCGCCAATCGCAAGGCCATCGACCGGGTCCGGCGCGAGAGCAGGCGTGGCGGCAAGCACGAGGAGGCCCGGATGCTGTACGACGACGCCCCGCCCGAGCCGCTCGGCGTCATCGACGACGAGCGGCTCCGGCTGATCTTCACCTGCTGTCACCCCGCGCTGGCGATGGAGGCCAGGGTGGCGCTGACGCTGCGCATGGTCGCCGGTCTGACCGTGGCCGAGATCGCCCGCGCCTTCCTGGTCCAGGAGAGCGCGATGGGCCGGCGGATCACCCGCGCCAAGGCCAAGATCAAGGTGGCCCGCATCCCCTACCGGGTGCCGTCCGAGCATGATCTTCCTGCGCGCGTGTCCGGGGTGCTGGCCGTCCTCTACCTCGTCTTCAACGAGGGCTACCTGGCGACCGGCCCCGGCAGCGACCCGGTGCGCCACGACCTGACCGCCGAGGCGATCCGGCTCACCCGCATGATCCGTGCCCTCATGCCGGCCGACGGTGAGGTGGCCGGGCTGCTGGCGCTGATGCTGCTCACCGAGGCCCGCCGGGAGGCCCGGGTCTCGGGCGGCGGCGAGCTGGTCGCCCTCGCCGAGCAGGACCGCGGAGCCTGGGACGCGGCGCTGATCGCCGAGGGCCACCGGCTGGTACGCGAGCGCCTGGCCGCCGCCGCCGACGGGACGCCCCCGGGCCGGTACCAGATCCTCGCGGCGATCAACGCCGTGCACACCTCAGCCCGTGACGTGCGCGACACCGACTGGTCGCAGATCGTCGCCCTCTACGACCGGCTCGTCCACCTGGACCACTCGCCGATCGTGGCGCTCAACCGGGCCATCGAGGTCGCCGAGCTCGACGGCCCGCAGGTGGCGCTGGCGGCCGTCGACCGTCTCGGGGACAGGCTGGCGGGCTACCACGCCTACCACGCGACGCGTGCCGACCTGCTGCGCCGGCTGGGCCACGGCGAGCGGTCGCGCGCGGCCTACGACAGGGCCGTCGAGCTGGCGGGCAACACCGCCGAGATCGCCTACCTGACGCGCCGCCGCGACCAGCTGGGGCGGCCGCCGTCCGGCGCCGGCCCGCGACCGGCCACGGACGACACGCCGCCCCCCGGACCCGGGGGTCACGGGCCTCGGCCGTGCTGACGGCCGCCGCGGAGGGGCGCATCCCGCCCGCCCGATCTCCCCGTCAACACATCGTTGAGCGTTCGGCAAACCGGGATCGACAGGGTGAGCGGTATGAGCACTCTGTCACGTTCAGTCCTGGTCCGGCGGCGCGAGCTGGCGCGCCTGGTCCTGCGCGACCTCGCCCGCACCGGTGACGTCATCCTCCCCGCCCGGTGGGAGGAGGAGATCGAGCGGGAGTTCGGCGGGACGGACGGCCTGCTGGCCGAGCTGAGCCGCCGGTGGTGGACGGCCCGCGCCGCGCGGCTCGACGTGCTCGCCGAGTGCTCGGGGCTCGCCGGGTGCTCGGGGCCCGCCGAGTGCGCAGGGCCCGCGGAGCTCGCGGAGCCCGCGGAGCTCGGTCCGGGCGGGGGCGGGCGGGTCCTGGACGACGCCGCGGCCCCGTCGTCGCACCTGGAGGCCGTGCTCGACGCGTACGCGGGTCACCCGGCGCTCACCGAGGCCGAGTGGCGCCACCACGAGGCGTCCGATCGGGCGATCCGGCGGGGTTCCCGGCGCCGGAAACCGTCCGTCACCTCCCGTACGGTGAATATTCACCGGGGAGCGGGTAGCCCTTGACGATGGTCAGATTCATCGAAGGTGGACCCTCATCGTCCCGCCGGGCAGACGATCACTCCGCTGACCTGCGACTGGGCGTACGGCTGACACTGGCCCTGGCGTCCGTGGCGATCCTCGCGGTGCCGTTCGTGGTCCTGCTCGTGCTCGTGCAGACCTCCTCCTCGCCGCTCAAGGACCTCGATGAGGGCGTGGCGCTGTCGTTGCACGCCCATGCCCTGGAGAATCCGGGATACACGACCTTCCTCGCCATCGGGACCGAGGTGTTCGGGCCCTGGACCTGGCGCGTGCTGGTGGTGCTGACCGCGGGCTGGCTCTGGTACCGCGGAGCGCCCCGGCTGGCGGCCTGGGCGGTCGCCACGATCACCTTCGGCGGCCTGCTGAACCTGGCGATCAAGGGGATCGTCGACCGCGCCCGGCCCGACCTGCCGCAGCCGGTGGCCTGGGCACCGGGTGCCTCCTTCCCGTCCGGTCACGCCATGGGCGCGGCGCTGGGCGCCTGCATCCTGGTGCTCATCGCGCTGCCCTTCCTGCGGACCCTGGCCGCCCGGCTCGCCCTGTGGGGCGCCGCGGTGGCGGTGATGGTGTTCGTCGCCTACACCCGGGTGGCGCTCGGCGTGCACTGGACCAGCGACGTCATCGCCGGGGTCGCGCTGGGCGTGGTGGTCGTGGTGGGGACGGCGGCCGGGTTCGAGGCCTGGCGCCGGGGAGAGGGCCGCAGGCCCGTCGAACCGCACATGGAAGGTGTCGAGCCTGACGCGTTCCGAGAGGACGGTTCGGGGTAGCTGGCGCGCCATGTCGAAAATGTCGGTGGACTTCAAAGGCGTGACACGCCTGATCCTGATGCCGCTGGTCGCCATGGCCGTCCTGACGATCGCCGTCGGCCTCCTCATCACCAAGGTCCTGCAGACGACGACTCTCATCGCCAACGACAGGGGAGTCAACGAGAAGCTGGCCGGTGACCGCACCGCGTACTGGAGCTCGATCACCGACACCCTGTCGGGGCTGTCCGACACACCGGTGATCATCGCGGGCACGGCGGTCCTTGTCGTCGTCTTCCGGCTGGTCTTCAAGCGCTGGAACGAGTCGATCTTCCTCGCGCTGGCGGTCTTCTCCCAGTCGGCGATCTTCCTGCTGGCGACCGTCTTCGCCCAGCGCAAGCGTCCCGCCGTCCAGCACCTGGACCCGGCTCCGCCCACCTCCAGCTTCCCCTCCGGGCACACCAGCGCCGCGGTCGCCTTCTACGCGGGCATCGCCCTGGTGCTGATCCTGCACACCCACCGGTTCAAGATTCTGAACGTGGTGTGGGTACTGGTCGGCCTGGGGATCCCGGTGGGCATCGCCTACTCGCGCATGTACCGCGGGATGCACCACCTCAGCGACGTGAGCTGGGGCTTCCTGCTCGGTCTGGTCTGCATCGCGGTGGCCGCCAACGCCCTGCTCCTCAAGCCGGTCATCTCCGAGCGGAAGGGGAGCCTGCTGCGAACCTAGCGCGGGACGGGGGGTTCCCCACCCGCCGGGGCGTTGCGCATGAGACCGTTGTGAAGCAGCGACACCAAGTCCTACATCTGTGACTTCGTGTGGCTCAATGATCGCTCTGTGCTACGAAGTAAGATAGAAACCCCGATAGGGAGATTCAACTCTCCCCTTCGGGGCACGAGCAGCCAGCCGGCCGGACCGTAGAGACGTTCGACGGCTACCCCAAGGAAGGAAGCCGGCCCATGGACCGCCAGTCCGTCGTCTGCCAGAAATGCACGGGTGTTCTTCTCGCCACCGACTCGCGCACCTACACCGCGCAGCGGGGGCGCCTGATCGTCTCCAACGGCTACTGCACCTGCCCGGCCGAGACCGAGGCGCCCGCCGAGCAGGCCCACCGCCATCAGCAGCCCCAGTCCGCCGACCAGGCGGCCCACCGGCAGCAGCAGCAGCACAGGCCCGTCGCCCAGCAGCAGCACGCGCAGCCCGCGGGGCAGAACTCGATGGTGATCGCCTAGGCGATTCTCTCGGGGAGGGCCCGTGGCGTCGGGGGCATCCGACGGCCCGGCCTTCCCAGGATCCGGCGGCGGACCGAGGCATCGTCTCCGCGCTCGCCGGGCCGTAGGGCGCCGCCCGCCGGACCCGCGCCGTCCGGCAGGCCCCGCGTTCGCCCGGCGGAGGTCAGGTCCGCCCGGCGGGCCCGCGGCGCCGTGACCCCGGTCGGACATCGGCCGCCGAGGCCCGGACCGGACACCAAGGTTCCGGACAGGCCTGTGCGGCGTGCACCAGGCGCCGAGGCTCCGGACCGGACAGCCGAGGCGCGGACCAGGTGTCAGCCGCTGAGGCCCCAGGCCAGGACCACCGACAGGCCACTGGTGGCCAGCAGGCCGACGAGCACCACGATGGCGATCAACCGACGATTCATACCCGGAAGCCTAGCCAGGCGCCCCGGGTGCTCGGGGCGCCCGTACACGTCATGACGCGTCCGACGTCGGCCACGCGGGCGGGGCGGGGTGTCCGCTCTCGGCGCGGATGATGTGGATGACCGCGTTGATGAGCGCCAGGTGGGTGAACGCCTGGGGGAAGTTGCCCAGATGGCGCCCGGTCACCGGGTCGATCTCCTCGGCGTACAGGCCGAGGGCGCTGGCGAAGGAGAGCACCCTCTCGCAGAGCCTGCGGGCGCGGACGTGCTCGCCGATCTCGGTCAGCGCCGAGACGAGCCAGAACGAGCAGATGGTGAAGGTCCCCTCCTCCCCGGTCAGTCCGTCGTCGGTCTCCTTGGTCTCGTAGCGCAGGACCAGCTCGTCGCGGGTCAGCTCGTCGGCGATGGCCAGGACGGTGGCGCGGACCCTCGGGTCGTCGGCCGGCAGGAAGCGCACCAGCGGGATGAGCAGCAGCGACGCGTCCAGGGCGTCGGTGTCGTAGTGCTGGCGGAACACCCCGCGCTCACTGACGCCGTACTCGCACACGTCGGCGTGGATCTCGTCGGCGACCACCTGCCAGCGCGCGGCCAGCTCGGGGTCCTCCCTCAGGCGGGCGAGCCGCGCACCCCTGTCCACCGCCACCCAGCACATGACCTTCGACGAGGTGAAGTGCTGAGGTTCGCCCCGTACCTCCCAGATGCCCCGGTCGGCCTCCCGCCAGTTGCGGATGGCCGACTCGACCTGCCGCTTCAGGATGGGCCAGATCCGCTCGTCCAGGCGGTCCCGCGAACGGGTGTGGATGTAGAAGGAGTCCAGGACGGCGCCCCAGACGTCGTTCTGGCGGTGCAGGTAGGCGGCGTTGCCGACCCGGACGGGCTTGGCGCCCTCGTACCCGTAGAGGTGGTCGAGGATCTCCTCGTCCAGCTTGGACTCGCCGTCGATGCCGTACATCACCTGGAGTTCCTGGTCCCGCTCCGCGACGTCGGCGATGAACCAGAAGAAGTCGTCGGCCTCCCAGTCGAAGCCCAGCGTGTACAGGCCCCACAGGGCGAAGGTGGAGTCCCTGATCCAGGTGTAGCGGTAGTCCCAGTTGCGGTCACCGTGCGGGGTCTCGGGCAGCGAGGTGGTCGCCGCCGCGATGAGCGCGCCCGTCGGGGCGAACGTCAGCCCCTTGAGGGTGAGGGCGCTGCGCTCCAGGTAGCTGCGCCACGGGTGGTCGGGGAAGTCGCCCCTGGCCAGCCAGTGCTGCCAGTGGTGCGCGGTCCACACCAGCCCGTCGTAGGCCTCCTTGAAGGTGTACGGGGGCTCGTGCGCGGTCCACGACAGCGCGCAGAAGCGCGAGTCCCCCTCCTTGAGCAGGGTGCGCGCCGTGGCACGCCCGCCCTCGAACCCCAGCCGCATGTCGGTGGTGAGCCGCAGCTCCAGGTCCTCGCCCTCCGCGGTCGCGATGCCCTGGTGGTACCCCCGCTCGCCGTACGACCAGACGGCGGGACGGCGGCCGTAGTCGAAGATCGGCTCACAGTCCAGGGTGATCTGCACCTCCCCGCTGACACAGCGGACCGTACGGAGCAGCACGTGGGAGGCGTCGTAGTCGGTCGGTGCCCTGCGGTGCGTGTGCGAGAGCTCGCTGTCGTGGTGCCAGGGCCCCATGAGGAGCAGGTCCCGCACGACGATCCAGCCGGTGGGCGTGCCCCAGCTGGTCTCAAGGATCATGGTGCCCGGAAGGTAGCGGCGCGCGGCCGGGACCCTCAGGTCGGCGGGACCGAGCCGGAAACCGCCCGCTCCCCGGTCCATGAGGGCACCGAAGACGCTCGGGGAGTCCATCCGCGGCAGGCAGAGCCACTCGACGTTCCCGCTCGGCGCGACCAGGGCCGTGACCTCGCAGTCGGACAGGAACGCGTAGTCGGCGATGGGTGGAAAGGGGGAGGAACCGGGGAGCACCCCCGCCGGTGGATCCGCTGTCATGCGCCCTTTCTACCCCGACTTCGTCCAAGAGCACGTCCGAGGCCCGGGAGGTCGTACCGAATCGCAGGACCTGCTCCGGGGCCGGGGGCACGGCCCGGTCGCCGGGTGCGTCGTGTCCGGCCTAGGCTTTCCGGATTGTCACCACCGAAACCTCATAAGTCACGTTATCCTCAGTGATTTGTGAGCTTTTCGGACAATTGTCTGTCGGATCTGCCATAGGATGCCCGACCAGATCACATCGGAGAGGGGCATCGTGGGGCGCGACGACATCCAGGAACCGTACGAGGACGATCCTCGCGAGCGGACCGGCCCCATGGGAGCGGTGCCGAGGTCCGACCGCCCGGCAAGCGACGTACCGGACATGCTGGACGTGTTGCCGGACGGGTGGAGCGAGCTCGGCCTGCAGGAGGACGCGCGGGGCGACGGCACGCAGGTGATCGTTCACGTGGACGGATCCCGGGAGATCATCCGGAACGACGGGTCCAGGGAGAGGGTCTACCCCGACGACCCCCGCGAGACCACGGACGTCGACGGCACGGTCGTGCCGCCGTACGAGGACGACGAGACGACGCGGGCGCGCGGTTTCCTGGGTTCGGGGTGGCGCGAGGAGACCGACTCCGAGCGGGAGCGCCGCGGCCGGGGCCGGTCCAGGATCCTGCTGGCGGTCGTGGGCGGCATGGTGGCCGCGGGCATCGTCGGCGGCCTGGCGTTCTCCACCTCCACGCCCGGCTCGTCCGGCGAGGCGTGCTCGCCCGGCGCGCGCTGCTCCGTCGCCGAGCAGCCGCCGAGAACGGCGAAGCCCACTCCCGAGGAGACCGGGGAGCGCGGCGAGGACCCGTCCGCGACCGCCGAGCCGACGCCCGCTCCGAGCCGGACCGCCCGGAACCAGCCGTCTTCCCGTCCCTCCCCCACCCGGACCACCCCGTCGCGGGAGGCCGAGCCGGAACCCACCCGGCGGCCCGAGCGCGACGAGGAGTCCCGGAACTCCACTCCCCCGAGGGCGGAGGTCACCTCCGAGCCCGGGGCCTCGCCGACCGAGTCGCTGCCCTCCGAGAGCCCCACCCCCAGCGAGGAGCCGACGTCGGCGCCTCCGGTGCAGGACGGTGGCGGCAACGACGACTCCGGCAGGGGCGGCCTGCTCGACTGGCTGTTCTGACCCGACCGGCCGTTCGGGGCCGGCCGCTCGTCCCGGCTCGGCTGCCCGTCCCGGCTCGGCCGGCCGTTCCCACCCGGCTGCCCGTTCCGGCCTGAGCGGCCGTTCCGGCCGGGCCGGGCGTCGGTGGCTGGGCGTCACGGTCGGTCCTGCCGGTCCTGCCGGTCCTGCCGGTGCGGCGGTGCGGCCCGCGCGCTCAGGCCGAGGTACGCGGGAGCGCGTCCAGCGCGGCGATGAGAAGGTCGAGGCCGAACTCGAAGTCGGTCTCCGGATCGTGCCTGGCCAGCTCCGGGGCCAGCGCGATGACCCGGGGGAACTGCTCGGGGTCGAGCCCGGCGAAGGTATCGGCCGGGTTCCGGTGCAGATAGTCGAGCATCTTCGTGGTGCCGACCTCGCGCATCTGCGCGCCCAGCGCGTACGCCAGCATCGCCCGCATGATCCGGACGGACGTCTCGCCGTCGAACCCCGCGCTCTCGGCGATCGCCAGGGCCCGTTCGGCGGGCCGCAGGCCGATCGATGTGTCGATCTTGTGGGTCAGCACCACCGTCATCGACCGCGGGTTGTCGCGGGCGGTCTTGCGGAAGGCCCGGATGAGCGTCCGCGCCCTGAGCTTCCAGTCCTCGCCGGGATCGTCGGGCAGGTCCATCCCCGCCACCACGTACTCGGCCACGCCCTCCAGCAGGGCCGTCTTGTTCGGCACGTGGTTGTACAGGGACATGACGGCGACGCCCAGCTCGGCCGCGACCGCCCGCATGGACAGCCCGTCCACGCCCTCGCGCTCGATCAGCTCGACCGCGGCGCGCACCACGCGCGCCCGGGTCAGCACCGTACGCGCGACCGTCCCGGCTGCTCTCCTCGCCACCGGCCGGCTCCCCTTCTCTCGGTGATGGCGATGCTACAGGGGGCGCAGGAGGCCGTCCGCGCGCGCTCGCGGCGGGAGGATCACGACCGCGCGGACCCGTCGGCGCGGATCATCGGCCGTCCGGACCGGCGACCGTCCGGATCCGTCGGCCCTGCGGATCCGCCGGCGCCACGGATCACGGTCGTGGCAGCGAGAGGAGCCGGTCCACCAGCGCCCGCGCGTGGTCCGCGCCGACCGGCCTGTTGAAGAAGGCCGCGTGGAAGTAGAGCGGCGCCTGCACCACCTCGAGCAGCTCCAGCAGGGTCGGCGGGCTCTCCCCCCGCCCCGCCGCGCGGTCGAGCATCGCCTGCAGCTGGACGCCCCGGTCGAGCATGTAGACGTGCGCGGGGTCCTCGGCCCCGGACGTGGCACCCGAGGGGACGTCCGAGGCGGCTCCGGCGTGGGTGCCGAGCATGGCGGCGCGCAGGAACAGGGCGCCCCTGGCCCCGGCCACGTCCTCGGCCAGCCGGACGGCGTACTCCTCCAGGTCGCCACGGAGCGTCCCGGTGTCGGGAACCGGGGAGAGCCGCGTCAGCCGTTCGGTGATCACGTCGTCGATCAGCGCCTGCACCGTGCCCCAGCGCCGGTAGATCGTCGTCTGGTGGACGCCCGACCGCTCGGCGACCAGAGCGATGCTGAGATCACTCCACCCCTCCTCGGCGAGCAGGTCGAGCACGACCTGATGGACGGCGGCACGGACGCGGGCCGTGCGGCCTCCGGGACGGCGGGCGGGCTGCTGGGCTGCCATTCCCACACCCTAATGCAAAATTTCTTGCTTTAACCTCTCCCAGACCCTACGCTCCTTTAAAGCAAGAGATTTTGCGTTAAGACATCGAAGGAACGCCTCCGGCCGGACGTCCGGCGGGTGGTGGACCGCCCCGGCGACCGGCCGGACGAGAGTTTCGGGAGTGTGGCGATGAAGGACTCGGCCAACGAGAGCGGCAAGGACGGCACGATCCGCGAGGGCCGCGAGGGGATCGTCTCGGTGGTGCTGTGGGACGTCGCCCCCGTGATCGCCACCTACTACGGGTGCCGCGCGCTGGGCGTGAGCGAGTACGCGGCCATGCTGGCCGCGACGGGCGCGGGCGTGCTGCGGGTGGCCTACGTCGCCCTCCGGCGCCGCCGCTTCGACGGTTTCGCCGCCTTCATGGGCCTGGTGTTCGGGGTGGGGTTCGCGCTCTCCCTGATGACCGGCGACGAGAAGTTCGTCCTCGCCCTCAAGTCGGTCACCACCGCGGTGGCGGGCCTGGTCTTCCTGGCGACCTGCGCCGCCGGGCGTCCGGCGGCCTTCTCGGTGGCCAAGCGCTTCGGCGCCGAGAACGCGGAGACGGCACGGCGCTGGGACGTGCTGTACGCGGCCGAGCCGGCCTTCCGCCGGGTCTACCTGGTGATGACGCTGGTCTGGGGCGTCGCGCTCCTGGTCGAGTCGGCCGCGCGGATCCCGCTGGTCTACCTGTTGCCGACCGACGTCATGGCCGGGCTGTCGTCGGTCATCCTGGTCGCGACCATCGCCCTGCTCGGCCTGTGGAGCTCCTGGTACGGCAAGCGCGGCGAGCAGGCGGCCGGGGCCGCGCGCTCCCTCACCGTCTGAGGACGACGCCGGCACCCGCCGCGTCCAGAACCACCCGCGGCGCACAGGACACCCACAGCGTCCAGGGCACCCGCGATGCACAGGACCTCGCGGTGCACAGGATCTCGCGGTGCACCGGGGCCGCGGTGCACAGGGGCCCGCGGCACTCACGGCCCGGGGATCCTCCGGGTCCGGGAAGCCCGAGGCAGCGGTGAAACCCCTCGCTCAGCCCGTCCGTGCCCGTCGCGCGGGCGCGAAGGCGTCATGGCCGGTCCCGACGGCGTGCGCCCCGGCACGGTACTCCTGCGGGCTGACCCCGTGCATCCGCTTGAAGGCGGTGCTGAGCGCGAACGAGCTGCCGTACCCGACCTGCCGGGCCACCGCGCCGACGGTGGCGTCGGTCTCGCGCAGCAGGTCGGCGGCCATGGCCAGCCGCCAGCCGGTGAGGAACGCCATGGGCGGCTCACCGACCAGGTCGGTGAAGCGGCGGGCCAGGGACGCGCGGGAGACGCCGGTCTCGGCGGCCAGGCCGGCCACCGTCCAGGGATGGGCGGGATTGTTGTGCAGCAGGCGCAGGGCCTTGCCCACCACCGGGTCGCCGTGGGCGCGGTACCACGCCGGGGCACCGCCCTCCGGGCGGGAGAACCAGGCCCGCAGGACGGCGATGAGCAGCAGGTCGAGCAACCGGTCCAGGACCGCCTCCTGTCCCGGCTCGTCCTTGACGATCTCGTCGGTGAGCAGCGGGATGATCGGGCAGTCCCAGGCGTCCTCGGGCAGGACCAGCAGCGGGGGCAGCGCCTCCAGCAGGCGCCGGCTGATCTCCCCGCGCATCTGGTAGGCACCGGTGAGGATCACCGCCGACCCGTGCGGGTCGTTGCCCCAGGTGCGCACGCCCAGGCTCATCGCGTCGGAGAGGTCCCGCCCGTCGACGGTGGTGCAGTGCTGCCCGGGATGGATCACCACCTGCGGGGGCGTGGCAGGATCGTCGGCGACCGTGTAGGGGGCGGGACCGCGGATGACGGTGACGTCCCCCGGGCCCAGCCGTACCGGGTCCCCGTCGTCGGGGACGATCCACGCCTCACCCCGCACGACGGCCGCCAGCGCCAGCGGCGCCCGGTCCTGGATCCGCAGGGACCAGGGCGGGCTGAGGATCGAGCGGAGCAGGAACGCTCCCCGGGCCCTCGGCCCGTCCAGGAAGTCGGTGAGTGCGTCCATCACCTCACCCTAGACGCCGGAACATGGAAGTGCGCTTCTCAACCATGGTCCGTCTCACTCCCTGACGGTTCACTGGACACATGACGGAGAACATCCACACCGATGGCGACAAGAACGACCCCGCGACGACGCTGGTCCTCGGCGGGACGGGCAAGACCGGACGGCGGGTGGTGGAGCGGCTCACCGCGCTCGGCGTGCCGGTGCGGGCCGGTTCCCGCTCGGGCGAGCCGCCGTTCGACTGGAACGACCCGGCGACGTGGGCGCCGGTGCTGCGGGGCGTGGGCTCGGTGTACCTGACGTACCAGCCCGACCTGGCGTTCCCCGGCGCCACCGAGACGGTCCGCTCGTTCGTCGCGCAGGCGGCCGGCAGCGGCGTACGGCGGCTGGTGCTGCTGTCCGGCCGGGGCGAGGAGGAGGCCGGGCTGAGCGAGGAGACGGTCCGCGGCTCCGGGCTGGAGTGGACGATCGTGCGGGCGTCCTGGTTCTGCCAGAACTTCAGCGAGGACTACCTGCTGGACCCGGTGCTGGCCGGGGAGATCGCGTTCCCCGCGGGCGACGTGAAGGAGCCGTTCGTCGACGCCGACGACATCGCGGACGTCGTGGTCGCGGCACTGACGCAGGACCGGCACGTGGGCGAGCTCTACGAGCTCACCGGCCCCCGGCTGCTGACCTTCGCCGACGCGGCCGCGGAGATCTCCGAGGCGACCGGCCGGCCGATCCGCTACGTGGCGGTCTCCCCGGAGGAGTACGAGGCCGCGATGGTCGGGTACGGCGTCCCGGCCGAGCACGCCGCG
This sequence comes from Streptosporangium sp. NPDC050855, assembly GCF_044456585.1. NCBI lineage: Bacteria > Bacillati > Actinomycetota > Actinomycetes > Streptosporangiales > Streptosporangiaceae > Streptosporangium > Streptosporangium sp. NPDC050855. Next base: position 73,123 of record NZ_JBITFY010000008.1, read on the forward strand.
CAGCTCACCGCGCTGTTCTGCACCGTGCTGGACGGCCGCAACGCCCACCTGGGGGACGGCGTCCGGCGGGCCCTCGGCCGGGAGCCCCGGGACTTCACGCGGTACGCGCGCGACACCGCCGCCACCGGGGTCTGGGGCGGCTGACCCACCGGCCCGCGCCCCGGCCCGGCACGGTCCGGGCGGGGCCGCCGGCACCGACGGGACGGACGACGCGCCGCCCCCACCGTGTCCCCGTGTTCCCGTGTTCCCGTGTTCCCGTAACGTCCGGTGACGACCGCGAAGGTCGCGTACCCGGTGACGACCGTGGAGGTCGCGAAGATGACACTGTTCCGAAGCGTCGCGCTGATCGGCGCGACCGTCACCGTGGGGCTCACGGCGGGCCTGTTCTACGCCTACGCCTGCTCCGTCATGCCCGGCCTGGGCCGGGCCGACGACCGTACCTTCGTCACCGCGATGCAGCGGATCAACGTGGCGATCCTCAACGGCTGGTTCGGCGTCTGCTTCGCCGGCGCCGTGCCGCTGATCGCGCTGGCCGCGGTCCTTCACCTGCGAGGGGACGGCAGGCCCGTGTTCCCGTGGATCGTGGCCGCGTTCGTGCTGTACGCGGTCATGCTCGGCATCACGTTCGCGGTCAACGTGCCGCTCAACAACGCGCTGGACGCGGCCGGGGATCCCGACCGCGTCGCGGACCTCGCGGCGGTGCGCGAGCGGTTCGAGGGGGCGTGGGTCCGCTGGAACGTCGCGCGCACGGTGGCGTGCGTCGCCGCCTTCTCCTGCCTGGCCTGGGCCCTGGTCCTGCACGGGCGCATCGGGTCACCGGCCGGGTGAGCCGTACCGGATGTCTCCGCCACGGGGGCGCGAGACATCCGGTACGTCACGGCCGGGAGACGTACGGCCGAGGGCCCGCGCGGCCCGGGGGCAAGGGTCAGGGGTCAGGGGTCAGGGGTCAGGCATCGAGCGGTTCGCGGCCGGGCTGGGTTCCCGGCCGGGCTTCTGCCAGGATGCCTGTCTGCCGGTCCACCGCCCGTTCCGCGGGGGCGACGGACCGGCGCGTCCCGGGAGGCCGGCCGGGACCGCAGGTGCCGGCCGCTGACGAGCAGGGGGCCCGCGATGACCGGACACCGCATTCTCGCCGTCGACGACGACCCCGCGATCCTGCGCTCGCTGCGACGGGGGCTGCGGCTGGAGGGCTTCGACGTGGACACCGCCGACTCCGGCCGTCGCGCGCTGGAGCTGGTGGACGGCGCCGAGATGGACGCGATCGTCCTCGACGTCTCGATGCCGGGCCTGTCGGGGATCGAGGTGTGCGGGCGGCTGCGGGCGCGCGGCGCCGAGGTGCCGGTGCTGATGCTCTCGGCCATGGACGAGGTCGCCGACCGGGTGGCCGGGCTGGCCGCCGGTGCCGACGACTACGTCGTCAAGCCGTTCGACCTGAACGAGCTGGTGCTGCGGCTGCGCGCGCTGTTGCGGCGGGCCGGTCGCGCGGCCGGGGAGACGGTCCGGGTGGGGCCGCTGACGGTCGACCCGGCCGCCCGGCGGGTCACCGTGAACGGCCGGGAGGTCGAGCTGACCCGGCGCGAGTTCGACCTGCTGGAGGTCTTCGCGCGCAACGCGGGCCTGGTGCTGTCCCGGCCGGTGCTGCTGGAGCGGGTCTGGGGGTACGACTTCGAGGTGACCGGCAACGCCGTGGACACCTTCGTCGGCTACCTGCGGCGCAAGCTGGAGTCGGCGGGCGAGCCGCGCATGGTGCACACGGTGCGGGGCGTCGGGTTCGTGCTGCGGGACGTGCGGGGGTGAGGCTCTCCACCCGGTTCGCGGTCTGCCTCGCCGTGCTCGTCCCGCTGCTGGTGCTGCTGGGCGGCATGCTCGTGCTGAGCCTGGTCTCCCACGACCTGAGCGCCGAGCGGGACAGGGGGCTGGCGTTGCGGACGCGCGCGCTGGCGCCGATGGCCACGTCGTACATGTGGCGGGTCCGCCTGGTGCCGGAGGTGCATCCCGACCTGATCGCCCGGCGACTGGCCACGGCGGCGCTGAGCGCCGGCAACCCTGGCGGGGTGCGCGTCGACGTCCCCGGTGCCGCACCGCTCGTCATCGGGGACGTACCGGCCACGATGCCCGCGACCGGCCGGGACGGACCGGCCACCTTCTCCGACGGCGGCCGGAGCTGGCGGTTCACCACCTCCGGCCTGGGCGTCCTGAAGGGCTCTGGCCGGCTGTGGGTGTTCGAGGCCGAGGAGCACCTCGACCGGGACCTCGCGGTGCTCCGCGAGCGCGTGGTCCTGGTCACCCTGGTCGCCGCGGCGGCGGGTGCCGCGGCCGGTTTCCGGCTCGGCCGGCTCGCGGTACGGCCGCTGACGGTGCTGCGCCGGCAGGCCAGGGAGCTCGACGTGCCCGCCGTCTCGGACACGCGGCTGGCGACCGCCTCCGGGGTCGTCGAGGTCGACGAGCTGGCCCGCCTGCTCAACGAGCTGCTGGACCGGCGGGACGCGGCGGTGACCCGTACCGCCGAGGCGCTGGAGACCGCCCGCGCCTTCGCCGCCACCGTCTCGCACGAGCTGCGGACCCCGCTGACCAGCATGGGCACCAACCTCGGCCTGCTCGACCACCCCGCCCTGGACCCTGCGGAGCGAGCCGAGATCATCGCGGACCTGCGGGCGGAACACGACCGGACGCAGCGGCTGGTCACCATGCTCCGCCGCCTGGCGCGGGGGGAACTGGTCGAGCCCGCGGCCTTCACCGGGACCGACCTGGCCGAGATCACCGCCACCGCCGTCGAGGAGGCGCGGCGCCGCCACCCGGGCGCCGCGATCACCCTCTCCGGTACGGGGGACCTGCCGGTGAGGGGATGGGACGAGGGGCTCCGGGTCGTCGTCGACAACCTCCTCGACAACGCCGCGATCCACGGCGCGGACGGCACCGGTCACGCGGTGGTCACCGTGACGCTCCGCACGGCGGACGGGGAGGCGGTGCTCGGCGTCCAGGACACCGGGCCGGGCATACCGCCCGCCGAACGCGAGTCCGTCTTCACCCGCTTCCACCGCCGGGCAGGCAGCCCCGGGGCCGGTCTCGGCCTCACCCTCGTCCGGCAGCAGGTCGTGCTGCACGGCGGCACGGTCACGGTGACCGGCCCGGAACCGGGCCCGCCGGACGGTGCCGACCCGGGCGGTGCCGACCCGGGCGGTGCCGAGCCGGGTGCGGGGACGCGTGTCGAGGTGCGCCTGCCCGTGGAGGACGCGCGATCCGCCGGGACCCTCCCGGCTCCTGCCAGAGATCTGCCATGAAAGTACGTCATGATCCCTGCCGTATCAGAGCGGCCGGCTCGCCGCCCGGACCTGTGGAGAGACCATGAGCATCAGTCGTCACCTGCGAAGACCCGCCGTCGCCACGGCCGCCGTACTGGCCGTGACCGCCTGGGCGGTCCCCGCCGCCGCCCTGCCGGGGACGGCGGCCCCCGGCCCCGCCCTCGCCGCCGCGCCCGCGGCCCACGCCGCCCCCACCCCCGGCGCCACCCGGACCGGGAGAGCGGCCACGACCACGAAGGGCACGGTCAAGAAGCGCGCGACCGGAAGGGCCGGAGCCGGAAAGATCAAGGCCGCGCCCGGTTCCCTCGACCTGGTGAACCCCTCGGCCACCCCGGTCACGCTGACGAGCGCCCCCCGGGCGCTCTCGGTGACCTACACCCACGAGGGGCGGCAGCACACCCTCGCCGACTTCCTGGAGCGCACCGGGACCAACGGCTTCGTCGTCCTGGACCGCCAGAAGATCGTGTACGAGCGTTACGTCTCGGCGGACCGGGACACCCGCTTCCAGTCCTGGTCGGTGGCGAAGTCCTTCACCTCGGCCGCGGTCGGCATCGCGCTGCACGAGCGCCTCATCTCCTCGATCGACGACCCGGTGACCACCTACCTGCCCGAACTGCGCGGTTCGGGGTACGAGGGGGTGTCCATCCGGAACCTGCTGCGGATGTCGTCGGGCATCGAGTGGGACGAGCGCACCGACGTGCCGCGCGTGCAGGTGGCCGCCAACCAGGGCAGGCCGGTGGCCAGGATCGCGGCGCGGCAGGTGCGCGGCTGGGAGCCGGGCAGCAGGTTCGAGTACACGAGCATGAACTCCTTCGTGCTCGCCAAGCTCGTCAGCACGGTCTCCGGCGTCCCGTTCCACCGGTACGTGCAGGAGAAGATCTGGAAGCCCGCGGGCATGGAGTTCACGCTGGGCGTCGGCAACGACGGCAACGGCGACAACCTGGGCTACTGCTGCTTCCACGCCACCGACCGCGACTTCGCCCGGTTCGGCCTGCTCTACCTCAACGACGGGATGGCCAAGGGGAGCCAGGTCGTGCCGAGCTCCTGGGTGGACCTGTCGACCAGGCCGTCGGCCTCCTTCAACGCGGGCTACGGGCTGCACTGGTGGCTGGGCGGCGACGGCGGGGACGACTTCATGGCCGCCGGGTTCGGCGGGCAGTACATCTACGTCTCCCCCGAGCACGACGTGGTCATCGTCAAGTCGGTCGCCTCCAACGCGGAGAACGACCAGCGCGAGGCCGTGACGGCGTTCCGCGCCGTGGCCGCGGAGGTGGCCAGAACCCGCCCGTGACCGGCGGGGAGTCGTCCGCGAGCGGGTCCCGCCGGTGACCGGCGGGACCCGGTCGCGACCCGCGAGGCCCGCTCGTGATTCCAGGGGGCCGTGACGCGGCGGCCGTCACGCGCGCAGCAACTCCACGACCGCGCCGATGTCGGCCTCGCCCCAGCCGCGTTCGGCCGCCTCGGCGTAGCGCCGCTCGACCAGCCGGGCGATCGGCAGGGCGGGCCCGTCCGGCCCGGTCAGGCCCGCGGCGAGCCGCAGGTCCTTGGCGGCCAGGCTGGTCGTGAACCAGCCCCGGTGGTCACCGTCGAGAACGTCGTCCAGCCGGTCGTGCAGGGCCGGGGCGACGGTGGGCCAGCGCATCAGCAGGTCGTGCAGGAGCGTCTCGTCGGCACCGGCCGCCCGGCCCGCGGCGGCCACCTCGGCGAGCACGGCGATCCCGGACATGAGCAGGTAGTTGTTCAGCAGCTTGAACACGAGGGCGTCGCCCGGGTCGCGGCCGCAGTAGGAGTAGGAGGCGAACACCTGCGACCACACCGGTCTGAGCGCGTCGACGAGGCCGCGCTCGCCGCCCACCAGGACCATCGCCCGTCCCTCGACGACGCTGGGCGACGAGCCCAGGATCGGCGCGGCCACGAACCGGCCTCCCGGGGCCAGGTCGCGCAGCGCCCGCGCGGTGTCCGGGGCGACCGTGCTCGTGTCGGCCACCACCGGGCCCCCGGACGGATCGCCGGAGCCGATCTCGGCGAGCCTGGACACCACCTCCAGGGTCGCCTGGTCGTCAGTGAGCGAGAGCAGCACCCCGTCGGCCCCCCGCGCGGCCTCGGCGGGCGAGCCCGCCTCCACGGCGCCGAGGTCGACCAGCTCGCCCGCGCGGCCCGGCGTACGGTTCCACACCGTGACCGGGAATCCGAGCGTCAGCAGCCGCCGGGTCATCGCCCGCCCCATCACGCCCATGCCGAGTACGGCGACGCGCATAGATCATCCCCCCTTCCCGCCATTGTGCCCGCGGCCACCGGACGCGCCCCGGCGCCACGCGGTGACCCGCGACGATCCCCGTCACCCCGTGCCGTCCCCCCGTCGTCCTTCGACGTCCCGCGAGGGTGCGCGGCCGAGGGTCAGGACGGGTACGCGTGCGTCTCGATGGCCTTGACCGACGCCCAGACCGACCGGCCCGGGGTGAGGTCGAGGTCGGCCACCGCGGCCGGGGTGACGTCGGCCGAGGCGGCGATCGGCCCCTCCAGGTGGATGCGGACGTTGTCGCCGTGCCGCTCGACCCCCTCGATCGTCGCCTGCCAGAGGTTGCGCGGGCTGCCGTCCGGGCGGGTCCGGTAGAGCGCGACCGCGCTGGGCGGGAAGGCGACGAAGACGGGGCCGTCCTGCTGCTCGGCGACGCTGAGGACCACCTCCCCGACGGTCACCCGCCTGCCCGAGGCGGTGCCCCGGTAGAGGTTGAGGCCGACCAGCCGGGCCACGTAGTCGGTCCGCGGGCGCCTGGCGACCTCGGCCGGGGTGCCGTGCTGGACGACGGTCCCGTTCTCGACGACGACCAGGCGGTCGGCGAGCACCATGGCGTCCAGCGGGTCGTGGGTGACCAGGACGGTCGCGCCGGCGAAGTCCGCCAGGTGGCGGCGCAGCTGGGAGCGGACCTCCAGGCGGGTGTGCGCGTCCAGCGCGGCCAGCGGCTCGTCCATCAGCAGCAGGCGGGGGCCGACGGCGAGGGCGCGGGCCAGCGCGACGCGCTGGGCCTGCCCGCCCGACAGCCGGCGCGGCCTGGCCGAGGCGTACGCGGCCAGGCCGACGCGCTCCAGCCACGCCGCGGCGGTGCGCCGCGCCTCCGCCCTGGGGACGCCGTGGCAGCGCGGTCCGAACGCGACGTTCTCCAGGGCCGACAGGTGGGGGAACAGCAGGTAGTCCTGGAAGACCATGCCGATCGGGCGGCGCTCGGCCGGCATGGCGTGCAGCTCGCGCCCGTCCAGGACGATCCGTCCCGCGGACAGGCCGGTGAGCCCGGCCAGCGCGCGCAGCGCGGTGGTCTTGCCCGCGCCGTTGGGACCGAGCAGGGCGACGACCTGGCCGGAGGCCACCTCCAGCTCGATGTCCAGGCCGAAACCGGGACGGGTGACGACGAGGTGGGCGTTCAGCGTCACGGCCCGCCCACCCATCGGTCGCGCAGCCCGGCCAGGATGATCACCGAGACGGCCAGCAGGACCAGGCTGAGCACGATCGCGGCCTCGGGCTCGGTCTCCAGGGCCAGGTAGACGGCCAGCGGCATGGTCTGGGTACGGCCGGGGAAGTTGCCGGCGAACGTGATGGTGGCGCCGAACTCGCCCAGCGCGCGGGCCCAGCACAGCACGGCCCCCGCGATGACGCCGGGGGTGATGAGCGGCAGCGTCACGCGGCGGAACACCACCCAGCGGGAGGCGCCCAGCGTCGCCGCGGCCTCCTCGAAGCGCGGGTCCGCGGCGCGCAGCGCGCCCTCGACGCTGATGACCAGGAACGGCATGGCGACGAACGCCTCGGCCACCACGACGCCCGCGGTGGTGAACGGCAGCGTGACGCCGAAGGTCTCCTCCAGCCACCGGCCGGCCAGGCCGCGCCTGCCCAGCACGAGCAGCAGGGCGACCCCGCCGACCACCGGCGGCAGCACCAGGGGGACGGTGATCAGCGCCCGTACCAGGCGGCGGCCGGGGAAGGCGACACGGGCCAGCAGCCACGCCAGCGGCACGCCGAGCAGCAGGCAGACCAGTGTCGCCACGGTCGCGGTCACCAGCGACAGGCGCAGCGCCTCCAGCACCTGCGGCTCGGCCAGCCTGCGCGGCAGGGACGACCAGGGGGCGCGTACCAGCAGCCCGGCCAGCGGCAGCGTCAGGAAGGCGATCCCCACCAGGGCCGGCAGCACCAGCACCCAGGGCGGGCGGCCCGTCACGCCGCCGGAGGACCCCCCGGGCCGCCCACCGCTCATCGGCCCGCCGTACGGGTGTCCTCGGGGATCTCCACGACGACGTTGGTGGACTTGATCACGGCGACCGCCACCACCCCCACGTCCAGGCCCAGCTCGTCGGCGGCCTGGCGGCTCATCAGCGACACCACCCGGTACGGCCCCGCGGCGATCTCCACCTGGGCCATCACCGCGTCCCTGACCACCTCGGTCACGATCCCGCGGAAGCGGTTCCGCGCCGACGAACGACCCGACCCGCTCTCGGCCTCGATCTGCGCGCGCGCGAACGCCGCGAGATCCTCACCGGCCACCGTCCGGTGGCCGTGCTCGTCCCGCCGGGCGGGGAGCCGGCCGGCGTCCACCCAGCGGCGGACGGTGTCGGGACTGACCCCCAGCAGCGCGGCGGCCTCGCCGATCCGGAACATCGTCACGAAGGGTCAGCCTACCTTCGCACTTACCGGTGTCCGCGTCGTCCCCGCACCGCATCCGCGTCATGCCCCGGCACCCCGCCCTGGCAGCTGAGAGTACGTGAGCCTCCCGCCCCGCCGCGGATCGCGGTGTCAGCCCATGCTCTTGGCGCCGTCGAGGGATTCGCGGATGATGTCGGCGTGGCCGGCGTGCTGGGCGGTCTCGGTGATGATGTGCATCAGCGTCATGCGGGCCGACCAGCGCGCACCGGGCTCGAACCACGGGGCCTCCGGCAGCGGCCGGGTGGCGTCCAGATCGGGCAGGGTGGCGACCACCTCGTCGGTCCGGCGGGCGACCTCGGCGTAGTCGGCCAGCACCCCGGCCAGCGTCTCACCCGGGAGCAGCCGGAACTCGTCCTCCCGCCGGGCCCAGTCGGCCTCGGTCATGTCGGCGAAGTCGCTCTGCGCCGCCGGGCCGTTCAGGATGAAGTCCACCCAGCCCCGCTCGGCCGACGTGACGTGCTTGATCAGCCCGCCCAGGCACAGCTCGCTGACGGTGCTCCGCCGTCCGGCCTGCTCGTCGGTGAGGTCGCGGACGGTGAACCGCAGGAAGTGCCGATGCTTGGCCAGCATCGCCAGCAGATCGGCGCGCTCCCCGATGACGGCGGGCGCGCCGGTGGTGACGGGCGCATCGGTGAGGGGTGCGCCGGTGTCGTCCAGGGTGGCCGTCGCGCCGACGTCGGTGGCCTCGCTCATGGTCTCCGCCTTCCGTTCCTCTGTTCCGCGGTCAGGTTCCACGCTAGGCCGCATAGCGGTCACTTCCTGACCTGAATCACGGAAGAATCGACACATGGCCAACACGAGCTCCCGGACGCTGCGACTGCTGTCGCTGCTGCAGACCCACCGGTACTGGCCGGGCACCGAACTGGCCGAACGGCTGGGCGTCTCGGCCCGCACCCTGCGCCGGGACATCGACCGGCTGCGCGAGCTGGGCTATCCGGTCGAGGCGCGGCGCGGCGTGGACGGCGGTTACGAGCTCGCCGCGGGCGCGTCGCTGCCGCCTCTGGTGATCGACGACGAGGAGGCGGTCGCGCTGGCCGTGGGGCTGCAGGCCGCCGCGCAGAGCGCGGTGGAGGGCCTCGCCGAGTCCTCGGTGCGGGCGCTCACCAAGGTGGCGCAGGTGATGCCGGCCCGGCTGCGACGCCAGGTCGAGGCGCTCCGCGCGATGACCGTGCCCGCGGGCTGGGACGACCCGGCCGGGGCGGGCGTCGACCCGGGCGTGCTCACCACGGTCGCGCTGGCCTGCCGGGACGGTGAACGGCTCCGCTTCTCCTACACCGCCGCCGGCGGACGGCGCACCGACCGGCACACCGAACCGCATCGGCTGGTCTGTCTCGGCCGCCGCTGGTACCTGGTCGCCTACGATCTCACCCGGCACGACTGGCGCAGCTTCCGGGTCGACCGGCTCGCCGCGCCGCAGGGCGACGGCTCCCGGTTCCGGCCCCGCGACCTGCCCGCCGCCGACGCCGCCGAGTTCGTCCGCTCCGGCCTGGAGGGACTGCCCCGCCCCTACCGGGTGGAGGTCCTGGCCGACGCCCCGGCCGCGGTCGCGCGTGAACGGGTCGGCAGGTGGTGCACGGTCGAGGAGGTCGACGCCGGGCACTGCCGGGTGCGCATGACCTCCGACTCCCTGGACTGGCCGATCATGGCACTGGGCGTGCTCGGCACCGATTTCCGCGTCCTCGGCCCGCCCGAACTCCTCGATCGGGTCCGCGACTGGGGCGCCCGGTTCGGCCGGGCCGGGGCCTGATCCGCCTCCCGCCCCTGCTCCCGCCTCCGTAATCTCCCGGCAGCAAAGTCGTTACCTTGCAATTTTTTGTCGAAACATTGCGGTGACTTGTCCGTCATCTTAGGGTGTGGGCAGTTCTGCCGGACACAGCGGCGGCCGGCACGCCCCCCGACCGTGACGCCGTACCGGCTCTTCTCCCCCCCAAGAAGGGTCACCCGATGAGGAAAACCGGCAGATTACGCGGCTGGACGACGGCCACGGCCCTGGCGCTCACGGCGGGAGCGCTGGTCGTCCCGGCCGTCATGTCGCCGGGTGCCTCGGCCGCCGTGGCGGTCGACTCGATCTTCGACGTCCCCGGGCGCGGGGCGACGGTCCCGTTCACCGAGTTCGAGGCCGAGGACCCGGCGCACGCCACCACGAACGGCCAGGTCATCGGGCCGGACCGCATCTACGGCCGCCTCCCCTCCGAGGCGTCGGGCCGCAGGGCCGTGACCCTGGACGCGGTCGGCGAGTACGTCGAGTTCACCCTGACCAAGCCCGCGAACGCCGTCACCGTCCGCTACAGCGTGCCGGACAACGCCGCGGGAACCGGTCTCAGCACCCCCGTCAGCCTCCGCGTCAACGGCACCCACCTCAAGGACCTGACCTTCACCTCGAAGTACGGCTGGTACTACGGCGGCTACCCCTTCAACAACACCCCCGGCGGCAGCAACCCGCACCACTTCTACGACGAGACCCGGACCATGTTCGGCTCCACCCTCGCCGCCGGCACCAAGGTCCGCATCCAGGTCTCCACGACCGCCGTCACCAACTCCATCACCGTGGACCTGGCCGACTTCGAGCTCGTCGGCGCCCCGATCGGCCGCCCCGCGGGGGCGCTGTCGGTCGACGACTTCGGCGCGGTCAAGAACAACACGAGCGTCGACAACACGGCCGCCTTCCAGGCCGCGGTCAACGCCGGCAGGGCGCAGGGCAAGGAGGTCTACATCCCCCAGGGCACGTACAACCTGTACGACCACGTGATCGTGGACGGCGTGACCCTGCGCGGGGCCGGCCCCTGGTACAGCGTGCTGGGCGGGCGCCACCCCACGCAGCGCAACAGGGCCGTGGGCGTCTACGGCAAGTACGTCGGCGAGGGCGGCCCGAGCCGCAACGTCACCCTGCGGGACTTCGCCGTCATCGGCGAGATCACCGAGCGCGTCGACGAGGACCAGGTCAACGCCATCGGCGGCGCGATGAGCGACTCCGTGGTCGACAACGTGTGGATGCAGCACACCAAGGTCGGCGCCTGGATGGACGGCCCGATGAACAACTTCACCATCAAGAACAGCCGGATCCTCGACCAGACCGCCGACGGCGTGAACTTCCACATCGGGGTCACCAACTCGACGGTGACGAACACCTTCGTCCGCAACACCGGTGACGACGCGCTGGCCATGTGGGCCGAGCGGGTGCCGAACGTCAACAACAAGTTCACCTTCAACACCATCGGTGTGACGCTGCTGGCCAACCACCTGGTCACCTACGGCGGCAGGGACATCCAGATCACCGACAACGTGGTGGCCGACAGCGTCAGCAACGGCGGCGGCATCCACATCGCCAACCGCTACCCGGGCGTCAACTCCGGGCAGGGCACCGCGGTCTCCGGCACCCACACCGTCGCCCGCAACACCCTGATCCGTACCGGCAACTCCGACTACAACTGGAACTTCGGCGTCGGCGCCCTGTGGTTCAGCGGGCTCAACGAGCCGGTCAACGCCACCGTCAACGTCACCGACACCGACATCCTGGACAGCTCGTACGCCGCCATCCACTTCATCGAGGGCAGCACGAGCACCGTCAACTTCAGGAACGTGAAGGTCGACGGCACCGGCACGTACATGATCCAGGCGCAGTCACCGGCGAACACGACGTTCACCGGCGTCAGCGCGGCCCACATCGGCGCGGGCGTCGCGATCCACAACTGCGTCGGCAACGGCTTCGCGATCGCCGCGGGGGCCGGGAACACCGGCTGGAGCCCGTCCGACCGGGTCTGCACCGGCACCTGGCCCGCGCCGAACTACATCTACCCCGGCAACGGCGGCAACCCCACCCCGACCCCGACCGTCACCCCGACGCCGACGCCGACGCCGACGCCCACCGTCACCCCGCCGTGCAACCCCGGCACCGGTGACCTTGCCCGCGGCAAGCGGGTCGTCGCGAGCAGCCAGAACCAGGGCTTCACCGCCGGGAACGCGGTCGACGGCAACGCCGACACGTACTGGGAGAGCGCGGGCGGCACCTTCCCGCAGTCGATCACCGTCGACCTGTGCGGCGTCGTCCGGGCGCAGCGCGTCGAGCTGAGGCTGCCCCCCGCGGCGGCCTGGAACACCCGCACCCAGACCGTCGCCGTGCAGGGCTCGGCCGACGGCACCGCCTTCACCACCCTGTCGGCCGCGGCGCCCCGCACGTTCGACCCCGCCACCGGCAACACGGTGAGCATCCCGATCGGCGCGGCCGACGTGCGTCACATCCGGCTGACCGTCACCGGCAACACCGGCTGGCCCGCGGCGCAGCTGTCCTCGGTCGAGGTGTACGGCACCCCCGGCGCCACCCCGACCCCGACCGTCACGCCCACGCCCACCCCGACCGTCACGCCCCCGGCCGGAAACCTGGCGCGGGGCAGGACCACCACCGAGAGCGGCCACGCCGACGTCTACGGCTCGGGCAACCTCGTCGACGGCAACGCGGGGACCTACTGGGAGAGCGCGAACAACGCCTTCCCGCAGTGGGCCACCGTCGACCTCGGCAGCGCCGTCCCCGTCCGCAGGGTGACCCTGAGACTGCCGCCGTCGGCGGCCTGGGCCACCCGCACCCAGACCCTGTCCGTCCAGGGCAGCGTCGACGGCTCGGCCTTCACCACGCTGGCCGCGTCCGCTCCCCGCGTCTTCGACCCCGCGACCGGCAACACCGTGACGATCACCTTCCCGGCCACCACCCAGCGCCACCTGCGGGTCAACGTCACCGCCAACACCGGCTGGCCCGCCGCGCAGCTGTCCGAGCTGGAGGTGTACGCCCCCTGATCCGGAGCCCGTGAGGACGGGAGACCAGGCGATCGGGGCCCGGGCCGGTGGCATGCTGGCCCGGGTCCCGTCCGTCCCCGCGGCTCCGGTGAGGGACGGGACCCGCAGGGGCGCCGCCTCAGGGGAACTCGTCCGGGTCGGACGGCACCAGGGCGTGCGGGTCGTCGGCGGGGGCGGTCTCGTACCGCGGCTCCGCCCCGAGGCTCAGCGCGAGCCGCCGGGCCAGCCCGGTGTTGCGGCGCGGGTCGAGCCTGCGGACCGCCGTCTCCAGGGCGTCGCGCCGGCCGACGACGACCACCCAGGAGCGCGCCCGCGTGACCAGCGTGTAGAGCAGCTTGCGGCGGAGCATGACGCCCCCGGCCTCGCCGACCAGCGGCGCGACCACGAAGGGGTACTCGCTGCCCTGGGCGCGGTGCACGCTGACGGCGTAGGCGTGGGTCAGCTCGTCGAGCTCGCCGAAGCCGTAGCGCACGGTCCGGCCGTCGTCGGTGCGCACCTCGACGGCCCGGTCCTCCGTGACGATGGAGGTGACCGTGGCGGTGTCGCCGTTGAAGACGCCCTTGTCGTAGTTGTTGCGGATCGGCATGACGCGGTCGCCGACCCGGAAGACCGACGCGCCCGACCAGTGCTCGGCCACCCCGTCGCGGGCCGGGTTGAGCCGCTCCTGGATCATCCGGCCGAGGTCGACCGTCCCGGTGGTCCCCCTGCGCATCGGGCACAGCACCTGGACCTGGTCGGGGTCCACCCCCTGCTTGCGCGGGATCGCCACGGTCGCCAGGTGCATCACCCGCTCGGCGACCTGCCCGGGGTCGTCGATCTCCTCGAACCAGAAGCCTCCCCCGCCGGGGATCTCGGGCACCTGGCCGGCCAGGATCCGGTGGGCGGCCCGGATGATCCCGCTCTCCTCGGCCTGGCGGAAGACGCGCGTCAGCCGGATCCGCGCGATCGCCTCGACCCGCAGCAGGTCGGCCAGCACGCTGCCGGGGCCGATGCTGGGAAGCTGGTCGCTGTCGCCCACGATCAGCAGGTGGCTGCCGGACGGGATCGCCGAGGTGAGCCGGGTGGCCAGGTGCAGGTCCAGCATGGACGCCTCGTCGACCACGATCAGGTCGGCCCGTACGGGAGTCTGCTCGAACAGCGCGCCGCTGTCCGGGTCCGGCTGGTGGGCCAGCATCCGGTGCACGGTCATCGCGGGCATGCCGGTGAGCTCCGACAGGCGCTTGGCCGCCTTGCCGGTCGGCGCGGTGAGCGTCACCGTGCCCCCCATGGCCCGCACCGTCGCCGCGACGACCCTGACGGTGTGGCTCTTGCCGCACCCGGGGCCGCCGGTGAGGACGGACACGGTGCTGGTCAGCGCCATGTTCACGGCCACCCGCTGGTCCTCGTCCAGGCCGGGGTCCTCCTGGAAGGCGCGCAGGGGAAGCGTCGAGGGCGCCTGACAGAGCCGGGTCAGGTTGGCGGTCAGCCGCAGCTCGCGGCCGTGCAGCTCCTTCGGGTAGACCACGTCCGGTCCCCGGCCGTCCGGTGACGCCTCGACGACCACCCGGCGGTCGGCGACCAGGGCGTCGACCGTCCCGCGGACGCGGTCGTGGTCCTGGCCGATCATCTCCACGGTCTGGGCGACCAGGGCGATCAGCCTCATGTAGCAGTGCCCGTCGCGGACGGACGCCGTCTCCAGCCTGTCCATGATCGCCGCCTTGATCCGCTCCGGGCTCTCCTCGGAGACGCCCGACCGCAGCGCGACCCGGTCGGCCGTGGCGAACGCGATGCCCCTGACCTTGCCGATCATGCGGTACGGGTCCCGGGTGAGGACCTCCTCGGACTCGGCCCCGAAGACCTGGTAGATCTTCGCCGCCAGCAGCGGGCTGATCCCGAAGCCCTGCAGCACGACCATCAGCGCGGCGATCGCCTTCTGCTCCTCCCAGGCGTCGGTGATCTGGGCCTGCCGGGTGGGACCGATGTTGACGACCTCGGTCAGCCGGGCCGGTTCGGTGTCGATGACCGTGAGCGTCGCCTCGCCGAAGTGGCTGACGATGGCGTGCGCGAGCCGGGGGCCGATGCCGCGGATCAGGCCGGACCCCAGGTAGATGCGGATGGCCCGGACCGTGGCCGGGACCAGCCGCTCGCACGCGACGACCTCGAAGCGCCTGCCGTGGCGCGGGTGCTCGCCCCACTCGCCGGCGAGCCGGAGCGTCTCCCCCGGCTGGACCCCGCCCAGGGCCCGCCCGGAGGCGACGAAGCCGGGAAGCCCCTCGGCGCTCATGCGCGCGATCGTGTACTCGTCCTCGCGGACGTACACCAGCTGCTCGACGGATGCCTCCACGACCGGCGACCGACCCTCCCCCACCGCTCTCACCTCACACTTCAGACATCAGACCAGCCGCTCCGGCCTTCCCACAAGTCGCGCCCCCGCGCCGGTGGTTATGCTGACGGCAGGGATACGGCTACCGGGGGGCGCGCATGGTCAGGCCCCGGGCGCGCGCGACCGTGCGCGACGTCGCGGCGGAGACGGGCCTGTCGATCGCCACGGTCTCGCGGGTCCTGAACGGCCGCGCCAACGTCGCCCCGCACACCCGGGACCTGGTGCTGGAGGCCGTCGACCGCCTGGGGGGCCAGGCGCCACGGCCGCGCGCCGCGCAGGAGGCGACCACCGGTGCCACGATCTACGTACGCTGCCCCTACCTGCTGACCGACTACTTCGGGCTCATCGTCTCCTCCATCGGCGAGACCGTCGACCTGCACGGGGGGCAGGTGATCCTGGGCACCGGGGAGGCGGCGCAGCGCGCCCCGGTGCTGTCCACCCTGCCAGACCGCACCGACATCGCCGGGGCGATCCTGATCCTCCCCCCGGAGCCGGGCGAGGAGCTCGTACGGCTGCGGGACCGGGGGTTCCCCTTCGTGGTGATCGACCCGCGGACGCCGCTGCCCAGGGACATCGTGGCGGTGTCGGCCGCGCACTTCGCGGGGGCCCGCAAGCTGATGGCGCACGTGGTGGGGCTGGGGCACCGCCGGGTCGGCATCATCGGCGGCCCGGTGAAGTGGCTGCCCAGCGAGGCCAGGATGGCCGGCTACACCGCGTCGCTGGCCGACGTCGGCGTCCTGCCCTCGGCCGAGCTGCAGCGCAGCGTGCCCGAGCCCAACACCGAGCACGGCCACCGCGCGGCCTGCGAGCTGCTCGACCTGCCCGAACGGCCCACGGCGCTGGTCGCGTTCAACGACAAGATGGCGGTCGGGGTGCTGCGGGCGGCGGCCGAGCGCGGGCTGCGCGTCCCCGAGGACCTGTCGGTCGCGGGTTTCGACGACATCGACCTGAGCCGGGCGACGCGGCCGATGCTGACCACGGTGCGCCAGCCCCTGCAGGAGATGGGCCGGATGGCGGTCACGCTGCTGATGCGGCTGCTGAACCGGCACACGCTGGAGGCGCTGCACGTCTCCCTGGGGACCGACGTGATCGTCCGCGGCTCCACGGGACCGGTTCCCCGCTGACTCTTGTTTCATTTGTTTCATGTACGTGACCGTGCGCTTTGCGCGTTAAATGCGTGGTTTCGAGCCTTGACAAGTGATTTCGGCGTGTGTTGTTCTGAGCTGTAACAGGCAAGTTTCTTGTTTGTTACATTAGTTTCAGCGACGGTTCCCGGGAACGCGCGCGCTCCGGCGCGGGCCGACCGGATGTCGCGGGCCCGATCGCCACCCCCCGAAAGGACCCCCGCCGTGCCCCGATCCCCCCGCCGGGTTCTCACCCTGGCCCTGGCCTGCGCCGCCGCCCTGTGGGCGAGCGGACCCCTGACCGCCGCACCGGCCCTCGCCGCCGGCGAACCGGTGAACATCTGGCTCACCACCACCTCCGACGCGGGCGGCAGGAACGTCACGCGCGGCCTGCAGCAGCAGTCCCCGATCGCGTTCGGCCCCGCGGGCGGAAGCGCCGCCCACACCATCACGGTCAACGAGAACACCACCTACCAGCGGTTCGAGGGCGGCGGAGCCTCGATCACCGACACCACCGCCCACCTGCTGCGCGGCGGCGCCGTCAGCGCGGCCACCCGCGACACCGTGATGCGCAGGCTCTTCCACCCCGTCGACGGCATCGGCCTGTCGTTCGTGCGCAACCCGATCGGCGCCTCCGACCTCTCCCGGCCCGGCCACGTCTCCCTCGACGACACCTGCTGCGACCTCGGCGACTTCGGCGCCAACGGGTACGACACCAACGTCCGCCTGCTCACCCAGCAGGCCAGGACGCTCAACCCGGCCCTGCGCGTCAAGGGCGTGCCGTGGAGCGCGCCCGGCTGGATGAAGGACAACGGCCGGATGGACCAGATGGGCTGGCTCAAGTGGGAGCACTACCCCACGTACGCCCAGTACCTGGTCAAGTACATCCAGAGCTATCAGAACGCCGGGATCCCGGTGAACTACATCTCCGTGCAGAACGAGCCCAACTGCTGCAAGGCGCACAACCCGCCCGAGATGGACTACCCCGGCATGAGCTGGAACTCCTCCGGGCTGGCCGAGTTCACCAAGAACCACGTCTACCCGGCCTTCCGGGCCGCGGGCATCACCACCAAGGTCCTGGTGCACGACTGGAACTACGGTGACTACGCCGGGATGGGCGCCGGGGTGCTGAACGACGCGGGCGTGCGCAACGACCCGCTGTTCGGCGGCATCGCCTGGCACGGCTACGGCGGCGACCCCGCGATCGGCACGCAGGTGCACGACCAGTACCCGTCGGTCCCGCAGTTCAGCACCGAGCACTCGGGCGGCACCTGGATCGGCAACCAGCACGACGAGGACCTCTACGACATCGTCACCTACGCCCGCAACTGGAGCGGCAGCCTGGTCAAGTGGAGCCTGGCGCTCAACCAGAACATGGGCCCGCACAACGGCGGCTGCGGTACCTGCACCGGCCTGATCACCGTGCAGGAGGGCGGCTCCCGGGCCGGCCAGGTCGACTACACCGTCGAGTACTACACGACCGGCCACCTCACGAAGTTCGTCAGGCCCGGGGCGCAGCGGATCGACTCCACCGCCAACGGCACGATCCAGAACGTCGCCTGGCGCAACACCGACGGCTCCAAGGCGCTGATCGCGCACAACCGCGGCACCTCGGCGCAGTCCGTCCGGGTGAACTGGGGCGGCCAGTCCTTCGTGTACTCCCTGCCGGGCCGTACCACCGCGACCTTCACCTGGTCCGGGACGCAGAGCGGCAACCCCGGAAACCCCGGCGGGACCGTCACCGGCCTGGGCGGCAAGTGCATGGACGTCGCGGGCGCCGGCAGCGCCGACGGCACGGCCGTCCAGCTCCACACCTGCAACGGCACGGCCGCCCAGCAGTGGACCCGCCCCGGCGACGGCACCGTCCGCGCGCTCGGCAAGTGCCTGGACGTCGCCGACCGCGGCACCGCCAACGGCAGCCGCCTGCAGCTGTGGTCGTGCTCCGGCGGCGCCAACCAGCAGTGGGCCTACAACGCGACGACCAGGGACCTGGTCAACCCCGTCGCGAACAGGTGCGTGGACGTCACCGGCAACACCCCGGCCGACGGCACCCGCCTGCAGCTGTGGGACTGCACCGGCGCCGCGAACCAGAAGTGGACGATGTCCTGACCCGCACTCCCGCGGCGGGCACCGGTGCCCGCCGCGGGAGTGGGAACATCCTGTGAGTCCGGCCCCCGGCCCGGCCCGCCCGTCACGCCGACGTCGCGGCGGGCCGTCAGGGCTCACAGGAAACTCCCAGATCCTCTCCGGGATCGGTCAGCGGCCTCCCCCAGACTCCCGGGCATGATCGAGTTACGACGGTTGACCAAGCACTACGGCCGGGTCGCGGCGGTGAGCGACCTGAGCTTCGACGTCCGCCCGGGTGTGGTCACCGGCTTCCTCGGCCCCAACGGGTCGGGCAAGACGACCACGATGCGGATGATCCTGGGGCTCGACGCGCCCACCCGCGGCACCGCGACGATCCGCGGGCGCCGCTACGCCGACCTCCCCTTCCCCATGCGGGAGGTGGGGGCCCTGCTGGACGCCCGCGCGGCCCACCCGGGCCGCAGCGTCCTCGACCACCTGCTCTGCCTGGCGCGCAGCAACGGCATCGCGCGGAGCCGGGTCGGGGAGGTCCTGGAGTTCGTCGGCCTCCAGAAGATCGCCGGTCGGCGGACGGGGACCCTCTCCCTGGGCATGAGCCAGCGGCTCGGCATCGCCGCGGCCCTGCTCGGCGACCCCGCGGTGCTGATGTTCGACGAGCCGGTCAACGGCCTCGACCCCGAGGGCATCCGGTGGATCCGCACCCTGATGCGGGACCTGGCCGCCGAGGGCCGCACGGTGCTGGTCTCCAGCCACCTGATGAGCGAGATGGCGCTGACCGCCGACCACCTGGTCGTCATCGGCCGCGGCCGGCTGATCGCCGACACCGGGCTGGAGGCGTTCACCCGCTCGACCGGGCACCGGACCGTGCTGGTGCGCACCCCCGACGCCGACGAGCTCGCCCACCGGCTGCGCGACGCCGGCGCGTCCGTACGGCCCGGCGGCCGGGACGCCCTGGTGGTGGAGGGGCTGGAGGGCGCGGACATCGGCAGGATCGCGATGTCGCACCGGGTGGTGCTGCACGAGCTGACGCCGCACCGCGTCTCCCTGGAGGAGGCGTACCTGGACCTCACCCGAGACAGCGTGGAGTTCGGCGTCCTGGAAGGGGCCGGACGATGAGCCTGTCCTCACCGCCCTCGGCATCCTCGGCGTCCTCGGCGTCCTCGGCGTCTTTCCGGTCCTCGGGGTCCGCGGGGTTCTCGGGGACTCCGGGATCTCCGGGGTCCGCCGGCGCGTTCCTCGGTGACGTCCTGCGTTCGGAGTGGACCAAGTTCCGCAGCATCCGCTCCATCGTGTACGTGCTGGCCGTCGCGTTCCTGGTCGCCGGCCTGTACGCCTTCCTGTTCGGCACCGCCAACGGCCGGGCCTACGCGGCGGCCCCGGCCGCGGAGCGGACCTCCTTCGACCCCGCGGCCTCCGCGTTCCGCGGCCTGATGCTCGTCCAGCTGCTGGTCGGCGCGATGGGGGCGCTGGTCGTGACCTCCGAGTACGCCTCGGGCACGATGCGGACCAGCGCCGTCGTCGTACCGCGGCGCGAACGCCTCGTCATCGGCAAGGCGGTCCTGACGGCCCTGGTCATGCTCGGCTGCGGGCCGCTCCTCGTCCTCGTCTCCGTCCTGGTCAGCCAGGCCGCGCTGGCGAGCCAGGGCGCTCCGGCCCTCGCCCTGACCGATCCGGGCGTACCGTGGATGATCGTCGGCGGCGGGCTGTACATGACCGCGATCGGCCTGTACGGCGTCGCCATGGGGTTCCTGCTCCGCAGGAGCGCGGGCGCGGTCAGCCTCGGGTCGTTCCTGCTGCTGCTGCCGGCCATGGCCCCGCTGTTCCCCGAGGGGGTGGCCAGGTGGGTCCTGACGTACTGGCCGACCAGCGCGGGAGGGCGCGTCCTCGCGCTCGACCCCCCGATCCCCGACGCGCTCTCCCCGGCCGCGGGTTTCGCGGTGCTCGCCGGGACCGTGCTGGTCCTGCTGGTGGCCGCGTCCGCCCTGTTCCGGTCGCGGGACGTCTGATGCCCGCCCGGCGCGCGTCCCCGGCGTCCGGCGTCCGGGTTCACGGTGTCCCGGTTCACGGTGTCCCGGTGTGCGACCTCCCGGGCCCGGCGGGCACGGCGCACCCGTCCCTATCCTCGGGGGAGGGCACGCCCGGGGACCACCGGGGCCCGTGAAGGGGAACGCATGGACGACGGACACCGGCTCCTGGTGGTCGACGACGAGCCCGTGGTGCGGGAGCTGCTCTCGGCCACCCTGCGCTTCGCCGGCTACACGGTCGGCTCCGCCGCCACCGGGGCCGAGGCCCTGGACGCCGCCTGGCGCGAACCGCCCGACCTGGTACTGCTCGACGTGATGCTGCCGGACATGGACGGCTTCGAGGTCATCCGCCGCCTCAGGGAGCTCCCCAGGCCACCGGGCGGCGGCCGTCCCGGCCAGGTCCCCGTGCTGTTCCTCACCGCCCGCGACGCCGCGCAGGACAAGGTCAACGGGCTCCGGCTGGGTGGCGACGACTACGTGACCAAGCCGTTCGACCTCCAGGAACTGCTCGCCCGGATCCAGGCCGTGCTCCGCCGGAGCGGGATGCTCCCCGACGACCGGACCCTGCGGGTGGGCGACCTGGAGGTCGATCCCGACGGCCACCGGGTGACCCGGGCCGGCCGGGCGGTGCGGCTGTCCCCCACCGAGTTCCGGCTCCTGCACTACCTGGTGCTGAACGCCGGGAAGGTGGTCTCCAAGGCGCGGATCCTGGAGCACGTCTGGCGCTACGACTTCGCCGGTGACTCCAGCATCGTCGACACCTACGTGAGCTACCTGCGGCGCAAGGCCGACACCGTCGAGCCCAAGCTCATCCACACCGTGCACGGCGTCGGCTACGTGCTGCGCGAGCCCCGGCCGTGAAGGACGCGGCCGTGCCCGGCCCCCCGGAAGGAGCGGCGCGCCCGAGGGGCCTGTCGCTCCGCGCGCGTCTCCTGCTCATCACGACGTCCCTGCTGGCGGCCGGGCTGGCGGTGAGCAGCGTGGTCGCGATCGCCACCCTGCGTTCCCACCTGATCGACCGGGTCGACGAGCGGCTGGTGCCGCTCGCCACGGTGCTCTCGCGGCTGTCACCGGAGCTGCTCCCGCGGCCCGGTGCCGGCACGCCGCAGGCCCGCTCCCCGATCGGGCTGGACCTGTTCGACCGCGCGTACGTCGCCCTGCTCTCCCCCGACGGGACGCTCCGGGAGCACCGGATGCTGCCGGCCGGGGAGCCTGACCGGGGACCGCTGCTCCCCCGGCTCGACGCCGCGGCCGTCACCCGGTCCGGGGGCAGGCCCTTCGACGTACCGGGAAAGGCCGGTGACGGGAGCTGGCGCGTCCTCGCGGTGCCACGGGCCGCGTCGTGGCCGGGAGCGGACGGGACACCGGCCGCGCGGGGCGGCGACGGCGTCGTGGTGGCCGTGCCGCTGGAGGGGGTGCGGTCCACGCTCGGCCGGTTGATCCTGGTCTGCCTGGTCACCTCGGTCGTCCTGCTGACCCTGCTGGCCGTCGTCGGCTGGTTCGCCGTACGCGCGGGACTGCGGCCGCTGCGCAGGATCGAGGAGACCGTCGCCCTCGCCGAGACCGACCTGTCGCGCAGGGTTCCCGACCTGGCCGCGCCCGGCACCGAGGTGGGCCGCCTGGCGACCGCGCTCAACGGCATGCTCACCCAGCTGGAGAGGGCCTTCGCCGACCGGGAGGAGTCGGAGGCGCGGATGCGGCGCTTCGTCGCGGACGCGGGCCACGAGCTGCGCACACCGCTGTTCGGGATCAAGGGCTTCTCCGAGCTGCACCGGATGGGCGGCCTGCCGGACGTCGACCGGGCCATGACCCGCATCGAGAGCGAGGCCGGACGCCTGGTCCGGCTGGTCGAGGACCTGCTCCTGCTGGCCCGGCTGGACGAGGGCGAGAGCGCCCTGCCGATGGAGCTCGCCCCCATGGACCTGCGCACGCTCGCCGCCGACGCCCACCACGACCTGCTCGCGCTGGACCCCGGCCGCCCGGTCGCCCTGACCGGCCCGCGGGACGGTCCCCCGGAGGCGGCACCGGTCCTCGGGGACGAGGCCAGGTTGCGGCAGGTGGTGACCAACCTCGTCGCCAACGCCGTCACCCACACCCCTGCGGACGCCCCGGTACGGATCGGCGTCGGCACGGACGGGAAGGAGGCCGTGCTCGTGATCGAGGACGGCGGCCCCGGGATGACCCCCGCGCAGGCGGCCCGCGTGTTCGACCGCTTCCACCGGGTGGACGGTTCGCGCAGCCGCGACACCGGGGGCGGGTCGGGCCTGGGGCTGGCCATCGTCCGCTCCCTGGTGGCCGCGCACGGCGGCCGGGTGGAGCTGAGCACCGCCCCGGGCCGGGGCGCCGTCTTCCGGGTGGTCCTCCCCGCCCACACCGTGCGGTGACCGTCCGTCACCCTGAGATCCCGGACGCGGTGACCCGGACAGGGTGACCGGCCCCCGCGAACGGCTCGTCTCCCTCCCCGGGCGGGATCCTTGACGTGACCTTGGAACACGAGGGTGATTACCCAGGGTGATTACGGCGCACGAGGTCCCATGCCAGTCAACCCTCAACAGTCACGGGAGCAACCTCATGCACACCCGCACCATCACGACACTGGCCGCCCTCGGCCTTCTGGCCACCCTGACCACCGCCGGCGCGGCCACCGCGTCCGCGTCCATCGCCCCGGCCCCCTGCGCGCAGGAGCATCTCGCGTTGCTGAACACCGAGGACGCCCTCGTCAACGTCGACGCCCGTCCGGAGGTCAAGGCCGCCCACGCCGCCCTGGTGAAGGCGGGTGGCACGGCGAACGTCGAGCAGCTCTCCCAGAGGATGGCCCTGCACGAGCTCGGGATCAAGACGCCGTCGGTCGACCCCACCACCAAGAAGGCGGTGGACGCCTACAACACCGCCCGGACCAGGTACATCCAGGTGCGTGAGGCGACGCTGCAGAAGATCGCGCCTCACCGGCAGAACGCCAGGAACGCGCTCAAGCGCTGCCTCACCACCCACGCCGCCCGCGGGTGAGCGTGTGACAGGGGCCTGAGCGTGTGACACGGGCCGGGGTCCCCGGGATCGAAGATCGGGAGGGCGTGCCTCCCGGTGCCCGGGGGCTCCGGCCCTCCGCGCGCCCGGGACCGGGAATCCCCTCGCTCCCACCGGTGGTCGTCCGGGCCGGGAGCACGGATAAGGAAAGCGCTTACCGGATATATCCCGATTAATACCGAAAGTCCATTTGTTTACGGATAGAGGGGCGAAAAGCCTTCTTGACAAGGATGTAAGGCGCCAATAGCCTCCGCCTTATTATATCGATTTAATCCGTATGGAGACGCGAGTGAACCCCCTGGCGCGCCGACCCTCACGCATCGGGGCACCGCATCACCCTCCTCACCGATCACGGGTGGTACCGCGGAAGGATCACGTCCCCGAACGGTCCTGACCCAGGGAGCCCCTGACATGAGTCCCCCCGGCGGCATCCGCCGCGCCCTCGTCGCCGCCTCGGCCGCACTGCTCTGCACGATCCCGATCACGATCGGCCACGAGGCCGCCGCCGGGACCGGTCTCGCGACCGGTCACGACCGGCACGGCAGGGGCGTCCAGCTCGAACGCCTCGACCGGGGGCTGGTCGCCGCGGCGACGGGCGAGGGCGTGTTCCTCAGCTGGCGGCTGCTCGGCGAGGAGGCGTCCGGGCACGGTCCCACCGGCCTGACCGGCACCGACTTCCGGGTCTACCGGGACGGCAGGCCGATCGCGACGGTCACCGACAGCACCAACCACCTGGACACCGCGGGCACGGCCGGCTCCGAGTACCGGGTGGCCCCGATCGTCCGCGGCAGGGAGGGCCGGCGCAGCGCCCCGGTCTCGCCGTGGTCGGGGGCGTTCCACGACCTGCCGCTGCGAAAGCCCGCGGACGGGGTCACCCCGGCCGGCGAGGCGTACACCTACGCGGCCAACGACATGAGCGTCGGCGACGTCGACGGCGACGGGCGCTACGAGTTCGTCGTCAAGTGGGACCCGTCGAACTCCAAGGACGTCTCCCAGCGCGGGTATACCGGCAACACCTACCTCGACACCTACCGGCTCGACGGCACCCTGCTCTGGCGGCTCGACCTGGGCGTCAACATCCGCTCCGGCGCCCACTACACCCAGTTCCCGGTGTACGACTTCGACGGCGACGGCCGCTCGGAGATGATGGTCAAGACCGCCCCCGGCACGAAGATCATCCGTTATGGCGCCCGCGGCGAGGTGGTCTCCGAGCGCCACGTCACCATGCCCGCCAAGGACGTCAGGGCCGGGTACTCGCACGCGGACGACTACCGCCTCAGCGCGGCCGGCTACTTCGACCACCTGGTCGAGATGTTCATGGGGTGGCACGAGCACCCCGAGGTGGTCGCCGGGCGCTGGCCGGCCACGCTGGAGCAGGCCCTCGGCCTCGAACCGGCGTACACCTACCCGCTCTCCCGGCAGGACGCCACGAAGCTCGCCGACCACTTCGTGGACGTGTACGCGCCCGGCCGCAGCGCCAACAACCGGTTGCGCGAGTTCGCGGGCTTCGTCATCAGCGGGCCGGAGTACCTGACGGTCTTCGACGGCGCCACCGGCAGGGAACTGCAGACGGTCCGCTACGAGCCGGGCCGCGGCGACGACGGGCTGATGTGGGGCGACTACGCGATGGGCCGCATCGAACCGGCCAACCGCGTCGACCGGTTCCTGTCCGCCGTCGCCTACCTCGACGGCAGGCGCCCGCACGCCGTCTTCGCCCGCGGCTACTACACGCGCACCGCGCTGGTGGCCTACGCCTGGAACGGCAGGAGGCTCAGCAAGACCTGGTCCGTCGACAGCGGCCACGTGCCGATGGCCAACCCGTTCAACGCCGCGCCGCACGGCAAGGACGGCTCCGACCCGGAGTTCGGCACCATCACCACCCAGGGCTTCCACTCGATGAGCGCGGCCGACGTGGACGGCGACGGCAAGCAGGAGATCGTCTACGGCGCCGCGACGATCGACCACAACGGCGACCTGCTGTACTCCTCGTTCGCCGAGGCGCCGCCGCAGAGCAACGTCCCGGGCCAGCGGGTCCGGCTGGGGCACGGGGACGCCATGCACGTCGGCGACCTCGACCCCGACCGTCCGGGCCTGGAGATCTGGACGGTGCACGAGGGCGGGGCGTCGGCGCCGTACGGCTGGGCGATGCGGGACGCCGCCACCGGCGAGGTGCTCTTCGGCGGCTACAGCGGCGTGGACACCGGGCGCGGCATGGTCGGCGACATCGAGCCCGGCGTACGCGGCATGGAGGCGTGGTCCTCGATGCCGCCGAACCAGGCGGTCGAGGCGGGCCTGTGGTCGGCCCGCGGCGAGTACCTGGGCAGGAACACCCCGGGCACGAACATGAGCATCCGCTGGGCGGCCGACCTGACCACCCAGATCGTCAACGGCACCGCGACCACCGTCCTGCAGACCCCGACGATCGACGACTGGAAGCGCGGCAGGCTGCTCACCGCCGAGGGCACGCTGACCAACAACGGCACGAAGGGCAATCCCGCCCTGGTCGCCGACGTCCTGGGCGACTGGCGGGAGGAGCTGCTGGTGCGCACCGCCGACAGCGGTGCGATCCGGTTCCACCTCAGCACCGAGGTGACCCGGCACAAGCTGTACACCCTGATGCACGACCCGCAGTACCGGGTGGAGGTGGCCCGCCAGCAGACGACCTACAACCAGCCCGCGTACCCGGGGTTCCACCTGGCCTCCGACACCGACTGGTCCCGGGTCCCGCTGCCCTCCCGGCGCACCCCCGGGCACGGGTAGACGGCCGGACCGGACCCGGCCCGGCCTTCGAACCGGGCCGGGCCGGGCCGGGCCGGGCGGGGCCGGGCCGGGCGGGCCGGGGCGGGCCGGGGCGGGGCGGGCGGGTCGGGGCGGGGCGGGGCGGGGCGGGCAACTCCTAACAAAATGACCTTGGCCGTATCGGTCCGTCCGGACGGTCGTCGATCTGCGCGTGAGGAAGGGTGAGCAGCCTTCGTGGATCGTCTCGGCGGTCCGCGCCGGTGAGCTCGTCCGCCCGCTTCGGATCGGCCGGGACCTCCCGCATCAGCAGCGTGTCGACGTGCGCCAGCGCGGACTGGAGCAGATGCGGTGCGAGCATGCCGACCTCCTGGGGCTCCCTGTCCTGTCCGGCCAGGTCGCCGTCCTTGCCGCAGAAGAGGTCCTTTTCGCGGGATTCCGGTTCTCCACGACCCGAAGACCCTCGTGGATCTCCTGGCGCAGCCCGACATCGGCGAGGCAGTCGCAGACGAACGCCGACGGGGAGCTTCGCTTCGCGTCCGGGGCGGTGTGCGGGCGCGTCGGCTACGCCTGAGGTGACACGCCGAAGCGTAGGAAGCCGGCGATGCGGGGGGAGAACGTGAGCGGGGTCTGCTCGCCGAGCGACGAGCGCAGGCCCGCCGCCACCTCGGCGTCCGGTTCGCCGAACACCTCGAAGTGCTCCACCCGGCAGTACTTCATGACGTCCTGTATGAACGGGTCCGCGAGTTTCCAGTGCAGGCGGACCGCTTCGGAGTCCCGATAAAGCTGGAAGCTGTGCGCGAGCATCCGCTTCTCGTCCACGAAGGTCTGCACCATCAGCTGCGGGCCATGCTGCTGGGCGAACTCCACGGCTCGGGCGATGGCGTCGCGGAAATCCTCCAGGTGGCCGTCGGTGATTCGCATGGTGTTGCGGAAGAGGAGGATTGTTTCGTCCTGGTAGCTCATGACGCGGTCCGGCCTTCCTTCGCCGGCAGCTCGAACAGGTTCGAGAATCCCTGTTCGCCGTGGCCGTCGGCGATCCGGCGATCCAACGGCGGCCGAAGCATCGCCGATCCCATGGAACCTGGACCGAGCACGGTGACCCGGCCCGCCGCGGTGGTGACGTTGTCGGTCGCAGGTGTCGTCGTCGTCATGGTGTTCCCTTTCGTATCGGATTCGGATGGAGGGAATGGCCGTCGGCTCGACCCGGGAGGATCATCCGACAGCGGTCGTGTCGTGCTCGCCGGTCGAGACCCGACGGCCTGTCGGGGTTGAGGATGCCGAAGCTTCCGTGTCAACGACGATCACGCACTACCGGTGAGCTGGGCGAACCGGCTTGGCGTACGTTCTCGTTCCGCCACACTCCGAGGGCCGGGACCTCGAGGTCAGCCGGCGAGCGCGGCGGCGATGGCCGGGCCGAACGCGGCGCCGAGCAGGTAGCAGAGGTTGAACTGGCCCATCGCCGTCGATCTGGAGCCGTCGGGCACCGCGGCGGCGGCGCGCGTCGCGAACGCCCCTTGTCCGGAGGCGGCGGCGAGGGAGGTGAGCGCCTGAGCGATGAGGAGGACGGCCGGCGAGACGCTCAGGCATGCCAGCCCCACGCCTGCCGCCGCCATCCCGGGGAAGAGCAGGGCGACGGCCTTCACCGGCGCTTTCGCGGTGGCGGCGATCATCCCGTAGGAGGCCAGCCCGCCGAACATCAGCGGCCACAGGATGGCGGCCCCCACCTGGCCGCCGGTCCAGTCCGCCTGTTCGGTGAGCAGGGCGGGCAGCAGGTAGATCATGCCGAAGTTGGTCGCGGCCAGCAGGAACGCCGATCCGGACATCAGGAGGAACACCGGAGCGCGGACGATCGACGCGGGCACGAATCCGTCACGCCTGGAGCGCAGGTGGAGCGCCAGCAGCCCACCGGTGGTCACGGCGGCGGCTCCCGCGACCGGCCATGAGTGGGGCACGAACACCAGCGCGGTGACCAACGCCGTCAGCAGCACCGCGCCCACCGGGTCGAAGGGCGCGTCCGGCGCCGGGCCGCCCGGTCTGTGGCGCAGCACGCCGGGAACCGCGAGCAGGCTCAGCGCGGGCAGGGCCAAGGCCGCCTGCCAGGACAACAGCTCTCCGGCCAGGTCGGCGATCAGCGGTGCGGTGGATCCGACCGTCGCCAGCGAGGCCGTGACGAGTCCCATGAAGCGCGCCGAGCGGGCGAGACTCATGGCGATCGTGGTGAACCCCGCAGTGCCGAGCCCTTGAGCGACGCTGCCCAGGACGAGCGACGGCAGCGAGGGCACGGCCATCACGAGCACCGCGCCCAGGGCGACCAGCGCGGCACAGGTGAGGAGGGCCCGGCGTGTGCCCCGGTGGCTTTGCAGGCCCGCCATCAAGGGGGTGCCGATCGCGACGGCCCAGCCGAAGGCGGTGACGATCCAGGTCACGGCCTCCAGAGTCAGCCCGAGGTCGCGGGCGGCGTCGGGCAGGATGAGGCTGGGCCCGGCGATCCCGAAGGAGAGCGGGCCTGCCAGCAGGGCCGGCCAGGCCGCCGGGATCCCGCGGCCTGGAGTTTCGAGCTGACCCGGCGCTCCGGCGGAGGTGGTCCAAGAGCCGCTCATCTGCCCTCCCCGGTCGGGGACAGCACCGGGTAGTCGGTGTAGCCGCGGTGGTCGCCGCCGTAGAAGGTTCCGGGGTCGGCCTCGGTGTACGGGCCGCCCGCCGCGATCCGGGTGGGCAGGTCGGGGTTGGCGAGCCACAGCCGGCCGAAGGAGATCGCGTCGGCCAGCCCGGAGCGCAGTGCCTCGATCCCGTCCGCGGGTCTCGCCGGCTCGTCACCGCCGCCCGGGTGCGGGTTGAGGATGAGCGGGCCTTCCCACTCCGCCCGGATGAGCTTGGTCACGCCGCGTGTGCCGTTCTCCGAGACGTGCATGTACGCCAGGCCGTACGGTGCGAGCGCGCGGGCCAGCTCCGGGTAGAGGATTTCCGTGTCGGTCTCGTTCATGCCGTTGTAGGTGATGCCGGGGGAGACGCGGATGCCGGTGCGGCCTGGCCCGATCACGTCGGTGACGGCCCGCACGACCTCCACGGCGAACCTGAGGCGTCCGGCCGGCGAACCACCGTAGGCGTCGGTGCGCCGGTTGGTGTTGTCCGACAGGAACTGGTGGATCAGGTAGCCGCTGGCGCCGTGCAGCTCGACCGCGTCGAAGCCGGCGTCCATCGCCAACCGGGCCGCGTTCGCGAAATCCTCGACCGCCTGATCGATGTCGGCCAGGGTCATCTCTCGCGGGGTGGGGTGCTCCAGCAGTCCTTGCGGGGTGTGAAGGCGCTCTCCGGAGCGGATCGCCGACGGAGCGAGAGGAAGCTCGCCCGCGGGATACAGGCAGGGATGACCGATGCGGCCGGAGTGCATGATCTGTACCGCGATGCGGCCGCCTCGCCGGTGTACCGCGTCGGTGACCAGCCGCCAGGCCGCTGCCTGCTCCGGCGAGTGCAGGCCCGGGGTGTCGATGTAGCCCTGGCCGATCACGCATGGCTGGGTGCCCTCGGTGATGATCAGGCCGGCGGCGGCGCGCTGGGCGTAGTACTCGGCGGTCAGTTCGCCGACGAGCCCGTCGCGCGCCCGGTTGCGCGTCATGGGCGCCATGACCAGGCGGTTGGGAAGATCGAGTTCGCCGATGGCAACCGTTGTGAGCAGCTCGTTCACGTCTCTATTCCTTATCACGGGATCGATGTCGTCCCGAGAGTAGGAAAAGGAGGTCGGAGGCCGAATCGGTAAGGTTTCGGTACTGGACTACTGGGATCGAGCACGTACCCCGGACGGCACGCCGTACGTACTCGTATCCGCGGACGAGAGGCGTGGTCGGTGCTGCACGGAAGGACGAGCGAGCAGGCCGCGATCAAGGACCTCGTGGAGGCCGCGCGTACGGGCCACAGCGGCGGTCTCGTCCTGCGCGGTGAGCCCGGCATCGGCAAATCGGCGTTGCTGGACTGGGCCGCCGAGTACTGCACCGGCAGCGGCGTGCGGATACTGAGGGCCACCGGCATCGAGACGGAGGCGGATCTCGCCTTCGCCGGGCTCGTCCAACTGCTCTGGCCGGTCCGGGAACATCTCGATGCCCTGCCGGGGACACAGGCGGACGCGCTGCGGGCGGTGCTCGGCTCGGGCGGCTCGCCCGGGCAGGACAGGTTCCTGTCCGGGCTGGCCGTGATGACCCTGCTGGCCTCTCTGGCCGACGACGGACCGCTGCTCTGCCTGGTCGACGACGCGCACTGGCTCGATCATGCCACCGCCGACGCACTGCTGTTCGCCGCCCGGCGCCTGACGGACGAGAGCGTGGCGCTGCTGTTCGCCGCGCGACAGGAGGGTTTCGCCGCCCCTGGTCTGCCCGAGGTCCGCCCGTCGAGGCTGTCGAAGGAGGACGCGGAACGCGTCCTGGCCCACCGGGGTCTGACCCCCGCGGCGCGGGAGCAGGTGATCGCCGAGTCGGAGGGAAACCCGCTGGCGCTGATCGAGTTCTCCTCCGAACGGAGGCGCTATCATTCGGCGGCCGGTCCGGTCCCGATCGCCGACCGGGTGCTCGCGTCCTTCCGCTCGCGCATCGCCCTGCTGCCCGACAGGACCCGCCTGATGATGCTGATGGCCGCCGCCGAGGGTCGTGGCGACCTGCCGATGCTGCTGAGCGCCGCGGACGCGCTCGGAGTGCGGCCGGAAGACCTGGAGGAGGCCGAGAAGGCCGGGCTGGTCGAGGTGAGTGCCGCGGCCATCGCCTTCCGCCATCCCCTGATCCGCACCGCCGCCTACCAGGGCGCGCCGCTGGCGCGACGGATCACCGTGCACCGGGCGCTGGCGGACGCGGCCACCGACGACGACTGCCGGGTCCGGCACCTCGCGGCGGCGGCGACCTCACCTGACGAGGGCCTGGCGGTGGCCTTGACGCGCGCCGCCGAACGAGCTCGCGGCCGGGCCGCCTTCGCCGCCGCCGCCGGGTTGTGGGAACAGGCCGCGACCTTCACCCCGCGCCCCCGCGACCGGGCCGCCCGGCTGGGCCAGGCGGCGGCGCTGGCGCTCTCGTCCGGCCATGCCGACCACGCCGCCGGCCTCGTCGGCCAGGCCGAGGGCCTGCTGGACGATCCCACGTCCCTCGCCACGCTGACCGAGATACGAGCGGCGGTGGAGTTCGAGCGGGGACAGGGCCGGTCGGCCGCCCGTCTCCTGTTGGAACGGTGTGCGGCTGCGGATCCGGTGCGCGCCGTGCCCATGCTGCGCACGGCGGCCGGGTACGCCTGGCTCTGCGGCGAGGCGGAGGTGATCCGGGGCGCGGCCGCGCGGCTGGCCGACATGAACACACAGGATCCGATGGTCCAGGGACTGGCGAGCCTGATCGACGACGACTACGCGCGCGGCCTGCCGCTGCTGGCACGGTTCGTCGCGCACACGCCGCTTGACGTCACCGGCCAAGCGCCGCGCACGCCGCCGGAGGGCGCCACCATGCCGTGGGCCGCGTTCTGCGCGATGGTCATGACCGACGACGACGCGGCCACCGCCCTCGCGGGCGCCGAGGTGACGCGGTTGCGCAGTCAGGGCCTGGTGGGGGCACTGCCGCAGGTGCTGCAGGATCTGGCCGGAGTGCAGGTGCAGGCCGGCAGGCACCGTGACGCCGAGGCGTCCATCGCGGAGGCCGTTCAGCTGGCTCGTGACACCGGGATGCACCAGCGCATGCCGCGGCTGCACTCGGTACTGGCCAGAGTGGCGGCGATCGAGGGCGACGAGCAACGTTGCGTCCGACTCGCCAGCGACCGGCCGGACGCCGGTGGCATGACCGGCCTCGCCGCACTCTGCCTGCTCGACCTGGGACTCGGACGCTACGACCGGGTGCTGGAGCGGCTCGAGGCCGCGGCGCGAGGACCGCTGCGCCACCTGACGGTGCTGGTCACAGCCGGAGCCGAGCAGGTCGAGGCGGCCGTGCGGCTGGGCGAGCCCGAACGGGCCCAGGAGCCCCTGCGCCGCCTGGAAGCCTGGGCACGCGCCGGGAACCAGCCATGGGCCGAGGCGGTCAGTGCCCGCTGCCGCGGGCTGCTGAGTGACGACGAGGACGACTATCTGCGCGCCCTGGCGGCGCACCGGCGCGCGGACCGGCCTTTCGAACAGGCGCGCACCGAGCTGGTGTACGGCGAGTGGCTGCGCCGGGCCCGGCGCAGCAGCGACGCCCGCACCCCGCTGCGGGCGGCACTGAAGACCTTCGAGCGGTTGCGGGCCGCGCCGTGGCGGGCGCGGACGGAGGCGGAGCTGAGGGCGACAGGAGAGTCCGTCCTGGCCGCCCGGCCGACGGCCGCCGACCCGCTGGAGAGGCTCACGCCCCAGGAACTCCAGGTCGTACGTCTGGCCAGGGACGGGAGCACAAGCCGGGAGATCGCCGCGCACCTGTTCCTCAGCCCGCGCACGATAGAGCACCACCTTTATCGGGCCTACCGCAAACTCGGCATCCGGTCACGCCGGGAGCTGGCCCGTCTCGACCTCACCTGAGCCACGCCGGCATTCGCGCAGCCGCGCTCTTGGCCTCCGAACAGGAGCAGCTCGGCGAGCCGGGCTTGCTGTCACATTTCTTGTAGTCGTCCAAGCGAGGGGGCTACCCGAGGCGAGAGCTGACCGATATCCCTTACGACTCCCAACATCAGGAACCCCCACGGGATCGCGGTGTAGAGCACGAACAGGATGCGGCACAGGGCCTTGCGGTCATCCAGCCGCCTGCGCCGGGGTAGCGCGGGCACGTGACCCGTGGCCGGACCGCGTGGCTCACGCCACGGCCCCCGCCCCGGCGAGCGCGCATACCGGCCGGGTGCGGCGCAGGTAGGAACGGGCGGCCACGGCCAGGGCGACGCCGTACACGGCGAAGGCGCCGAGCCCGAACCAGATCACCAGCAGGGCGTCCCCCGGGGTGGGGAAATCCCCCCGGGGGACGGCCACCACACCTGCCGTGCCGAGCGCGGCGTAGACGAGCCCGGCCACCCCGTAGGGGGCGAGCGTGGCGACACCGACCAGCGCGGGGGCCAGCGGCAGCCAGCGGGGCACCCGCCTGCCGCGCAGGGCGAGCGTCCACCTGGGGAACACCTGTCCCCACGGCCTGACCAGCCCGAGGATGAGGAACACGCCCAGCGCGGCCAGCAGCGCCGTGACGTCGACGCCCCAGCGCTCCAGGGTCAGCATGAGCTCCGAGGCGCCGTTGCGCTCCATCGTCGCCGTCATCTCCGCCCCGCCGACACCGGCGAAGGTGCCGCCCAGCGCCCATGTCGTCTTCATCGCCGCGTACGGCAGGAACGCCGCCGCGCCCAGGTAGGCCGTCAGGCGGACGCGCCGCGAAGCCGGTACGGGCTCCGGCCCGCCCCGCACGACCGAGAGCGCGGCCGGGCGGACGGCCGGAGACGCGACCGAAGGGTCGGCCGCGGGAACGGCCGGGGACGTGTGCACGGAGCCGCACCGCGGGCAGGTCCCGTACGCGGCCGAGCGGTAGGCGCGGGCCGTGGCGACGAGCAGCACCACGCCGATCGCGGCGAGTGCCCGGTTGGCGGTCGCCGTCCAGCTGCCGACGGCCTGGGCGAAGACGAGCGTGATCACATCCATGAGCAGGCCGAACGCGGCCACACCGCTCACCACGCAGAGCCCGGCCAGCGTGGCGAGCACCACCGCCCGGGGG
Source organism: Streptosporangium sp. NPDC050855 (assembly GCF_044456585.1). Classification (NCBI taxonomy): domain Bacteria; kingdom Bacillati; phylum Actinomycetota; class Actinomycetes; order Streptosporangiales; family Streptosporangiaceae; genus Streptosporangium; species Streptosporangium sp. NPDC050855. The sequence goes on from NZ_JBITFY010000008.1 coordinate 106,934, forward strand.
ATGCGCGGATCCGGCCGTACCGCGGCCGGGACCGTGATCACCGTCACGGCGGCCACGGCCACGACGACCCAGTTCAGGGCGACCGGCAGCGGTTCGGCGGCACGGTGGAAGAGCGCCGACCCGGCCGACGTCGAGACCAGCCCGAACCCCCCGTACACCAGCGCCCAGCCGAGGGCCGCGTACCCCGCCCGGTGCGCCGACGGCCGCCGTCCCCCGACGGGAACCGGCACGCCCGCCGCCCGCGCGTCCCGGGCCGTGATCCGGCCACCGTCCTCCGCCGTGGTCGGCTCCCGGGACGGTTCGGCGGCTCGCGGCACGTTCGTCATGTACCGGACGGTAGACCGGGGCCGCTGTGCCGACGCTGAGACGCACTGAGAGGACTCACAGGCTTCCCGCGGGCGGCGTGGCGAGGTCGCCGTGCCGGTGCCGTCCGGCCGTCCGGGACCGGCCGACCGCCTCAAGTCGGCTCCAGTGCGTTTCCAGAAGAGCTCAAGTCGTGATCGTCATTGTCTTCACAGGGCCGTAGAGCACGGCTCCGTACGACCAGATGGGACGTGTCATGAACGACATGCTGAAGATCGACGACCTTCCCGCCGGGGTCTCCCCGCTCACCGGCGACGACCTGGACGTCGTCGCGGGCTCGGGCATCAGCGCGGGCATGAAGCCCGGTTCGGGCTACCTCTGCACCGCCCTGAACGACGACGGGACCACCGACTGCAAGATGACCTGATCCCCTCGGTGACCCGGCCTCGACGGCCATGACCGGGTCCCGGCGGTGACGGCCGGCCGGGGACGACCGGCCGATCAGGTACGGCCGGGAACGACCGGCCGCCCGGTGAACGACGGGGCCGGTGTCCGCGGGCACCGGCCCCACCCCACGACGGCGAAGGAGCACGTGACCGTGTTGTTGATCATCAGCAGCGCCCGCGACGACTCGGTTCACGCCGTGCTGCCCGGCCTCCGGGAGCGCGGCGTGCCCCTGCTGTGGTGGGACGAGGCCGACTACCCCGGGGCCTCCACCCTCACCACGAGCCTCGTCGGCGGGCGCTGGCGGCAGACGCTGACCTACCGGGGCGAGACGTACGACCTGTCGGCGGTGACCGCGGTCTGGGACCGCCGCCCCGGCACACCGTCCGCGCCCGAGGTGCCGGAACCCTCGCAGCGGGCGTTCGCCGAGCACGTGGCCAAGGTGGCGCTCACCGGCGCGTACGACCTCATGGTGGGGGCGCGCTGGATGCCGGTGCGCCCGCACCGGGGCGCGGCGATCGACAACAAGCTGCTGCACCTGTACCGGGCCGTGGAACTGGGGTTCGACGTGGTCGACACGGTCGTGACGAACGACCCGGACGAGCTCGTCCCGGCGTGGAACCGCGCCGGTGGCCGCCTCATCACCAAGACGCTCGACGCCCGCCCGTTCACGCTGGACGGTGAGCCGCGTCACCTCTACACCACGGTGGTGCCCCGGCGGCGGCTGTCGGGCCGGCACCGGCTCCGGTACGGCCCGGCGATGCTGCAGCCCAACCTGCCGAAGGCGTACGAGCTGCGGGTGACCGTGGTCGGCGAGCGCGTGTTCGCCGCCCGCATCGACTCCCAGGCCTCCCGGCTGACCGCCGTCGACTGGCGGCACTACGACGACCCCAACGTGGGCTACTCCGCCTACGACCTCCCGCCGGACGTCGCGGAGCGCTGCGTCCGCCTGGTCGCGGGGCTCGGCCTGAGCTTCGGCGCCCTGGACCTCGTCGTCACGCCCGACGGCCGGTACGTCTTCCTGGAACTCAACATCGGCGGGCAGTGGGCCTTCGTCGAGATGCTGACCGGCCTGCCCATCGGTGACGCGATCGCCGACTGGCTCGCCGACGCCACCGCCCGTCCCCGTCCCGAGGATCCCACCGATGCCCGCTGACCAGAGCACGCCCTTTCTCCGGACCGGCGCCGCGCCCGCCACCCTCGCCCGCAGCGCCTTCGCGGCCGACCTCGCCGACGCGGTCGCCCTCCTGCGCTCCCTGCCGACCGCCCGGGACGCGGCGGACGACGCCCACCGGTCCGTACGGGACTGGGGCGCCCGGCGGCCGTGGCTGCGCGCCCAGCTCGTGGTCGACGAGCCGCCGGGAGCGACCAGGATCGGCCACGACCTGCTCCTCGACCACCCCGAGGGCGGCACCGTCGCGCTGTCGGCCGAGGTGGACGACGGCGTTCCCTGGCTCGTCGACCACTCCACCCACTGGGCCGCGGCCCACGTCCTCAGCGTCGACGGCACCGGGCTCTCGATCACCGCGGCGCTGTCCACCATCCGCGCGCTCGGCGCCCGCGACCGGCGGCTGCACGAGCGGCTGGTGGACCACCGCATCGTCCTCGACGAGCTGCGGGACGAGCCACCGGCGACCACCGCCGAGACGCAGCGGGCCGCCGACGAGTTCCGCAGGCGGCGCGGGCTCACCGGCCGCGCGCAGACGCTGGAGTGGCTCGCCGACACCGGTATGTCCGAGGAGGTGTTCTGGGACCACGTCAGGACGCAGGCGCTCGTCGCCCGGGTCCGCGAGCGCTTCGCCGGCGAACCCGCCCGGCGCCGTCTCGCCGAACACGCCGGGGACTTCGCGCTGCGGCGTGCCGCGTGGGTGACCGGGCCCCGGCCGGACGCGCTGCGCGCCCTCGCCGACGGCCCGGTGACCGGGTTCACGGACCGGGTGACCGCGGCACTGCTGCCCGCGTCCGGGACCGGGGCCGAAACCGGGAGCGGGACCGGGAGCGGGAGCGGGACCGGGAGCGGGACCGCGGACGCGTACCGGACCGGACTCCCGGCCCCCCGGGACGCCGACGCGCAGGGGCTGGAGCTGCGGGTCACCGCGGCGCTCACCCCCGCGCTGCCCGAGCCCCTGCGCGCCGTGCCCGCGGGCACGGCGATCGGGCCGGTCCCCTACGACGGCGGCCACCTGGCCGGGGTCGTGTACGAGGTCGTCCCGGCCGACCCCGAGGCTCCGGAGGTGCTCGACGCAGCGCGCGACGCGGCCTTCCAGGCCTGGCTGGACGAGCGGCGGCGCACGGCCGACATCAGGTGGTTCTGGCTGTGAGGAGGAGAGTGCCGCTGCGGATGCAGCTCGCCCGCAGCGACTGCGGTGCCGCCTGCCTGTCCATGGTGCTCGGCGGGCTGGGGCGCCGTACCGGCATGGCGGAGGTGCGCGAGCACCTCGCCGAGGGCGTCGACGGGGCGAGCCTGCGCGACATGATCCAGGCCGGTGCCCGCTTCGGGTTGCGGCTGCGCGCCTGCCGCGCCCCGATGGACACCGTCGCGGGGCTTCCCGCGCCGTTCATCGCGCTGTGGGAGGACAACCACTTCGTCGTGGTCGAGCACGCCACCCCGCGCGGCGTCCTCGTCCTCGACCCGGCGCGCGGGCGGCGGCGGCTGTCCCCGCGGCAGTTCGAGGCCGGATACTCCGGCACGGTGCTGCTCGCCGACGCCCCCGACGGGCTCGTCCCCGCCGTCCGGTCCCGGCCGTGGCGGGTGTTCCGCCCGCTGGTGAGACCCGCGCTGGCGAACCGGGGGCTGATCGTCGCCGTGCTGCTGGCCTCGCTCGGCGCACAGCTCCTCGGGCTGGCCGTGCCGCTGTTCACCAAGCTCGTGGTGGACCGGCCGGTGGAGGCGGGCGTGACGACGCTCGCGGCGGCGGCCCTGTGCGTCGTCCTCGCGCACGCGCTGCTGTCGTGGACCCGCGCCCGGGTGCTGATCAGGTTGCAGACCTCGGTGGCGGGCGAGGTGATGCGCGGGCTCGTCGGCCACACGCTGGCCCTGCCGTACCGCTTCTTCCAGCGCCGGTCCAGCGGTGACCTGCTGAGCAGGCTCAGCGGGGTGGCGATGCTGCGCGACCTGCTCACCGAACGGTCGCTGACCTTCCTGTTCGACCTGTTCACCGCCGTGTCGTACGTGACCCTGCTGCTCGTGGCCTCGCCCGGGCTGGCGCTGCTGACGCTCACGGCCGCCGCCGCCCAGGCCACCGTGGTACTGGCCACGGCCCGGCGCGGGATGCACCTGGCCCTGGCCGCGCTGCACACCGGCGCCACCACCCAGTCGATCCTGATCGACGGTCTCACCGGCATCGAGGCGGTCAAGGCCTCCGGCGGCGAGGCGGCCGTCGTCGCCCGCTGGCGCGAGCACCACGACGAGGAGCTGGCCGCCGGGGCGGCCCGTGACCGGCACGTGGCCGGGGTGCAGGCGGCGAGCAACGCCGTGCAGCTGGCGCTCCACCTGGGACTGCTCGTCGCCGTGTTCGCCACCGCCGGCGGTGGCGCGACGCTGGGCGACCGGCTCGCCCTGGTGTCCCTGGCCGTCTCGGCGACCACGCCGCTCGCGTCGCTGCTCGGCATCGTGTACCAGCTCCAGCTCGCCGCCGCGCACATCGGGCGGATCGCCGACCTGATGGGCACGGCGCCCGAACCGGCGGGCGGTCTCCGGCCGGAGGGCGGGCTGCGCGGCGACATCACCGTCACCGGGCTCAGCACCGGCTACGACGCCCGCACGCCGGTGCTGCGGGACGTCTGTCTGCGCATCCCGGCCGGCGCCAGGGTCGCGATCGTCGGCGCGTCCGGGTCGGGCAAGACCACGCTGGGACGCGTGCTGGTCGGGCTGGTGGAGCCGGCCGCCGGGCAGGTCCGCTTCGACGGGACGCCGCTGGAGGAGCTCGACCGGCAGTGGCTCCGCCGTCAGGTGGGGGTGGTCACCCAGCAGCCGCACCTGTTCGCCGGCACCGTCGGGGACAACATCACCGGCTTCTCCGGGCCGGGCGGACGGGAGACCGAGCACGCCGCCCGCATGGCCGAGATCCACGACGAGATCGTGCGGCTCCCGCAGGGCTACGGCACCGACATCGGCGAGGGGGGCTCGCGCCTGTCCGGCGGGCAGCGCCAGCGGCTCGCCCTGGCCCGCGCGCTCTTCCGCCGCCCGCGGATCCTGCTGCTGGACGAGCCGACCGCCAGCCTGGACGCGGTCACCGAGGAGCGCATCCGCCGCAACCTGCTCGGTCTCGGGCAGACGCAGGTGATCATCGCCCACCGGCTGTCGACCGTCCAGGACGCCGACCTGATCGTCGTGCTCGACCGCGGCCGGGTGGTCGAGACCGGCACCCACCGGTGGCTGATGGCCCGCGACGGCCACTACGCCGACCTGGTCCGCCACCAGCACCGGACGGCCGATCCCGGCACGGAACCGGTCCCCGCCGACTCGCCGCTCCCGCCGTAGGCGGCGGCTCCCCACCGGGCGAAATCGTTTTGCCTTTATAGACCTCTGAGGTATAAAAGCGACAGGTCGATATTCGGACGACGCTGACGGCAGAGGGAAACGGGTCACGGGTGAGCGCTGAACCGGCCGGACTCGACTTCTCCGTCCTGGGCCCGCTGACCGTGTCCCGCCGGGGGGAACGGCTCGTCCTCGGCGGCCCCCGCGTCAAGGCCCTGGTCGCGACCCTGCTCATCGCGCAGGGCAAGATGATCACGACCGACCGCATCGTCGACGCGATCTGGGGGGAGCAGGCCCCCGACAGCGGCGTGGCCACCCTCTACACGTACGTCACCAAGCTGAGGAAGGTCCTGGAGCCGGACCGGCCCCCACGCTCGGCCACGGGCCTGCTCGTCCGCCAGGGACCGGGCTACGCCCTGCGCGTCAGGCCGGAGTCGGTGGACTCCGAGCGCTTCGTCGCCCTGGCCGAGCGCGGCGCGCGGCTCCTGGCCGACGACCCTCCGGCCGCCGCGGAGACCCTCGCGACCGCGCTCGCGCTGTGGCGCGGGCCCGCGTACGCCGACCTCGGCGACACCGACGTGGCGAGCGCCGAGATCGCCCGGCTGGAGAACGCCCGGCTGGCCGCCCGCCAGGACCACGCGGCGGCCCTGCTGGCGATGGGCACGGCCGTCCAGGCGGTGGGCGAGCTGGAGGCGCTGGTGCGCGAGCACCCGCTGGCCGAGCGGTCCTGGGAGCTGCTCGCGCTCGCCCTGTACCGCGACGGGCGGCAGGGGGAGTCCCTGGCCGCCCTGCGCACGGCGCGCGAGCGGCTGAGCGAGGACCTCGGCGTGGACCCCGGCCCCTCGCTGCGCGCCATGGAGACGGCGCTGCTCCGGCAGGACCCCGCCCTGGACCGGCGGACTCCGAAGGAGACGGCGCGGCTCGCCGAACCGGAGCGGCGGCCGGCCCGCCCGAGACTGCCGGTGCCGCTGACCCGCCTCGTGGGACGCGACGCCGCCGTGAACACGGTCACGGACCTGCTCGCCGCGAACCGGCTGGTGACGATCACCGGCCTGGGCGGCACGGGCAAGAGCCGGACGGCCCTGGAGGTCGCCCGGCGACACGGCGACGGGAACGGGGACGGGGACGGGGACGGGGACGGGGACGGCCCGTGGCTGGTCCTGCTCGCGGACGTGACAGACGCGGGGCTGCTGCCGGCCACGATCGGCGCGGCGATGGGCGTGGCCATCACGGGCAGCGCCGACCACCTCGCCGCCTCGATCGGCGACCGGGACACGCTGCTGGTCCTCGACAACTGCGAGCACCTGATCGACGCGGTCGCCCCGCTGGCGGAGACGCTGCTGTCCCGCTGCCCCGGCCTGCGGCTGCTCGCCACGAGCCGGGAGCCGCTGGCCGTCGCGGGAGAGACCACCTGGGACCTGCCGCCGCTCGACCCCGACGGGGCGGCCGTCGAGCTCTTCGTCGAACGCTCCCTCGCCGTCCGCCCCGGTCAGCGCCCCCGGCACGACGAGCGGAAGCTCGTCGCCAGGATCTGCCGGGAGCTGGACGGCCTCCCCCTGGCCATCGAGCTCGCGGCGGCCCAGACGCGGGTCCTGTCCCTGGAGCAGATCGCCGACGGACTCGGCGACCGGTTCGCGCTGCTGACCACCGGCTCCCGTACCGCTCCGGAGCGCCACCGGAGCCTGGAGGCCGCCATCGCCTCCAGCGTGCGCCTGCTCACCCCGGCCGAGGCGGACCTGCTCGGCTGCCTGAGCCTCTTCGAGGGCGGGTTCGACCTGGAGGCGGCCGAACGGGTGGCGGGACCCCCGGCGGTGCTGCACAGGCTGAGCGGTCTCGTCGCCAAGTCGCTGGTCACGGTGGACGGCACCACCCTGCCCCGGCGCTACCGGATGCTGGAGACCATCCGGCAGTACGCCCTGCGCACCCTGCCCGCCGGCGAGCGTGCCCGGTGGGCCGACCGCCACCTCGCCTGGGCGGTGGAACTGGCCGAGACGGCCGGACGGCGCCTGCGCACCTTCGACGGCGCGCTGTGGACGCGCAGGCTCCGCCACGAGCAGGCGAACACGCGGGCCGCCCTCCGCCACGCCCTGACCAAGGGCGACGGGGACGCCGCGCTGCGCGTCACCGGCGCGCTGTCGTGGTTCTGGTACCGCAACGGCGACGTGCACGAGGGCATCGCACGGCTGTCCGAGGCCCTCGACCTCGCGGACGCGGGCCACCCCGGACGGGGACAGGCGCTGATCGGCCGGGCGATGCTCCGCTACCTGGCGGGCGACCCGTTCACCGGGAACGACGACGTCGAGCTGGCGCTGCGGGAGGCCGAGGCGTCCGGTGACGTCGAGGTCCTGGCCCGTGCCCTGCCGTACCGGGCGTTCTTCCTCCAGCTCAGCGGCGACCCGGGCCGGGCCCGGCTCGCGCTCGCCGAGGGCTGGAAGCACGTGCAGGCCACCGGGCTGTCCTGGGTCGAGGCCGAGCTGACGATGGTCCGCGGGCAGATCACCAGGGTGGCGGGCGATCCGCTGCTCGCCACCGAGCAGCTCATGCAGGCCTCCGCCCTGGCCGAGTCCTGCGGCCACGACTGGGCGTACTGCTCCTCGGCCTGGATCGGCGCCAAGGTCGCCATGGACCTGGGCGACGCCGACCGGGCGGTGCAGCAGATGGCCCGCATGGTCGTGCACCTGGACCGCGTACAGGACGTGACCTCCTGGCTGGCCTGCGCCCACGTGCTCGCCGGGGCCCTCGGCATGGCGGGCCGGGCCGTGGACGGCGCGGTGCTCCTGGGCGCGGTCTCGGCCATCGGCTCCCGGGTCGGCTACTCCCCCGAGCTGATGGACCCGTTGGACGGCCCCCGCAACGTGGCCGCCGTGCGCTCCACCCTCTCGCCGGAGGCGTACGACGAGGCGACGGCCATGGGTGCCAGCCTGACGAACGACGACGTCACCGCGATGGCGCGCCGCCTCGTCGCGACCGCCCCGGGCGACGGCGCCCGGCGGACCGCACTGCGCCACGAGCGTTCCTGAGCCCCACGGCACGCGCCGGGTACGCGCGGCCGGGGGCACGCACCGGTACGCGTGATCGGTGGAGGCGCGCCGGGTGCGGGTGGTCGGCGAAAGCGCGCCGGGTGCGCGCGATCAGGAGGGGCGCGGCGTGGCGCGCAGCAGGTCGAGCTCCTCGTTCATCGCGTCGAGGAAGGCGGCCGCGACGCGCAGCTCGTCCGGGCTGAAGCGCCGCAGCGCGTTGTCCGTGCCGCGGCCGAGCGGCCGGAAGAAGGCCGCGGCGAACTCCTTGGCCGCGTCGAGGTAGTGCAGGTGGATCACGCGCCGGTCGTGCACGTCGCGGACCCGGCGGATGTGCCCGGCCCGTTCCAGCCTGTCCAGGCACGCGGTGACCGCGCCCGAGGTCAGGTTCAGCTCCTGCCGTAGCCGGCTCGGGGTGATCGGCGACGGGGAGTCGAAGATCGTGACGAGGGCCTGGACGTCGGTGATGTGCAGCCCGTGCTCGTGGGCGAACTCGTGGGCGATGCGGTTGAACTCGGTGTTCATCCGGCGCAGCCGTACCGCGAAGGAGTGCAGGTCGATGCCTTCCCCGCTGTCGCCGGTCATGAGGCCATGCTACATTAACTCAATCATTGGCTATCTCAATCATTGAGTTATATGGCGTCACGAAAGGACGGTCTCATGGCGCGGCGATCGATCCGCCTGCTCGTACCGGCACTGCTGGTGCTGGTCTGGCTGGCCGTCGGCGGGGGGCTCGGCCCGTTCGCCGGCAGGCTCGCCGAGGTGTCCACCGACGACCAGGCCGCGTTCCTGCCCCAGAGCGCGGAGTCGACGCGCGTGCTGGAGACGCAGGAGCGCTTCCGCGAGGGCATCGCACAGCCGCTCATCGTGGTGTGGACGGCCGAGGGGAACGTCACCCCCGGGCAGACCACCGAGGCGACCCGGGCGCTCGCCTCGCTGCGCGGGACGGCGGGCGTCGTCGGGACGCCCACGCCCGCCATCGGGTCCGACGACGGCCGGGCGCTGCAGGGCGTGGTCCAGCTCAGCCCCGACCTCGGCGACTCGCTCGAACAGACCCTGGACCGGATCGGCTCGGCGGTGGCGGTCGACGGCCTGCAGGCCAGGCTCGCGGGACCGGCGGCCACCCGGGCCGACCTGTCCGACGCCTTCGCCGGGATCGACGGCCTGCTGCTCGGGGTGGCACTGATCACCGTGCTGGTCATCCTGCTGGCGGTGTACCGGAGCGTGCTGCTGCCCCTGATCATCATCGCCGGTGCGGTCTTCGCCCTGGGCCTGGCGTGCGCCCTGGTGTACGTCCTGGCCGACCGCGACATCGTCCGGGTCGACGGCCAGGTACAGGGCATCCTGTTCATCCTGGTCATCGGCGCGGCCACCGACTACGCGTTGCTGCTGACCGCCCGCTTCCGGGAGGAACTGGCCGCGACCGGCGACCGTGTCGCCGCGGGCCGCGTCGCGCTGCGGCGCTCGTTCGAACCGATCGTCGCCAGCGCCGCCACGGTGGCCCTGGCCCTGCTCGCGCTGCTGCTCAGCGGCCTGACCAACAACCGCGCGCTCGGCCCGGTGGGCGCCATCGGCATCGTGTGCGCCGCCCTCAGCGCCCTCACCTTCCTGCCCGCCGCGCTCGTCCTGCTGGGCCGAGTCGCCCTGTGGCCGACGAAGCCGCGCCCGGCCGACCTCCCTGCCGGCTTCTCCACGGACCACCCGGACGCCCCTTCTGCTTCTGCGGACCACTCGGACGACCGTTCGGTGGAGCACCCGGACGGCGTCCCTGCGCGCCACCCGGACGGCTCCCCGGCGGGCCACCGGGCCCGTCGATCGGCCGGGGGCGGGGCCCGCGGGATCTGGGGCCGGGTGGCCGGCCTGGTCGACCGCCGTCCGCGCCGGCTCTGGATCGCGACCGTCCTGCCCCTGATCGGCCTCGCCCTCTTCGCGCCGCAGCTGAACGCCGCGGGCGTACCGCTGGACGAGACCTTCGTGAACGACGCGCCGTCGGTGGCGGCGCAGGCGGCGCTGAGCGAGCACTTCCCCGGAGGCTCGGGACAGCCCGCGGTCATCGTCGTCCCGGCCGAGCGCGCCACGGCCGTACGGGACGCGGCCCGCGGCGTCGAGGGCGTGTCCGACGCCTCGGTGGTGAGCCGGAGCGGGCGCCCGGGCGATGACTCCCCCAAGGTCGTCGACGGGCTCGCGCTGGTGGAGGCGACGCTGAAGGACGCGCCGGACGGCGACGCCGCCCAGGACACGGTCAGGCGGCTGCGCACCGCGCTCTCCGCCGAGAACGGCGTCCTGGTCGGCGGGTACAGCGCCCAGCGGTACGACACGACCGAGACCGCGGAGAAGGACACGCTGCTCATCGTCCCGGTCGTGCTGGCGATCATCCTGCTCATCCTGATCGTCCTGCTGCGCTCGCTGGTGACGCCCGTGCTCCTGGTGGTCACCGTGGCGCTGAACTTCCTGGCCACCCTCGGCGTCTCCACCCTGGTCTTCACGCACCTGTTCGGCTTCACCGGCGTCGACGCGTCCGTGCCGCTGTACGGCTTCGTCTTCCTGGTCGCGCTGGGGGTGGACTACAACATCTTCCTCATGTCCAGGGTGCGCGAGGAGACCGCGAACCACGGGGCGCGTCAGGGCGTGCTGCGCGGGCTGGTCACCACCGGCGGAGTGATCACCTCCGCGGGCGTCGTGCTCGCCGCCACCTTCGCCGCGCTGGTGGTGATCCCCCTGGCCTTCCTCGCCCAGATCGCCTTCATCGTGGCCTTCGGCGTCCTGCTCGACACCCTGGTGGTGCGGTCCCTGCTGGTACCGGCACTGGTCCGGGACCTGGGCCCCCGAGCCTGGTGGCCCAGCCGCCTGGGCCGTACCGGGACACGGCAGGAGTCCAGGGAACCGGCCGGGGTGTCGGGGTGAGTGCCGGTCCGTGCGACGGCGGCGTCCCCCGTGGACGCCGTCCCGCCCGATGAACCGCCCTGGACGCGTCCCCGGAAGGCGTCCAGGGCGGACATCTCGTCCCGTCGACCGCTGGCGGGCGGAGGGCGGCGGACGGTAGAACGAGATCATGGACAGTCGCACGCTCACCGACCGCCTCGCCCGCGCCGTCGAACAGGACCGGGTGCCCGGCCTGCACGCCGTCGTCGTCGCCCACCGCGGCAGGGTGGTCCTGGAGCACTACGGCGAGGGCGAGGACTTCAGGCTCGGCGAGCCGCTCGGCCACGTGCGCTTCACGCCGGACACCCTCCATGACGTCCGCTCGATCTCCAAGAGCGTCGTCGGCCTCCTGTACGGCGTCGCCCTGGCCGACGGCCACGTACCCGAACCGCGCGAGCCGCTGCTCCGGCACTTCCCCGAGTACCCCGACCTCGCCGAGGACCCCCGGCGCGCCGCGCTGACGGTCGAGCACGCGCTCACGATGACCCTCGGCCTGGAGTGGGACGAGAACGTCCCCTACACGAGCCCGGCCAACAGCGAGCTCGCGATGGAGCTCGCCCCCGACCGCTACCGCTACGTCCTGGAACGGCCGATCGTGGACGAGCCCGGCGTCCGCCGCTCCTACTGCGGGGGCGCCACGGCGCTGCTGGCGCGGCTCATCGAGAAGGGCACGGGGTCGGCGCTGGCGGACTACGCCCGCGAAAGGCTGTTCGAGCCGCTGGGGATCACGCGCTTCGCGTGGACGACCGGCACGGACGGGACGGCCATGGCCGCGGCCGGTCTGCGGCTGACCCCCCGCGGCCTCCTGGCGATCGGAGGGCTCGTCCTCGACGGGGGCAGGGACCTCGTACCCGCGTCCTGGCTGGCGGCGGCACTGCACCCGCACGTACGGCGCGACGAGAACTCCTGCTACGGCTACCACTGGTACACCGGTGAGGGATGGGTGGGCGCGTTCGGCAACGGCGGCCAGCGGATCCACGTGGCGCCCCCGCTGGACCTCGTGGTCGCCATCACCGCCGGAGAGTACGACCACCCCGACCAGCGGACCGCCCCGGCCGTGCTCGACGAGGTGATCCTCCCGGGAGTCGAGCGCTGAACCGCACCGGCGACGCCACCGTCCCACCTCGCCCGGCCGCAGCGAAACGTGGTCGCGGCCCCCTCGTTCACCAGGGTGCGAACCTGCCGCGCGGTCCGGCCCTGTGGTGCGACCCCCGGTGACGGAATCCGAGGCCTTCACCCGCCCCTCGCCGGGTGGGTCCGGCCCGGCTGGACTCTCCCACCGTGGGAGACCCCATGCTGTCTCCAGCGGTCCTCGGCAGTTGATCATGCAGGTGTCAGGGGTGAGGACGGTGTGACCATCCGCGCGTCGGCCGAGGAGAGCGACCCATGACCATCGTGAAGGGCGTCGAGGCCCGCGGCACGCACCACTGCGAGACCACGGCGCTGGGGGTGCTGCTACGGCACGAGGGACTCGACCTGTCCGAGCCCATGCTGTTCGGGCTGGGCTCGGGGCTGTCCTTCGTCTACTGGGACCGCAAGGACATGCCACTCCCCTTCGTCGGGGGCCGCGTCAAGCCCTTCGACCTCACCAGGAACCTGGCCGCCAGGCTGGGGCTGAGGTTGACGGTCGAGGAGACCACCTCACCGCGCAAGGCGTGGGAGAACGTGGCCGCCCCCATCGACGCCGGCCGGCCGGTCGGCCTTCAGCTCGACTGCTACCACCTGGACTACTTCCGCTCCAAGGTGCACTTCGGCGGCCATGTCGTCGCCATGTACGGCTACGGCGAGCACGACGCCTACCTCGTGGACACCGAGCAGCAGGGAGGAGCCGTGCGCACCTCCCTGGCCGGCCTCGCCATGGCGCGCGCCGAACGCGGCCCGATGACCGCCAGGAACCGATCCTTCACCGTCACCCTGCCGACCCGCCCGCTCTCCTGGCAGGACCGGATCATCCCCGCCGTCAAGGACTGCGCCGACGCCTTCCTCGCCGCTCCCATCGCGAACCTGGGCCACCGCGGCATCGAGAAGGCCGCCGGGCTGGTGCCCGGATGGCTGCTGCGCGCCGGCGAACCGCGACAGGACCTGCCGCAGGCCGCTCTCCTCATGGAGAGGGGCGGCACCGGCGGCGCCCTGTTCCGCGTCCTCTACCGTGACTTCCTCGACGAGTGCACCCGGCTGATCGACGACGACGGCCTCCGCACCGGTCACCGGCTGTACGCCGAGGCCGCCACCCTGTGGACGGACGTGTCCGCCCTGATCGAGAAGGCCGGGGAGAGCGGCGACGCGGAGTACCTCACGCGGGCCGGCGTCATCCTCCACGATCTCTCACGCATCGAGAGGGAGGCCATGCAGGTGCTGAGCCGGTTGTAGGCCGGAGGACGGCCGTGGCCGAGGGCCGTGAGCCGGTCCGTGCGGGACGGCGCCGGCCGGTGGAGGTGCCGGCGGGATGGTCGGCACCTCCGCCGGTTCGTCGTCGAGCACGGCGCGTGTCCCATCTCCGAGGAGACCGGGATCAGAAGGAGCGGCGGTGGTAGGTGCCCCAGTCGAAGTCGCCGGAGCGGCCCTCGCCGATGCGGACGCGGAAGCCGTCGAAGCCGCCCTTGGCGCTGTAGCTGAACTTCCACTCGCGGTGGCCGCCGGTGCTGAAGCGGCGGTTGTGCCAGCCACGGTCGTCGTGGTGGGAGAAGTCGATGAAGGTGTTCTCCCGGTCGCGGTCGCGGTCCCAGGTCTTGATGTCGAAGTGGTAGCGGCCGTTGGAGTAGTACCAGTAGCCCTTGTAGTAGGAGCGCTCGCCGCGCGACTCGCCGCCGCCGAAGCCGGAGTAGCCGGAGAACCAGTGCTTGGTGTACTGGGCCTGGGCGACCGCAGCCGTACCCGCCGTGGCGGTGGTGGCGGCCTGGGCGGGGGCGGCGGCGACACCGGTGGCCAGCGCGCCGGCCAGAGCCGTGCCGACAAGGATGCTGCGAAGCTTACGCATGAGGGATTTCCTTCGGGTGAGCGATCCGTGTTGTCTGCGCCCGGTGCGCTTTCTCGGTGCTGCGCGTTCCGGACAGCACCGACATTAGGCAGGAGAGAAGTCCCGTTCTGCGTACAAACGCACACACAAGAGCGAGCGTGCACTACGACACAAACGGCCCCACTCTTCCCCTGAGCAACACCCCGCACGACCGGACGCCCTCCGGCGAAGCCGGAAGTCCCCGCACGATCCCCGCCCGGTATGTCTGTTCTCGGCCTGGAGCCGTAAGCGGAGGGGACTTCGGGAAGAAATCCGGCGGATCCTGTCGAGGACCGGTGCCCGCCGTTCGTCACACGGACGAAGCATCCCTTCCACCCATGAGGAGCGACGATGAGGTACGCGATGCTGATCTGCGGTGACGACCGCGAGTGGGCCACGCTGTCCCCGGCCGACGAGGAGGACGTGATGAAGCAGGTCTACGCGTGGTTCGAGCGGTGGCAGCCGACCGGCAAGATCATCGATGGTGGTGCCGAGCTGCAGGCCCGGCAGACGGCCAAGACGGTACGCGCCGACGCGGACGGCCGGCCGGTGATCACCGACGGGCCGTACCTGGAACTCAAGGAGGTCATCGGCGCGATCGTCCTGCTGGAGTGCGACGACGTCGACGAGGCCACGCGGATCGCGGCCACCTGGCCGTTCGCCGCCGGGATGAGCGCGCTGGAGGTCCGCCCGGTGATGAGCCACGAATAACGGTGCGGTGGGATCCGTCCGGTCGTGAGCCGCGAACAGCGGTGGAGACCCGTCCGATGGTGAGCCGCGAACAGCGGTGACGCTGAGGCGCCGGTCTCACGACCGGCGTCTCAGCTCACCCACCCGGCGCGACATCAGCTCCCGTTCGGCCGGGTTCGTCGCCAGCTCCAGAGCCCGCTCCGCCGCCGTCAGCGCCTCTGCCGGACGGCCGAGCGCGGCCAGCAGGTCGGCCCGGGCCGCGTGCCACAGGTGGTAGCCGGCGAGCCGGTCCCCGAGCGCGTCGACCTCGTCCAGCGCCGGGGCCGGGCCCACCGCGAACCGCGTGGCCACCGCCCGGTTCAGCAGCACCACCGGCGACGGGTCCAGCGCGTACAGCCGGTCGTACAGCGCCCGCACGTCGGTCCAGCCGGTGGCCTCGTACGAGGTGGCGAGGGCGTGCAGCGCGGCGATGCCGGCCTGCAGCTGGTACGGCCCGGTCCGGCCCTGGCGCACCGCCGCCCGCAGCCGCAGCGCGGCCCGTTCGATCGCCGCCCTGTCCCACAGGCGCCGGTCCTGCCGGTCGAGCAGGACGATGCGGCCCCACGAGTCGAACCGCGCGCCGGCACGGGCGTGGTGCAGCTCCAGCAACGCCGCGAGGCCCGCGGCCTCCGGCTCACCGGGCAGCAGTCCGGCGAGCCGGCGCGCCAGCTCGACCCCCTCGAGGGCCAGCTCGCGCCGCTGGGCGGACCGGCTCGCGGACAGATACCCCTCGTTGAACACCAGGTAGATCACCGAGAGCACGGCCGGCAACCGGTCGCCGTACTCGTGCGGCTGTGGCACCTCGAACCGGACGCCGCGCTCCCGCAGCCGGCGCTTGGCCCGGGAAAGCCGCTGCGCCATCGTCGTCGGCGGCACCAGGAACGCGGCGGCGATCTCGGCCGTGCTCAGGCCACCGGCGGCGTACAGCGTCAGCGCGACCCGGGCCGGCTCGGCGAGGTCCGGGTGGCAGCACGCGAAGATCATGGCCAGCCGATCGTCCACGCCCGGTTCCGGCGGCGGTTCCGCGGCCAGCCGTGCCACCTTCTCGCGGCCGACGGCGTCGCGGCGCAGCCGGTCCAGCGCCTTGCGCCAGCCCGTGGTGACCAGCCAGCCGGTGGGGCTGTCGGGCACCCCCTCACCGGGCCAGCGCTTGAGCGCCTCGGCCAGCGCGTCCGACAGCGCCTCCTCGGCCCGGTCGAAGTCGCCGAGACGCCTGCTGAGCGCGCCGAGCATGCCGGCCGCGTCCGTCCGCCAGATCCGGTCCAGCAGTTCCGCCACATCACCCACCCCACCAGGGTGCAGCACCCGCGGGACCGAGACGTCCCTTCCCCGCCCGTGACCCTCCGCCCGGGGCCGCGCTCTCGGCTCACCGCGGTGACCTCGCGCGGCTCGGCGCTGCTCCGACGCCACCCGGCCGACGGCGGAGAGGCTCATGCGTTCCGCGCCAGCCGGGCGGCCCGGCCGTGGAGGTAGCGCTGCTGCGGGATGCTGGTGCTCCGCCGGGCGGCCTCGGCGTACGCGGTCCGGGCGGCCTCGACGTCCCCGGCCATCTCCAGCAGGTGGGCCGACACGGCGTGAAACCGCGGGTGGTCGGCGATCCGCGGGTCGGCGGCGACCTCGGTCAGCCGTGCCCTGGCCACGTCGGCGCCGTCGGCCATGGCCATGGCGACGACATGGTTCAGCGCGACCACCGGATTGTCCGACACCCGCAGCAGCGCCTCGTACAGCGCCCGGATCTGGGCCCAGTCGGTGGCCTCGGCCGTCGGGGCCTCGTCGTGCAGGGCCGCGATGGCGGCCTGGATCTGGTACGGCCCGGGGTTGTGGTGGGCCACGGCGGCGGTGAGCAGGGCGACGCCCTCGCGGATGTACGCGGCGTTCCACCGGCCGCGGTCCTGTTCGTTCATCGGCACCAGGTCGCCGTGCTCGTCGGTCCGGGCCGGCCGGCGCGCGTCGGTCAGCAGCATCAGCGCCAGCAGGCCCGTGACCTCGTCGTCGTCCGGCAGGCTCCGGTGCACCATCCGGGTCAGCCGGATGGCCTCCGCGGTCAGGTCGCCGCGCTGCAGGTTCTCCCCGGCGGTGGTCGCGTAGCCCTCGTTGAAGATCAGGTAGAGCACCTGCAGGACGACCCCCAGGCGCTGGGCGTAGGCGTCGCCACCGGGCATCGAGAAGCGCGCGCCGCTGTCCCGGACGGCCTTCTTCGCCCGGGTGATCCGGCGGGTCATCGTCGCCTCGGACACCAGGAAGGCCCGGGCGATCTCGGCGGTGGTCAGCCCGCCGACCGCTCGGAGGGTGAGGGCGATCTGGGCCGCCGGGTCCAGCGCGGGGTGGCAGCACAGGAAGAGCAGGACCAGGCTGTCGTCCTTGTCCGCCGGGACGGCCTCGTCGACCGCGGCCGTCTCCAGGGGATAGGTCCACGCGGCCGCGGTCTCCTCCCGCCGCCGCCGGGCCAGCTCGGCCCGTAGCAGGTCGGTCATCCGGCGCGAGGCGACCGTGGTCAGCCAGGCGCGCGGGTTGTCCGGTACGCCGGAGCGGCTCCACTCCGCGGCGGCCTGCAACAGCGCCTCCTGGGTGGCGTCCTCGGCCACCGCGAACTGCCCGTACCTCCGGACGAGCGTGCCGAGCACCTGGGGCGCCAGCCGGCGCCACAGGTCCTCGGTCACTTCGGTCCCGGTCATCGCCTCAGACGTCGTCGGCGACGTACTCGTCGATCGGGCGGACGTCGGCGAACGCCGCGGCCCGGACGTGCTCCGGTACCGGGCAGTTGGCGAACTCGGCCGCGATCTCGGTGGCTCGGTCGAAGCTGTCGCACTGAACGATCCAGTAGCCGGCCAGCACCTCCTGGGTCTCGGCGTACGGGCCGTCGGTGACGATCGGCGCACCGGCGGAGCCGTTCTGCACCCGGCGGGTGTGCACCGGCGCAGCCAGGGCCCGGGTCTCCACCAGTTCGCCGGACTCGGTGAGCCGCCGGTTGAGTTCGCCCATGAAGGCGCCCATGGCGGCGAAGTCCTCCGGGGTCCACGCGGGAAGGCCCGTGTCCTGGCCGGCCATGCCGTCGTAGTCCTGCTGCGAACCGTAGGTCAAGATCATGTACTTCATCGTCCGTGGTCCTCTCGTGTCGTCGCGGTGGTCAGCGGGTCGGAGTGGGGCGGCCGAGCCGCCGGGCCGCCAGCCCGACGAAGCCGAGTTGGAGCACCGACGCCACGACGATGCGGATCGGGAACGAGTCGAGATGGGGAAAGGCCACCAGGGCGATGACGATCGGCACCGCCGCCACGCAGGCCCGGGCCCAGCCCCGGTCGGCCCGGCGGGCGAACCGCGTACGCAGCACGAAGCATAGGGCGATCCAGGCCGTGACCACCACCAGGTGGCCGGCCTCGTGCAGGACGCCGTGCCAGCTCAGCACCGGCGTCCCCTCCGGCGCCCCGGCCGGGAAGCCGGCTCCGGGGTCGGTCGTGAACACACCGGCCGCGATCAGGCCTCCGCCGATCACGGCGGTCAGCCGGGGGATCCAGCGGGCGCCCGGGCCGTCCTTCAGGGTCCGGCGAAGACCCGCGGCGCAGCCGATCATCAGGCCGCCGGTGACGCAGAAGGCGGCGATCTGGACCCAGCCGCCCTCGCCCAGGGCGAGCAGGCTCACGGGATGGCGGGTGAAGTCGTAGCCGTCCCTGACCAGGCCCTGAACCAGCCAGGTCAGGCCGAGCACGGGCCCGGCGAGGAGGCCGGCGGTCAGCAGCCGGTCGGTTCGGGTGCCGTCCGCGGTGGACGGAGTGGTGAGAGTGGTCATGCCTCGACTCCTCGGACGATGGACGCCGGTCGCGTCCGGTCATGGAGTAGTCGAGGCCGGATCTCGGAATCGGACAGCCAAGTCGTCACCACCTGGGGCGCTCCCCGGTCTGCTCAAGCGCGTGATGGTGGATGCCGACGTAAGGGGTTGCGCGGCCCTGTTGCCATGCTTCCGTGCTGTACGGCACGCCGCCCCGGGCTACGGCACAGCCGCCCGATCACCGCTCGGCGTACAGGATCTCCAGGGCCTGTGGCACGTCAGTGACGACAAGATCAGCGTCGTGGTCGTGGTCAGGCCACCTACCTCGGTCGCCCCCCGCCCCGTGGCCCTCCGCCCGGGCCCGCGCCACGAGCCCCGAGGCGGCCCCGGTCCCCGCGGCGCCGTGCTGAGAACGATCACGAGGTGGTGAGAGGCCCGTGCCGGACGGCCGGCGCCGGCACGAGGGCCACGGTGGCGGGATGTTCAGCGAACGGTACGGAAGAAGGTGCGCAGTTCGTCCACGAACAGGTCGGGGACCTCGAGCGCGGCGAAGTGCCCGCCGCGGTCGTACTCGGCCCAGTGGGTGATGGTGTTGAGCGGTTCGGCGAATCGGCGGATCGCGACGTCCTCGGCGAAGTTGGCCACGCCGGTGGGCACCCGCGAAGGTGTGGGCCAGTCACCGGTGTGCATGGACTCGTAGTACATCTGCGCCGAGGAGGTGCCGGTGTTGGTCAGCCAGTAGATCATCGCGTGGGTGATGACGTCGTCGGGCCCGATCGAACCCGCGGGGTGGGCCCAGTCGTGGAACTTCTCGCCGATCCAGGCGAGCTGGCCGAGCGGGGAGTCGGCCAGGCCGAAACCGAGCGTGTGCGGGCGCGTGGCCTGGATCTGGAAGTAGCCGTTGCCCTCGGAGAGGAACCGGTTCATCCGATCGAGCCGGATCTGCTCGGCGTCGGTGAGCTCCGTGCCCTCCGGCACACCGCCGAACGGGATGAACCCGACGGTGGCGGCGTTGACGTGCACGCCCGCGACGTGCTCCGGATCCACCCGGCCGAGATCGGGTGCGATGAACGCGCCGAAGTCACCGCCCTGTGCCCCGTACCGGTCATGGCCGAGCCTGGCCATCAGCTCGGCGTAGGCGGTGGCGATGCGGCGTGAGTCCCAGCCCGCCGCGGCCGGTCCAGTGAACCCGAAGTTCGGGTGCGACGGGATCACGAGGTGGAAGGCGTCGTCGGGATCGCCGGGGTCGGTCAGCGGCCCGATCACCTCCAGGAACTCCGCGATCGACCCGGGCCAGCCGTGCGCGAGGAGCAGCGGGAACGCCTGCCGGTGGCGCGAGCGGACGTGCAGGAAGTGGATGTCCTGCCCGTCGATCAGGGTGGTGAACTGCGGGTACCGGTTGAGCCTCTCCTCGGTGGCACGCCAGTCGTACGTCGTCGTCCAGTACTCGATCAGATCCTTCAGGTGGTCCACCGGCACGCCACGGCTCCAGCCCACGCCGGGAATCTGGCGGGGCCAGCGAACGGCCGACAGGCGCCGCCGCAGATCGTCCAGGTCGGCCTGCGGGACGTGGACGCGGAACGGCTTGATCTCGCTGGTCATGAAACGGCTCCTTCTGGTCGGCGTGACGTGCTCGGCCTCGCGTACGGGGTCGGCGCTCTGGCCGCGCCCGGTCGTCGGCCCCGGTCGTCGGCCCCGGTCGTCGGCCCGCTCC
This sequence comes from Streptosporangium sp. NPDC050855, assembly GCF_044456585.1. NCBI lineage: Bacteria > Bacillati > Actinomycetota > Actinomycetes > Streptosporangiales > Streptosporangiaceae > Streptosporangium > Streptosporangium sp. NPDC050855. Next base: position 127,301 of record NZ_JBITFY010000008.1, read on the forward strand.
GAGGCCGGGACGACCGTGATCGTGGGCACAGAGCGGGTCGACACCATCGTGTCGGCCAAGGAGGTCAGCCACGGTCCTCGTTGACGTGCACAATGCAGGAATGCTCGAAACATCCGCCCGCCTGCTCCGACTGTTGTCGTTGCTGCAGCAACACCGGGACTGGCCCGGTCCGCAGCTGGCCGACCGGCTGGGCGTGACGGTGCGTACCGTGCGCCGTGACGTCGACCGGCTGCGCGAACTCGGTTACCCGGTGCACGCCACGATCGGGAACGTCGGCGGGTACCGGCTGGAGGCCGGGGCCGCCATGCCCCCGCTGCTCCTCGACGACGAGGAGGCCGTCGCGGTCGTCGTGGGACTGCGCACCGCGGCGAACGGTACGGTCGCGGGGATCGAGGAGACGTCGGTGCGGGCCCTGGCGAAACTGGAACGGATCATGCCGTCACGGCTGCGGTACCGGGTCTCGGCGTTGGACGCGGCCACCGTGGCGCAGCACCGGCCGGGCGCGGTGGTCTCGGCGGAGACGCTGACCACGATCGCCGCGTCCTGCCGCGACCACCAGCGGCTGCGCATGGACTACCGCGACCACGACGGTGCCGACACCGTCCGTACGGTGGAGCCGCACAGGCTGGTCCACGCCGAGCGCCGCTGGTACCTGGTCGCCTACGACCTCGACCGGGCCGGCTGGCGGACGTTCCGGGTCGACCGGCTACGGCCGCGGACCCGGGCCGGTCCGCGCTTCACACCGCGCGAGCCGCCGTCCGGCGACATCGGCGGGTACGCGTCCTGGGCCGTGGGGGTCGACCGCTACCGCTACCGGGCGCGGTTCACCATGTACGCCGCGGCCACGCAGGTGGCCGAAAGGGTGCCGTCCGACGCGGGGACGGTCGAAGCCGTCGACGAGCACACCTGCACCCTGCGGGCCGGCTCGAACTCCCTGGACGGGCTCGCCCTGTACGTGACCCTGCTCGGCTTCGACTTCACCGTCCACGAACCGGCCGAGCTCGTCGAGCACTTCGGGACGTTGCACGCGCGCATCGGCAACGCGATCGGGAAGCGGGGTGAGGGCGGCCCACCGGCCGGATGACCGGGCGGCCCGGCCTGCGTCGCCGACAGCGCCGTCCCCTGCTTGTCACCCGATCAGGACGGTGGCATCACGCCGTCGGGCCGTGTCGGTGGCGTACGTTCCGTCGAGATCGTAGGTGCGTCCCGGTGGGTGATCGAGGCGACCTGTCCGCCGGCGGCCGTTGTGGAGGCCGTTCTTCTCCGCCCGTCCCCACGTAGTCGGTCCGTTGATTCATCGGTCGGGTCCGGCCGCACGCCGGCCCTCCCGGACATGCCGCGTACGCGGGGAGGGGACGTCATTCCACAGCGGACGGCCAGGCCCACCCGTTCACGGCCGACCGGTGAGGATCACCAGGCAAGATCGTCGTCGGTCCTCAACGGGGAACGACCTGCGCCCGGACCCCGGGCAGGTCGTCGAACGCGGCGGACGAATCCATCGCGATCACGACTCTGGCGGTGGTGGCCGCCGTCGCGGCGATCAGCAGATCGTACGCTCCCCGCGTCTTTCCCGACCGGCGCACATGCGCCATGAGACGAGCGTGAACCCTGGCGACGTCCACCGTGTACTCCTCGACCGGGATCAACGCCAGAACCTCGTCCACGAAAGCCTGTCGCCCGGGACGGCGCGCCTCATCCGCCAGCTCCACGCCGACGAGCAGCTCGGCCACGGTGATCGCGGCGACCGCCACATCGTCGGTATCCCCGATCACCGCGTCCACGGAGGCCTTGCCCCGCTCCGCCGCGATCAGTACGCCGGTGTCCAGGATCAGACGTCGGGCCACGTGCTCCTCATCTCGTCGTCGACGGCCTCCCGGGCCGCCGCGACATCGGCCTCGAAATCGGCGTCCAGCGTCTCCGCGGCTCTGGCCAGGAAGGCTTTGACCACACGTCCCGGCGCCGTGGGCGCGGGACCGATCACCGCGATCCGCTTACCTCCCCGAGTGACCACGATCGTCTCCCCTCGCTCTGCCTCGTCTAGAACGACCGCGAAGCTTCGGGACGCCTCGGTGGCAGTCATCACCTTCATGAAATCAGATTATCTGATTCTCGGTGAGGATTCGCTGATTGTTCTTACCGGCTGTTGAACACCTTGGACCACAGTGAACAGGGCATGTGATTGAGAAATTAAAAAAGCCCCGAACGATAGTCGCTCGGGGCGTTCGTGCTGCTCAGTTGCTGTGGTCAGGGGCGGGGTCGAACCGCCGACCTTCCGCTTTTCAGGCGGACGCTCGTACCGACTGAGCTACCTGACCTCGGTGGTGGATCGAACACCTACCAGAGCGGTCCTGACGGGACTTGAACCCGCGACCTCCACCTTGACAGGGTGGCGAGCACTCCAAACTGCTCTACAGGACCTTGCTTGCCGGGGCTTTGCCCCGTCCTTCTTGCCGTGCTTAGCCTACCAGTTTTCCGGAGGTCTTCGACCTGCCGTTTCCCCGGTGAGCCTTGGCCCGGCCGTGCCCCCAACGGGATTCGAACCCGTGTCGCCGCCTTGAAAGGGCGGTGTCCTAGGCCACTAGACGATGGGGGCTCGGGACTCGCGTCCCGTTCCTTCGCCGTGCTCCGCTGGAGACCTCTGAAGCATAGGGGACTTTTGCCTCGATGCCAAAGCGGTTTGCGGTCACGGTGTCGGTGTGACGCTGACGGACCCCGTTGGAGACGGAGCGGTCGTCGGCACAGGAGAAATTGTACGGCCAGGGTCGGCCTCGACGTGACGCTGGATCTGAACCGACTGCTCGCCCAGCCCCCCGAGGGTGATGTCGTCCCAGGCCCGCAGGCGGTGCGTCTGCGCGTCGAAGTAGAGGACCGAGGCCTCCACCGGGGTCGGCTCGTCGTGTTCGAGGGCCCGCAGGCCGGCTCCGCCGGTGGATCCCTGGACCAGGACCCGGGTCCCGGAGGGCAGCAGCTCGGTGGAGCGCTGGTGCGAGTGACCGGTGAGGACCAGCGAGGCCGAGCCGGAGAACCCCCTGGCGATCGTGGGGTCGTGCACGGCGACCAGGTCGACCTGTTTGGGCAGCCGCGCCAGCCTGGCGGCGTGCGTACGTCCCAGGGCCGCCAGGGATTCCAGGTTGGAGTCGACCGGGACGGTCTTGTCGGGGGTGAAGCGGGGGTCGCCGAGGCCGTAGACGCGCAGCCCGGCCACGGTCGCGGCCTGGCCGTCGAGGACGACCGCCCCCTTCTGCCGGGCCACGGCCCGCTGGGTGGTCGCGGAGTCGTGGTTGCCCCTGACGAAGACGTACGGGACGCCGAAGGTGCCGATCTCCTCGACGAACCTGTCCTCGGGGCCGGTGCCGTGGTCGGTCAGGTCACCGGTGTCGACGATCGCGTCGATCTTGAACTGGGCGGTGACCGAGCGGATGAGGTTCCACGCGATGGGGCTGAGGTGGATGTCGGAGACGTGCAGCACCCGGATCGAGGTGGGGTCGGCGTCGTAGACGGGCAGGGCCGAGACCACGTCGTAGAGCTGGGAGACGTTGTTGACCAGCTTGGCCAGCTGCACCCGGTAGGACTCGAACCTGGTCACGATCGACTCGGCGTCGCCGACCAGGGAGGGCGCCCCGGCCAGCAGCCCGGTGTACTTGGGCTCCACCACCGAGTCGGGCCGGAAGGTCAGGGCGACGGCCGCGCCCGTACCGGCGATCGCCACGGCGACGCCCGTCAGTCCGGCCAGGGCCGGTCCGGGCCTGCGGAAGACGATCAGGGACGCGACCAGGGCGCCCGCCAGGCCGCAGAACGCGGCGCGCGCGACCAGCGTCCTGACCCCGGCCCCCAGCTCCTCCTCCAGGAGCGCGGGAAGCCGGTCCGCGGAGAACCTGGGGTCGTCCAGGAAGCCCCGCGCCCGGTCGGGGTTGATGTTCTCCAGGGTCACCCGCAGGCCCACCGGGGCGTTGTGGGTGTCGAACAGCAGCGTGCCGAACGGGTGGGCGTCCACGACGGTCTCGCCGCTCCAGGAGGGCTCGGCCGACATGCCCAGCTCCACCGGGCCGACGTTGGACCGTACGGTCCCGCCGAGCATGATGCCGAGCCAGGTGCCGGCCAGGGCGACGGCGGCGACGGCCACGGCGCGCGCGACGCCGCGGGCGATCCGCCCGCCGGCGAGACGGCGGGCCCGGGGGGCCAGATCAGTGAGTTTCATTCGCCTCCACCTCTACCCCGGAATACGCGGGCAGAATGACATGTGTGATCGAGATCTCGCGGGAGAAGTTCGAGGAACTCGTGGCCGAGGCTCTGGACAGCATTCCCCCCGAGCTGACGAAGGTCATGGACAACGTGGTGCTGGTCGTCGTGGACGATCCCCCCGAACCAGGACTCCTAGGTCTGTACACCGGCATTCCGCTCACAGAGCGCGGCGACTGGTACGCGGGAGTGCTACCCGACCGGATCGAGATCTACCGGGGGCCGATCTGCGCGATGTGCGAGACGGAGGACCAGGTCGTCGAGGAGGTACAGATAACCGTCGTTCACGAGATCGCTCACCATTTCGGGATCGATGATGACCGGCTGCACGAGCTGGGTTGGTAGGTACCCCCGGAACACGCACCAAATGCCACCGTTCTCGAAATGTCGTCGCTTATCGTTACGGTTTGCATGCGTTTGATTGCTTTAGGTTGCGCGCGGGCCTCACAGAAGGCACCGTAGGTCACACGGTGAACACCCACAGTCAGTGTGCCTGCGAACTCAGCGGAGTCCTATGGCGGCCACCAAGTCCGGCCGACTACCCGGTCGGCACCGCCGTCCGGCGGAACGCCGAGCGACCTACGGCGAGGTCATCGCCATCAGGGAGTTCCGCGCGCTCTGGATCGGCCAGGGGCTCTCCCTGCTCGGCGACCAGCTCTCGCGGGTCGCGCTGTCCGTCCTCGTCTTCGAGCGGACGGACTCGCCCCTGGCGACGGCGTCGGTCTACGCCCTGACCTACCTGCCGCCGATCGTCGGCGGGCCGCTGCTCGCGGGCCTCGCCGACCGCTACGCCCGCCGGCGCGTCATGATCACCTGTGACCTGCTCCGGGCCGCCCTGGTCGCGCTCATGGCGGTCCCCGGCACCTCGTTCTCGGCGCTGTGCGTCCTGGTCTTCTGCGTGGTGCTGCTCAGCGCGCCGTTCTCCGCGGCGCGGGCGGCCCTGCTGCCGGAACTCCTGGAGGGCGACCGCTACGTCGCGGGCTCGGCCCTGCAGAACATGACCAACCAGGGCGCGCAGATGCTGGGCTTCACCCTCGGCGGCATCCTGATCATGGGGATGGGCCCGTACCGGGCGCTGGCGCTGGACTCGGCCACCTACCTGGCCTCCGCGCTCATCCTCGTCGCGGGCGTACGGCGGCGTCCCGCTCCCGGCTCCCCCGACGAGAACCGGCCCTCGATGTGGAAGATGACCCGCGCCGGCGCCGTGCTGGTCTTCGGCGACCCCCGGCTGCGGACGCTGGTGCTGTTCGCCTGGCTCTGCGGTTTCTACGTGCTGCCCGAGGGGATCGCGACCCCGTACGCCGACGAGCTGACCGGTGATCCGCGGCAGCTCTCCCTGGTGACCGGCCTGCTCATGGCGGCCATGCCCACCGGGACGGTGGTGGGTGCGTTCCTGTTCAGCCGTTACGTCAGTCCGTCGAACCGGTTGCGGTCGATGGGCTGGATGGCGATGCTGACCTGCGCGCCCCTGATGCTCTGCGCGGCCAGGCCGCCGCTCGTCGTGGTCCTGCTGCTCTGGTTCACCTCGGGGCTGGGCGGGGCGTACCAGCTCGCGGCCAACGCCGCGTTCGTGCAGTACGTACCGGCCGGGCAGCGAGGTCAGGCCTTCGGGCTCGTCCAGTCCGGCCTGCTGGCCTCCCAGGGCATCGGCATCCTGATCGGCGGGGTCGCGGCCGACCACCTCGGCCCGGAGATCGTGGTGGCACTGGCCGGCGCGGCCGGGCTGGTGACCGCGGCCGCGCTGGCCGTGCTCTGGAGGCGGTCCCGCAGGGAGGTCATCGAGAGGGTTCGCGTGGAGGCGAACACCTAACTCAGCCCTGGGGACGGAGGTCGTCGCCCTGCCTGGGCGCCTGGTACGGCGCCGGGGTGACGACGGGCTCGGGGGCCGGCGGGAAGGGTTCCTGGTGGGTGGGGTGGTCCGGGGCCGTCCGGTGCGGGGCGCGCTGGCTGGTGGCCTTGGCCCAGCTCTGCTCGGCCTTGGTCCTGGCGTCCACCCAGATCGGGTTGTCCTTGTTCTTGTCGATCACGTCCTGCAGGACCGACCGCTCGTGCCCCTCCTCGGGCAGGAGCACCCAGCCGATCGCGTAGACGGCCACGCCGAGCCCTCCGAAGAAGGTGGCGACGGCGAGGGCCGCGCGGATGATGTTGGGGTCGATACCGGTGTACCGTCCGAGACCGGAGGCCACACCCGCGACGATGCGCCCGTCCCTGGTCCGCTGGAGCTTCTTGACGCCTGAGAAGTCGTTTTCGTTCATGTATCGAGAATGCCCGGCCGAGGGGCGGTCCCACATCGGGATTCCCCCTGGCAGGACCCTGACATGCACCCCGTCCGGGGCCGCAATACCCTGACAGGGCCGACGAGAGAGGGACACCATGGACGATCTCCTGCGCATCGACGACGAGCTCTCCGAGGAGCAGAGGCTCATCCGCGACACCGTACGGGACCTCGTCGCGGACAAGGTGCTCCCGTACGTCGGTGACTGGTTCGAACAGGCGGCCTTCCCCGCCCGCGAGCTGGCCCCGGCGCTCGGCTCGCTCGGCCTGCTGGGCATGCACCTGGACGGGTACGGTTGCGCGGGCCTGGACGCGGTCTCGTACGGCGTGGCCTGCCGCGAGCTGGAGGCCGGGGACTCCGGGCTGCGGTCGTTCGTGTCCGTCCAGGGCTCGCTCGCGATGTTCCCGATCTGGAAGTACGGCTCGGACGAGCAGAAGGAGGAGTGGCTCCCCCGGATGGCCTCGGGCGAGGCGATCGGCTGCTTCGGGCTCACCGAGCCCGACCACGGTTCCGACCCCGCGGGCATGCGCACCCACGCCGAGCAGGACCCCTCGGGCGACTGGATCCTCAACGGCGCCAAGATGTGGATCACCAACGGCTCGATCGCCGACGTCGCCGTGGTCTGGGCGCAGACCGGGGAGGGCGTCCGCGGCTTCGTGGTACCGGCCGGCACCCCGGGGTTCACCGCCCCGGAGATCCACAAGAAGATGTCCCTGCGGGCCTCGGTGACCTCCTCCCTCTACTTCGACGACGTCCGCCTGCCCGCCTCGGCCGTCCTGCCCGGCGTACGGGGGCTGAAGGGCCCGCTGTCGTGCCTGTCGGAGGCCCGCTTCGGCATCGTCTGGGGCGTGGTCGGCGCCGCCCGCGCCTGCCTGGAGGCGGCCGTCGACTACTCCACCTCCCGCGTCCAGTTCGGCAGGCCCATCGGCGGCTTCCAGCTGACCCAGGAGAAGCTCGCCTGGATGTACGTCGGCCTGGGACAGGCACAGCTCACCGCACTGCACCTGGGCCGCCTCAAGGACGCGGGGACCCTCACGCCGCGTCAGGTGAGCTTCGGCAAGCTCGCCAACGTCCGCGCCGCCCTGGACATCGCCCGCCAGTCGCGCTCCATCCTGGGCGGCAACGGGATCACGCTGGAGTACCCGGTGATCCGGCACATGAACAACCTGGAGAGCGTGCTGACCTACGAGGGCACCCAGGAGATCCACACGCTGGTCCTCGGCGAGGCCCTGACCGGCATCGCCGCCTACCGCTGACGTCCACGCGGACCGGCGCCCGGACGGGCCGGTCCCGTCCTCGCCACCCTGGTCACCGCGGGACGGTTCCACACTCGCCCCTCAGGTCCCACGGGACGGCGACGCCCGCCCGGGGTCACCTCGGGCGGGGATGCCTCTGGGGCAGGCCGGAGGGCCGCCACTCGGGGGTCTCGGCGGCCTTGCGGAGCTCGTCCTCCCAGGAGGCTCCGCAGGCCATGAAGAAGCGGAGCAGCTCGGCGGTGGCGCGGGCGTCGGCCAGGGCGGCATGGGCACGGGTGAGCGGGATGCCCGCGCGCTCGCAGCACGCGGCCAGCGTCCACCTGCCCTCCGGCAGGAAACCGGGGGCCAGCCGCTGCGTGCACAGGGTCTCGCTCACCCACTCGCTGCCGGGAAGCGGCCGCAGGAAGCGCAGGTCGAAGGAGGCGTTGTGGGCCACCAGGACCCGGCCGGCGACCCGCCGCCAGATCTCGTTCAGCAGCTCCTCGATCATCGGCGCTCCCGCGACCATCGCGCCGGTGATCCCGTGGACGTGCACGGCTCCGGTGGGGCGGCGGGGGTCGACCAGCGAGTGCCACTCGTCGACGGTCTCGCCCCGGGCGTCCAGCGAGACGAGCGCGATCTCGCAGATCCGGTCGCCCCTCGACGGGGAGAATCCGGTGGTCTCCACGTCCACCACGACATACCCTTGCCGCGTGGAGACGGTGGAGACGTGGGCACCGCGGGCGGGCTCAGGCCCCGAGCTCGTCATGCCTGCCACTCTAGGAGCCGTCCCGACCCTCCACCTGCCGTTCCGCAAACAGGTGACCTTGAATGGGCCTGGCGACGGACGTTAGTGGACACTATCCTCGGTACGCTGTCACCTGCGGGGCGTTAGCTCAATGGTTAGAGCTGCGGACTTTTAATCCGTAGGTTCTGGGTTCGAGTCCCAGGCGCCCTACCTCAATGACCTGGGCAGACTCCCTATTTTCATGATCGGGAAGTCTGCCCGGTTGCATTTCCGGCTGCGGTCACGGCCGGTCCGTCGCCGTCAGGGGATCCACCGTGCCCGCCCCCTCCGGCCCGCCGCCTCGATCGAGGGCGTCTCGGTGATGCGGGTGTACCGCTCGGTCGCGGTGAGCGGGGAGTGGCCGAGGACCGCCTGAATCACCCGGATGTCCACTCCCAGTTCAAGGGGACGGCACTCCGCGCCACCGCAGACCCCTGCCACCCACCCCGCCGGGCACCATCGCGCAACCCGATCGGTTGCAGTTCCCCGGGATCTTCCGGTACTCGAATGGCTTCTAGACGGTGGTACTCATCCTCTGCGTTGCGTCACCGGGATTCTCGGTGCGAGTTACGGTGGCAAGAGCCAGGAGGACGCCCCACGCGACGACCGATATCGCGACCAATGAGTTCCACCAGTTCGGTGTCAGCCAGGGAAAAGAGCCGACGATGAATGCGGCTGCGGCAAAGATGCCGACGGCTCGCCCGACCGGTCCGGCGCGTGTCGACCAGCCGAGCGCGACCGCAGCAACGGCGAAACCCAGGAACGCCAGATGCAGGGCGCCGAACGCCGAACTGACGACCAGCGCTAGAGCCTCGGCTGACAGCTGAATCTCAGACACCGGGTAGACCAGACGCCCCACTGCGAGCAGCAGGACGACGAGGGCGACGAGGGCGGCCGTGAGAGCGGTCAACCCTCTGCCTCCCGCAAACGGGTCGCGTCCTCGGAGCGGTGTGAATTCCTCGACGAGGCAGGTGCCGCAGATCTCGGGCGGCCTCGGTCACGGATGCCAAGGCCGGCTCCTCGGCCGGACGAAGCTGTGCGGGTGGGTGGAGTAGTGCGCGGCGGAGGTCCTGCAGAATGCGTAGGCCCTTGCTGGTCAGGGCGAAGTCGGGCGTTCCCACCGAACGAAGCCGGTGATCTACCCTTCGCCACGACAGGGACCGCGTGCCGCGGGCGTGCCGGGCGCAAGGGGAACGAGCGGAGAACCAGGGGAGCAGCGGTGTCCTCTCGGTTCGTCTCAGCTTCCTTACAGGATCTTCCGCGTACATTGCGGGAACATGGCGAACACGCGGCGCGCCGCGGGGGTGCGGGGGCCGGGGGCGGCGGGGTGGCGTCGCGACTTCCGGTTGCTGCTCGCCGCGCGGGTCGTCTCCTCGGCGGGAACCGGCTTCGGGCCGGTCGCGCTCGCGTTCGGCGTCCTCGGCCTGCCCGGGGCCGACACCGGCACGCTGTCGCTGATCGTGGCCTGCCAGACGGTTCCCCATCTGCTCCTGGTCCTCCTCGGCGGCGTGCTGGCCGATCGCCTCCCGAGGACCGTCCTGCTGGCCGCCGCGGAGGTGACCGCCGGGCTCGCGTGGGGCGGCATGGCGGTCATGGTGGGCACCGGCGCCGCGCCCGTCCCCCTTCTGTCGGCCTGCGCGGTCGTCGCCGGTGTGGCGGCCGCCCCGGTGGGACCGGCGTTGACCGGGATGGTGGTGCACGTCGTGCCCGCATCCGAGCGGCCCCGGGCGAACTCCGTGCTGCGGTCCGCCACGTACACGGCGCGGACCGCAGGACTCGTCGCCGCCGGTCCGACGGTGGCGTGGGCCGGTGCCGGCTGGGCGCTGGCCGTCGACGCCGCCACGTACCTGCTGGCGGCCGTGCTCCTCGCCGCGCTGCGGCCGGCCGTCCCGACCTCGGCTTCGACCTCGGTCTCGGTCTCGGTCTCGACCGAGACCCCGGGGCCCGGTCTCGCCGGGGAGCTCGTCGCGGGGTGGCGGGAGTTCACCGGCCGCCAGTGGCTGTGGGTCCTCGTCACGGGCTACTCGGTCGGCTACGCCGTCACCTCCGCCGTCACCGGGGTGCTCGGGCCGTCGGCCGCCCAGTCCTACCTGGGCGGGCCGCGGGCGTGGTCCGCGGTCCTCGCAGCTCAGGCCGTCGGCACCCTGGCCGGTGCGTTCGTCGCCCGCTGGGTCCGGCCTCGTCGTCCCGCCCTCGTCGCGGCGCTGCTCCTGCCCGCCGGTGCCGTCCCCATCGCGTTGCTGGCGGCCGCGCTGCCCGCGCCGGTCGTGGTCGCCGGTGCGGTCGTCGCCGGTGTCGGCGGCGGCCTGCTGATGGTCCTCGCGGACACGGTCATCCAGCAGCACGTTCCCGCTCACGCGGTGTCGAGGGTGAGCGCCTACGACTGGTTCGGATCGCTGGCGCTCGCTCCCGTGGCGGTGGTGGCGGCCGGTATCGGGGCGCGAGAGCTTGGTCTCCGGCCCACTCTCGCGGGGTGTGCCGTGCTCGTCTGCGCGGCCGCCGCGTTCACCGTCTGCGCGCCCCAGGTACGCACCCTGAGGTCGGCTCCCCCCGGACCCGAGCAGACGGGAGGCGGTCCGGCGACCGGCGGGCCGGCCGGTTGACGCGGTGTGGGCGACGCGGGCGGACCACCCCGGACGCCAAGGACATCCCGGGAAGGCCGGTGGCCCCCCCTTGAACACAAGGACACCTACGACACCAAGAACATCCCGGACAGGCCGGACACCGGGCGGCGCGGTCTCCCCGGTGAGGAGCGGCACGACACGGCCGCTAGTCGGGCCCGGCCAGGACCATCGTCCCCGGTCCCTGCGCGGCGCCGGGGCCGGCGACGACCGTGATCGTGTCCGCGTCGGCGGGGCCACCGCAGTGCGGGCACGTCACGGTGGGCGTGAACCGCTCGCCGCAGGAGTGGACCAGCAGGGCGGGTGGCCCGCCGGGCGGCGTGGACCACCGGTCGCCCCAGGCCATCAGTGTGATCAGCGCGGGCACGATGTCGCGTCCCGCCTCGGTCAGGTGGTACTCGTGGCGGACCGGCCGTTCCTGGTAGGCCACTTTCTCCACCACGCCCGCCGCCTGCAGGCGGTCCAGGCGCTGGGTGAGCAGGTTCCGCGAGATCCCGAGGTCCTCGCTCAGCTGGTCGAAGCGGCGCAGCCCGAGGAACAGGTCCCGCAGGATCAGCGGCGTCCACGGCTCGGCCACCACGCCGACGGCCTGCGCGATCGAGCAGTGCATCTCCCCGAACCTGTTCATGACCCCAGCATAGTCAGTTGCTAAAGTGAACCCACTCAGTTCATTTTCAGGACTCACCGGAGGCTCCATGAACGCCATCACCCAGCGCTACCGCGAGGCCGGCGAGGCCAGGGACGTCGACGCCCTGATGTCGACACTCGCCCCCACGGTGGTCTTCCGCTCCCCGCTCAGCGGCAGGGCCGGCTTCGCGGGGCACGCCGAGGTCCGCCGGCTCTTCGGTGTCGCCCTCGGAACTCTGCGGGACCTTCGCTATCACACCGACGTCGGCGACGACCGCACCCGCATGCTCGCCGCCACCGCCCGTCTCGGCCACCACGAGCTGGAGGAGGCCGCCCTGGTCCGTCTCGGCGACGACGGACTGATCGAGGAGGTCACCATGTGGGTCCGGCCGTTGCCCGCGCTCACCGCGCTGATGGCCGCGCTGGGACCCGGCCTGGCCAGGGCCTCGGGCAGGCCCGCGCTGGCCGCGTTCGTCGGCGCCTCGGTGAGGCCGCTGGCCTTCATGACCGACTTCGGCGACCGTACCCTGGTCCCCCTCGTCACCCCGAAGAGCGGCTGATCTCGGCCCGGAGGCCACCGACCTGCGCCCGGGAGGCCGAGGGTCTCCGCTCGGAAAGGCCACGATCTCCGCCCGGAAGGCCGAGGGTCTCAGCACGGAAGGCCGACGGTCTCAGCATGGAAGGTCACGGTCCCCGCCCGGAGGCCGCGGGTGACGACGTCACGCTCATCCGGTCGGTCACCGGGTCCCGGCGACGGGCGAGCCCGGTCGGCCGTGGTGGCTCGACCGGGCTCGTCGGGTGGAACGGATCAGGCGGAACGGATCAGGCGAGGTCGAACCGGTCGAGCTCCATGACCTTGGTCCAGGCCGCGACGAAGTCGTTCACGAACTTGTCGGAGGCGTCCTGGCTGGCGTAGACCTCGGCGAGGGCCCGCAGCTCGGAGTTGGAGCCGAAGACGAGGTCGACCGCGGTGGCGGTCCACTTCACCTCATCGGTGTTCACGTCCCGGATCTCGTACACGTGCTCCTCGGACTCCGACGCCTTCCACCGGGTGCCCGGGGAGAGCAGGTTGGTGAAGAAGTCGTTGGTGAGCACGCCGGGCCGGTCGGTGAGGACGCCGTGCCGGCTGCCGCCGAAGTTGGCCCCGAGGGAGCGCAGGCCGCCCAGGAGGACGGTCATCTGGGGCGGGGTCAGGTTGAGCATGTAGGCACGGTCGACGAGCAGCGTCTCCGGCTGGATCTTCACGCCGTCGGCCAGGTAGTTGCGGAACCCGTCGGCGCGGGGCTCCAGGACCTGGAAGGACTCGACGTCGGTCTGCTCCTGGGTGGCGTCGGTGCGACCCGGGCGGAACGGCACCGTCACCGTCACGCCGGCGTCGCGCGCCGCCTTCTCGACGGCGGCCGAGCCGGCCAGCACGATCAGGTCGGCGAGCGAGATCTTCGCGCCGCCGGCCTCGTTGAACTCGCGCTGGATGCCCTCGAGGGTGTCCAGGACCTTTCCGAGCTGCTCGGGCTGGTTGACCTCCCAGTTCCGCTGCGGCTCCAGGCGGATCCTGGCGCCGTTGGCGCCGCCGCGCTTGTCGGTGGACCGGAAGGTCGCGGCGGAGGCCCAGGCGGTGGAGACCAGCTGGGCGGTCGTGAGACCGGACTCCAGGACCTTGGCCTTCAGGGCGGCGATGTCGTCGTCACCCACCAGCTCGTGGTCGACGGCCGGCACCGGGTCCTGCCACAGCTGGGGCTCGGGGACCCACGGTCCGCGGAAGCGGCTGACCGGACCCATGTCGCGGTGCAGCAGCTTGTACCAGGCCTTGGCGAAGGCCAGCGCGAACTCGTCGGGGTTCTCCAGGAAGCGGCGGGAGATCTTCTCGTACGCCGGGTCGACGCGCAGCGACAGGTCGGTCGTGAGCATCGTCGGCTTGTGCTTCTTCGACGGGTCGTGGGCGTCGGGGATGATCGCCTCGGCGTCCTTCGCGACCCACTGCTTCGCGCCGGCGGGGCTCGTGGTGAGCTCCCACTCGTGGCCGAAGAGGATCTCGAAGAAACGGTTGCTCCACTGCGTCGGCCGGTCGGTCCACGTCACCTCGAGACCGCTGGTGATCGTGTCCTTGCCCTTGCCGGTGCCGTAGGTGCTCAGCCAGCCCAGCCCCTGCGTCTCCAGCGGCGCGGCCTCGGGCTCCGGCCCCACGTGGCCGTCCGCGGGCCCGGCGCCGTGGGTCTTGCCGAACGTGTGGCCGCCGGCGATGAGGGCGACGGTCTCCTCGTCGTTCATCGCCATCCGCTTGAAGGTCTCGCGGATGAAGTACGCCGCCGCGAGCGGGTCCGCGCTGCCGCGGGGCCCTTCCGGGTTGACGTAGATGAGGCCCATCTCGGCCGCGCCGACGTCCGGCGCCATCTCGTTGTCGGCGACGTAGCGCTCGTCACCCAGCCAGGCGTCCTCCGGGCCCCAGAAGATCTCCTCCGGCTCCCAGATGTCCTCGCGGCCGAAACCGAAGCCGAAGGTCTTGAAGCCCATGGACTCCAGGGCGACGTTGCCGGCCAGCACGAGCAGGTCGGCCCAGGAGATCTTCTGGCCGTACTTCTGCTTGACCGGCCACAGCAGCCGGCGGGCCTTGTCGAGGTTGGCGTTGTCGGGCCAGCTGTTGAGCGGGGCGAAACGCTGGGAGCCGTCACCGGCACCGCCGCGACCGTCGTGGATGCGGTAGGTGCCCGCGGCGTGCCAGCTCATCCGGATCATCAGGCCGCCGTAGTGGCCGAAGTCGGCCGGCCACCAGTCCTGCGAGGTGGTGAGAACCTCGGCGATGTCCCGCTTGAGGGCCTCGACGTCGAGCTTCTCGAGCTCCTTGGCGTAGTCGAAGTCCTCCCCCAGCGGGGTGCTCTTGGAGGAGTGCGAGCGCAGGATCGACAGGTCGAGCTGGTTGGGCCACCAGTCCCGGTTCGTGTGCGGGCGACCGCCGGTCTTCGGGGTCGGCGAGTCGATGGCCGGGTTCTCGCTCTCGCTGCCGTGCGCGGTCACGGAGTCGTGCGCGACCGGGCAACCGCCTGCTGCACCCCCGCTCTTCGGGTCGAAGCCGGTCGCGTCGTTGTTCTCGGTCATGAAAATCCTTCCGGATCAGCTGGCGGTGGAACAGTTGAGGCACACGCCCCAGTAGATGATCTCGGCCTCGTCGATCACGAAGCCGTGATCGTCGGACGCGGTCAGGCAGGGCGCCTCACCGACCGCACAGTCGACGTCGGCGACGACACCGCACGATCGGCACACGATGTGGTGGTGGTTGTCGCCGACCCGCCCCTCGAACAGGGCCGGACTGCCCGGCGGTTCTATACGGCGGACGAGTCCCGCGGTGGTGAGCGCGTGGAGGCCTTCGTACACGGCCTGGAGGGAC
Organism: Streptosporangium sp. NPDC050855; assembly: GCF_044456585.1. Lineage (NCBI taxonomy): Bacteria > Bacillati > Actinomycetota > Actinomycetes > Streptosporangiales > Streptosporangiaceae > Streptosporangium > Streptosporangium sp. NPDC050855. The sequence continues at coordinate 142,467 of NZ_JBITFY010000008.1, forward strand.
ACCTGGCCGATACGATCACGGACTCCGGAGGTGAGCGCCTCGACACCGAGATGGTCACCGTTTCGGACGGTTTCGAGCAGCGCGACACGGGCCGCAGTCACCCGTAGGCCGGCACCTCGCAGCTCCTCGGCGATGGTCGGGGGCTGGGATGCGGTCATGACTCCAATATACCCCCACAAACATGAACAATTTAAGATATTGAGTGATTCAAGTCTTGGGAGTTCCCTGGACGTCCGGCCGACCGTCCGGGGACGTCCGGGGCGATCGGTGCTGCAGTGGGGCACGGCGCGCATGCCCGGGATCTCCGAGGCCACGGTCCCGAGGCCCGGGATCCTTGCCCCGCGCGTCGGGAAGCGCGGGGGCTCAGGACCGGCCGCAGGTCGCCGGGCAGAAGCCGGCCTCGGGGTGCCTCGGCGACGGCCCGTCCAGAAGGGGCTGTGGCCGTGATCCCAGGTGCCGGTCGAGGAAGGCCGCCACGTAGGTGCGGGTGAGCTCAGAGCCACGGGCCGCGGGCAGCATGCCGGGGAGGGGTTCGAGGCCGAGGACGCCCGCCAGCAGGGGGATGTCGGTGAAGGACTGGTGTTCGGCGCCCGACAGCACGAGCCAGCGCTTCCAGCCGGTCAGCAGCCTCCAGTCGCGGTCCCAGGAGGTGTCGCGACCGCCCGGGACGTGCTCGCGCGATCCCAGGAACATGAACGGCCGGGAGAGACCGCCCTTGGGGATGCGGGCGTAGGTGGTGCCGTCCATATTGATCCCGGCGCGTACGCGCGGGTCTTCGATCATGGCCGCCACGGTCGCGGCCCCGCCGATCGACTGGCCCGCCATCGCGATCCTTCTCCGGTCGATCAGGCCGGAATGACCCCACGTGGAGGTCAGCCGGTCGAGGACGAAGGAGACGTCGGCGGCCCGGCCCCGGACCAACCCGGCGCCGAAACCGGGGTCGGTGCTGCTGTCGCAGGCGAGACATTCGGCGACCCGGCCGCCGGACAGGGTGGTGGCGTGGCTCTCGTGGGTGTGGTCGATCCCGGCGACGACGTACCCGCGGCCGGCCAGGTCCTCGGCCAGGGAGGTGAGGGTGCTCACCGGCTTGGTGAAGCCCGGGGAGAGCACCACCAGCGGCAGCCCGCGCCCGGAGGGGGCGGCGTCCTCGACGGCGTTGGTCCGGGTCCTGCTCAGCGTGCCGGACGGCGCGGTCGAGGTCCCGGAGCCCTTCAGGAGGAGTTCCGCCTCCTTGGCCGTCATGTAGGGCGCGCGCCGCCCGTGACGCCGCCCGGCCGGATACCACAGGGTGACCTTGAGCTCCCTGGCGTCCGCGTCGGGGTTCCAGGGATCGGGGCGGGAGGTGTCGGTCAGGTGCAGGACGGTGGTGCCGACCGGATGGGGGCCGGTGGGGGCGGGCAGCGTCACGGGACCGGGCGGTTCGGCCCGCGGCGCGTCGGAGCGGGGCGGCGCGGGCGCGGAGCAGGCGGACGCGGCCAGGACGGCCAGTCCCGCGACCAGGGTCGAAAGTCTTCTCATGGCGAGGTCCCTCACGTGCGCAGCAGGGTCAGGGCCTTGGCCAGTGCGGGGTCGCGTCCGGCGGCCGCGTCCTTGGGGGTGAGGGGCACGCGGTGGTCGGGCGGCACGCCGATCCGGTCGATCACCTCGCGGTTCGGCCCGAGGTGGTGCCTGGCGGGAAGGTGCAGGAAGGTGTTGTCGGCGAGCAGGTACGTACGTGCCGGGCCGGAGATCACGCCGGCGGTCCTGGTGCCGACCAGCGGGGCGATGCGCAGGTCCTTGATCGCGGAGCTGAAGTGCTCGCACGCAGAGGCGCAGCCGCGGTCGACGAGCACCACCGACGGCAGGTGAAGCAGCTCGACGGTGTCGTCGGTCGGCGTGGCCTGGCAGGTGCCGTCGGCGGTGCACTGGTAGGCGGTGTTCCTGCCGTGGGCGAACGCGCTCAGCAGCCGGGTCGCCTCCACGGGACTGCCGCCGCCGTTGCCGCGCAGGTCCAGCACGACGCCGGACAGGGTCCGGCCGACGCGCAGCCTGGCGATCGCCCGCAGGACCCGGTTCGCTGAGTCGGGGGTGAACCCGGTCATCCGTACGTGGGCGACGCCGCCGTCGTCGCCGTCCTCCAGCAGTTCCGATCGCACCACCCGCAGGTCGGCCGGGTCCCGGGGGAAGAGGCCGGGTTCGAGCGTCACGGTCCAGCGGCGGCCGGTGGACTGCCGCAGCAGCCGCAGCCGGACCGGCCGCGCCTCCGGGTACTCGGGGTGGAGGGCGGCGACGGCGGGGGTGGCCTTCGCGTCGACGAAGGGGGCGGAGCCGTTGATCGACTCGATGACGTCCCCCGGACGCAGGCCCGCGGCCCGCGCCGCGCCGCCGAGCACGCCGGTGACGAAGAGCGGGGGAAGGGCGGTACCGGGATCGGTGTCCGCCTGCGGGCCGGTGACGTTCGCCTGCAGGCCCAGGCCGTAGCCGTCGCCGTCGTAGTGGCCGGGCGGCCGCCTGTCCTGGCGCGTCCAGCGGGCGTGGTCGTCGCCGAGGGCGGCCACGAGCGCCCGCAGGGTGACGGCGGCCAGCCTGTCGCGCAGGTCGGGCACCCGATCGACGATCTTCCGGTAGGCGGTCTCGAAGGCGGCCCAGTCGGCTCCGCGGTCGCCGGTCAGCGCGGGCATGACCGCCTCGGGCATGTCGCGCCCGTCGCGGTCGAGCTCCCGCGTCAGGGCGGCGAATCCGGCGGTCAGCAGCGAGCGGGCGTCCAGCGGCGCACCGCTGTAGTACCTGCCGAGAATGCAGAGGTACGCCTGCTCGACGACGTCGATCGTGGTGGCCTTCTCCGCCTCGACGGGACCCGAGGGCGGCGCGCAGACCGTATCGGCCGCCGTGCCCGCCTGGACGCGCGGCGGCTCCGGCGTGGTGCAGGCCGCCGCAAGAAGGAGGGCGAGCCCGCAGGCCGCGGTCCTGATGAGGGTCATGACAGGCGTCTCCGGATCCACCAGAAGGACGACCAGGCCAGACCGAGGGTGAGCAGGGCGTAGATCCCGGTCTCGATCCACTGGAAGGGCCAGAACCGCTCCAGGGGCTGGTAGCTCGCCCGCTGCCGGTAGCCGAGCCGGTTGATCTCGGCCACGCATCCCCCCGCGGGGAGTCCCTGCGGTGAGCAGGGTCCCGACGTCGTGGGGACCGGGACGGCCCGCACGATCGTCGACGACGGTCCCGAGCTCCCGTCTCCGCCGGAGATCGTACGTCCGGACGGATCGACCAGTCTGCTGGACAGCACCCAGGCGCCCGCGTGGCCGGGGACGGCCGACGTCCTCAGGAAGATCTGCAGGGATCCGCCTCTCGGCGCGCCGAGGCCGTCCATGTTCTCCCGGTTGATCTCGAAGGTGCCGGTGACCGGGGGCATCAGGTGGGGACGGACCAGCAGCGGCACGGCGAGCTGGATCACGGCGAAGACGGCCAGGGTCAGGGCCATGGCCGGCAGCGTGCGGCGCACCAGCATGCCCACGGTCACCCCCAGGACGAAGGCGAAGGCCGCGTACCCCATCGGGGCGATGCCGCGCGCGCCGAACACCAGCGGGGCCATCATCGCCAGCTCCGGCACGGCCGACCTGTCCAGCGGATCGGACCACCAGGTCACCACCAGACCGCACGCACCGGCGGCGATCACGGCCGCCAGGCCGATGAGCCCGAGCTTGACCGCCAGCCAGCGGCCGCGGGTGACGCTCTGGTTCCACACCAGCAGGTGCGTGCCCGCCTCCAGCTCACGGGTGACCAGCGGCGCCCCCCAGAACAGCCCGATCAATGCCGGCAGGACCAGCACGACGAGGGTGAGGGCCAGGAAGGGGATGTCGTACTCGCCGAAGAACCGGTCGAAGAAGTCGTGGCAGGTGCCGTCCGGGGTGCAGGCGGTGATCCCGGCGGCGTAGCGGGAGGCCAGGTCCGGGCCGGTCAGGGTCAGGACGGTGGCGAGGACGACGAGGACGGCGGCCGTCATCGCGGCCGAGCCGCGGAACTGGCGCCAGGTCAGCCAGATCATCGCCGTACCTCCGTGGCGGCCGGCCGGTTCCCCGTGGGCCGCTCGTCCATGTAGGCCAGGACGAGGTCCTCCAGGCCGAGGGGGGTGACCGTCCAGGCGGGGTCGTGGATCGGGGAGTCGGTACGGACCACGTACGTGCTCTGCCGGTCGGTGTGGCGCGCGGAGATCACGTACTGGTCGGCGGGCAGGCGGTCGGGGTCGCGGCGCGGGCCGGTGAGCCGGTGGTGGCCGACCAGCAGCCGGTCGACCTCCCCCGCCACCCGGACGTGGGAGCCGACGAGGACGACCAGGAAGTCGCAGACCTTTTCCAGGTCGGAGATCAGGTGGGAGGAGAGCACGACGCTGAGCCGGTGCTCGGCGACGGCCTCCGTCAGCTCCCGCATGAACTCGCGGCGGGCCAGCGGGTCGAGCGAGGCGACGGGCTCGTCCAGGATCAGCAGCTCGGGCCGCTTGGCCAGGCCCAGGGTGAGGGCGAGCTGGGCGCGCCGGCCGCCCGACAACCGGCCCGCCCGATGAGCGGGATCGAGGCCGAGCCGCGCGATCCGGTCCCGCGCCAGGGCCTCGTCCCAGCCGGGGTTGAGCCGGGCCCCCAGCCGCAGGTGCTCTGCCACGGTCAGCGCGGCGTAGACGGGGGTGTCCTGGGCGACGAAGCCGACCCTGGCCAGCTGCGAGGGAGTGCTCCCCGGACGGCCGCCGAGCACGCTGATGCCGCCCGCCGTCGGCTCCAGCTGACCGCTCGCGAGCTTCAGCAACGTGGTCTTGCCGGCCCCGTTGGGACCCACCAGCCCGACGACGCGACCCGCCGGGATGTCGACGGTGCACTCGCTCAGCGCCCAGCGCCTGCCGTACTTCTTGCCCAGTGCCCGGGCTTCCAGGACAGCGGTCACGCTGCGTCCTCCTGATGGGGGTCCGAAAGGTGGTCGTGTACAGCGCCGCGTGCCTTCGGTGGGATCGTGGTTCCGAAGCGGCGTGACGGTGGGAACGAAACTAGGCACCGCCCCCGCCGGTGCGCGTCGGCCGTCCTGCCGAGATCGCGTACCTCCCGGGGACCAGTGGCCGCCGGGTCATCCCTGCGATGTACTCCCCGAGACCACGGGCCCCGTCACGACGGCCGATGTGGGAGAGGCGGGCAGGCGTGACAATGTGCCGGTGGAGACCGATGAGCGACCGGCCGGACGACCGGCGTGGTGGCGGCACCTGCTGGACCCGGACGGCCGGACGGACGAGGACCGCCCGGACCGGCGCGACGCCCGGGACACGCCGGGGCCGGGTGGCGACGGCCTCCCGGGACCGTCGCGCCGGGCCCTCACCGCCGACGTGGTGGTCGCGCTCGTCCTGACGGCCGTCGCGGTGACCGTGTCGGTGAGATATCCGGTGACCGGTCCCGCCGCGGACCAGCCCGAGGTGATCGAGTACCTGCGGCTCCGGCCCACCGCCTCCCCCCTGCCGCCGACGGCCGACCTCCCCTCGATGCCCGACCTGCCGTCGATGCCCGACCTGCCACCGATGGCCGACATGCCGTCGATCCCGGATTCCCCGTCCGAAGGTCCGTCCCCGTCCTCCGGTGATCCGTCCGGCATCGTGCCCGCCTGGCTCCTGTCCCACGTCCTGCCCGTGTTCCTCGTGGCGCTGACGGCGTTGCCGCTGGCGGTGCGGCGCCGGTACCCGCTCGTCACCTTCTGGGTGGTGCTGGCCGCGGCGCTGGCCACGTACCGGGTCGCGACCTGGATCACCGTTCTGACCTGCGCCGTCGCCGCGTACGGTGCCGTCGTCCACGGCCGTAACCGGTTCCTGGCGATGGGAGGTCTCGTGCTCGCGGCCGGGCTCGCCGGGGGCGCCTTCCGGGACGTCGCGCCCGGGCTGCCGGACTGGATGGTGCCGTTCGCCGTCCTGCTGGGCGTCGGCGTCTTCGGGAGCTTCGTCCGTTCCTGGCGACGACAGCTGGGGGCCGGCCGGCGTCGGCTCGCCGAGCTGCGGCGGGAGCAGGAGAACGCCACGCGCAGGGCCGTCGCGGAGGAGCGCTCCCGGATCGCCGCCGAACTCCACGACGTGGTGACCCACAATGTCAGCGTGATGGTGATCCAGGCCGGCGCGGCCCGCAAGGTCATGGACATGGAGCCGGAGCAGTCGAAACAGGCCCTGCTCGCGATCGAGTCCGGTGGCCGGGCCGCCATGGCCGAACTGCGCAACGTCATGGGCCTGCTCGCGGGGCCGGGCGGCGAGCGCCTCGACGGCCCTTCCGGCGGGTCCTCCGACGGGCTCTCCGACGGGCTCGAACCCCAGCCCGGGCTCGACCGGCTCGACGCCCTGGTAGAACGGGTCCGCGCCGCCGGCGTGCCGGTGAGCGTCGAGGTGTCGCCGACCGGGCCGCTTCCTCCCGGGATCGACCTCGCCGCCTACCGCGTCGTGCAGGAGGCCCTCACCAACACGATCAAGCACGCGGCCGGGGCCGCCGCGTCCGTGACGATCGGTCATGACGGCGACCGGCTGGAGATCGAGGTGACCGACACCGGCGGGACACGCAGCGCCGGACCGCGTACCGATGGCGGCAGGGGGCTGATCGGGCTGCGCGAGCGGCTCGCCGTCTACGGCGGGACCCTGGACGCGGGGCGGACGGCCGGGGGCGGATTCCGGATCAGGGCCCGTATCCCGTGGAGGACGACATGACCGAGCGGTTGCGCGCCGTCATCGCCGACGACCAGGCGCTGGTACGCACGGGATTCCGCATGATCCTCGCCGCCGACGGCATCGACGTGGCGGCCGAGGCCGCCGACGGGGAGGAGGCCGTCGCCGCGGTCCGCCGTACCAGGCCCGACGTCGTGCTCATGGACATCCGGATGCCGAGGATGGACGGCCTCGAAGCCACCCGGCGGATCCTCGCGGACGGCGCCGAGGGCACCCGCGTGCTGATCCTGACCACCTACGACCTCGACCACTACGTGTACGCCGCGCTCGCCGCGGGGGCGAGCGGGTTCCTGCTCAAGGACGTCACCCCCGAGCACCTGGTGGCCGCGGTACGCCTGGTGCGCTCCGGCGACGCCCTGCTCGCGCCCACCATCACCCGCCGCCTGGTCGAACGTTTCGCCCGCCACGACACCGCGCGGCCGGACCTGCACCGTGACCTGTCCCGGCTGACGCCCCGGGAGGTGGACGTGCTGCGCCTGCTCGCCACCGGCCTGAGCAATGCCGAGCTCGCCGACCGGCTAACCCTCAGCATGGCCACGGTGAAGACCCACGTCGCGCGCATCCTGTCCAAGCTCGGCCTGCGCGACCGTGTCCAGGCCGTGGTGGTCGCCTACGAGACCGGCCTGATCTCCCCCGGCGGCTTCCCTCAGGAGCCGGGCCGGGCCCGCGGACCGGCGGATCGCTGACGGCGTCCGGGCGGTAGTTCGCCCACCGGCGCGACGGTGTGCGTCCCGCCGCCCGTGCAGCGCCACACGACGGCCCCGTCCCCCGGTTCGGCGCGCAGGCCCCGGTCGTGCACCGGGCAGACCGGCCACGTCCTCCAGAGGACCTCCATGACCACCTCCTGGGTGGCGTCGGCCACGGACCCCAGCCCCCCGTTCCGCGATCCGAGGCCGTTTCCCTGGCAGACGCCCCGGAACTCCACCCATGCCAGGCCCACGCCGTCCCAGTCGGGAAGGATCATCCGAAGCTTCCCGGTGATCCCTGCGGCGCGCACGTCGCGCTCCACGATCCTCAGCGCCTCCTCCAGCGGCGCCAGCAGGCCCGGATCCAGCGCGAAGGACGGCTCGAAGCCGACGTCGCCGAGAAGGGCCTCACCCAGCCGGGCCAGATCGGCGGCCGTCAGTTCGGCGGCGGGACGTTCGAGGAGCTCCCGCGTGACAGCGGTGGACACGCCCTGCTCCTCCACCAGGCAGGCCAGCTCGACGAGAGGCCCGGCGTCGAGCCCACCGTCGCGCAACCGCGTGTGGACGCGGGCGCCCAGCTCGTCGACGATCCGCCTGAGCTCGTCGTCCTGCTCGTAGGGATGCATGCCGCAGTGTCTCCCGCCCCCCATGTCCCGGCAAGCGGGATTCCGGGCCCGGATTCCAGGCGCCGCCTCATGACCTGCGCGCACCGTGGTCTTCGGAACGGCGGGGCGGTGAAGGCGTACGAAACATGGACTTCGGTGGGATGTGTGATCGTGGCGGGCTGCACTAGATTGCCTGCCATGGTGCTCGCCGGCATTCCCAGCCCCTCCGAAGGAGTCTGGCATCTGGGGCCTCTGCCCATTCGCGGTTACACCATCTGCATCATGCTCGGGGTCGTGGTGGCCGTCGCCGTCGCCGATCGCCGCTGGCGGAATCGCGGTGGGGCACCGGGCACCATGCTGGACCTGGCGACGTGGGGAATTCCGTTCGGCCTCGTGGGCGCGCGGCTGTACCACGTCATCACCGACTGGCAGCTGTACTTCGGGCCCGGCGCCCCCCACCGGCCGATCGACGCGGTCCTGGTCTGGAGCGACTCCGGACCGGGCTGGCGCGGTCTGAGCATCTGGGGCGCCATCGCCCTGGGCGCGGTGGGCGTGTGGATCGGCTGCCGCCGCCGGGGCATCGCGGTGAGCGCGGTCGCCGACGCCGTGGCCCCGGCCGTCGCCATCGGCCAGGCCATCGGCCGGTGGTGCAACTACTTCAACCAGGAGCTGTTCGGCGGCCCGACCGACCTGCCCTGGGGGCTGGAGATCGACGCGGGCCGTCCGGGAACCGTGCCGGGCGTCACCACCTACCACCCCACGTTCCTGTACGAGTCGCTGTGGAGCCTGGGCCTGGCGCTGGCACTGATCTGGATCGGCGGCCGCTTCGCGCTGCGGCACGGACGGCTCTTCGCCCTGTACGTGGCGGGCTACACCGCGGGCCGGTTCTGGATCGAGGGCATGCGCGTCGACCCGGCCAACGAGATCCTCGGGATGCGGCTGAACCAGTGGACGTCGGTCGCCCTGTTCCTGGGCGCGCTGGCCTACGTGTACCTGACCCGGAACAAGAGATCCGAGGAGTCCCTGGGCGACGAACGGGTTCTCACCGGGGTGAAGTGAACCCCGGCCGTCCGGGGGCCTGTCGAAGCACTCCCGCAGGACCGTGCGATGCGCCGGGCGGGGACACGGCGGGTCCGCGCTCTCCCAGCGGCGGATCCGCCGGGCGCTGAACCGTACGTCACGCGGCAGCCTGCCGTCCCTCCGCATCGCCCCGGCCGGGTCCGAGGGCTTCTCCGCCGATCCTTCCCGGGTGAGGTGAACGTCCCGCCCGCCGTCGCCGGCGTCATCACGCTGGGGACCTTGTGGTGGGAGACGATGTGGAACCTGTCCGCGGCCGTGCGTACCGGCAGGCCGTCCCTGCCGTCCCCCTACCGGTCAGGGTACGACTACCTGGCGGACGACCCCGGCGCCCAGCACCTGTTCGACCGGTTCATGACCCACCGCAGCGCCCCGATCGCCGAACGGCTCGGCGCCTGGGCCACCCCGGAGAACGTCCCCGACGGGAGCGTCGTCGTCACCGTCCCCGTCTGAGCCCGTTCCGGCGTCCCCGTCCCGCACCTCGGCCCCGGCGTTCACGGGATCACCACCGTATCGCCGGGTCCCGGTCCGGGGACCGGGGCGGGCGCGGCCGGCACCGGATCCCCCTGGAGCGGCGGTCGCCGCCCGGGCCTCGTACGTCATCGCGTCCTGTCGTCCAGGTGGACGCGGACGGGGAGCGACTCCCAGGCCCGCAGGGTGTTGTTGTGGTGGCGCCGGGGTGTCCCGGCGAGCTCGAAGCGGTCGACGCGGCGCGTCAGGGCGGCCAGCAGCGCCTCGGCCTCCAGGCGGGCGACGTGCTGGCCGACGCACTGGTGCAGGCCCATGCCGAAGCCGACGTGCCCGGAGGGGTCGCGGGACAGGTCGAAGGCGTCGGGGTCGTCCCAGCGGCGCGGGTCGCGGTTGGCCGCGGCGAGGAACAACAGGACCTTCCTGCCCTCGGGGACGACCGCGCCGCCGATCCGGACGTCGCGGTCGGCGGTGCGGAAGAAGGTCTGCACGGGCGACTGCCAGCGCACGGCCTCGTCGAACGCGACCCGTGCCAGGCCGGGGTCCTCGCGCAGCCGCCTCCACTGGCCGGGGTGGACGGCGAAGGCGTACAGCACGGCGGCCAGGCCGTGCACGGTGGTGTCGACCCCGGCCGACAGCAGGGAGCGCACCACCAGCGGGGCCTGCTCGGGGGTGATGTCGCCGCGGTCGGCCGCCGCCCAGATCCGCGCGCCGAACCCGCCGGGCGCCAGCACCTCACGGCGGCACCGGTCGTTCACCCAGGCCGACAGCTCCCCCACCCGGGCGTCGCCCCTGGCCACCAGGTCGTTGGCCGGGCCGAAGGCGTTGAAGAGGTGGTCCCCGTAGGGCAGCAGGTTCTCCCGGCCCTCGCGGGGGATGCCGACCGCGTCGGGGAACACCCGCAGCGGGAAGGCCTCGGCCAGCGACGTGACCGCGTCGAACTCGCGCTCGGCCAGCACCCGGTCCACCAGGTCCTCGGCCTCGGCGAACCAGCGCTCGCGCAGCCCGCGCAGTGCCCGCGGTCCCAGGATCCGGGTCAGGACGGCGCGCGGGGCGTCGTGCCGGGGCGGGTCGGCCTCCAGCAGCAGGCTGGGCGGGCGCCACGGCCTCTCCCGGCGGAAGTTGCTCAGCCCCACCCCGGCTCCGGAGGGGAGGTTCTGCCAGTCGGCCAGCGCGGCGTGCACGTGCTCGTGACGGGCCAGCGCGTAGACGTCGTAGCGGGGCAGGTGGACCACCGGACCGGCCGCGAGCAGGGCGGCGTGCAGGGGTGCGGGGTCCTCCAGCACCTCGTGGGCGAAGGGGTCGGCGTCGAGCACGGGCAGCGTGGGTGACGCGGGTGACGCGGGTGACGCGGGTGACGCGGGTGACGCGGGTGACGCGGGTGGCACGGGTGGCGTGGGTGGCGTGGTCATGGCGGGATCCTTCACAGGTCGAGAACGAGGCGGTCGGAGCGGGATCGGGAGACGCAGACGAGCATGCGGTCCCCGGCCGCCCGCTCGGCGTCGTCCAGCAGCGCGTCCCGGTGGTCCGGTTCGCCCTCCAGCACGTCGGTCTCGCAGGTGCCGCACAGGCCCTGCCGGCAGGAGGACAGCACGCCGGCCCCGGCGTCGTTGATCGCCTGCAGGACGGACCGGCCGGGCGTGACCGTCACCGACACCCCCGAGCGGCGCAGCACGACCTCGAAGGGCTCGTCGCGGGCGGGCGCGGCCGGCTCCCCGGTCACGAACCGTTCGGTGCGCAGCGACCCGGCGGGCCAGGCCGCTGCGCGCCGTTCCAGGGCCTCCAGCAGTCCGGCGGGTCCGCAGCAGTAGACCCTGGTGCCCGGTGGCGGCCGGTCGGGCAGGACGAGCGGGCCGCGCTCGTCCTGCGGGACGACCGTGACCCTGTCGCCGTAGCGGGCGAGCTCGCCGGTGAACGCCATCGACGCCCGGGTCCGCCCGCCGTACAGCAGGTGCCAGTCCGCGTCCAGCAGCTCGGCCTGGTGGACCATGGGCAGCAGCGGCGTGATGCCGATGCCTCCGGCGACGAACAGGTACCGCTCGGACGGCACGAGGGGGAAGGCGTTGCGCGGCCCGCCGATCGAGACCGTGTCGCCCTCGGCCAGCACGTCGTGCACGTACGCCGATCCACCCCGCCCGTCCGGTTCGCGCAGCACGCCGATCCGGTAGGTGCGCGGGTCCCAGCGGTCGCCGCACAGCGAGTACTGGCGGGTCGTCCCGTCCGGCAGGACGAGGTCGATGTGCGCGCCGGGCGTCCAGTCCGGCAGCCGTCCGCCGTCCGGGCGCTCCAGGGTCAGGGCCACGACGCCGTCGGCCACCCGCGTCTTCGCGGCGACTCTCAGGTCCAGTGAGGTCATCGGTCCTCCTCGGCCGGGATCACGGAACGGGTTCCCGTACGGAACGGTGATGGGTGGTCTATTCGGCGGAGGCGGTGTTGAGCGGCGTCGTCGGGACGGTCAGGACCGTGGCGACGAGACCGGCCAGGACCAGCGACGCCACGCCGATGACGGCCAGCGACGCGCCGAACCCCCCGGTCGCCGCGATCAGCGCGCCGACGATCAGGGGCGACAGGAACTGCCCGAGGAACAGCGCGGCCGTCCACAGGCCGGTACCGCGGCCTCGCTGGGCGAACGGCAGCCTGTTGACCGCCCAGGTGACCAGGGTCGGCAGCAGCAGGCCGGTGGCGAAGCCGGTGAGCACGGCCCCCGCCACGATCACGGGGACGGCCTCGGTGGCGAAGATCAGGAGCAGGCCGAGCCCGGCCAGGACGAACTCCACGACGAGCAGCGCCTTCGCCCCGTGGAAGGCGACCCTGGCGAACAGCCCGGCGCCGACGGCGGTCGCCAGCGACATCAGCGCGGTGATGCCGCCGATGACGGCGGTGTCGGTGACCCCCACACCGTCCAGGACGTAGGAGAGCTGGACGATCAGCGTGTAGAAGACGACGCCTCCGCCCACGGTGACCAGGCCGGGGAGGGCCAGGGCGCGCCAGGGCCATGGCCGCCGTGCCTCGCGTGCCGCGATGTCGGGCTGCCACAGCAGGAACGCCATGGGGATCGCGGCCGGCGCGGCGGCGCCGTACAGCCAGAAGGGCGTGCGCCAGTCGTCGGCTCCGAGGAGGCCGCCGAGCACGATGAAGGCGGTCGCGGCGATCGTGGTGACCAGGGTCTGCATGCCCAGGTAGCGGACGCGACGCGTGCCGGACCAGTAGTCGGCGATCAGGGTGGTGCAGCACGTCATGATGGCCGCCTCGCACACGCCGACCAGCATGCGGCTGACCAGGATGCCCTGGATCGAGTCCAGGTACAGGGGTGCGGTGCCGAAGACCGAGTAGGCGACCATGCCGGCGATCAGCAGCCGCTTGCGGTCGAACCTGTCGGCGACGGCTCCCGCGAAGGGCGCGCCCAGCGCGATGAACAGGGCGGGGACGGTCAGGATCACCGGGACCAGGACGTCGGCGCCCGGCGTGGTGGCGAAGTGCCGGCTCATCCGGGGCAGGACCGGTGACAGCAGGACGGCGCCGAGCACGGGCATGCAGCTGCCGACGAGCAGCAGGACGAGCTGGGGCAGTCCTGCCCGGCGGAGGGTGAGCGGCGGGGACATGGGGCCTCGCAGGGTGCGGGGATGTGGCACACATCACTGTGGGCACTGGACCCGGTACGCGGAAGACGGGATTTTCTGATAACCCCCATCCATCCCGTGGATCTCCCCGGGCGCCGTCACCGCGTGCGCGGCCAGGCCCGCCGGGTGACGGGCCCGGTCGCGCGTACGGGCACCGTGAGCGCCGCGGTCCCGGCGGCACCGTGCGAAGCGGCACGCGCGTCATCTAGCATCGTGCCGTGCTGGTCGTACTCGTCAACGGCCTTCCGGGCTCGGGGAAGACGACCCTGGCCAGGGATCTGGCCCGGGAGCTCGGGTTGCCGCTCTTCAGCAAGGACGGCATCAAGGAGACCCTCGCCGATGTCATCGGCGCCACCCCTCCCGAGGGGTACGGCTCGCGGCAGTGGAGCCGGATCCTGGGGGCCGCGGCCGCGGAGAGCCTGTGGACCCTGCTGTCGGACGCGGGCCGGGGCGCCGTCCTGGAGAGCCCCTGGCCGGCCGGTCTGCGGCCGGTGGTGATCTCCGGGCTGGACCGGGCGGGCGCCGGGGACGTCCACGAGGTGTGGTGCGAGGTCCCCCTCTCCGTCGCCCGGCGGCGGTACACGGAACGAATCGCCGACCGCCATGCAGTCCACCACGACGCGCACGTCGACGACGCGCAGTGGCGGGAATGGGCCAGGACGGCCGGGCCCCTGGGGCTGGGCCCGGTGTACCGGGTGGACACGACGGAGCCGGTGGACGTTCCCAGCCTGGTGGAACGGATCACCGCGCGCTCCCGCGGCCCCGCCTCCGGCAGGGGTACCGCGGGTCCTTGAGGGGCGGCCGCGAGGGTCACGAGGCCGGCCCTGCGGGATCCCGGGAGGTGCTGTGGGCCTCGGCGCGCCCGGACGGGCGGTCACGGCCCGGTTCCCGTCACCGGTGGCCGGTCAGCCGTCGTCCAGGGTGAGCAGGCCGCGGCGGAAGGCCACGGCGACGGCGGCCGCGCGGTCGTTGACGCCGAGCCTGGCGTAGATGTGCAGCACGTGGCTCTTGACCGTGGCCTCGCTGATGAAGGCGACGGCCCGCGCCGAGGCCAACGCGGAACTCGTGAGGGAACGCCCGAGGAACCGGCCCGTCCCCGTGGCCTCTCGCTGACCCGACCCGTTCCCGACCCCTTTCCGACCCGGCTCCCCGGCCCGCCTTCTCCCTGCAAGAACCGGGGCCGGGGGTGGGAGCCGGGGTCAGGGTCGGGGCCGGGGGTGGGAGCCGTACAGATTACTCGCCGGTAATGAGAATTGCACCGCCTTCTCATTCTCGGTGCCGGCCCATACGCTGCCGTCACTGAGGCGCTGCGGCCGGTGCCGTGCCCGGGACCGGAGCCCGGACGAGCCGTCGTCACGCACGCCGCCGCGCCTCACACCCCCCGCCCCGAGCCCGTCCAAGGAGTGCGCGCATGTCGCGACGCCGCTCGACCCTGCTCGTCCACCTGCTGTCGGCCGTGACCGCCACGGCCCTGGCCACCACCGTCCTCGCCGGACCCGCCGAGGCCGCCCCGGCCGCGGCCTCCCTCGCCGCTCCCGCCACAACCTCCCTCGCGGCCCCCGCCACCGTCCGGGCCGGCGCGCCCGTGGCCACGACCGGGTTCCGGTTCGTCGACGTCCCCGGCGCCGACGTCACCCTCAAGGCCAACGTCATCGCCCCGGCCGCCGCCGGGCGGTACCCGGCCGTCATCCTCCCGTCCAGCTGGGGACTGAACGACCTGGAGTACCTGGCCCAGGCCAGAGCGCTGGCCGGACGCGGCTACGTCGTCGTCTCGTACACGCCCCGGGGGTGGTGGGCCTCCGGAGGGGAGATCGACACCGCCGGTCCCCGGGACATGGCCGACCTGTCCAGGGTCGTCGACTGGACGATCGCCCAGACCGCGGCCGACCCGGCCCGCATCGGCGCGGCCGGCATCTCCTACGGGGCCGGGCTCAGCCTGCTGGGCTCGGCGTTCGACCGGCGGATCCGGGCCGTCGCCGTGATGAGCGGCTGGACCGACCTGGTCCACTCCCTCTACGGCGACTCCACCCGCCACCGGCAGTCGTCCGGGCTGCTCCGGCTCTCCGCCGACCTGCTGGGCAACGCCGGTCCGGAGCTGACCGAAAGGCTCGGCGACTTCGCCGCGGGCCGCGACCTGGACGAGATCGTCGCGTGGGCGAACGTCCGCTCCCCGGCGACGTACCTCGACGCCATCAACGCCAACCGGCCCGCGGTGCTGATCGCGAACGCCTGGAACGACTCGTTCTTCCCGCCCAACCAGCTCGCGGACTTCTACGCGCGGCTGACCACCCCCAAGCGCCTGGAGCTGCGGCCCGGGGACCACGCGATCGCCGAGTTCACCGGCGTGCTGGGCCTGGAGAACGACGTCTGGACCAGCGTGTACCGCTGGTTCGACCAGCACCTGGCCGGCATCGACACGGGCATCGGCGGGGAGCCGCCGGTCCTGGTGAAGCCGCACAACGCCGCCCGCGAGGGGTACGCCGACTGGTCCGCGCTCACCTCCGCGACCCGCCGGTACGGGCTGGGGCAGATCCGCAGGCTGGACCGCACCGGCCTGCTCGGCGGGGAGCCGCAGGCCGGCTGGAGCAAGAGCCTTCCCACCGACCTCGACACCACGGCTAACGGCGGCCAGGTGCTCGTCTCCAACGGCATCGCCGCGTTCACCGGCAGGCGTCCGCAGATCTGGCTGCCCACCGTGGACCGGGGCCGGGCCGGGGTGTGGGCGTCGGAACGGCCGTCCACGGCGCAGCGGATCCGCGGCATCCCGACGCTGCACCTGGAGCTGGGCGACACCGCGGCCCGCGGCACCGTCATGGCGTACCTGTACGACCTCGACGCGCTCGGCAACGCCCAGCTCATCACCCACGCCCCGGTGAGCTGGCTGGGCACCGAGGGCGGCGACCGCGCCGTCGACGTCCGCCTGCCCGCGACCGCCTACGACCTTCCCGCGGGCCACTCCCTGACGCTGGCCGTCGACACCGTCGACCCGCTGTACTACGACGAGAACGCGCCGGGCGGCACGGTGACCGTCAAGGGCGGGTCCTACCTCGACGTCCCGCTGAAGTAGACGCCCGGCCCCGTCGCCGGCCCCGTCGCCGGCCACGGGCCGGCGCCGGCGTCGTGTCACGCCCTCGCGCTCCCGGTGGCCGGTGGCCGGGCCGGCTCCGGCGCGCGAGCCGCGCGGTCGTCCCGGGCGTCCGTCCCGGGCGCGGGCGCGCCGCCGAGGAACAGCCCGTCCAGCATCAGCTCGATCGACCGGTGGGCGGCGGCCTGCGCCGTGGCGACGTCCCCGTCGCCCCGCAGGACGCCCTCCACCATGCCGAACAGCAGCGCCAGGTCGTGGGCGCGCAGGTCGCCGCGCACCTCGCGGCGTTCCTGGGCGCGCCGCAGCGGCCCGGTCAGCGCGACGACGATCCTGCGCTCGTACCGCTCCCGCGTGCCGGTGTCCATGCGGTACGCGAGCGTCACCAGCGAGCGCATCCTGACCTGCGCGTACAGCACCTGTCCGAGCAGGTCCCTGAAGGGCGGCCACGGTCCCGGGCCGCCGGCGCAGTCCTCCAGCCGTGACAGCTCGGACGCGATCACCGCGTCGGCGAGCGCGGTGCGGTCCGGGAAGTGGCGGTACAGCGTGGCCTGGCCGACGCCCGCCCGCCGGGCGATCTCCGGCATCAGGCCGGGCGACCCCGGGGCGCACATCATGTCCGCCGCGGCCTGGATGATCGCCAGCCGGTTCCGCCGGGCGTCCTGGCGACGCGGCCCCCGCGCACCGTAACCCATGACACGCTCCTCAACCACCGATGTTACCGACTGGTAAAGATGATGACACCGGCCCCGGGATACGGCCACCCTCTCCGGCCGGATCGGTATGCCGCGCACGCCCCGGCCCGGCCCGGCTCGTCCCGTCCCGGCTCGTCGCGGCCGGTCCGCCGGGTCTCCGCGGGTCAGCGGGACGCCGCGGCGCCGACGCCGTAGATCGCGCTCAGCAGGGGCATGGTCAGGGCGGCCATCTCGGCCGGGGACCGCGGGCACCCGCGCTGGAGCCAGTCGGTGACCACGCCGATGAGCGCCCCGGCGGTGAACGCGGCGGGGACGTCGTGCGGGATCTCCGGCGACGACCCGTCGCGCTCGGGAAGGTCGCCACCGGCGAGGGCCTGGCGCACGCGGTCGTGGACGCCCGCGGTGACGCGGCGGCGGATGTGGTCGGCGACGCGCGCGCTGCCCTGCGGTCCCAGCAGGCCGCGGTAGAGCCCGGAGTGCTCGGCGAGGCTGGCGAAGAACGCCTCCAGCGACCGGCTCGCGTCCCGCGTCACGTCCACCGTGCCGGGACCGGGGCCGGGCAGGGACCCGATCAGATCGTCGATCATCGCGGTGCAGGCGGCCTCGGCCAGCTCGTGGACGTCCCGGTAGTGGTCGTAGAAGGTCGAGCGGCTCACCCCGGCGCGTTCGGCGACGTCGGCGACGCTGATCCGGGACAGGTCCCGCTCCTCGACCAGCCGGATGAGCGCGCGTTCCAGGGCCGCCTGGGTGCGGCGCACCCGCCGGTCACCCGAGGGGGCGCCGCTCGCCCTGGTCGTGGCCACGTCCCTCACCCTACCTTCTCACTACATATGTAGGCTTTCCTACACCTGTCGGTTAACCTGACGGCAGGACGAGCCAGGGAAACGACGACATCCACCCCGTCCGTTCACGAGGAGACGCCGAATGAGTCCCAGCGAGCAGGTCCTGAGCTACCCGATCCTCGGTGACGCGGCCCTGGAGCCGCCCGCCGAGTGGGCGGAGCTGCGCCGGCGGTGCCCGGTCGCCCCCGTGACGCTGCCCAGCGGCGACCGGGCGACATTGCTGACCCGCCACGAGGACGTCAAGCGGGTGCTCGCCGACCCGCGCCTCACCCGCCAGCTCAACGCGCCCGACGCGGCCCGGCTGTCGGCCGACGGGGGCGGGGTCTTCAGCAGCGAGATGGCGCAGATCATCCCCGACGGGGGCGAGGAGCACCTGCACTGGCGGCGCCTGGTCGGCAGATGGTTCACCGCCAAGCGGATGGCCGCCCTGCGGCCCGCGATGACGGAGATCGCCGACCGGCTCGTCGACGACATGGTCGCGCAGGGCCGGTCCGGCGACCTGCGGGCCGGGCTGGGCTTCCCGCTGCCGGTGTACGTCATCTGCGACATGCTCGGCGTGCCCGCGGCCGACCGGGACCGGTTCGCCTACTGGTCCGACACCCTGCTCAACCTCACCCGCTACGGCCAGGCCGAGATCGAGGCCGCCCAGGTCGAGTTCTTCGAGTACATGGCCGGCCACGTCGCCGCCAAGCGCGCCGAGCCGGGTGAGGACCTGCTGAGCGAGCTGATCGCGGTCGGCGGCCCCGAGGACGGCGGGCTGTCGGACACGCAGATCCTGGTCACCGGCATGGCGCTGCTGGTCGCCGGGCACGAGACCACCGCCAACATGATCGGCAAGATGGTCTGCATGCTGCTGGCCGACCGCGGCCGGTGGGAGCGGCTGCTGGCCGACCCGTCGCTGGTGCGCACGGCGGTGGAGGAGTGCCTGCGGTTCGACGCCAACGCGGGCATCGGCCTGCCGCGGTACCTGCCCGAGGAGATCGAGGCCGGCGGTACGGTCCTGCCCCGCGGCACCACCCTGATCTGCAGCATGGCCGCGGCCAACCGCGACGAGGACGTCTTCGACGCCGCCTCCGAGATGGACCTCGGCCGCAGCCCGAACCCGCACCTGGCCTTCGGCACCGGCGCCCACTCCTGCCTGGGCCAGGCCCTGGCCCGTACCGAGCTGCAGGTCGTGCTGGAGGTGCTGCTGCGCAGGCTCCCCTCCCTGGAGCTGGACGTGCCCGCGCATGAGCTGGAGCGCGTGGAGGGCCTGGCCGTCGGCGGCCTGCGCACGGTCCCGGTCCGTTGGTGAGCGGGCACCGGCCGGGGCGTCGCGGACGTCACGCGCCGGGAAGCCGGGCCTCCAGGCCGTCGAGGAGGGCTTCGAGGCCGTACTCGAAGGTGCGGTCGGGGGCGGCGGCGTAGTCCAGGGCGGGCGGCGTCTCCAGGCGGGCGCGCAGCCGGGGGAACCCCATGGCGACCTCGCCCGCCCTGGTGACGGTGTCCTGGATCAGCGCCTCGGCGTCCGCGCCGTTCCGGCCGAGCCTTCGCCTCAGGGACACGGTGGCCGACGCGCCGAGGACGGCGCCCATGACGAAGGTGAAGACGGTGGCCGCGGCGCGGTCGGCCTGTGCGCCGGTGAAGCCGGCCGCCTCGTAGACGGCCAGGCTGTGGTCGTCGTGGCGCGCCTTGCCCGGCCCGTAGAACAGGTGGGAGCCGAAGGCCTGGACGAGCCACGGGTGCCGGGTGAGCATCGCGTGCAGGCCGGTCGCCATCGCCGTGGCCGCGGCGCGCCAGCCGGCCGTCCCGGGGTCGGGCAGCCCGATCTCGTCCCAGACGCGGTCGCCCGCGAGCAGGAGCAGGTCGTCCTTGTTCTTGACGTGCCAGTAGACCGCCGTCGCCGCGGCGCCGAGCCGCTTTCCCAGGGCGCGCATGTTCAGGCCGTCCAGGCCCTCCTCGTCGAGGAGCTCGATCGCGGTCCGGATGATCTGTTCCTTGGTCAGCGTGTCGCGCGGCATGCGCTCACGATAGGGCACCCGAACCGACTTGAACAAAGTTCAGGAAAGTTGTTGAACTTAGTTCAGGTGGTGGGTTACGTTCTCCTTGAACTTAGTGCAAGCCGATCGCGGCGCCACCGGGCGCCCGTTAGAGGAGACCTCTCGTGAACACTCTCATCGCCGTCATGCAGCTGCTCGTCGCCGCGGCCTTCCTGAGCATCCCGCTGGTGCGTCACCGCTACGGGGCCACCGCGACGGCCGGCGCGCAGGCGGAACTGGAGCGCCAGGGGGTACGGCCCACCGTCCTGGCCGAGAACGGGATGAGGTTCGACGCCGGTGGCCACGAGACGGCGATCCCGGCGACGGTCGCCGCGGTGATGACCGTGCTGGCCGGGCTCAACCTGGCCGGGAGCGGCCACGCCCCTCTGCTGAACGTGATCTTCCAGTCGATCGTCCTGGCCGGGAGCTGCCTCATCCTGTACAGCCAGGTGACGGCCACCCGGTCCGTACAGGCCGCCTTCCGGCGCAAGGGCGACCCGATGCTCGCCCGTATCGACGTCCCCGCCCTGCTCAAGGCGGCCGAGGACGGCTTCCCGGCCTGGACGTGGACCCTGCAGAAGGTGCGGCACGTCGTGGCGTTCGGCGCCTCGATCCTGGTGCTGGCCGCGGTGTTCGCCGCCTGACGGACGAGCGCCCCGCTCCGCCGCCCTCGTCGCCCTTCCCCCGCTCCGCCCCAGCCGTCCCCGTCGCTCCCGCCGCACCGTCGCCGGTGCGGCCCGCCCCTTCCTGGAGACCCACCGTGCCACCCTCCGTCGCCGCCGCCGTCACGCTGCAGCTCCTGCTCGCCGCGACCTTCGTCGTCATCCCGGTCACCGCCGGGGTCACCGGGGCCAGGGCCCAGCGGGCGGCCGAGGCGGAGATGGCCGGGCAGGGACACCCGGCCACGCTGCTCGCCCGGCACGGGATCAGGTTCGAGGAGAGGCCCTGGGAGTTCGCGCTCGCCCTGGGCATCGCCGCCTGCCTGGCGATCCCGGCCTGGCTCAACCTCACCGCGAACGGGACCGGCCGCGTCCTGTCGTGGATCGTCGAACCGCTCGTCCTGCTCGCCGTCGGCTCCGTCACCGCCGGGCAGGTGTTCGCCGTCCGCTACACCGAGGCCGCGCTCGCCAGGTCCGGCGACCCCGCCGCGCGGGACGTCGACGCGCGAGCCGTGCTCGCCGCAGCGAACACCGGATTCCCCTCCTGGCTGCGCCCCCTCGTCCTGGCGCGCTTCGCGCTCACGACCGTGGGCTCGCTCCTGGTCATCGTCCTGCTGGCGACACCCGAGGCCGGCGCGTACTTCCGCTGACCGGTGCACGCCCCTTCCGTGACCCACGTGACGCCATCGTGACGTCACCGCGCCCCGGCACTTCGGGTCCGTTTTTTCACAGGTGAGAGCGACATGACATGCCCTCGTACGGAGAAGCGCGCCCCGCGGACGAGTGCGGCGACCGGCGTGACGCCAGAAAAAACCGTTCGCGACTTGAAATGGCGTCACCATGACGCCATAGTGGCGTCATGGACCTCACACCATATGTCGACACCCTCCGCCGCGATCTGGCGGTCGCCGCGGAGGCGGGTGGCCCGGACGCTCGCGCGCTCGCCGAACGTCTCGTCGCACCGCTCGAATCGTCCGTCCGGCTCGCGCTGCTGGAGGCCCTGTCGGCCGCCGCGGGAGAGATCACCCGCGACCTCGCGCCGGGCTCGGTCGACGTACGGCTGCGCGGGCGCGACCTCGACTTCCTCGTGACCCCCCCGGCGGCCGACCGGGCTCCGGAGGAACCGCGGGCGAGCAGCCTCAGGAGCGCGCTGGCCGGCGCGGTGGAGGTCGCGATGGGCGTCCGGGCGCCCGTCCCGGAGGAACCGGCCGAGAGCGACGAGGGCGGCACGTCCCGGATCTCGCTCCGCGTCCCCGACCACCTCAAGCCACGCATCGAGCGGGCGGCCGGGCGGGAGGGGCTCTCGATCAACGCCTGGCTCGTCCGCGCCGTGTCCGCGGCGCTCGAACCCGGTGACGCGGGCCGCCGCCCCGGCCAGGCCGACGATCCGGGAACCGGCCGGCACTACACCGGCTGGGTACGCTGACGCGATCCGCGCACCCCACCGGCCCGTCCACACCGGCCCGTCCCCGCTCATCGCCCGTCCCCGCCGCCGGGACACCCACCACCGTTCACCGTGAGGGCACCGCCATGCCGACTTTCGACACCCCGGAACCGATCCACGCCGTCATCGAGCTCATGACCGCCGACGTCCGGATCCACGCCGGCGACCGCACCGACACGGTCGTGGAGATACGCCCGAAGGACGGTCTCGACGACACCGGCGCACAGGGCGCCGAACAGATCCGGGTGGAGTACTCCCGGGGCCGGCTGCTGGTGAAGGCGCCCGCGCCCACGCTCCGCTCGTGGTTCCGGTGGAGCGGTTCGGTCGAGGTGACGGTCGAGCTGCCGGAGGGCTCCCGCGTCGACGCGAAGACCACCGGGGACTTCCACTGCGAGGGCCGCCTCGGGGACTCCCGGTTCGAGACGGCCGACGGCGACATCTGGCTCGACCGCACGGGCAGGCTGCGGCTGAACACCGCCGACGGCGACGTCACGGTGGTCCGGTCGGCCGGGCACACCGACGTCACCACGGCCAACGGCGAGATCCGGATCCACGAGATCGACGGCGCGGCGGTGATCAGGACCGCCAACGGCTCCATCACCCTCGGCGAGGTCACCGGCGACCTGCGGCTGAAGACGGCGTACGGGGACATCACCGTCGACCGCGCGCTGGCGGGCGTCGACGCCAGGACCGCGACCGGCAACGTCCGGGTCGGCGAGGTGACGCGCGGCCCGATCGTCCTGGAGACCACCTCCGGAGAGATCGAGGCCGGCATCCGCGAGGGCACCGCCGTCCTGCTGGACGCGAGGACCGACCACGGCACCGTGAACGTCCTGCTGGACCCCAGCGACGGCCCCCGGCGCGGCGACGAGACCGCCCAGCTGCGCGCCCGCACCTCCGACGGCGACATCGTGATCCGCCGCACCCCCGGCTGACCTCCCCGTCGGGTCACCCGGTCCACAGACTTCCGACACAGGAGAAGCCATGCCCCCCGCGATAACGGCCGAAGGCCTCGTCAAGAAGTACGGCGACGTGATCGCCCTCGACCGGCTGGACCTGTCCGTCCCCGAGGGCACGGTGTTCGGGCTGCTCGGGCCGAACGGCGCCGGCAAGACCACCACGGTGCGGATCCTGACCACGCTGCTGAGGCCGGACGCCGGCCGTGCCACGGTCGCGGGGTTCGACGTCGTCCGCGACGCCCAGCGGCTGCGTTCCCACATCGGGGTCTCCGGGCAGTACGCCGCCGTCGACGACCACCTCACCGGCGCCGAGAACCTGGAGATGGTGGGACGGCTCTACCACCTGGGCACCGGGCGCAGCAGGGAGCGCGCACGCGAGCTGCTGGAGCGCTTCGACCTGGCCGGGGCCGCGGACCGTCCCGTACAGGGCTACTCCGGTGGCATGCGGCGGCGGCTCGACCTGGCCGGGGCCCTGGTCGCCGACCCGCCGGTGCTGTTCCTCGACGAGCCCACCACCGGCCTGGACCCCCGGGCCCGCGCGGCGCTGTGGGACGTCCTGTCCGAGCTCGTCGCCGCCGGCACGACGCTGCTGCTCACCACCCAGTACATGGAGGAGGCCGACCGGCTGGCCGACCGGCTCGCGGTGATCGACCATGGCCGCGTCATCGCGCTCGGCACGCCCGACGAGCTCAAGGACCGGGTCGGCGGCGACCGGATCGCGCTGACCGTGACGCGCCCGGAGGACCTGGAGAACGCCCGGCGGACGCTGGCGCCCCTGGCCGTGGGAGAGACGCAGGTCGACGCCCCCGCGCTCCAGGTGATCGTCCCGGTGGCCCACGGCGCCGCGTCGCTCGCCGACGCCCTGACCAGGCTGGCCACGGAGCGCATCGCCGTGAAGGACGCCGGCCTGCGGCGGCCGACCCTCGACGACGTGTTCCTGACCCTCACCGGACACGAGACGACGCAGAACGCGAAGGAGCACGGCCGATGAACGTCCTGCAGGTGGCGATCGCCGACGGAATGACGATCACCAAGCGCGACGCGCTCAGAGTCAAACGCGCCCCCGACCAGCTCGGGGGCGTGATCATCCTCCCGATCGTGTTCATCCTGCTGTTCGCCTACGTCTTCGGCAGCATGATCCAGATACCGGGGATGTCGTACCAGGAGTTCATGATCCCCGGGATCTTCGTGCAGACGATCGTCATGAGCGCGCAGATCACCGGGTACACCCTGACCCACGACCTGCAGAAGGGCATCTTCGACAGGTTCCGCACGCTGCCCATGGCGCCGTCGGCGGTGCTGATCGGCCAGACCGTCTCCGACGTGCTGATGAACGTGAGCAGCATCGTCGCGATGTCGGTGATGGGACTGGTCGTCGGATGGCGGATCCACTCCTCGCCGCAGGAGGCCGTGCTGGGCTTCGCAATGCTGCTGCTGTTCTCCTACGCGTTCTCCTGGGTGACGGCGACGGTCGCGCTGGCCCTGCGCACCCCCGAGACGTTCAACAACATCGCCACCGTCGTGTCGATGCCGCTGGTCTTCCTCTCCAACGCCTTCGTCGACAGCGCGCGGCTGCCCGGGCCGCTGAAGGTGATCGCCGAGTGGAACCCCGTCTCCACGATCGTCCAGGCGGCGCGCGAGCTCTTCGGCAACACCGGCCCCGGTCTCCCGGTCCCCGACGCGTGGCCGCTCCGGCACGCCGTCCCGGCGTCGCTGCTCTGGTCGGCGCTGCTGCTGGTCGTGTTCGTCCCGCTGGCCACGCGGCTCTACAAGAGGGCGGTCAGCCGGTGACGACTCCGGGGAACGACGGTCCGCGCCTGTCCGACGAGGACCGCGACAGGATCGTCCAGCGGCTCCAGCACGCGTTCGCCGAGGGGCGGCTGAGCCCCGAGGAACTGGACGAGCGCCTCGAACGGGCCCTCACCGCCATCTCCGGCGGCGACCTGATGCCGGTGACCGCCGGTCTGCCCGACCCCGTCGCGGAGGACGTGGTCCAGCTGAGGTCCACGGGCGGGCGCATCAAGCGGACGGGCGAGTGGCGGGTCCCCCGGCGGCTGCGGGTCGAGTCGGAGTACGGGGGCGTGCTGCTCGACCTGTCCCAGGCCGTCGTCGACCACCCGGAGATCGAGATCGACCTCCGGCTCGCGTACGGCTCCGCCACGATCGTCCTGCCGCCCGGCGCGACCGCGGACGTGGACGGGGTGGCGACCGAGTGGGGCGGCGTGACGTGCAAGGTGCCGGCACGTGCGCACCCGGGCAGGCCGCACGTCCGGGTCACCGGCGAGCTGGCCTACGGCAGCGTGCGCGTCCGGTACCCGCGCCCGTGGTCCTGACCGGTCGCGTCCGTCGCCGGTGGCCCCGGTCGTGCGCGTCCGTCACCCCGGTCCCGGTCGCGTCCGTCACCCGTGGCCCCGGTTTCCCCACCCCGGTTCCCCACCCGGGGCGGGGAGCCGGGGCCCGGCCCGTCCCGGGGCCGGGGAGGTCTCAGCGCCGGCCGCGGAAGGTGCGGCGCAGGTCGTCGACCCAGGCGCCGGGGATCTCCCAGGGGATGAAGTGGCCGCCGTCCTCGTGGGCGGTGAGGTTGACGTGGTGGTACCAGGCGGCGCGGTCACCGGAGAGCCAGCTCTGGATCCGCTGCTCGGGGGTGGTGACGCCCGGCGGGTTCTCGTGGCCGACGAAGGTGATGCCGGTGGGGGCCTCGACGACCGGCCACCGGTCGTGGGAGGGGGTCCAGGGGTAGCGGTTGGCGTTGGCGTAGTAGCGCATCGAGGTGCCGACGGCGTTGTTCACCCAGAAGATCATGGCGTGGGTGAGCAGGTCGTCCTTGGAGAAGACGTTCTCCACGTCGCCGCGGTTGTCGCTCCAGCGGTCCCAGCGCTCCAGCAGCCAGGCGAGCAGGCCGACCGGTGAGTCGGTGAGCCCGTAGGCGAGGGTGTCGGGATCCAGGACCTGGGCCGCCAGGTGGACGGCGAAGCGCCGCTCCAGGGAGACGAGCCGGCGGCGCGCGGGCTCGGGCAGGTCGTCGGGGATCGGCCGCCCGCCGCTGAGGTCCCAGGCCCGGTCGCCGTTGAACAAGGTGAGCTTCTGGCCGGAGCCGATGTGGACGGCGTGCAGCGCGTCGGCGTACCTGTGGCCGAGCTGGCCGGTGACCAGGGCGCCGATGTCGCATCCCGCGGCGGCGTACCTGTGATGACCGAGGACGTCGGTCATCAGGGTGTGCCAGAGGTCGGCCACCTTCCAGAAGTTCATGTCGTGGTGGTCCCGCAGCGGGGTGGAGAAGCCGAAGCCGGGCAGCGAGGGGACGATGACGTCGAACGCGTCGGCCGGGTCGCCGCCGAAGGCCGCCGGGTCGGCGAGGGGGTCGACGACCTTCGACCAGTGCCAGAACGTCCACGGCCAGCCGTGCGTGAGGATCAGCGGTACGGGGTCGGGCCCGGCCCCGGGCCTGCGCATGAAGTGGACCGGGACGCCCTGGACGTCCACCCGGTAGTGCTCGTAGGCGTTGATCGCGGCCTCGGCCTCGCGCCAGTCGTAGCGGTGGAGCCAGTGGTCGGCGAGGTCCCGCAGGTAGGCGCGGTCGACGCCGTAGCGCCCGTCGTGATCGCCCGTCCCGTCGTGATCGCCCGCGACGTCGGGCCACTCGGGCCACCGCGTGAGGCGCAGCCGTGCCCTGAGGTCGTCCAGCACGGCGTCGGGGACGTGAACGGGCGTGGGCTGCAGGGAGGAGCGTGCCGTGGCCGTCATGGGGTTCCTTTCGAGGTCGCGAGGGGACCGGCCCGGGTCAGCGCTCGTCGTCCATGAGCGCGGCCATCCGTGCCAGTGCGGGCAGGGCGGCGCCGATGGCGTGCCGTTCCTCGGGGGTCAGGGTCTCGGCCAGCCGCGCGAGCCGGTCGACGCGGTCCCGGCGCCGGGTGTGGACGATCCGCGCACCGGCCGGGGTGACCTGGACGAGCACCGCACGGCGGTCGCCGGGGTCCGGGCGGCGCTCCACCAGCCCGTCGCGTTCCAGCCGGTCGACGAGCTGGGTCACGGCGGGCTGGGTGATCTGCTCGGTCGTCGTCAGCGCGGTCAGCCGCATCGGGCCCCGGTGGGTCAGCGTGTGCAGGACCGACAGCGTGGTGAAGGTGTGCCTCTCCGCCGAGGGGAGCCGGATGAAGCTCCGGATGAACTCCTCCAGCACGGCGGCGAGGTCGCCGGCGTCGAGCTCCTGCCGTCTCCGCGGTGTCATGGGCCGAATGTATCACCGATTTATATAAGTTGCTTATATGAGCCGGTGATACGCGGACGAGACAGGAGTGCCGTGCGGCCTCACCCGTACCTGTGGACGTCTTGACCATCGTGAGTTACTTTTCCCGACATGAGGCTTAGATCGTTCATGCGCTCACTGTCGGTTCTGTCGGCACTTTCGGCGGTGTCGGTGTCCTCGCTGCTCTGCGCGACCGCCGCGACCCTGCCCGCGGGCGCGGAGACCGGTGCGCGGGCCGGCACGGAGACCGGCACAGGGACCTGGACGGAGACCTGGACGGAGACCGGTGCGGGGGCCGGTGCCTCGGCGTTCCCGCGGCTCGGCTGGGACGTGAAGCAGACCGGCGTGACCTCCCGCCTGCGCGGCCTGTCCCCCGTCAGCCGTGACGTCGTCTGGGCCTCGGGCAGCGAGGGCACGGTCCTGCGCACCGCCGACGGCGGGCGGAGCTGGTCCGACGTCGGCCCGCCCGGCACCGAGACCCTGCAGTTCCGCGACGTCGAGGCCCTCGGCCCGCGCGAGGCGGTGGTCCTGTCCATCGGCGAGGGCACCGACTCCCGCGTCTACCGCACCGACGACGCCGGACGGACCTGGGCGGAGACGTTCCGCAACGACGAGCCCCGCGCCTTCTACGACTGCATGGCCTTCTTCGACCGCGAGCACGGGCTGGCGATGAGCGACCCGGTGGACGGGAGGTTCCGCATCCTGTCCACCGGCGACGGCGGCCGGAGCTGGCGTGTGCTGCCCTCCGACGGGATGCCCGCGGCGCTCCCGGGTGAGGCCGGGTTCGCCGCGAGCGGCCAGTGCCTGACCACCTCCGGGGAACGCGACGTCTGGCTCGCCACCGGCGGCGCCGACCGTTCCCGGGTGTTCCACTCCCGCGACCGCGGCCTGACCTGGACCGTGAGCGACACCCCGATCCCGGCCGCCGACCCCGCCCGCGGCGTCTTCGCCCTCGCCTTCCGCGGTCCCCGCCACGGCATCGCGGTGGGCGGCGACTACCGGCCCGACCAGCGGTCCCCGATGGCCGCGGCGCTGACCCGGGACGGCGGGAGGACCTGGCGGCCGGCCGCCGCGGCGCCCCCCGCCTACCGGTCGGGGGTGACCTGGCTTCCGTTCCCGCCGTTCGCGGCCGTCGCGGTGGGCCCGTCCGGCAGCGACGTGACGCTCACCTCGGGGCGGACGTGGACGACCTTCGACACGGGCTCGTTCGACACCGTCTCGTGCACGCTCCGCGCGGGCTGCTGGGCGTCGGGAGAACAGGGCAGGGTGGCCCGCCTGCGGCTGGGCTGACCCCGCCCCGCTCCCCCGGCGCCCCCGGCGCCCCACCGGCCCGGCCCGGTCCGCGGTACGGGGCCGGACCGGCGGGGCCCGCCGGACGCCGGGTCAGGCGTGGCCGCTGAACCGGCCGAAGCGGCCCCGGTGGTACAGCAGCGGACGGTCCGGGCCGTTCGCGACCGCCTCGGCGACCAGGCCCACCACCAGGATGTGGTCGCCCACCTCGGCGGTCTGGTGGGGCAGGCAGATCAGGTGCGCCGAGACGTCCCGCAGCAGCGGCGCCCCCAGCGGCCCGGGGCGCCACCGGGTGGGTTCGGCGAAGCGGTCGATGCCCTTGCGGGCGAACCGCGAGGCCAGTTCCGCCTGGTCACCGTTCAGGATGTTGACCGCGAAGTGGTCGGCCGCGCGCAGCAGGGGCCAGGTGGTGGAGTGCCGGTCGACGTAGAAGGAGACCAGCGGCGGGTCCAGGCTCACCGACGAGAACGAGGTCGCGGTCAGCCCGGCGGGCACGCCCTCGGTCTGCGCGGTGATCACGACGACGCCCGCGGCGTGCGCCCCCAGGGCCAGCCGGAAGGTCTCGCCGTCCACGCCCAGGACGGGCGGATCGAGCGGATCGGACGGGACCGGGTGCGGGGTGGTGACGTTCTCCGCGGGACCGGGCGCGGCCGTACGCGGGGCTTCGGTGATGGTGTCCGTCATGCCTGCGCTCCCTGTCCGAGCGTCTCCCTGAGCGCGGCCGTCACCTGGGGGGCGACCCGGTCGGCCCAGGGGCCGAGGCGGGCGTCGAGGGCGGGGATCTCGGCCTCGGCCAGTGCCAGGCCCGGGGTGGGCACGAGCGCGCCCAGTTCGACCAGTACGGGCCGCAGGTGGATCTCGACGGCCAGGGCGTGCCGCGGATCGCCCATGACCAGCAGCGGCAGTGCCACGGTCCCGGTCAGCGCGCCCCCGGGCAGCCGGTCGAGGAACACCTTGAGCAGCCCGGTGTAGGTGGCCTTGTAGGTGGGGCTGGCCACCACGAGCACGCCGGCCCCCCTGACCAGCTCCAGCGCCACCTCCACCTGCGGGGACGCGGCCGGGGCCGGCAGGTGCGGCGCGAGCGCCGCCAGGTCCACGACCTCGGGCGGGTCGTCGTACCCGATGCGCCGTCCGAGCGTCTCGGCCGCGGCCACGGCCACGGTCCGCGTCCGGGACCCCTCGCGGGGGTTGCCGACCAGCGTCACGACGGAGCTCATGACGCCACCACCGCCTCGGGCCGCGCGGCGACCGCGGACGGCTCGTAGCGGGAGGCCGGACGCGGCAGGCCGTAGTTCTCGCGCAGCGTACGGCCCTCGTACTCGGTACGGAACAGGCCCCGCAGCTGCAGTTCGGGGACGACGTGGTCGACGAAGTCCTCCAGGCCGCCGGGCAGGATCGGCGGCATGATGTTGAAGCCGTCGGCCGCGCCCGCGGTGAACCACTCCTCGATCTGGTCGGCGATCTGTTCGGGGGTCCCGGCCACGACCCGGTGCCCGCGCCCGCCCGCCAGGCGCCCGAGGAGCTCCCGGACGGTGAGGTTCTCCCTGCGGGCCAGGTCCACGACGAGCTTGCGACGGCTCTGCGCCCCCTCGGTCTCGACGGAGACGTCGGGCAGCGGCCGGTCCAGCGCGTCATGCGTCAGCTCGATGCCCGTCAGGGTGGAGAGCTGGGCCAGGCCGTAGGCGGGGGTGATGAGATCCTGCAGCTCCCTCTCCAGCCGGTGCGCCTCCGCCTCGGTGGAACCGATGATCGGGGAGATGCCGGGCAGGATGAGCAGCTCGTCGTGACTCCTGCCGTACCGGGCCAGGCGGCTCTTGAGGTCGGTGTAGAACTCCCGGCCCTCGGCGAGGGTCTGCTGTGCGGTGAAGACCGCCTCGGCGTGCCGCGCGGCGAACTCCTTGCCCGCCTCGGAGGAGCCGGCCTGCACCAGCAGCGGGTGTCCCTGCGGCGGGCGGGAGGTGTTGAGCGGGCCGCGGACGGCGAACCGCTCCCCGGCGTGCTCGATCGGGTGGATCCTGGTCGTGTCCGCGTAGACGCCGCCGTCGCGGTCGCGGACGATCGCGTCGTCCTGCCAGCTGTCCCAGAGCTTGGTGACCACGTCGAGGAACTCGTCGGCGCGGGCGTAGCGGTCGGCGTGCGCGGGGCGTTCGATGCCGAAGTTGCGTGCCTCGGCCTCACCGGCCGAGGTGACGATGTTCCACCCGGCCCGGCCGCCGCTGATGTGGTCCAGGGAGGCGAACTTGCGGGCGACGTGGAACGGCTCGTTGTACGTGGTGGAGACGGTCGCGATCAGGCCGATGTGGTCGGTGACCGCGGCGAGCGCGGACAGCAGGGTGAGGGGTTCCAGGCCGCCGAGCGCGTTGTGGCGGACGTCGCCGTGCAGGGCCAGGCCGTCGGCCAGGAAGACCGAGTCGAGACGGCCGCGCTCGGCGACGCGCGCCAGTTGCTGGTAGTGCCGGACGTCGTTGAGCCGGGCGGGTTCGGTGCGCGGGTGGCGCCAGGCGGCCTCGTGGTGGCCGACGCCCATGAGGAAGGCGTTCAGGTGCAGCCTGCGGGTGGTCATGAGGTGGTCCTCCACGTCGAGAAGCGGCGCTCCACAGCGAGCAGGAGCAGGTTGAACAGCAGGCCCAGCGCGGAGATCGTGATGATCCCGGCGTACATGTCGGGGATGCGGAAGCTGAACTGCGAGTCCTGGACGAGGTAGCCCAGGCCGGCCTTGGCGCCGACCATCTCGGCGAACAGCAGCACCAGGATGGAGGTGGCCCCGGCCAGCCGGATGCCGGTGAAGATGGTCGGCACGGACGCCGGGAGGATCACCTTCTGGAACAGCCGCAGCGGGCTGAGCCCCATGGACCGGGCGGACTTGATCAGCAGCGGTTCCACGGTCCTGACCCCGCTGACGGTGTTGAGCAGGATCGGCCAGGAGCAGGCGTAGAACACGAAGATGATCTTCGAGGGTTCGCCCAGGCCGAGGACCAGGATGAAGACCGGGAGCAAGGCCACGGCCGAGGTGTTGCGGAACAGCTCCAGCACCGGGCTGAGGAAGTCGGCGACCGGCCGGTAGCGGCCGATGGCCAGGCCGAGCGGGACGGCGGCCAGGATCGCCAGGCCGAAGCCCGAGACGGAACGGATCAGCGACGCCTGGAAGTGGTCGACGAGCTGCCCGGAGACGAGCAGGTCGTACCAGGCGACGAGCACCTGCGAGAGCGGCGGCACGAACACCGCGTCCACCACTCCGATCCGGGGCAGCACCTCCCAGATCCCGGCCAGCAGGGCGACGGCCGACGTCCTGCGCAGCAGCAGTCCCAGCCACGAGACCGCGGACGTCCGCGCGGCGCCGGTGACCCTGAAGAAGTTCGTGGCCCGGTCCTCGGCGGTGGGCACGTCCCCCCTGACCGGCTCCCCGCCGTTCCCCGTCGCGGGCAGGACCGGCGGGGCGCTCGCCGGGCCGGTCCCGGCCGGGTCCGCGGTGACGGCGCCCGGCCGGTCCGCGGTGAGGGTCCCCGGCCGGTCCGCGGAGGCCGACCGTGCGGGGGCACCGTGTGCGGTCCCGGTCGCGGTCCCGGTCGTGGTCCCGGTCGTGGTCCCGGTCGTGGTCGTGGTCCCGGTCGTGGTCGTGGTGGGGATCTGGGATGCGGTGGCGGTCCTGGGGACCTCGGATGTGGTGAGCGCGTCAGCCAACGGTCCGCTCCTGTTCCTGAGCCGTGGCGACCTCGTCGCGCAGCAGTGTCCAGACGTGATGGCGGTACTCCCCGAAGACGGGGTCGGCGCGCAGGTCGCCCTCGCGCGAGTCGAAGGCGATGTCGACGATCCGCTTGATCCGGCCGGGCCGGGACGTCATCACCGCGACCCGCTGTCCGAGGTAGACGGCCTCGTCGATGCCGTGGGTGATGAACACCACCGTCTTCTTCGTCTTCTCCCAGATGCGCAGCAGTTCCTCCTGGAGGGACTCGCGGGTCTGCGCGTCCAGCGCGGCGAACGGCTCGTCCATCAGCAGCACGTCCGGGTCGAAGGCCAGGCTGCGGGCGATCGCGACGCGCTGGCGCATACCGCCCGACAGCTCGTGCGGGTAGCGGTGCTCGAACCCGCCCAGCCCGACCAGGTCCAGGTAGTGCCGTGCCCGCTCGCGCCGCTCCTTCCTCGGCACGGCCTTGGCCTCCAGGCCGAACTCGATGTTGCCCAGGGCGGTGCGCCAGGGGAACAGCGCGTACTGCTGGAAGACGACGCCGCGGTCGAGACCGGGGCCGTTCACGACCTCGCCGTCGATGAGGATCTCGCCGCCGGTCGGCGCGGTGAGGCCCGCGATGAGGTCCAGCAGGGTGAACTTGCCGCAGCCGCTCGGGCCGACCAGGGTGAGGAACTCGCCCTCGCGCACGTCCAGGTCGACGCCCTGGACGGCGGTGAACGGGCGGCTGGATCCCCTGATCCGGAAGACCTTGTCCACGTCCCGGATCCCGATCTTCACCGGCCGGGCGGCGGGGTCCCCGCGTCCCGCCTCGAAGGTCTCCAGGTCGGCGGGGCCCTGGCCGACGTCCCCGCCGACGTCCCCGCCGGTGCTCCTGCCGGCGGTCCTGTCCTCCGCGACGCGCGGGCTCATGACGCGCTCCCCTTCGCGAAGGGGTTGAACTCGTTGGTGTAGAGGTCGGACACCCTCACCTGGCCGGGCTTGATCTCGCCCTCGCGCTCCAGCCAGTCGACCCAGGTGGTGAACTCCTTGTCGGCGATCACGCCGCCCTTGCCGCTGATCCCGCTGCTCTTCCAGAACTCGACGGTCGTGGCGTCCTCGTTCCGCCCGCGTGCGGCGATGATCTCCTTGTACTTGGCGACCACCTCCTCGCGGGAGTGGGTCTGCGTCCACTCGACGGCCTTGGCGAAGGCGCCGACGAACGTGGCGGTGGTCTTCGGGTTCTGCTCGATGAACTTCTCGGTGAGCACGACGCTGCCCGCCGTGAAGGAGCCGAACAGGTCGATGTCCTTGAACAGGGGCTTGATGCCGCCGCGCTCCAGGGCCTTGTCGCGCAGGATGCCCGAGAGCGCGGCCACGTCGATCTGCCCCTGGCGCAGCGCCTGCTCGGTGTTGACCGGCGGCACGACCACCAGCTCGACCTTCTCGATCTCCTGCGGCGTCAGGCCGCCGCGCTTGAGGTACTCCTTGAGCACGGCCTCCAGGTGGGCGCCGAGGGTGTTGACGCCGATCTTCTTGCCGATCAGGTCCCGCGGGCCCTTGATCGGTGATCCGTCGGCGACGAAGTAGCCGATGTAGCTGCCCTCGTCGCTGCCGTAGTAGCCGACCACGGCCTTGATGGGGGCACCGGCCGCCTTGAGCTTGACGATCGCGCCGTTGAACGCGCCGCCGAAGTCGGTCTGGCCGGTGGCGGCCGACTGGATGTCCTGGGGACCGGAGATGGTGTTGCCGACCCACTTGAGCTTGACGTCGCCGAGGTAGCCCAGCGCCTGGGCGAGCTCGGGGAAGGTGACGGCGCCGACGCTGCCCTGGTAGCGCAGCTCGGTGACCTCGGAGGCACCCGTACGGGACGATCCGGCGGCGGAGCCGCAGGCGGTCAGGGACAGGGCCAGCAGTACGGGCAGGAGGGCGTGTCTGGTTCTGATCACGGAGGTTGTCCTCGGAGAGGAAGGGCATGCTCGCGCGGCGCCGTGGCACGGCGGGACATGCCGGTGGGACGGGACGGGACATGGGGAAGGCGTGGGCACCGTCGGCCACGCGAGGGGTGAGGGTCGGGAAGGCGGCGGGAGGCCGCGTCCCTCACCGGCAGGGCGATCGTCAGTGATCCGTGATCAACGACACTGCGCGCTGGCGACGTGACAGAGGTCCACGTGCGGGCGGCGGGTCAGGTGAAGCCCATTGCTCATGTCCCGAACCTACGATCCGGTGGGACAGAAGTCAACATTTCCTACTTGCTTTACATGAAATATGTCGGCCGCCTCCCCCTGCGTGCCGCGCGCGGCACGGCGGGACAGGGCCTCCGTGCCCGTGCCGGAACCGCTTGACCCTCACGTGACGTCAGTCCCTACGGTCGGCGCCATGAACGACAGAAGAATCCGGTCCCCGCTCACCCCCGAGGAGAAGCGCGAGGTGTGGGGCGAGTTCGCCGACCGCGAGGAGGAGTACCTCGACGAGGTGGAGCAGCGGTGGGGGGACTCCACCGCGCACGAGCAGTCGGCGAAGCGCGTCGCGGCCTACGGCAAGGAGCAGTGGGAGCGGATCAACCGCGACAACGCGGCGATCGAGGCGCGGATCCGCGAGCTGATGGACGCCGGTGAGGACCCGTCGGGCGAGGCGGCGATGGACGTGGCCGAGGCGCAGCGGCGGCACATCGCCCGTTGGTTCTACGACATGACGCACGAGTTCCACGTGCGCAAGAGCGACCTGTACGTCGACGACCCGCGTTTCCGGGCGGGCATCGAGGCGAACACCCGGCCGGGCGCGGCGGAGTGGCTGCGGACGGCGATCAGGGCGAACGCCGACCGCGCCTCCGGGACCGCAGGACCGTAGGGGCACCGGATCCGCCACCGGATCCGGCGGCGGGGCCGGGAGAGTCCGGGGGTGGGCACGGCGGGGGCCCGAGCCCGTCGCGGAACACCGCAGCGAGGATCGCGCCTGCGGGCCTGGTCGCGAAGTACGATCGGCCAATGACCGAAATGACCGAAACCACGCCCGGCTGGCTCTCCCCCGAGGAGCTGGAATCGGCCCGCGAGCGGATGCCGATCCTCTACGTCGACGCCGTACCGGTACGCCTCGACGAGGCGGGGGTGGTCACGCACGTCGGCCTGCTCCTGCGCATCGGGGGCGACGGCGCGGTCAGCCGCGCGCTGGTCTCGGGGCGCGTTCTCCTGCACGAACGCGTCCGGGACGCGCTCATGCGCCACCTGGAGAAGGACCTCGGTCCGACGGCGCTGCCGCAGGTCCCCGCCTCCCCGCAGCCGTTCACCATCGCCGAGTACTTCCCCTCCCCCGGGGTCACGCCCTACCACGACCCCCGGCAGCACGCCGTGTCCATGGCCTACGTCGTGCCGGTCACGGGTGACTGCCGTCCCCGCCAGGACGCCCTCGACCTCGTCTGGTTCACGCCGCGGGAGGCCTCGTCGCCGATGGTGCAGCAGGAGATGACCGGCGGCCAGGGCGTCCTGCTGAAGCAGGCCCTCGCCCACGTCGGCTGCCTGTTCTGACCGGCGTCCGGGACCGGGGACCGGCGTCCGGGGACCGGGACCGGGGACCGGGCCGGTCTCCGGCGCGGCCCCCGTTCTCACCCGGCCGGTCACTCCGGCGCGGCGGTGTCCTGGCCGGTGGCGCCGTCGCGGAGGTTGACCGGACGGTAGGCGCGGAAGTCGTCACCCGGCACCAGCCCGTGCCGGACGACGCGGTGGTCGGTGCCGTACTGGGCGCGCTGCTGGTACGCCCAGTACGAGGTGCGCCCGGAGTCGGCCCATCTGTCGAAGATGACCACCGCGCGGGCGGTGTTGCCGCCCACCGGGTCGATCACCAGGTCCCCGCGCATCAGCTCGGACATCTTGATGCGGCGGCTCAGGCCCGGTGAGGCCAGGCTGATCGTGTTCGGGCCGGGTTTTCGGAGCCCGAGCGCCATGGAGGCGTATCCCGAGCCGTCGGTCCGGTACCCGTCGTGCTTCTTGAGCTGGCTGTAGGGCACGCGCTGCTCGGTGCCCGGACGCCAGCTCTCGGCCCGCTCGATCACCGTCTCCCGGTCGATGGCCGCGGCCCTGCCCGCGGTGGTCACCGTGGCCTGGCCGGTGGCCGCGCCCGGGGGCTCGGGGTCCTCGTCCTTCCGGTTCATCAGGACCGACCCTCCGATCGCGACCCCGGCGGCCATGCCCAGGGACAGGCCCACCGCCGTCCCGATCAGGAACCGCCGTCGCGAGCGGCCCGACGGCGGCCGTGACACGGCCATGCCCAGCCCCGGCTCGGTCACGTCGAGATCCCGCACCGTCACCCCGGCACCCGTCGGGGGCGCGCCGTACCCGGGGACGGGCGTCCCGGGCCCCGGCACGACCGGGCCGCGCTCCACCAGGGTCACGCCGAGGTCCGGCCCGCTCCCCCCGTGAACGGGCACGGTCGACCCGGCCCCGGCCCCGGCCCCGGCGACGGTCACGCCGGCTCCGGGGACGGGCGCGCCGGCTCCGGAGCCGGACACGGACCCGGTCCTGGACAGGGGCGCCGCCCCGGCCTCCGGTACGGGCGCGTCCCACTCGGGCACGGTCGTCCCCGGCCCCGGTACGACCGGCCCCGGATCCGGTACGGGTGCGCCGGACGCCGACGCCGGCGCGCCCCGCTCGGCGGGGGTCGACCCGGCCCCCGGCACGGACGCTCCGGGCTCGTCCCCGGCGGTCTCGCGCACCCGTTGCCCCGTGTCGGGGAGGTCGGCCGCCCGCCGGTCCCGTTCGGCCGCCTCCCACAGCCCCCGGAACCTTCTCTCGTCCTCCCGGCAGAGCCGGGCGAGTCCCTCCACGGCGTCCAGGGGGATCCACGTCTCTCCCGAGAGCCACCGTCCCCAGGACGACCGGCTCGCGTGCGTCGCCTGTTCCAGCGCGCGCAGATCCAGCCCCGCCCGTTCCCTCAGAGCTCTCAGCTCCTGCAGAAGAACACGGGTCGGCTCAGGCAGATCGTCCGACAACGGTCGCTGCCGCCGGTTCCGGCTCGTGTTCCCGGTTCCATTCACCACGGTGATTCGTCCCAACCTTGTCTCAGCGGTCTGAGTCATTGCAGGTCACGTCGGTCCCATTAGTAGCTATTGTCCCGACTTCATCAATTTCACGATGTGTTTCAGGAATTTCCTGCCAACGTGTGTCCTCGTCCGACCGAACGATCAACGGCAGGAACAAGGAGAGCACATGTCCTCGACCCGAAACTCCTGGATCACAGCGGGATATCTGGCGCTGGCCACCGCGGTGGTCTGCGGAGGCGGTCTGGTGACGGCGACGTCCGCACAGGCGGCGCCCCTCGCCCTCGCCGAGCAGCCGGCCGTCGCGGCGACCACCCCCGCCCCGACCCCCACGCCGACCCCGACCCCGACGCCCACGAACACGACGGCGCCGGACCCCGACGACGAGACCGAGAAGCCCCCGCCCGGCACCCCGGCGGACGAGTACGGCGAGCCCGACGTGACGACGGAGGAGGAGGCGACCACCTTCGCCGCCTCCACCATCACCCGCTCGCAGATGATCGCCCGGGCCAAGACCTGGAACCCCGGTACCTCCAAGCGCGTGCCCTACAGCCAGAGCAAGACGCGCGGCGGCTACCGTACCGACTGCTCCGGCTACGTCTCCATGGCGCTCGGCCTCGGCAAGCCCGGCCCGAACACCGTCGGGCTCGCCAAGAGCACCCACACCAAGCGCATCACCATGTCACAGCTGCGCAGGGGCGACCTGGTGATCGACGCCATCGGCACCAACACCACCCGCCACGTGGTCATCTTCGACAAGTGGGTCAACACCAAGAAGACCTCCTACTGGGCCTACGAGCAGCGCGGCGGCTACGGCACGGACTACCGGACGCGCACCTACGGCCTGTCGTCGGGAAGCCAGTACAAGGCCTACCGGGCGAACAAGATCCGTGAGGACGCGCCCAAGCCGCCCGCCACGGTCACCCGCGCCCAGGTGATCACCCGGGCCAAGAGCTGGAAGCCCGCCACCGCGCAGCGCGTTCCCTACAGCCAGACCAAGCTGCAGGGCGGCTACCGGGCCGACGGCTCCGGCTACGTCTCCATGACGCTCGGCCTGGCCAAGCCCGGCCCCAACACGGTCGCCCTGGCCAAGAGCACCTACACCCGTCCCATCAAGATGACCGAGCTGCTCCAGGGCGACCTGGTCATCGACCCGGTGGGCGGCACCACCGCCCGCGCGGTGGTCATCTTCGACAAGTGGGCCGACGCCAAGAAGACCTCCTACTGGGCGTACCAGCAGCGCACCGGCTACGGCACGGACTACCGCGTGGTCAAGCACGGCCTGACCGCCGGCACCCAGTTCAAGGCCTACCGTTCGCTGAGGATCCGCTAGTGCCCCGGTCACGACCCCACGCCGCCCCGCCCGCACCTGCCGGGATCGCGGGGGCGATCCTGCTGGCGACGGCCGTGGCGGCCACGGTGGTGACCGCCTCCGGCACACCCGCGGGGGCGGCCGCCTCCGCCACGCCCCTGCCGGCCGTGCTCGGCGCTCCCGCGGAGGCGGCGTTCTCCGCCGCCCCCCTGCCCACCTCCCCGTGCGATCCGGCCGGGGTGACGGCGGACGACACGGCACTGGCCGGGGTGCTCAACACCCGGCTGACCATGAAGATGCGGGGCTACATGGACGGCTACCGCGTCTCCTGCGCCCGGGCGGTGGTCGGGGCGGTCCGCGCCCGCGGGCTTCCCCGGGAGGCCGCGGTGATCGCGATCACCACGGCCGTCATCGAGACGGGCGTGCGGAACATCAACCGGGAGGTCGACCATGACAGCCTGGGCGTGTTCCAGCAGCGGGCGTCGTGGGGAACCGCCGCCCAGCGGCTGGACGTGGCCTGGTCGACCGGGGCGTTCCTCGACAAGATGCTCCGCAAGTACCCCGACGGGTCATGGCGGACGGCCGTGGTGGGTGACGTCTGCCAGCGTGTCCAGGTGTCGAAGTACCCCGAGCGCTACCAGCCGCAGGCGGCGGACGGGCAGATGATCGTCTCGGCGCTCTGGCCGGCGAGCGGTGTGACACGGGCCGAGGTCGTCGCCCGCGCGAAGACCTGGAAGCCGGGCACCGCGCAGCGGGTGCCGTACAGCCAGACCGGGCTGCACGGCGGCTACCGGACCGACGGCTCCGGCTACGCCTCCATGGCGCTGCGGCTCGCGGCCCCCGGGCCCGACTCGCGCGGGCTGTCCTCCGCCCGCCACAGCAGGCCGATCCCGGTCGCCGAGCTGCGCTCCGGTGACCTGATCATCAGGTCCACCGGCCCGGCCACCGCACGACGGGTGATCATCTTCGATCGGTGGGCCGACGCCAGGCGCACCTCCTACTGGGCGTACCAGCAGCGCCGGGACTACGGCACCGACCACCGTCGCCTGACCGACGGCCTGTCGGCGGGGACCGGTTTCACCACCCACCGTCCCCTGACCATCCGCTGATCCCCCGCGAGAGCCCGGTCACCCCGTGACCGGGCTCTCGTCCCGTACGCGGGAGCGTCCCGCGGTCGCCGGCTCCCCGACCGGCTCGGCACCGATACCGGCACCGGCGTCAACGGCGGCCGAAGCGCTCGGCCGTCCAGGCGTCCCACGCGGCCTGCTCGTCGCGGCCCGTGAAGTTCTGGTGGCCGAGGTAGAGCACGTCACCGCGGTCGTCGCCCGAGTGGACGAACCGGTACAGGCCCTGGCCGGTCCGGACCCCCAGGCCGGCGTGCGGGATCACGTGGTAGACGACCCCGGTGGAGCCGTCCGGAAGGTGGACCTCGTCGCCCTCGCCGACGTCCGGGGTGACGCCCAGCGCCTCCGTGACGGTCTTCCACGTGGCGTCCGCGCCGCCCGCACCGGGCCGGAAGACCGTCGTGACCGACGGCGTGCGGCCGGTGAAGTGGGCGAGGTACTGCCCGAGGGTCCGCAGGTAGAGGGGCCAGCCCGCCTTCATCGCCTCGAACTCGGTCTCCCAGTCGTCGCCGAGCACGCCGCTGTGCACGATCCGCAGCACGGTCGTGCCGCTGCCGCGCCCCTCGATGAGGTACTCGGTCGCCATGAACCGGCCGTCGGGGGCCTCCTCCCCGCGCATGCCGAGACGGGCGCCCGGCTCGTACGCGGTGATCGTGGACTGCTCGGTGCGTCCCATCACCGTGAGGAAGGCGGGCTCACCGGCGGACGTGCCGAACTCGGAGTGCCCCATGAACCAGGAGTCGACGCCCGGCCCGGTCGCGATCGCGTCCCAGACCTGTTCGGGCGTGGCCGCGAGCTCGATCTCCTGGTTCAGCTCGAACGGGTGGGTCATCGAGGCTCCTTCAGGCATCGAGGCTCCTTCACGCTCGGGTGGACGGCGGCGTCACGCTCGGGTGGACGGCGACGACGATCCGGTGGTCACGGCCGCCCTCCGCGGACTCGTCGTGGTACTTGGCCACGAGGGCCGTGACGGTCCCGGCGAGCTCCCTGGCGAACGCGGCCCGGTCGGCGGCCGAGGCGAAGCGCACCTCCCCGTCGATCGCGAAGGTGGCGACGCGCTTTCGCGCCCGGGCGGCACCACCGATGAGCGCCCCGACGTCGCGGACCAGCCGGGCCGCGACGGCCAGCAGCCAGCTCGCCGAGAGCTGGTCGGGGGAACGGGCCGGATCGGGCTCGACCGACGCCAGCGCGGTCGGTGAGATCACGTACGAGGCCGCGGTCGCGCGCATGATGCGCTCGTTGACGTTGCCCTTGCGCCGCTCCTCGACCATCTCGACGAGCCCGTGCGCCTCGAGGGTCTTCAGGTGGTAGTTGACCTTCTGGCGAGGCAGGCCGACCTTGGCGGCCAGCATGGTCGCGGAGCCGGGCTCGCTCAGCTCGGCCAGCAGCCGGGCCCGGATGGGATCCAGTGAGACCTCGGCGGCGGCCGGGTCCTCGATCACGGCGATCTCCTGCATGACCGAAGACTATCCGCCGACAAAATTAATTGTCAAAGCAGCATTGTTTGCCGGTTCTCCTCGGCCCGGTTCCCCTCGTCCCGCTCTCCGTCCCGACTC
This sequence comes from Streptosporangium sp. NPDC050855, assembly GCF_044456585.1. NCBI lineage: Bacteria > Bacillati > Actinomycetota > Actinomycetes > Streptosporangiales > Streptosporangiaceae > Streptosporangium > Streptosporangium sp. NPDC050855. The sequence goes on from NZ_JBITFY010000008.1 coordinate 183,555, forward strand.
CCGTCGTCCCGATTCCCGTCGTCCCGGTGTTCGGTGTCCTCGGGCCGGGTGGCGTCCGGACCGGAGCCGGGGATTCGGCCGTTGAACAATCCCGCGGCCTCACCTGTGGCCCCACCCGCGGATACGCTGCCCCCGGGGGTCCGCACAGCCGCCGCTCGAAGGGGACGTCATGGTCTGGCTCGTCACCGGAGCGAACGGCATGCTGGGCCACGAGGTCGTCGCGCGGGCGCGCGAGCGGGGGCACGACGTGGCCGCGCTGGGCCACCGGGACCTCGACATCTGCCGCCCGGACCGGATCGACGCCGCCTTCCGGGCGCTGGCCCCGAGGGTCGTGGTCAACTGCGCCGCGTGGACGGCCGTGGACGCGGCCGAGGACCACGAGCCGGAGGCGCACCGGGTCAACGCCGACGGGCCACGGTTCCTCGCCGCGGCCTGTGCCCGCCACGGCGCCCGGCTGGTCCACATCTCCACCGACTACGTCTTCCCGGGCGACGCCACCGTTCCCTACCGCGAGGACCACCCGGCGGGCTCGCGGACCGCCTACGGGCGGACCAAGCTGGCCGGGGAGGAGGCCGTGCTCGGCCTGCTGCCCTCCGCGGCGATCGTCCGGACGGCCTGGCTGTACGGCGCCCACGGATCGAACTTCGTGCGCACCATGCTCCGGCTCATGGCCGAGCGGCAGACCGTCGACGTGGTCGACGACCAGCGCGGGCAGCCGACCTGGGCGGCCGACCTCGCCGACCGGCTGGTCACGATCGGCGGCCTGGGCTCGGCGACCGGCAGGTTCCACGCCACCAACTCCGGCGACACCACCTGGTTCGAGTTCGCCCGGGAGATCTTCCGGCTGGCCGGCGCCGATCCGGACCGGGTCCGCCCGACGACGTCGGCGGCCTTCGGCAGCCCGGTCGACCGGCCCGCCTTCAGCGTCCTGGACGACACGCGGTCGCCGGAGATGGGCCTGGAACCGCTCCGTCCCTGGCGGGACGCGCTCCGCGCGGCCCGGCTGGACCCGTCGGGCCGTCTCGTCCGGCGGTGACCCGCCCGCCGGGCTACGGGTACGACCTCGACGCGTAGAAGGCCAGGCACTCCTCGTACGAGGGGAGCAGTCCGCGGTCGCGTGCCTCGGCGAGGGTGGGCGCCGCGGCGTCCTTGGGCGACAGGAGCGGTTCGACGCCCGCGGGCCAGGCGATGCCCAGCTCGGGGTCGAGCGGGTGCACGCCGTGTTCCCTGGCCGGGCGGTAACCCTCCGAGCAGAGGTAGATCACGGTCGCGTCGTCGGTCAGCGCCAGCAGGCCGTGTCCCAGCCCCTCGGACAGGAACACCCCGCGGTGGTCCTCGTCGTCCAGCCGCACCAGCTCCCAGCGGCCGAACCCCGGCGAGCCGACGCGGACGTCCACGACCACGTCCAGCACCGCTCCCCGCACGCACTTGACGTACTTCCCCTGGCCCGGCGGGACGTCGGCGAGGTGGATTCCGCGCAGGGTGCCGCGCCGCGAGACGGAACAGTTCGCCTGGGAGAGCCGCAGGTCCCTGCCGGTGGCGGTGCGGAAATCCCCCTCACGAAACCATTCATGAAGACCTCCGCGATCGTCGACGTGCATTCTCGGAGCGTCGATCCACGCGCCTTCGATCTCCATGGGTTTCATTCGGGCTGCTCCTGCTCCATGTCGTACGGCCGCGCCGCGAGGAAGGCGCCACGGCCTTTCCCGTCGCGACCCGCCGCCGTTATACGGTAACCCGGATCACGTCCCGGGCGACCGAAGTCGGAGCGCCTCATACTTTCGTCGGAGAATCCCTCCCGTACGGCCACCTTGGTCGGGCCGGAGAATCCCAACGACCGATTCCCCCTGTGACGAACACCCCTAACCTCGGAACGTGCGGAAATCCATCCAGTTCATCGGTCTGGTCCTCGCCCTCCAGGGGGTCAGCGGGACGATCGACCATCTCGTCGGCCAGCCCTTCTTCGGTCCGGTGCTCAACTTCTTCAACCGTGTCGTCGTCGGCAACGTCGCCTTCCTCGAAGGCCGCGAGATCTACGCGAATCTGATCCTGGCCGCGCTCGGCCTCATTATGATGATCGCCGCAGAAAGGGCTCCGTCATCATAGGGCGAACCCCCTCCCGGCCCGATGCCCTCCGTACCGAGGCCGTCGGTTCCGTGAACGCACGGCCGCCATTGAAAGGGGTCTTTCCGGAAGGCCGGAAAAGAACGGCGTGCCGATGCCCCCGGAAGAAAAGAACGGAAATCACGGCCGGAGGGCGGGAAAGAGGCCGATACCGAACGGGGCATGCGCCCGGCGGCCTCCCCGGAACGGTCGCCGTGTGCCGCGATGTTTTAGGGTGACGGCATGGCCGAAATCTTCGTCCCGAGCGGTTCGTGGACGTTCGACAGCGAGACCCTCCGGATCGTGCCGGGAGGGGGCGGTGACACGCACGAGCTGCGCAGGACCCTCGGCGAGGTGACGATCCCCCTGGTGGCGATCGCCGGTGTCTCGTTCGAGCCCTCGCGCAAGGGCGGCGACCTCCAGCTCCGGCTGCGACCGGGAGCCGATCCGCTGAGCGACGTGGTCGCCGGGAGGCTCTCGGGTTCCGCCGACCCCTACCGGCTGGCCGTCCCCAGGGACCGGGCCTGGACCGCCGAGTACCTGGTCGACGAGGTGCGTTCGGCGCTGGCGCTGGAAGGGGTGCCGGGCGGCCCGTGCGAGGAGTTCCTGCTCCCAGGCCCCGCCGTGCCGGTGTCGGCCTCGGCGGGCGACGGCACGGTGAGCTTCGACGGCGAGCGGGTCCGCATCGACTGGACCCTGTTCGCCACGTCGATCAAGCAGACGGCGGGTTCGCAGACGTTCCTGGTGAGCGACCTGGAGGGCGTGGAGTGGGCCCCGCAGAGCGGGGTGGGGTACGGGCGCCTCCGGTTCCGGCTCCGGCAGGCCGTTCCGGCCCGGTCACCGGAGAACGACGTCCACTGCCTGTCGTGGGGCCTGCAGCGCTACGGCGGGGCGAGCGCCCTGGTCGCCGCCGCGGTGCTGGCCAGGCTGCCGCGCCACGCCGGGACCCTGGCCGCGCTCCCGGCGGCACCGGACGACCGGCGTTCCCCGGACGGGCCGGAGGACGGGCGGGTCCCGGCGCGGGGCGCGGCCGGACTCGACGAGCACGACGCCGTGGTGCGCCGCCTGGGCGAGCTCGGCGAGCTGCACCGCTCGGGGGTGCTCACCGACGAGGAGTTCACCTCGGCCAAGCGGTCACTGCTGCGCCGTCTCGAAGAGACCTGAGCGGGGAGGGGCCCGTGCCGTCCGCCTCCCGGCGCAGCGTCCGCGACTGGCTCGTGGACATCGGCCTGTTCCTGGCCGCGGCGGCCGTCGGGGCGCTGACGCTCTCCGACCGCCTGGCCGCGCCTCCGCTGGACATACCGCTCTGGGCCTTCCGGCTCGACCAGCTGGTCGGCGCGCTGAGCTGCGTCGCGCTCTGGGCGCGCCGGCGGTGGCCGGTCGGCCTGGTCCTGGTCCTCATCGTCCTGTCGGCCTTCTTCGAGCTGACCGCGGGCGCGCTGCTGGTGGCCCTGTTCACGGTGGCGGTGCACCGGTCGACACGGACCACGGCGCTCGTCTTCGCGCTGAGCATGGTCTCCAGCGTGATCTTCGTCATGACCCGGAGCATGCCCGGCACCCCGGGCGTGGTGCTGTTCACCATAGGCTTCGTGGCCCAGAGCGCCGCCACCGGCTGGGGCCTGTTCGTGCAGCACCGGCGCCGGCTGCTCGTCTCCCTGCGGGAGAGCGCCGCCAGGGCCGAGGCCGAGGCGCAGCAGCGCGTCCGCGAGACGATCGCCAGGGAGATCCACGACGTCCTCGGGCACCGGCTCTCCCTGCTGAGCGTGCACGCCGGCGCCCTGGAGTTCAACCCGGACGCCCCGGCCGAGGACGTCGCCCGCGCCGCCGGCGTGATCAGGCAGAGCGCCCATCAGGCGCTGCAGGACCTGCGGGAGGTCATCGGCGTCCTGCGAGCCCCGGCCGGTGAGCTGCTGCAGCCGTCCCTGGCAGACATCGAGGAGCTCGTCGCCGAGTCCCGGCGGGCCGGGATGCGGGTGCACCTGAGCCGGCAGGTCGCCGAGCCCGTCCCCGCGCGGGCGGGCGGGACGGCGTACCGGATCGTCCAGGAGGCCCTGACCAACGCCCGCAAGCACGCCCGGGGCGCCGAGGTGTCGGTGCGCACGGCCGGGAGGCCCGGTGAGTGGCTCACGGTCGAGGTGCTCAACTCCGCCTCCGGGGTCCCGGCGGCCCCGCGCGGCGGGAGCCCGGGACGCGGGCTGCTCGGCCTGGCCGAGCGGGTCGACCTGGTCGGGGGGCGACTGGAGCACGGCCCCACCGCCGAAGGTGGCTGGAGGCTGTCGGCCTGGTTACCCTGGCCGACATGACCTCTCCACCACCGCCGCAGGTCACCGTGCTCATCGCCGACGACGATCCCCTGGTACGGGCCGGGCTGGCGATGATGCTGGGCGGCGCCCCGGACCTGCGGGTCGTCGCGCAGGCGGGAGACGGCAGGGAGGCGATCTCCCTCGCGGGCCTGCACGGCCCCGACGTCGTCCTGATGGACATCCGGATGCCCGTGATGGACGGCCTGGCCGCGACCAAGGCGCTCCGGGCGGGCCCCGGCGGGCCGGAGGTCATCGTGATGACCACCTTCGACGCCGACGACCACGTCCTGCGCGCGCTGCGCGCCGGAGCCGCCGGTTACCTGCTCAAGGACACCCCGCCCGCCGAGATCGTGGCCGCGGTGCGCCAGGTCGCCCTGGGCAACCCGGTGCTCTCCCCCTCGGTGACGCGCCGCCTCATCGCCCGGGTCGCCGACGCCGACGGCGACGAGCGCCGCGCCCGGGCCAGGGAGCGGCTGGCCCGGCTGGCGGACCGGGAGCGCGAGGTGGCGCTCGCGGTCGGCCGGGGCATGTCCAACGCGGAGATCGGTGTCCTGCTGCACCTCACCCTGGCCACGGTGAAGACGCACGTGTCCAGCATCCTGACCAAGCTCGACCTCAACAACCGGGTGCAGGTCGCATTGCTCGTCCACGACGCGCGCCTGCTCGACCCCCCGTGACCGGGGCCCGTCCCTCACGACCGGGACCCGTCCCTCATGACCGGGGCTCGTCCCGCTGTGACCGGGGCCCGTCCATCACACCGGGGCCCGTCCCCCGTGTGACCGGGCCCGTCCCGCGCGTCCGGCCGGGTGAGGACCCGGCCGCTCAGCCGGTCTGCCGCTTGCCCTTCCACCAGGAGGGGTTGTCGGCGTACCAGCGGACGGTCTCGGCCAGGCCGTCGGTGAAGGCGATCCGCGGGCGGTAGCCGAGGGCGCGCAGCCTGGTGTCGTCGAGCGAGTAGCGGCGGTCGTGGCCCTTGCGGTCGGCGACCCGCTCGACCATGTCCCATCCCGCGCCCAGCGCCTCCAGCAGCCTCCCGGTGAGCTCCAGGTTGGTCAGCTCGGCGGTGCCGGCGATGTGGTACACCTCCCCGGGCTCACCGCGTTCGGCGACCAGGCGGATGCCGCGGCAGTGGTCGTCGACGTGGATCCAGTCGCGGACGTTGCCGCCGTCGCCGTACAGCGGGACCCTGCGCCCCTGGAGCAGGTTGGTGACGAAGAGCGGGACGACCTTCTCGGGGAACTGGTACGGCCCGTAGTTGTTGCCGCACCGGGTGATCGACACCGGCAGCCCGTGCGTGACCGCGTAGGAGCGGGCGATCAGGTCGCCGCCCGCCTTGGAGGCCGCGTACGGTGAGCGCGGGCGGAGCGGGGCGTCCTCGTCCCAGGAGCCGGTCTCGACGGACCCGTACACCTCGTCGGTGGAGACCTGCACGATCCTGGGCGTGCCCGCCTCCAGGCAGGCCTGCATCAGCGTCTGGGTGCCCAGCACGTTGGTGCGGACGAACTCCGCCGCCCCCTCGATCGACCGGTCGACGTGCGACTCGGCCGCGAAGTTGACCACGAGGTCGTGGCCGGGCACCACCCGGCCGAGCAGTTCGGCGTCACAGACGTCCCCGTGCACGAAGTCGTGCGGCACCCCCTCCAGGTTGGCCCGGTCACCGGCGTAGGTGAGCCGGTCGAGCACCGTGACCCGGTCCTGGCCGAGGGTACGGACGAAGTGCGAGCCGATGAACCCGGCGCCGCCGGTGACGAGGACTCTCATGGACGGGCTGCGCCTTTCGCTGGGAACCGGCCGCGGCCGGGGACCGGACCTGGCACGCGCCGTCCGCTCCCCGCCCGCCGGCCTCCCGCCACCGGCCGGTACCGGGCGCGGTACGGTTCCGGCCGGTGGTGGCCGGGAAGGACGACCGGTCGCGGATCGTTCCGACGCGACGTCCTCCCCCTACCCCCGGCCGGGGCAAGCGCCGTACCGCGAGGGCCAGGGCGCCGTAAAACTTGTCCCGGCCCCGGCCCCGGCCCCGGCCCCCGACCCCCGGCCCTCCGGCTCGCACGCCGGTCCGCACGCCGGTCCGCACGTCGGTGCGTCACCGTTCGGCGTCACCGACCGGCGTCACCGACCGGCGGCACCGGTCAGCGACGTCCGACGACGGCGAGGATGGCGGGCAGGGTGAGGTCCACGGGGACCTCCTCCTCGTCCCCGTGGCGCTCGGGCCGCCACGCCTGCACCGGTACGACCCCCGGCTCCAGCATCTCCAGCCCGTCCATCAGCTCGGCGAGCCGCTCCGGGCCGCGCGAGGTGAGCCCTCCGGCGCCGGTCAGCCGGTAGGGCCGCTGGCCGGCCTCGCGCGTCTCGTCGTCGACGTCGCCCTCGAAGGCGTGCGAGAGGACCACGTGGCTTCCCGGGACGAGGCGCCCGCGGAGCACGCTCATCAGGCGGGTGACCAGGGCCTCGTCGGGGACGAAGTGCAGCACCGACGCCAGCAGCACGGCGACCGGCCGGGTGAGGTCGAGGACGTCCCCGATCTCCGGGTGCGCCAGGAGCGCCTCGGGCTCCCGCACGTCGGCCCGGACGACCGAGGTGAGGGGGGTGTCCTGCAGCAGCGCGCGGCCGTGCGCCAGGACGATGGGGTCGATGTCGACGTAGACGACCCGGGCCTGCGGCGCGACGCGGTGGGCGACCTCGTGCACGTTCTCCCGCGTCGGCAGCCCCGACCCGACGTCGAGGAACTGGTGCACCCCCTGGTGCGCCAGGAGGGTGACGGCCCGCGACAGGAACGCCCGGTTCGCCCAGGCCATCTCGCGGATGCCCGGCAGCACCCGCATGAACTCCTCCGCGGCCGCCCGGTCCGCGGCGAAGTTGTCCTTGCCCCCGAGATAGTGGTTGTACATCCGTGCGACGCTCGGAACGCCCGGATCGATCCCCTCCGGCATGACGTCGTGATCGGTCATGTCCCTCCTCCCCGTTGACCCGGAATGATAGGGAACACCTACGACCTTCTGGATCTTTATCGAAAAATCCTGACTTCGCAGGACAGAAGCGGCAGCCTTCTCCCCGTCGTCCGCGAGGCCGTCCCCCCGCCCCGCTCCCTCGGGCAGGGGTGAGGGCGGGCACGGATGAGGGCGGGCACGGGATGAGGGCGGGAGCGGGCGAGGACGGGCACGGCGCCCGGCGGGCCGTCGGCCGCCCCTGTCGCACTGTGGCAAAGTGTCATGATGCGTTTCCATGCCGACCTGCACATCCACTCCAGGTACGCCCGGGCCTGCAGCAAGGACAGCGATCTGGAGCATCTGACCTGGTGGGCGCAGCGCAAGGGCATCGCGCTGATGGGCACCGGCGACTTCACGCACCCGGTGTGGTTCGAGCGGCTGCGCGAGAGCCTCGTACCGGCCGAGCCGGGGCTCTTCCGGCTCCGCGAGGACCTCGCCTCGGGCCCGGCCGCCGACGTCGGCGGTGCGCTGCCGGCCGGCGTGGTCCCCGGCCAGGTGCGGTTCATGCTCTCCAGCGAGGTGTCCACGATCTACCGGCGCGGCGAGCGTACCCGGAAGATCCACCACCTGATCTACATGCCGGGCTTCGACGAGGCCGCGGCGTTCAACCGCGAGCTCGAACGGGTCGGCGACCTGGCCGCGGACGGCCGTCCCGTCCTCGCGATGGACTCCCGCGACCTGCTGGAGCTCACCCTGGGAAGCGGTGACGGCGCCTACCTGGTGCCCGCCCACGTCTGGACGCCCTGGTTCGGGGTGTTCGGGTCCAAGGCCGGGTTCGACACGGTCGAGGAGTGCTACGGCGACCTGTCGGAGGAGATCTTCGCGCTGGAGACCGGCCTGTCCAGCGACCCGGCGATGAACCGGCGGGTCTCCGCCCTGGACCGCTACCGGCTGGTCAGCCACTCCGACGCGCACTCGCCGCCCATGCTCGGCCGCGAGACCACGGTCTTCGACACCGACCTGGACTACTTCGCCGTGCTGCGGGCCCTGCGGACCGGTGAGGGGTACGCGGGCACGACCGAGTTCTTCCCCGAGGAGGGCAAGTACCACCTCGACGGGCACCGCGTCTGCGAGGTCCGGCTCGACCCCGCCGAGACGCGTGAGCTGGGCGGGAGATGTCCCGTGTGCGGCAGGCCGCTCACGGTCGGGGTGCTGAGCCGGGTCGAGGAGCTGGCCGACCGGTCCGAGGGGTTCCGCCCGGACGACGCCGTGGAGTTCCGCAGCCTGGTGCCGCTGCCGGAGATCGTGGGGGAGGTCCTGGGGGTGGGACCGAAGAGCAAGAAGGTCGTCAAGCTGCTCGACGAGCTCACGACGGCGCTGGGCCCCGAGCTGTCCATCCTGCAGGACGTGCCGGTCGACGACATCGCCGTTCACTCGTCACCGCTCGCCGAGGCCGTCGACCGGCTGCGCCGCGGCGAGGTGATCCGCGACCCCGGGTACGACGGCACGTTCGGCACGATCCACCTCTTCGCGCCGGACGAACCGAAGGGGGCCGGCACGGCCGCCGCCCCGACCCTGTTCTAGGTGTACCGACGGTCCTCGCCCGGGTCCCGCCCCGCACCGCTTCCGGGCGGGGCGGGGTGGTCAGTGGTCTTCCCTGATCCGCTGTTCTTTGCTCTTGCTGCTCTGGTACGCCTCGTACCCCGGCCTCCACGTCCAGGTCTCGGTGAGGTCGCCGTTCTTGACGGTCAGCGTTCCCGAGGGCGGGTAGCCCTCCTCCGAGACCGGTCGCGGCGGCATGGGGTCGGCGCAGGCCACCGGAGCGGCGAGCGACACCGCCGCGGCGGTGAGGGTCACGGCAGTGAAAAAGCGGGCAACGGACATGTGTCCCCCCATGGTGTGCGAACGGTACGGCGGGGGTATTACCGGGCGCCGGTCACAGCGAACCACACCGATGATCAAGACTCGGACCGAGCCGCGTTCGGCCTCCGGACCGCGCCGTCGACCGGCCCCCGGACCCGGCACCGGGACGCACAGGTCAGCCGGCCGTCGCCTCAGGGTCGCCGATCGAGCGCAGGACCGCGTCGGGCACGACGAGGTCGGCGCGCGGGCGGGTGGCCGCGACGAGGTCGGCGTTGCGCTGGTCGGTCCCGAGCGTCCAGGCCAGGGCGGTGCCGGCGTCCTTGCCGAAGCGCTCGTGGCGACGGACCAGGCGGCGCACCCGTTCGTCCTGGACGAGGTCGCAGTACCAGGTCTCGTGCAGCAGGGGACGTACCCGCGCCCAGTCGCCCCGGTCGAGCAGCAGGTAGTTGCCCTCGGTGACGACGAGCCGGGCGGCCCGCGGGACCGGGATGCTCCCGGCGACGGGCTGCTCCAGGTCGCGCTCGAACGCGGGCGCGTAGACCACCTCGTCCTCGTCGTCGCGCAGGCGGCGGAGCAGGGCCGCGTAACCGGCCGCGTCGAAGGTGTCCGGAGCCCCCTTGCGGTCGCGCCGGCCGAGCCTGTCGAGCTCGGCGTCGGCGAGGTGGAAGCCGTCCATCGGCACGTACGCCACCCATTCCCCGGCCGGGAGCCCCTCGGGGGGCGCCGGGCGCAGCAGGGCGACCAGATGCTCGGCGAGGGTGCTCTTGCCGGCCCCCGGGCTCCCGGTGATGCCCAGCAGCGCGCGCCGCCCGTCGCGGACGAGGGAGCGGGCCCGGACGGCCAGGTCGTCGAGGGACGTCATCCCCCGAACGTAGCCCAGCCGCCCTCCGTCCTCCAGCACGCCCCGTCCGCCCCGTCCCGCGGGACCGCGGCCCGGCCCGGAGGTCACCCGGAGTCGGCGTTGAAGGACAGCTCCGAGGTCACCCGGTAGCGGTCGCCGCGGTAGATCGAGCGGGTGAACTCGACGATCCGGCCGCCGACGTCGCGGGCGGTGCGCTCGAAGAGCAGGGCGGGGGCGTGCTGGGGCACGTGCAGCAGCTCGGACTCGGTCTCGTCGGTGACGGTGGGCTCTATCGTCTGCACGGCCGTGCGGACGTCGACGCCGAAGCGTTCCCGCAGGAACCGGTAGAACGAGCCGGACTCCATGTCCGCCGGGACGAGACCGGCGACCAGGGCGTACGGCAGGTGGATGCGTTCGATCGCCATGGGCTCGTCGTCCACGACGCGCAGCCGCACGACCCGCAGGACCGGGTCGGCCGGGGAGAGCTGAAGCCTGGCGGCGAGCCGCGCGCCCGCCGGGGCGGAGCCGAACTCCATGATGCGGCTGAGCCAGGTGCCCTCGGCGGGCGGCGCGTAGAACGAGTTGTCCGTCGTCGAGGCCAGCGCCTGGGTGACCCGGTGCGGGCCGGTGAACGTGCCGCGCCCGTGCTCGCGCACCAGCAGCCCCGACCTGACCAGGTCGTCGATCGCCGCGCGGACGGTGGGCCGGGAGACGCCGAGTTCCCGGCACAGATCCCGCTCCGAGGGGATCGCCTCGGCCGGTCTCATGTCGGCGATGAGGTCGAGCAGGACGTCGCGCACCCGGTCGCGCTTGAGCCCGGACCTCATGTTCAGTGTCACGTTCCCAGCCTACCAACCTCTTACCTATTTCTTACCAGTTGCCCGGGAAAAATCAGGTCTTGACGGGGGAACTGGTAAGAGCCACCCTATGCGGAGCAAGCCAATTAGTTACCAATATCTGACCTGTGGGAGCACCGATGAGGCACCGTCTCCGCGCCACCACGGCAGTGCTGGCGCTCGTCGCCGGCCTCGCCGCGTGCGGCTCCTCCGAACCGTCCTCCTCGTCCGGCCCGCCCGGCTCGGCCGGCGAGGGCAAGGACGGCGCGAACCTGACCGTCTGGGTGATGCGGGACAGCTTCTCCGACGCCCTGCTCGACCGCTTCCGCACCCGCTACCAGGCGGCCCACCCCGGCGTCACGCTCGACATCCAGATCCAGGAGTGGGACGGCATCGGGCAGCGGGTGACCAGCGCGCTGGCCAGCAACGACGCCCCCGACGTCATCGAGGTCGGGAACACCCAGGTCGCCGAGTACGCCGCCAGCGGCGGGGTGAAGGACCTCACCGACAAGGTCGCCGACCTGGGCGGCTCCGACTGGCTGCCCGGCCTGGCCGAACCGGGCAGGATCGAGGGACGCCAGTACGGCATCCCGTGGTACGCCGCCAACCGGGTGGTCATCTACAACAAGGACCTGTTCGCCAAGGCGAGGATCACCGCCCCGCCGAAGACCAGGGACGAGTGGCTGGAGGTCACCGCGAAACTCAACAAGGGCGGTGACCAGGGCATCTACCTGCCCGGCCAGAACTGGTACACCTTCGCCGGGTTCGTCTGGGACGAGGGCGGCGACCTCGCGGTCAACGAGGGCGGCACCTGGAAGGGCGGCCTCGGCACCCCCCAGGCGCTGGCCGCGATCGAGTTCTACCGAAAGCTCCAGGCGCTGGGCAAGGGCCCCAAGGACTCCGACGAGGCCAGGCCGCCGCAGGCCGACGTCTTCGCCAAGGGCGACGTCGCCCAGCTCATCTCCGCCCCGGGCGGCGCGGTGGCGATCGAGAAGGCCAACCCCGAGCTCAAGGGGAAGCTCGGCTTCTTCCCGATCCCCGGCAAGACCGCCGACAAGCCGGGCGCGGTGTTCACCGGCGGCTCCGACCTGGTCATCCCCGAGGCCTCGAAGAACCCCGACGCGGCGTACGAGGTGGTCAAGGCGCTGGCGGGCGAGGAGTTCCAGACCGACATGGCCAAGGAGATGAGCTACGTGCCCAACCGCCTCTCCCTGGCGGGCGTGCTGGACGGCAACGAGGCCACGGCCGCGATGGCCGCGGGCGCCGCCAACGGTCACGCCACCCCCAACTCCCCCAACTGGGCCGCGGTCGAGGCCAAGAACCTCATCAAGGAGTACATGACCCGGGTGCTCACCGGGGGCACTCCGGCCACCGAGGCCGCCGAGGTGGACCGGAACATCGCCGAGATCCTCAACACCACGTCCTGAGGAGCTGAGGAGCGTCATGTCCGCCCCCTCCCGGGCCCCCGACCGGCGGCACGCCCCCGACCGGGACGTACCGCCACCGGCGCCGCCCGCGGCGCGGTCCGGGGCACGGCCGTCCCGGATCGCCGGCCTGTGGCCCTACCTGCTGATCGCGCCCACCCTGGCGGGCACCGCCTACCTGCTGCTCTACCCGCTCGTCCGCAGCGTCGTCATCTCCTTCCAGCACTTCAGGACGGGCGAGCTGATCCGCGGCGGGGCGGAGTTCGTCGGCCTGGGCAACTACGCGGAGGTGCTCGGCGGGGCGGAGTTCTGGGCCGTGGTGCGCAGGACCCTGATCTGGACGGCCGTCAACGTCGTCCTGATCATGGTCATCTCCACCGCGGTGGCGCTGATGGTCGCCCGGCTGGGCCGGACGATGCGGCTGGCCGTGCTGGGCGGCCTGGTGCTCACCTGGGCCACCCCCGTCCTCGCCGCCACCACGATCTTCCAGTGGCTGTTCCAGTCGCGGCTGGGGGTGGTCAACTGGCTGCTGGTCACGCTGGGGTTCGAGTCCTTCAGGGACTACACCTGGTTCGCCGACGGCACGTCCACGTTCGCCATCCTGGTCGCCCTGGTCGTCTGGCAGTCCGTGCCGTTCGCCGCCCTCACCCTGTACGCGGGCCTGACCACCATCCCGTCGGAGCTGTACGAGGCCGCGCGGATCGACGGCGCGAACGGGCGGCAGGTCTTCACCGCCGTCACCTTCCCCATCCTGCGGCCGCTCTTCGGCCTGATCACCTCGCTGGAGGTGATCTGGGTGTTCAAGTGCTTCGCCCAGATCTGGGCGATCAGCAAGGGCGGCCCCGGAGAGGCCACCACCACGCTGCCCGTCTACGCGTTCCAGGTCGCGCAGTCGCTCCACAAGTACGACCTCGGCTCGGCGATCTCCACCCTCACCGTGCTGATCCTGATCGCCCTGCTGGTCGTCCACCTGCGGCGGATGCTCAAGCACGAAGGGGAGGAACCGTGACCACGCTGGCACCGGCCCGGCCGGCCCGGCCGATCCGGCAGGCCCGTCCGGCACCCGTCCGTCTCCTGCGCCGCGTGCCGCTGAACCTGGCGGCCCTGGCCGTGCTGGCCGTCTCGGTCTTCCCCGTCTACTGGATGGTGCTGACCGCGTTCAAGCCCACCAGGGACATCCAGTCGCAGACCCCGACCTTCTGGCCCGCCCATCCCACCCTGGAGCACTTCGCGACCGCGGTGAGCGCGGACGGTTTCTGGACGTTCTGGCGCAACAGCCTCGTCGTCACCGTGAGCGCGGTGCTGCTCGCCCTGGTGGTCGCGCTGCTGGCCGCGTTCGCGGTGGCCCGGATGCGCTGGCGCGGGCGCAAGGCGTTCATCCTGATGGTCTTCATCGCCCAGATGGCCCCCTGGGAGGCACTGCTGGTGTCGATGTTCATCATCGCCCGTGACACCGGGATGCTCGACAAACTGTCGATGCTCAGCCTGATCTACTTCATGACGACGCTGCCGTTCACCATCGTCACCCTGCGCGGGTTCCTCGCCGCGATCCCTCCCGAGCTGGAGGAGGCCGCGATGATGGACGGGTGCGACCGGCCGGCCGCCTTCCGCCGGGTGGTCCTGCCGCTGCTCGCCCCCGGCCTGATGTCCACCTCGTTGTTCGGCTTCATCACGGCCTGGAACGAGTTCGCCTTCGCCAACGCACTGATCATCAAGAACCAGGACGACCGGACGCTGCCCGTCTGGCTCTCCTCGTTCAGCAACGTCTTCGGCACCGACTGGGGGGCCACCATGGCCGCCTCGGCCCTGTTCATGCTCCCGGTGCTGCTGGTCTTCCTCGTCCTGCAGCGCAGGGTCACCTCGGGGATGATCGCCGGTTCCGTCAAGGGGTGAGATCCCGCCCCGCACCGCCTGCAGGCGTGCCCGTCAGGGAGCGCCGTGAAGGGAAGACAACGTGATCATTCCGAGACCGCGGGACGTCGTGGCGACCGGCGGGGACCCCGTCCCGTTCCGGCGCGATCTCCTGCGGCCGATGCCCGACGACCCGTCCCTCGGTGAGGAGGGGTACCGCATCGCGGTCTCCCCCTCGGGCGTCGAGCTCACCGCGGGCGGCCCGGCCGGCCGCTTCTACGGCTCGCGGACCCTCGCCCAGCTGGGACCGGCGATCCCGGCCGGGATCATCGAGGACCGGCCCGGGTTCGCCTGGCGCGGGGTGATGCTGGACGTCGCCCGCCACTTCATGCCCAAGGCGTTCGTGCTGCGCCTCGTCGACCTGCTCGCCGAGCACAAGCTCAACGTGCTGCACCTGCACCTGACCGACGACCAGGGGTGGCGGCTGGAGATCGAGCGCTACCCCCTGCTCACCGAGGTCGGCGCGCGGCGCGGCGGGTTCTACACGCGCGAGGACATCCGGGAGATCGTCGCGTACGCGGCGGAACGCTTCGTCACCGTGGTGCCGGAGATCGAGATGCCCGGCCACGCCCAGGCCGCCATCGCCGCCTACCCCCGTCTGGGCAACGACCCGGACCGGAGGGTGGAGGTCTGGACCGAGTGGGGGATCAGCGAGCACGTCCTCAACCTGGAGGAGTCCACCGTCCGCTTCTGCCAGGACGTGCTCGACGAGGTGTGCGAGCTCTTCCCCGGCCCGTACGTGCACGTCGGCGGGGACGAGTGCCCCACCGCCGAGTGGGAGGCCTCCCCGGCGGCGCGGCGGCGGCTGGCGGAGCTGGGCCTGGCCGGGCCGCAGGACGCGTGCGCCTGGTTCATCGGCCGGATGGCCGCCCACCTGGAGAAGCACTCGCGCAGGCTGGTCTGCTGGGACGAGCCCGACCGCGAGCCCACCCCCGGCACCACCGTCATGATCTGGCGGGACGAGCAGGCCGACCGCGGTGACAACGAGATCATCCTGGCGCCGCACACCCGGACCTACTTCGACTACCGTCCCTCCGCGGGCCCCTTCGAGACACGGGACGACGGTCCCGGCGGTTCCGGTGACGGGCCCGCCGGTGACGAGCGGAAGACCGTCCAGGAGCACGTCCTCACCCTGGCCGACACCTACGCGTTCGCACCCGACCCGGCCGCGCGGGGCGTGCAGTGCCAGCTGTGGACCGAGTACATGCCCACCCCCGAGCGGGTCGAGTTCATGGCCCTGCCCAGGATGTGCGCGTTCGCCGAGGTCGCCTGGGGCACGGCCGGCGACTACCCCGGCTTCCTGGCCCGCCTCGGCCCGCACCTCGACCGGCTCGGCGCCCTGGGCGTCCGGGGCGGCCCGCTCATCCCCTGACCCCCGCGCCGGCCCGCGGCCCGCTCCCCGCGGGCACCCGGACCGCCCCGGACCACCGAGATCACCGAGACCACCGAGACCCTGGAGACCATCGAGACCCTGGAGAACCCCCAGACCCCCGACCCCCACGCACGGGACCGCAGGCCACCCGGCCCTTCCGTCCGGTACCCGCAGACCTCGGAAAGCACCGACGAAAGGAAAGAACGTGCGCGGAAAGTTGTTGATCGGCGGGCTCCTGCCCGTCCTGCTGCTCGCGCTGGTGGGTGTCACGGCCGGCCCGGCCGCCGCCCAGCAGTCCCTGCGGCTCCAGTACAAGACGAGCGCCACCGGAGCCACCGCCGACCAGGTCGAGCCCTGGTTCAACCTGGCCAACGACGGCACCTCGGCCGTACCGCTGAACGGTGTGAAGATCCGCTACTACTTCAAGGCGGACGCCGGATCGCCGCAGTACCGCTTCGCGTGCTCGTGGGCGACGATCTCCTGCTCCACGATCACCGGCGCCTTCGGCACCCTGTCCCCCGGTACGGCCACCGCGGACCGCTACCTGGAGGTGGGCTTCACCTCCGGCACCCTGGCCCCCGGTGCGCGCACCGGTGACCTGCAGCTGCGCTTCCACCGTGCCGACTGGCAGCGGATCACCCAGAGCGACGACCACTCCTTCGGCCCGGCCCGCACCACGTACGGCGACTGGACCAAGGTCACCGTGCACCACAACGGCGCCCTGGTCTGGGGCACCCCGCCCGCGGGCGGCGGCGGCCCGACCCCCACTCCCACGCCCACGCCCAGCAACCCCGGGGGTGCCGGGGTGGTGTTCGACGACTTCGCCTACACCAGCGCCGACGACCCGGCCATCACCGCGCACAACTGGACCGTGCGCACCAACAGCGGCGGTCCCGGCGTGCCCGGGGCGAGCTGGCCCAAGCAGAACGTGAGCTTCCCCACGCTCTCCGGCAGCAACAGGGCGCTGCAGCTCAAGGCCGGTACCGACGGCACGGCGGCGGGGACCCGGCAGTCGGAGGTGCTGCACCAGCGCAAGTTCCTGGAGGGCACCTACGCGGCCCGGGTGAAGTTCTCCGACGCCCCGATCAGCGGGCCCGACGGCGACCACATCGTGCAGACCTTCTTCACGATCACGCCCCTGGCCTTCGACATGGACCCCGACTACAGCGAGCAGGACTTCGAGTACCTGCCCAACGGCGGCTGGGGAGAGCCCGCCAACATCATGTACACCACCTCGTGGGAGACGTACCGTAACGAGCCCTGGGAGGCGGTGAACGTCCACACCGAGGTCAGGCAGAGCTACGCGGGCTGGCACGACCTGGTCCTCCAGGTCTCCGGCGGCCAGATCAGGTACTACATCGACGGAGCCCTCTTCGCCGAGCACGGCGGCATCTACTACCCGGAGACGGCGCAGTCGGTGAACTTCAACCTCTGGTTCATCAACGGCGGCCTGGTGGGCTCGGCGACCCCGCGCGAGTACATCCAGCAGGTCGACTGGTTCTACCACTCCAAGAACGAGGTCGTCGCACCGGCCGACGTGCTGAACCGCGTCAACGGCTACCGCTCGTCCTCGACCACCTGGGTCGACACCGTTCCCGCCTCCTAGATCCGCACGCACGGTCCCGGGGCCACCGCACGGCCGGCACCGAGCCGTGACCGCGCGGCCCCCGGGGGCACCGCGTGATCTTGAGGTCGCGCACGCACGGCCCGCGCCACCCCGGCGCGGGCCGTGCCCTTTCCCGCGCCTCTCGATCGGAACAGGGCGGAGGAGCAGAGGGTCAGGGGGCCGGGGAGCCGGAGGGGCGAGAGGCCGGGGGGGCGGCGCGGAGGGCGGCCAGGGCGAACTCGGCGGCCTCCCGGCCGGCACGCAGCATCTCCTCGGCGGAGGCGCCGTGACTCATGCGCACGAAGGCGGCGAGCTTGGCGCCGCCGATCACCGCGCCGACGGCGGCCGACGCCTCGGTCAGGTTCAGCTCGTCGGGACAGGCCCGGTGCAGGGCCTCGGCGAGCTCCCGCTGGACGTCGAAGAGGAGCAGCAGGCCCCGCGCCCGGAGCGAGGGGACGGTCAGCGTGAGGTGGTTGATCGGGGCGATCTCCCGGCGGATCCGGTCGTCCGGCTCGATCGCGGCGAAGCCGGTGGCGAGGACGCGGCCCAGTAGGTCGGCGGCCCGCTCCCCGGGCGCGGCCTCGGCGAGCACCGTCAGGGCGCGGTCGATGCCCTCGCGCGCGTTGTGGAAGATCACGTCTTCCTTGCTCGCGAAGTAGCTGAAGAAGGTGCGGGTGGAGACGTCGGCGGCGGCGGCGATCTCCGAGACCGTCGTCTGCTCGTAGCCCTTCTCCATGAAGAGTTCCAGCGCCGCCTCGACGAGGGCGTGACGGGTGCGCAACTTCTTGCGCTCGCGCAGGCCCGTCCCGTCGTCCATGCGGAACAGCCTAATCCATTCCTAAGATTATGCATCTGTTGCAATTTTACACTTGATGTAGTTTTCTGGAGGGGACGGAGCGCATCACGAGAGGAACGACGGCGGATGACCCAGTCCCGATCCGAGGCGATCACCTTCCCCACCGGACGCCCCGGGCCCTTCGACCCGCCCGAGCGGCTGGCCTCGCTGCGCGAGGAACGGCCCATCGCCCGGCTGGCCTATCCCGACGGCCGGATCGGATGGCTGGTGACCGGCCACTCGGCCGTACGGGCGATCCTGGCCGACCCCCGGTTCAGCTCCCGCCGCGAGCTGCTGAACATCCCGGTCCCCTTCCCGCTGATGCAGGAGATGCGCGGACCGGCCGAGCCGGGGATGTTCATCCGGATGGACCCGCCCGACCACACCCGCTACCGCAAGCCGCTCACCGCGCAGTTCACGGTGCGGCGGATGAAGGGGCTGGAGCCCCGGATCCGGGAGATCACCCGGGAGCGGCTGGACGCGATGGAGAAGGCCGGGCCGCCCCTGGACCTGGTCAGCGAGTTCGCACTCCCCATCCCCTCGCTGGTGATCTGCGAGCTGCTCGGCGTCCCGTACGCCGACCGCGACGAGTTCCAGCACGCCACCTCGGCGCTGCTGAACCTGGAGTCCTCGCCCGAGGAGATCCGCACGGCGCTCGCCGGCATCGCCTCCTTCTTCGCACGGCTCATCGCCCTCAAGCGCGCCGACCCCACCGACGACCTGCTCGGCGGCCTGATCGAGGACGGGGAGCTGACCGACGAGGAACTGCGCAACGTGGGGTTCCTGCTGCTCGCCGCGGGACACGAGACCACGGCCAACATGCTCGGGCTCGGCACGTTCGCCCTGCTGGAGCACCCCGACCAGCTCGCCACGCTGCGCGCCGACCCCTCGCTGATCGACAACGCGGTCGAGGAACTGCTCCGCTTCCTCAGCGTCATCCACATCGGCCCGACGCGGGCCGCCCTGGAGGACGTCGAGGTGGAGGGCGAGCTCATCAGGGCCGGCGAGGTGGTGGCGCTCTCGGTGCCGGGCGCGAACCGTGACCCCTCGCGCTTTCCCGACCCCGACCGCCTGGACGTCACCCGCTCCGCGAGCGGGCACCTGACGTTCGGCCACGGGCTGCACCAGTGCCTGGGGCAGCAGCTCGCCCGCGTGGAGATGCGCATCGCCTTCCCGATGCTGTTCGACCGTTTCCCCGGGCTCCGTCTCGCCGTACCGGCCGAACAGGTGGCCATGCGCGACACCATGTCCATCTACGGCGTGCGAGCGCTGCCGGTCGCGTGGTAGGCCACGGCATGAGGGTCACCGCGGACGCGGCGTCGTGCATCGGGGCGGGCATGTGCGCGCTCACCGCGCCCGAGGTCTTCGACCAGAGCGAGGAGAGCGGAACCGTCGTGCTCCTGGACGAGACGCCCCCGCCCGGGCTGCACGCCGCCGTCCGCCGGGCCCGGCACCTGTGCCCCGCGGGCGCCGTCTCGGTGAGCGACGGCCCTGCGGTACGGGGCTCCGCAGGGACCGGGCCCAGAGACCGGCGAGGCTGAGGTTCCCCAGGTGGAGACGGGCGTCGTCATCGGCGCGGTTCCCAGCGGAAGATCCGGGAGGCCAGCACGACGGCGACGACCACCCAGCCCAGCGTGGGCGCCAGGAGCATCAGGGACTCGGTGACGGGAACGCCCCCGTTCCAGGCGGTGACGGCCAGTTCGGTGGCCGAGCCGCCGGGAAGCAGCCGCTTGAGCAGGGTGAGTTCCCCGGTGCCGGTGATGCCCACCCAGCTGGCCACGGCGATGGTGCCGAGACTGACGGGCAGCGTGGTCACCTGCGCGTGCTCGGGGGAGTTCGTCAGTCCCGCCGTGGCCAGCGCCAGGCCGAGCATCATGATCATCATCGAGAGGACGGCCGCCACCAGGAGGAGGACGTTGTCCGGCCCGCTCGCGACCGTGGCCAGCACGGTCATGATCACGGCCACCTGGACCAGCGAGATGACGGTGATCGGGAGGAGCAGCCCGGACAGGATGCCGGCGTCGCCCTCCGCGGTGGAGCGCAGCCGCTTGAGGAAGAGGTTCTGCCTGCGGGAGGCCAGGGTGGTCACCGCGGTGGTGTAGAGCCCGAACGCCCCGACGGTGAACATCGTGATCGCCGCGATGTACCCGAGGCTGCCCAGGGTCGCGAAGGCCTCGTGCCGGTGGATGAAGAACCCGCTGACCACCGCGGGCATGACGAGACCGGTGACCAGGACCAGCCGGTTCCGGAAGATCTGGATCAGCTCGCCGAGAGCGATCGAGAGCATGACGAAGGTCCTTTCGTTGGAGGGTCCGGCCGGTCTCAGCCGTTGCCGATGGCGCGGAAGACGTCGTCGAGCCGGGTCGGTCCGGCCTGGAGTCCCCGCAACTCCACCGAGTGCTCCTGCGCCCAGCCCAGCAGAACGTGCAGGTCCTTCTGCAGGCCGAAGGTCTCGACGAGGAACGTCCCGTCGCCGTCGCGTACGGCCGGCAGCGGCAGCGGCACCGCCGGGGCGGGGACCGGCAGGGAGAAGCGGACGGCGGCGGGCATGGCCTGTGTCAGCTCGGAGACGGTCCCCTCCCGGTGGAGGACGCCCCCGTGCATGAGACCGATGCGGTCGGCGTGCTGCTGCGCCTCCTCCAGGTAGTGCGTGGTCAGGACGACGGTGGAGCCGGCTTCGCGCAGCCTGCCCACGGTGTCCCACAGATCGTCCCGGGACCGGATGTCCAGGCCGGTGGTGGGCTCGTCCAGGAAGATCAGCTCAGGTGTTCCGTACACGGCGGTGGCGAAGTCCAGGCGCCGCTTCTCGCCGCCGGAGAGCTGGGCCACCTTGGTGCCGGCCTTGCGGGTGAGGTTCACGACGCCGAGCACGCGCTCGACCGTGTCCGTGCGCCGGGTGAGCCGTCCGATCAGCCGGACCGACTCCCTCACCGTCAGGTCCGGGGAGAACCCGCTCTCCTGCAGCATGATGCCCATCCTGGGCCGCACGGCGCGCCGGTCGTGCGGGCTCCGCCCGAAGACCCGCACGGTGCCCGAGGTGGCCCTGCGGTGACCTTCGACGGCCTCCAGGGCCGAGGTCTTCCCCGCCCCGTTCGTGCCGAGCAGCGCGTAGAGCTCCCCCTGCCGTACCTGGAAGGACAGGTCCTTCACGGCGTGGAAGTCGCCGTAGGTGAGATTCAGACGTTCGACGTCGATGACCGGTGTGGAGGACATGTCGTCGATCCCATCAGCCGGCGCGCCCACCGGGCAGTGCGGCCACGTCATGACCGGACATGACGTGGCCGGCGTGAACGCATGACGTGGTGTCACGGGTGCCACCGTCGTCGCGGCGACCCGCCGTCGACCGGCCCTCGCCGTACGCCGTTCCGGTTCCCGAACGGCGGAGGGCTAACGCGGCCCCGAACGGAACTCCGTCCAGAGATCCACGGCTTCCTCCAGGCCGAGCGCGGCCACGTCCTCCCGGGCCATGCCGACCGTGTAGATCAGGCGATCGGCGAGCCAGTCGGGAACCGGCTCCCGCGCGGGCGTCTCGGCGACGTGAAGGTGGCCGGTCAGAGTTCCCAGGCGGTCGATGACCTCGCCCAGCCGCACGATGTCGGGACGAGAACCACCGGCCGCTCGGATCCGCGCCGTGGCTTCGGCATAGACCTCGGCGTCGGCCCTCTCCCCGACCGCCCAGATCTCACAGATCTCGACCGTCTTGTCATCGGTGATCCGGTAGACGACCCGCCACGTGTTCCGCCCGACGACGAGCTTGCGGAACCCGGTCAGTTCGCCGCCCAGCGGGTAACCGGCCTCGGGGTTCTCGAGGAGCAGGAGGATCTTCTTCAGGATCTCGGGGACGGCGTCCGGACCGATCCTCCGGAGATCGTCGACGGCCGGATCGGTGAATACGACGTCGGACATCGCTATTCGTCGTCGTCCGGGATCGCGGCCAGCGATTCGCGGGTGTGCCCGAAAGCGGAAAGGACATCGTCGATCGGCGTCCGCCGTCCGCTGTCGGTGGAAGCCCTGACGAGAACCAGAGCCAGATCCCGCAGATCAGCCGCGGCCTCTTCCAGCTCGTCGAGACGTCGCATGCTCACGACGGCCGCGACCGGCCGGTGCCGACGGGTCACCACCAGGTCCGCGCCTTGCTCCGCGTCGGCCACCAGACGAGCCACCCCGCGCTGCGCGGCCTCGGTGACCGTGAGTTCGGTCGCGTCATGAAGAACAGCCATGCACGAACTATATAGAGAACTGTACAGAATGACGAGCGTCGGCTCCGGAGCCTCGGTCGTCGAAGCTCCGGACCGCCGGAGACGTCTCAGGTACGCGGCCCCGGGGCGCGGCGGAAGGCGAAGGGCTGGCTCTCCCGGCCGGGGATCACGAACCAGCACTCGCCGGTGCCCTCGCTGTCGAGCAGCCGCATGAACGTCTCCACCACGTCCGAGACCTCCAGGACGGGGAAGCCGAGCTGTTCCAGCACCGCCTTGCCCTCGCCCAGGATCGCGGTGTCGGCGAAGGAGGGGCAGAGCGCCTGCACCCTCACCCCTCGCGACCGGAGGTCCTGGCCGAGCGTGCGGACCAGCCCGACGACCGCGTGCTTGTTGGCGGCGTAGATCGGGTCGGACGGGATGCCGACGATGCCGGCCATGCTGGCGGTGGCCACGATGGTGCCGCCGCCCGCCGCCAGCAGCGCGGGCAGGGCGGCGTGCACCCCGAACACCACGCCGTCGAGGTTGACGCCCATCGCCAGGCGGTAGCGCCGGAGGTCGAAGTCCTCGCCCACCCCGCAGCCCGAGGAGACGCCCGCGTTGAGGAAGGCGAGGTCGAGCCTGCCGTACCGCTCGACCGCGGTCGCCACCGCCGCCTCGTTGTCCTCCAGGCGCGAGACGTCACAGTGGACGTACGTCGCGTCCAGCTCGCCGGCGAGCTTCTCGCCCGCGGCGTCGTCGATGTCGGCGAGGACGAGGCGGGCCCCGCCGGAGGCCAGGCGCCGGGCCACGCCCGCGCCGATGCCGTTGCTCCCGCCGGTGACGAGGGCGACCCTTCCCTCCAGGTCGTCGCCGCGGACCATGTTGGACGCCTGTACCGGAGGCTGCGGGACCAGGCCGCTGAGCAGCCCGCCCCCCGTGCCGTCGTTCCCGGCGGTTCCCGTGTTCGTCTCCTGCGTGCTCACAGCGGCAGTCCTCCGGTGGCGGCGTTGGTCGATCCCGTGCTCCGGTACGCCGCGATCGTACGCTCGGCGATGCGCATCTGGTGGATCTCGTCGGCGCCGTCCGCGAAGCGGGCCCAGCGGGCGTGCTGGAGCATGTTCGCCAGCGGGGTGTCGGTCGAGTAGCCGAGCGCGCCGTGCACCTGGACGGCGCGGTCCACGATCCGGTTGAGGCTGTTGGCCACGAAGTGCTTCGCCATCGAGACCTCGGTGCGGAAGTCCTCACCCTTGTCGATCTTCGAGGCGGCGTGCAGGACCATGAGCTTGCACTGGTAGAGCTCCATGGCAGAGTCGGCGATGAGCCACTGGATGCCCTGCTTCTCGGCCAGCAGCGACCCGTGGCTGTAGCGGTTGAGCGCGCGGTCGACCATCATGTCGAGCGCGGTCTCGGCCTGGGAGATCCAGCGCATGCAGTGCGCCAGCCGCGCCGGGCCTAGCCGGTACTGGCCGAGCCGGTGGCCGTTCCCGCGCCCGCCGAGGATCTGGTCGTCGTGCACCCGCAGGTCGGTGATGACGATCTCGCTGTGCCCGGTGGAGCCGTGCATCGTCTCGACCTCGCGGACGTCGTTCCACCCCTGCTGCGGGAGGTCGACGAGGAAGGCGGTGTTGCCGCCGCGCGAGCCCTCGGGCACGTCGAGCTCGGTCTTGGCGATGAGGATGGCGAAGCTCGCCCGGCGGGCGTTGGAGATGAACCACTTGTGACCGTTGATCACCCATTCATCGCCGTCCTTGACGGCGTGGGTACGGATGAGCGTGGGGTCCGACCCGGCCACCTCGGGCTCGGTCATCGCGAAGCACGACATGGCGTGGCCCTTGAGCAGCGGCCTGAGGTACCTCTCCTTCTGCTCGTCGGTGCCCCAGTGCAGCAGCGTGTGCATGTTGCCCTCGTCGGGCGCCGAGCAGTTGAGGACCCACGGCCCGAGCCGGGTCCTGGCCGCCTCCGACTGCACCATGGCGAGCTCGACGTGACCGAGCCCCATCCCGCCCCACTCGACGGGCATGTGCGGCAGCCACAGCCCCTCGGCCTTCGCCTTGGCGCGCAGGTCGAAGATGACGCGGAGGTACTCGTCGCGTCCGGTCCCCTTCTCCACGTCGAGGCCCTCGACGGCCGGGACGACGGTCTCCTGGATGAAGACCCGCACGCGGCGGCGGATCTCCTCGTGCTCGGGTGCGAGGGTGAAGTCGATGGCCATGCTCTCCCCTTGACCGGTTACCGGTTCCGTGACGTGTCGGCAGGTCGCGGAAGGTCACCGGGAGTCCCGGGAGGCACGGGCGTCACGCCGATCGCCTCTATCCTGTGCCGTGGGCCGCGACCTTTGATGCGGCTGATCGACGTTTTCAGACACGTGCATTATTACCATAGTCATCGGCACATCCACCGGCAAGGCAGGAGTTCCCATGCCCCCCAACCCGGAGGCCACCGGCAGGCGGCTGGTGGCGGCGGCCGAGCTGCTCTTCGCCGAGCGGGGCATCGACGGCGTGTCGCTCCGCGAGATCAACGCCGCCGCCGGGCAGCGGAACTCGACCGCGCTGCAGTACCACTTCGGGGACCGCGCCGGTCTGCTGGCCGCGGTGCTGGCCAAGCACCATCCCGAGATCGAGGCCCGCCGCCACCAGCTCCTCGACGAGTACGAGTCCAGGGACGAGCCACCCGGCGCCGGGGCCCGCCGTGCCCTCGCGGGCGCGCTGGTGCGGCCGATGGCCGCGAAGCTGGCCGACCCCGACGGCGGCCGCGCCTACCTGAGGATCATGGAGCAGCTCGTGCACCGCGCCGGCGTGCCCGCCCTGCGCGGCAGGCAGGCCGATCCCGGGCAGAGCATCAACCGGTGGCGGGAACTGGTGGCCCCGCTCCTGCCCGAGGTCGCCGTCACCCGGCTGCACCAGCGCTTCATGGCCATCCGGGTGACGTACGTGGAGCTCGCCCGGCGCGCCGCCGGGCCGGAGGGGAAGGACGACCGGCTCTTCACCAGCCACCTGGTCGACGTCGTGTCCGCCGTGCTGGCCACCGAGGTCTCCCCGGAGACCGCGCGGCTCCTCGGTGAGCGCGACAGTCGCCAGGCCACCGGCCGGACGTCCCGCTGAGCCTTCCGGCGAGTGCGGTCAGACCCCGGCGTGGGCCTCCTGGAAGGCGCCCCCGGCCGAGTAGGTGACCAGCGTGGTCAGCACCTCCTTGACCGACTCGCGCCGGCGCACGTCGCACAGCACGATCGGGGCCACGCCGTCCAGGCCCAGGGCCCGGCGGATCTTGGCCGGGTCGTGCCGCCGCGCGCCGTCGAAGCAGTTGACCGCCACCACGAACGGCAGGCCGCGCTGCTCGAAGTAGTCCACCGCGGGGAAGCAGTCCTGCAGGCGGCGGGTGTCGGCGAGCACGACCGCGCCGAGCGCGCCCACGGAGAGCTCGTCCCACATGAACCAGAACCTGTCCTGGCCCGGGGTGCCGAACAGGTAGAGCCAGAGCCCCTCGCGAATGGTGATCCGGCCGAAGTCCAGCGCCACGGTGGTGGTGATCTTCGACTCCACGCCCGAGAGGTCGTCCACGCCGACGCCGCGCTCGCTCAGCAGTTCCTCGGTGTGCAGCGGCCTGATCTCGCTGATCGTGCCCACCATGGTCGTCTTCCCGACTCCGAAACCACCGGCCACAAGGATCTTGATGGCCATCGCCGGAGTGTCTGCCGGGCTCGTTCCCGGCTCAGAGGCCGCGTATTCCATGGAGCACTTCCCTGTATATACGTTCGTCGATCGTCTTCCCCACCGGGCGGGGCCGGTCGATGGTGACCAGGCCCTCTCGCCTCAGCTCGCTGAGGAGGACGCGGGTGATGTTGAGCGGCAGCCGGAGGTGCGCGGCCACGTCGGCCACCGGGGTGGGACGGCGGCACGAGGAGAGCACGTCGAGATG
Source organism: Streptosporangium sp. NPDC050855 (assembly GCF_044456585.1). NCBI lineage: Bacteria > Bacillati > Actinomycetota > Actinomycetes > Streptosporangiales > Streptosporangiaceae > Streptosporangium > Streptosporangium sp. NPDC050855. The sequence continues at coordinate 209,669 of NZ_JBITFY010000008.1, forward strand.
TTCGGGCATCAGCCCGACCGGTTCGGCCGGCACGTCGACGGTCGTGACGATGGCCACCAGGTCGAAGCTCTCCCCGACCGGGCGGGCCCTGCCGCCGGTCACCCCGAACAGCCTGATCAAGGGCCCGGGATCCTCCCCCGTCATGACCTCACACCGTTCCAGGCGGGCGCCGGGGCGGCCCCCCTCGGCTGCGCGGACAGGTGCTCGCCGACGCGCTTGACCAGCAGGGCCATCTCGTACGTCACCATGCCCAGCTCGGCGTCGCCCGCGGCGAGCACGGCCAGCCTGGCCCCCTGCCCCGCCGCGGTGACGAACAGGAAACCGCCCTCCAGCTCGATGATGGTCTGCCGTACGCCGCCGAGGCCGAAGTGCCGGCCCGCGCCCAGCGCGAGGCTGTGACTTCCCGCGGAGATCGCGGACAGGTGCTCGGCGTCCTCCCGGGTCAGCTGCCGGGAGCCGCCCATCGCCAGCCCGTCGGAGGACAGCACGATGGCGTGCCGGATGCCCGGGACCCGCTGGGTCAGGTCGTCGAGCAGCCAGCTCAGTTCAGATCTGGGGTCGGGCATCGGGGCGACTCTCCTTTCGGGTCCACACGTCCTGGTCCTGCTCACACCGGCTACGGCCCTGCTGCCAGCCCTGCTGCATGGACGACATGAGGTTCGAGAGTTCCTCCGGCGTCCGCGTGGAGACCTCACCACGCCGCACCGGGGAACGCGTCTGGCGAAGCTGTGGCGCCAGATTGGCCTGCCGTACCCGGACGGGGAGCCCGTCCAGGTCGTCGTCGTCGGCCTCCGGCACGGCGGCCGGTTGCCGGACGGGCACGGTGGAGGGCTGCTCCTGCCGCTCCTGGGCCGGGAACCACCCGGTCACCGGCTCGGGCACCGGCGCGGCCGGCTGCCGCTCCGGCACGCCGGGCAGCGTCCTGGGCCACGACTCGGGCTGCATGTCCAGCGCCCGGGGCTGCCCGGCCGCGTGGGCGCCGCCCTGGCGGGAGCGCTGCGAGACCTCGAAGACCGGCACCTCCTCCACCGCGAGCAGGGTGGACGGCAGCAGCACGATCGCGGTGGTCCCGTCGTAGGGCGAGGGCCGCAGCACGACCTTGATGCCGTGCCGGGACGCGAGCCTGGCGACGACGAACAGGCCGAGCCGGTCGCTGTCGGCCAGGTCGAACTCCGGCGGTTCGGCCAGCTTGGCGTTGAGCTCGTCCAGGGTCGCCCGGTTGAGCCCCAGGCCCCGGTCCTCGATCTCCAGCGCGAAGCCGTTGGCCGCCGACATGCTCCGGATGTGGACCACGGTGTTCGGCGGCGAGAAGGCGGTGGCGTTCTCCACCAGCTCGGCGATGAGGTGGATCAGGTCGGTGACCGCGCCGCCCACCAGCATCGGGGCCTGCGGCATGGGCAGGACGGTGACGCGGGTGTAGTCCTCGACCTCCAGCACGGCGCTGCGCACCACGTCGAAGATCGGCACCGGGTCGCGCCACCTGCGGGCGGGCGCCGCGTCGGACAGGATGATCAGGTTCTCCGCGTGCCGCCGCATGCGGGTGGTCAGGTGGTCGAGCTTGAAGAGGTCCTCCAGGATCTCCGGCTCCTCGATGCGGCGCTCCATCGCGTCCAGGAGGCTGAGCTGGCGGTGCAGCAGCGCCTGGTTGCGCCAGGCGAGGTTGAGGAAGACCTGGCCGACGCCCTTGCGGAGCGTCGCCTGCCCGACCGCGGCCTCCACGGCGGTGCGCCGCACACTGGAGAACGCCTGCACGACCCGGTCCACCTCGGCGGTCTCCGCCGGTTCCAGCTCGGGGGCCTCGGTCGCCGGGTCGACGTCGTCGCCCTTGCGCAGCCGCTCGACCAGCCGCGGCAACCGCTCCTCGGCCAGTTCCACGGCCGAGGCCTGCAGCCGCCTCAGCTCGCCGATCATGGATCGGCCGAACCGGTAGGAGACCAGCACCGAGGCGACGATGGCGAGCAGGCCCAGGCCGAGGACCAGGCCGATGCGCAGCAGGGCGTCGCGCTTGAGCGTCTCGCCCTTGGCGGTGGCCCTGGCCAGCTCCTCCTGGGTCTGCCGGGTGATGGTGTCCAGGACCGTCTGGGAGTCGCGCTTCCAGGCGGCCGCGTCCAGCGGCGGCCTGCCCTTCAGGTCCCACGCGAAGATCGTGTTCTCCGCCGCCTGGAGCCGCTGGTGGGGCGCGTCCCCGACGACCTGCTGGTAGCGCGCCTTCAGCTCGGGGCCCATGTCGCGGTCCGCGTTGGCCTGGAAGTTCCTGCGGCTGGTCATCGCCGCGACGAAGGCGGCGTGCTCGGCCTGCGTCATCTCGCCGCGCTTCAGCACGGGGATGAGGATGGCCTGCTCCCTGCCCAGGTACTCGGCGGTGCTGCTGTAGGCGCCCAGGCCGCGGACGACGCGGAAGGAGGAGACCTCGGGGAGCGACACCGGGTCGCCGAACTGCCGGTTGGCCGCGCCGATGAACGCGTTGTAGGCCTCGGTCACCTGGATCGCGCTCATCGAACCGCTGTCCGCGGAGACGCGCAGCGCGTCCAGCCCGTCCATCGCCGACTCCAGCACCCGTACGTCGGCGGGGGCGTTACCGGGCTCGTGGGCCGCGGCGGACGCGATCACCTCGCGCACCACCTCCACCTTGCCGTCGGTGATCCTGCGCTGGTCGGCCAGCGCCCTGTCCTGCCCGGTACGGTCGGCCGCGCTCGCGCTGAGCCTGCGCTCGTTCTGGAACTCGACGATCAGCTGCCGGATCGGCGCCCCGATCGACTCCCAGCGGTTCAGGGTCGTGGAGAGGCCGCTGACCTCCACGACGGTCGAGTAGGCCATGAACGACCACAGCGCGACCAGCGCGAGGATCGGGATGATGAGAATCTTGAGGATCTTGGAGCGGATCGGCGGGGGGGAACTCATTCGACCTGTCCAATCCGCGGTTCCTGCAGGGGGCTCACGGCCGGGGGAACGGTGTCCCGCGGTCGCACGCCGTAACCGTTGCGTATGTGATTCGACACACTATGCCCATGGGACAGATCCAGCTTCAAGCCACAGGAGCGAACTTTAAGTATCAATGTTCACACCGGTTCGGGTGAGCAATTCCCGATAAAATACCGCTTCTGGCGCATTATGCCTGTTCATCCGGGTGGGGCCTCCGCCCGGACGATCCACCGCCGCCGGCGCGGCCCGGGACCCCGCCGCCCTCGCCCGCGCGTCCCTCCCCTCCTGTCGTCACCGTCCGCCCGGACCCCCGGACGGTACCGGGGATCCGGGCGGCGCCGCGGGTCCGGACGGGTCAGCGGCGGGCCGCCTCCAGCACCCGTCGCGCGTCACGCTCGAAGAAGCCGCGCGCGGACAGGGTGATCAGGCCGCCCACGACCATCGGCACGATCAGGGCGTACATGGCCGAGACCAGCGAGCCGGTGCCGTCGGAGACGATGCCGACGATGAGCGGGCCGAACGCCACGCCCCCGGTGAGGAACAGCTGCAGGATGGCGAACCCGATCCCCCGGGAGGCGGCGGGGACCACGTCGGCGAGGGAGGCGGTCAGGTTGGGGATGGCCATCGACATCAGCACGCTGGAGAGGGTCAGCACCACGCAGAACAGGGCGAGGGAGTTCATCGTGAGCGCGGCGGCCAGGGTGGCCGAGCCCACCGTGATGCCACCGCCGCCCGCCAGGAGCCTGCCTCCCTTGCGGGTGCCGTGCCAGACCCGGCCCAGCCAGGAGCCGATCAGCGTCCCGCCGACCACCCCGACGATGGTCATCAGGCCGCTCAGCGAACCCGCGGCCCCGATGCCGATGCCGAAGTTGCGCACCAGCAGCGAGGGGAGCCAGTAGAAGACCCCGCCCAGGCCCAGGCTGACCAGCATCAGGCCGAAGGAGACCGCGAGCAGGGTGGGGATGGTGATGACCTCGCGGAACTGGCGGGCGAACGGCTGCCTGGCGGACGCCGGACGGGTGGAGCCGCTCTCGGAACCGCCGCCGACGCCCCCCAGGTCGGAGGTGCCGGCACCGATGCCGGAGCCCCCCGCGACGTCGAGGGCGGGCTCGGGACCGAGACCGTCGGGGGCCTCGGCCCCGGGACCGGAACCGGAACCGGCGCCGGCGCCGGCGCCGGTCCGCTCGGCGAACAGCCGGTCGAGATGCCCGCGCTCGGGCTCGCGGAGCCGCCAGACGAGCAGGGCGGTGAGCACGCCGGGCACGACCATGATCAGGAAGGCGCTGCGCCAGTCGCCGAACGCCTCCGCGAGCACGCCGCCGAGCAGCGTGCCGATGCCGCCCAGGTAGGCGGTGATACGGGTCCAGCCGTAGGCCTGGGCGCGGGAGGCCGGCGGATAGTAGTCGGCCAGCAGGCTGCCGGCCGCCGGGTTGTCGATGCTCTCGGCGGCGGCGAGGAAGACCCGCATCATGTAGAAGAGCGCGAAGCTGGTGGCCAGGCCCGAACCGAGCGTGGCCAGCGCCCAGCAGAAGACGACGACGGTGATGATCCGGGTGCGGCTGCGCCGGTCGGCGATGTACCCGGCGGGAAGCGCCACCAGGGCGGCGGCCAGGGCCGAGGCGGTCGGGATGGAACCCGCCACGGTGTCGCTGAAGCCCCATTCGGCCTGCAGGAGCGGCAGCACACCCGCGAGCAGGTTGTGCTCGATGCGGTCGACGAGCCCGACGACGAAGAGCACGGCCAGGGGCGCCCAGCCGTAGGGGGCCCGGGAGGTCGCGTCGATCTCTCCGTTGCGGGGTGCTCCGAGTTTCAGGCGGGGGGTGGTGGGCGTGTCGACCATGCGCCGGCCTTCCTGTAACCAAAATCTAGAATCCGCTTCTAGAGCTTTGTTAGGGAGGGTGGCACACATCACAGCGGCCGTAAATGGGCCGGACACCACCTGTCACGGCCGGGCACGGATCGACTCGGAGCCGGACCCCGCGCCCCGACCCCTTTCCCGAGGTGATCGAGGGCCGGTCCCCATGACCGGCCCGTGACCGAACCCGTGACAGGGCCCTGTGAATCGTCCCCATCCCCGGCGCGGTGAACGGTCAAACCCGGCGAAACACCCCCTTACCGAGATGGCCGGATGCGGCCGGGCGGCGGGAGAGCGGCCCGTCCCCTCAACCGCCGAAAGCCCTGCGGCCGAGAACGGAGTGGATCTCGAACGAGGGGGCGCTGAATCCGGGGGCCGACATCACCTCGCGGACCTCGCGGAGCCGGTCGGGGGTCATCCCGGCCTCCACCAGCCGGTCCTGCAGGTGACGGCTGTTGCTGATCATGAGGTCCAGCCCGGCGGAGCCCGGCCTCCACACCTCGGTCCAGCGCACCGGATCGACGTCCACCAGCCCGGCCCGGGCCATCTCTCCCCCGACCCGCGCGCCCCAGGTCGGGTCGCTCCCCGCCGCTCCCAGGACACGGGCCATGGCCCGGACGTAGGCACCGTAGACCTCGTGGCCGTCCGGGACGGACGGCTCCGCCCACCGGGTGATGTCGATCTCGTCGAGCTGCAGCAGGCCACCGGGGCGCAGCGCGGCGCACAGGCGCCGCAGCACCAGGTCGCGCCGCGGCAGGTGGCTGAGCACGAGGCGGGCGTGGATCAGGTCGAACGCGCCCTCCGGCAGCGGGTCGGCGACGATGTCGTGGCGGACGACGGTCAGCCCCTCCCGCGAGGGGATCAGGCCGGGCTTGATGTCGGTCGCCAGCACGTGCCCGTGCGGCGCCACCCGCTCGGCCAGCCAGAGCGCCACGCTTCCCCCTCCGGCACCCACCTCCAGGCAGTTCCAGCCGGGCCCGACCCCGGCCGACTCCAGGCGTCCGAAGGTCAGCGGGTCGAGCAACCGGGCGAGGTGGCGATGCTGGTCGCCCGAGTGGTCGCCGTCGTTGTCGAACACGTAGGTGGACGCGTCCGCGGACACGTTCACGACGTTCTGGCCGGTCATCGGACCCTCCCGGGGTGTTGAGCTCGACCGCATGGTAAGCGCGGTGACACGGGAGGTGACAGCACATGGCCGGACCCGGACGCGTCCCTCCGGCGCTCCCATCGTCTACGCTCCGGTGTGTCCGGATAAGGAACTCATGTTCGGTAGGTGAACATGCTGCATCACGAGATCGCGGGTCCCGCCGACGCCCCGCCGGTCGTGCTGGCCGGTTCGCTGGGCACCACGCTGCGGATGTGGGACCCCCAGATGGAGGCGCTGACCCCCCGCTTCCGGGTCGTCCGCCTCGACCATCCCGGGCACGGGGGTTCCCCCGAGGGCGGTGCCGGCTCCATCGCCGAGCTGGGCCGCGGCGTGCTGGACCTGCTCGACCGGCTGGAGATGCCCCGGGTCTCCTTCGCCGGGCTCTCGCTCGGCGGCATGATCGGCATGTGGCTGGCCGCGCACGCGCCGGAACGGATCGACCGGCTCGCGCTGCTGTGCACGTCCGCGAGACTGGGCACCCCCGCCTACTGGGCGGAGCGGGCCGCCACGGTCCGCGAGGCGGGCACCGCCTCGCTGGCGGAGGCGGCCGCGGCCCGCTGGTTCACCCCCGGCCACACCGGGACGGAGCCGTACGTGAGGATGCTCGGCGAGGTCTCCGCCGCCGGGTACGCCGCCTGCTGCGAGGCGATCGGGGCCATGGACCTGCGACCCGACCTTCCGCTGATCACCGCGCCCACGCTGGTGCTCGCCGGGGCCGAGGACCCGGCCACGCCCCCCGAGCACGCGGAGCTGATCGCCGCGGGCATCCCGGGCTCCAGGCTGGTCGTCGTGGCCGGGGCGGCGCACCTGGCCGGCGCCGAGCGGCCCGAAACGGTCTCCCGGCTCCTGCTGGACCACCTCCTCGGGGAGTGACCCGAGAGCGATCTCGAGGCGAACGGAGTGATCCGCCGAAATACGGTGACGTACCCCGGTGACGCCGTACACGAGGGGGCACCATGGCGACCGTCGCGGAACAGTTCATCGAGGTCCTGCGCCAGACCGGGGTGGAGCGGATCTACGGGGTGGTGGGCGACAGCCTGAACCCGGTGGTCGACGCCATCAGGAAGACGGGGGGCGTCAACGGGGGCATCGAGTGGGTCCACGTGCGCAACGAGGAGGCCGGGGCGTTCGCCGCGGCGGCCGAGGCGCAGGTCACCGGGCGCCTGGCGGTCTGCGCGGGAAGCTGCGGGCCCGGTAACACGCACCTGCTGCAGGGACTCTACGACGCCCACCGCAGCGGCGCCCCGGTGCTCGCGCTGGCCGCCCAGATCCCCTCCACGCAGATCGGCACCGGGTTCTTCCAGGAGACCCACCCCGAGCGGTCGTTCGTGGAGTGCAGCCACTTCTGCGAGACGATCGCCTCACCCGGCCAGATGCCCAGGGTGCTGCGGACCGCCGTCCAGCGGGCGATCGGCCTCGGCGGCGTCTCGGTGGTGGTCCTGTCCGGCGACGTGGCCGACCTGGACGTCCCGCAGTCGCTGGGCGAGCACGACCTGCTGACCCGCACGGGCACCGTGATACCGCCCGCCGACCAGGTGGCCGAGCTGGCCGCCGCGCTGAACCGGGCCGAGAAGGTGATGCTGTTCTGCGGCGCCGGGACCCGGCACGCCCGCGACGAGGTCATGGCGCTGGCCGGCCGCACGCTCGCGCCGGTCGGGCACGCGCTGCGCGGCAAGGAGTGGATCCAGTACGACAACCCCTACGACGTGGGGATGAGCGGGCTGCTCGGGTACGGTTCCTGCTACGAGGCGATGCACGAGGCCGACCTGGTGGTGCTGGCCGGGACCGACTTCCCGTACGACGACTTCCTGCCCGGCGCGCGCACGGTCCAGATCGACCACGACGCGGCGCGGCTGGGCCGCAGGACCCCGCTGGAGCTGGCCGTGCACGGCGACGTCGGCGCGACGGTCCGCGCGGTGCTGCCCCACGTCACGCAGAAGACGGACCGCCGGTTCCTGGACAGGATGCTGTCGCGTCACGTCAAGGCGCTGGAGGACGTCGTGGAGGCGTACACCCACGACATCGGGAAGCACCGGCCGATCCACCCCGAGTACGTGGCGAACCTGGTGGACGAGCTGGCCGCCGACGACGCGGTGTTCACCGCGGACACCGGGATGTGCACGGTCTGGGCCGCCCGCTACCTCACCCCCAACGCCCGCCGCCGGGTCATCGGCTCGTTCTGGCACGGGAGCATGGCCAACGCGCTCCCGCACGCCATCGGCGCGCAGTTCACCGACCGGGGACGGCAGGTCGTGTCCCTGTCCGGGGACGGCGGGCTGGCCATGCTCCTGGGGGAGCTGCTCACCGTCCGGCAGCACGACCTGCCGGTGAAGACCGTGGTGTTCAACAACTCCTCGCTCGGCATGGTGAAGCTGGAGATGCTGGTGAACGGGCTGCCCGACCACGGCACCGACAACGCCCCCGTCGACTACGCGGCCATCGCCGCCGCGGCCGGCATCGCGTCCCTGCGCGTGGAGGACCCCGCGGACGTGCGCGAGGCCCTCCGGACGGCGTTCGCCACGCCCGGCCCCTTCCTGCTGGACGTGGTCACCGATCCGGACGTGCTGGCGATGCCGCCGCACGTGAGCGCGGGGCAGGTGAAGGGGTTCGCGCTGGCCGCCGGGAAGATCGTTCTCACCGGCGGGGTCGGACGCATGATCGACATGGCGAGGGCGAACCTGCGCAGCGTCCCGCGCCCCTGACCCGTGGCGTCCCGCGTCCCTGGCACGCGGTGTTCCGTGTCTCCCCGCGCGCGGTGTCCGGCGTCGCCGGCGCGCGGCGTCCCGGCGTCCCCGGGCGGGGGGCGTCCCGGCGTCCCCGGGCGGGGGCGCCGGAACTGTCGGTGGCGGGGCCCACAATGACGCCATGGACGGTTGGCGCGAGGTCCGCGAGACGCTGCGCGAGTTCGCGCTGCGACTGCCGGAGGCCTACGAGGATCACCCCTGGGGCGACACGGTCGTCAAGGTGAACAAGAAGATCTTCATCTTCCTCGGCGTCGAGGAGCCGACGGAGAAGTGGCGTCCGAGCGTCGGCGTGAAGCTGCCGGAGTCGAACGGGCACGCCCTGGCACTCCCGGGCGCCCGGCCGTCGGGGTACGGGCTGGGCAGGGCGGGTTGGGTGACGATCCCGCTGACCGGCCCGCTCCCGGAGACCGAGGTGCTCCTGGACTGGGTCGAGGAGAGCTACCGTGCCGTCGCCCCCAAGAGGCTCGTCGCCCGCCTCGACGCCTCCTGACCCGGCGCCTTCCGGCCCGGCGCGTCCGGCATCGGCGGAGCGGACGGCCCCCGGAGCGGATGCTCAGGAAGGGCAGGCGGAAGGAGCGGGGCGGGCGTGCCGGAGGTCAGGGGACGTCCCGCGGGCGGGCGGCGAGGATCCGGCCGAGCAGGCCGGTGAGCTCGTCGCGCTCGCCGGGCGCCAGCGGGGAGAACCACTCCTGCTCCCGGCGCGTCTGCTCGGCGAAGATCTCCCGGACCGCGCTCTCGCCCGCTGAGGTGAGCTCGACCACCACGGCCCGCCCGTCGCCCGGGTCCGGGCGGCGCCGGACCAGGCCGTCGCGCTCCAGCGTGTTGACGGCGTTGGTCACCGCCGAGCGGGACATCGCGGAGATCTCGGCGAGCCTGACGGGCCGGGTGGGGCCGAGCAGCCAGAGCTTGAACATCAGGCGGAAACCGGGGAGGGTCCAGCCGCGCGGGCGGTGGATCCGGGTCTCCAGGTCGGTGACGAGCAGGTAGGCCAGCTGAAGCAGGTTGTACGCCAGCGCGAAGGCCTCCGCGTCGGCCGGGGGCGGCATGGCCGCCAGGCGTTCCCTGGCGTAGGCGGCGTACCGCAGATCTGCTCTGTCCACCGGCCAAGTCTTGCGCAGGTGAGGTACGGCGTGAATATTGTTATGGCCATAACAACATTCACCGGAGGCGCCCGTGCGGGTGGTCATCGCCGGAGGCGGCATCGGCGGGCTGGCGACGGCCCTCAGCCTGCACGCGGCCGGCTTCGAGGACGTGGTCGTGCACGAGGCGGCCGAACGGATCCGCCCGCTGGGCGTGGGCATCAACCTGCTGCCGCACGCCGTGCGCGAGCTCACCGAGCTCGGCCTCGCCGACCGGCTGGCCGGGACCGGGGTGGCCACCGCCGAGCTGGCCTACTTCAACCGGTACGGCACGCCGATCTGGTCCGAGCCCCGGGGGATCGACGCCGGTTACGCCTGGCCCCAGTACTCCGTCCACCGCGGGCGCCTGCAGATGCTCCTGCTGGAGGCCGTGACCGAGCGCCTGGGCCCACGGGCCGTGCGCACCGGCAGCCGCGTCACCTTCACCGGCACCGGCACCCCGCGCGCCGGGACGGACGAGGTGCCGATCGGCCCGGACGACCTGCTGGTCGGCGCGGACGGCATCCGCTCGGCCGTCCGGGCCCACCTGTTCCCCGGCGAGGGCCCGCCGCCGTGGAACGGCCTTCTCCTGTGGCGGGGCACGACGTACGGGGAGCCGTTCCTGACCGGGCGATCCATGATCATGGCCGGTGACGGCACCCAGAAGTTCGTGGCCTACCCGATCGCGACGGGCGAGCGGACACTGATCAACTGGATCGCCGAACGGCCGGTGGACGGCGCGGCCTCGGGACCCGCCGACTGGAACCGTCCCGCGGACCCGGCGCGGATCGCCGCGCACTTCGCGGACTGGCGCTTCGACTGGCTGGACGTGCCCGGGATCATCACCGGCGCCGAGGCGGCCTACGAGTACCCGATGGTCGACCGCGACCCGCTGCCGTACTGGACGGCGGGCAACGTCACCCTGCTGGGCGACGCCGCCCACGCCATGTACCCGATCGGCTCGAACGGCGCCTCCCAGGCGATCGTCGACGCGCGGGTGCTCGCCCACTTCCTCGCCCGCGGCGACCTGGCGGCGTACGAGGCGACCAGGCGCCCGGTGACGACCGCCCTGCAGCTCTCCAACCGGAGGATGGGGCCCGAGGTCGTCATGAAGCTCGCCCACGACCGGGCGCCGGACGGTTTCGACGACGTGGAGAGCGTCATCCCGTTCGCCGAGCGGGCCGAGATCGCCGCGTCGTACAAGCGCACGGCGGGCTTCGACCCGGTCTCGCTCAACGAGCGCCCGTCCTGGAGCGTGGACCGTTGAACCTCGAACCGCTCGCCACGTTTCACGTGGAACTCGACCCGATCCTCGACCTGGGCGACACCCCGTGGGGCAGGCGCCGGGTGATCAACATCGTGGGCGGCTCGTTCGAGGGGGCGCGGCTGTCCGGGACCGTGCTGCCCGGCGGGGCCGACTGGCAGATCCTGCACGCCGACGGCACGGCCAGCATCGACACCCGCTACACCCTGCGCACCCACGACGGCGCGCACCTGTACATCTCCACCAGCGGGGTACGGCACGGCCCGCCCCCGGTCATGGAACGCCTGTCCAGGGGCGAACCCGTCGATCCCGCCGAGTACTACTTCCGGCTCTTCTGCCGCTTCGAGACCGGTGACGCGCGGTACCTGTGGCTCAACCGCACCCTGGCCGTGGCCTCGGGGAGCCGCACCGCGAACGCCGTCCGCTACGAGGCCTGCACCCTGACCTGAGCCGGCCGAGCCACCCTCACCTAGCCGTCCTCACCGAGCCACCCGAGCCACCCGAGCCGTCCGAGCCGTCCGAGCCGTCCGAGCCACCCGAGGAGCCCCGATGCCGAACCTCGACCGCGCGCCCCTGCCGCTCGCCTCCGAGCACGACACCCCGTTCCGGATGCGCGACGGCACGATCCTGCGCGGCGACGTCCACCGCCCGGCCTCGGGCGGCCCGTTCCCGACCCTGCTCGTCCGCTCCCCGTACGGCGAGGGCTCGTTCCGCGCGGTGCCGAAGATCCCCGCGCTGGAGGCCGGGTTCGCGGTGGTGTTCCAGCACTGCCGGGGGCGCGGGAGCAGCGACGGCGTCTTCCGGCCCTGGCGGGACGAGGGCACCGACGGCTACGACACCATCGAGTGGATCACCGCCCGGCCGTGGTCGAACGGCGAGGTCATGGCGTACGGGATGTCGTACCTCGCGGGGTGCGCGCTGCAGGCGGCGGCGCTGCGCCCGCCGGGGTTGAAGGCCGTGGTCGCGACCATGACCCCGCACGACTTCCACGACGGCCTGAAGTACCACGGCGGCGCCTTCGCGCTGGGCTCGGCGCTGTACTGGGGGTCGATGCAGGCGATGCTCACCCTGACGCACGCGGCCCAGGCGGGCGAGGACGTGAGGGCCGGGTTCGCCGAGCTGCGGCCCGTCATCGGCGCCCCCGCGCGGGCCGCGCGGACGCTCCCGCTGCGCGACATCCCGGGCATCCCGTGGTGGGAGGAGTGGATCTCGCACCCCGAGCGGGACGACTACTGGCGGGAGCTGGCCGGGACCATGCGGCACGAGGACATCGAGGTGCCGGTCATGCACACGGCCGGCTGGTTCGACGTGTTCCTCGCCGGGACCCTGGAGAACCACCGCCGCCTGGGCGGGCCGCTGGTCGTCGGGCCGTGGTCGCACGGCGCGAGCACGGGCGCCCTCGACTTCGGCTTCGCCGCCTCGGCCCCCGCGGCCCGGGTGGAGGCGCGGCAGCTCGACTTCCTGCGGGGTGCCGACCGCGGGCCCGCGGTGAGGATCTTCGTGATGGGCGACGACGTGTGGCGGGACGAGGAGGAGTGGCCCCTGGCCCGCGCGGTCGGGACCCGCTACCACCTGCACCCCGACGGCGGGCTGTCGACCGACGTCCCGGCCGGGGACACCCCCCTGACGTTCGTCTTCGACCCGCGCGACCCGGTCCCCACGGTCGGCGGCCCGGTGCTGTTCGCCGACGCCGGCAACGTCGGCCCGCAGGACCAGCGCGAGGTGGAGCGCCGCCCCGACGTGCTCTGCTTCACCACCGAGGTCCTGGACGCCGACATCGAGGTGACCGGACCGCTCAGCGTCACGCTGCGCGCGGCGACCTCCGCGGTCTCCACCGACTGGACGGCCAAGCTGGTCGACGTCCACCCCGACGGCCGGGCGATGAGCGTGATCGACGGCATCCTCAGGGCCCGTACCGAGCCCGGCCGCCCCGCCGAGTTCGTGATCGACCTGGTGGCCACCAGCCAGGTCTTCAAGGCCGGGCACCGCATCCGGGTGGAGATCTCCAGCTCCAACTTCCCGCGCTTCGACCGCAACCCCGGCAACGGCCGCACCGGGGCCGAGACGACCGAGGACGAGCTGGTCGTCCAGCACCAGACCGTCTTCCCCGGCTCCTTCGTCACCCTGCCGGTCGTCCCCCGCCGGGGAAAGGGTGACCGGGCGGGCGGGGAATCGGTGTAAACGCCTTTTCACCTGCCCTTTCCCTATTTCATGGGGTGGGGCACGGCGTGGCACCACATAGGCATCAATCGTGACTGTAAGCATCATCAGTGTCACGCTGAGCCGCTCGGCGCGCCGACAGAGAGCAGCCGTCCCGCGGCCCGCGAACCGATCGCGGCCACGGACCGCGCCTCGAAAGGAACGGTGTCCCATGTCCACACCCGGCCTCCAGACGAACACCGCGGTTCCCCGCGTCCGGTGCGGGGGGCACCGGACGGTGACACTCCCGGTGGCGGGACTCCTTTCCCTCGCGCTGGCCGTCACCCTGTCCGCGCCCGCCGCCGCCTCGGTGACGGGCGCCCCGCGCGACCCGGACCCGTACGTCAGCGACGGCCTGGCCCCGGCCGGCACGGTCCGGGGAGAGGCGCAGCGCGTCTGCCGGCCGAAGTCCTACTTCAGCTTCCACCACCTGCGGCCGAGGAACTTCTTCGTGCCGCGCACCCGGTTCATCGACGGTCCGGGCGGCACGATGACGGCCTCGGTCAACCGCCAGCACCGGGTCTACGCGGAGATGGAGATCGAGCGGGAGAGGGTCGGCTCGGTCGACAGGGCGGAGCTGGTCCGGCAGTTCCGGAACATGCTGAACCCGCTGGTCGCCGAGGAGTACGTGGTGGAGACCGGCCACGAGTACACGCAGGAGATCAGCGACGGCAAGTACGGCAACCTGTGGTACCGCGTCTTCGGCTACCGGACGGCCTTCACGGCCTGGCGCAGGGTCTACAACTGCCGGGTGCACCGGGTCGCCGCGGGCATCGCCAACATCCCCGCGCGGGTGGAGGGCTGGAGGTACTGGGAGACCAGCCACCCGATGTACAGGGGACGCAAGCTGAGCGAGCGCTGAGCCCCGCGGCGCCGCGTCCTCAGGTGACGGCGAGGCGCCGGCCGTACCGGTCGTCGCGCCAGTGCTCCTTCTCCAGCACCTCGGCCAGCAGCGCGGCCGCGTCGTGGACGTCGGCGAAGCGGATGTAGAGCGGCGCGAAGCCGAACCTGAGGACGTCGGGTGCGCGGAAGTCGCCGTGGACGCCCCGGTCGATCAGGGCGCGCATGACGGGGTAGCCGTCGGGGTGGCCGAAGCTCACCTGGCTGCCCCGGCGCTCCGGGTCCCGGGGCGAGACGAGCCAGAGCCCGTACGGCGCGCAGAGCTCCTCGACCAGCTCGATGAAGAGCGAGGTCAGCGCCACGCTCTTGGCGCGCACGGCGGCCAGGTCGACGTGCTCCCAGATGTCGAGCGAGGCGTTGAGCGGGGCGAAGGACATCACCGGCGGGGTGCTGACGGTGAAGCGCCGGATGCCGTCGGCGGGGCGGAAGCCGGGCTCGAAGGCGAACGGCGCCGCGTGCCCGTGCCAGCCGGTCAGCAGGTGACGGGCCTCGTCCTGGTGACGCGGGCTGACGTAGACGAAGGCCGGGGCCCCCGGGCCGCCGTTCAGGTACTTGTAGGTGCAGCCCACCGCGAAGTCGGCCGCCGAGACGTCCACCTGGTACGCGCCGACGCTGTGGCACAGGTCCCAGATCATCAGCGCGCCCGACTCCTGGACCAGCGCGGTGATCGCCTCCGTGTCGTGGCGGGCCCCGGTCCGGTAGTCCACCTCCGACAGCAGCACGCACGCGACCTCGTCGGAGAGCGCGGCCGGGAGCGCGTCGGGGCCGCTGACGTCGCGGATCTCGTAGCCGCCCAGGGCGCCCGCCAGCCCCTCGACCACGTAGCGGTCGGTGGGGAAGTCGGCCGGGTTGGAGACGATCACCCGGCGTCCGGGGCGCAGGCCCAGTGCCGCGGAGACGGTCTTGACGATGGCGATCGAGGTGCTGTCGCCCACCGCCACCTGACCGGGTCCCGCCCCGATCAGCGGGGCGATCCGGTCACCGGTGGTCAGCGGCAGGTCGAACCAGCCCGAGGTGTTCCAGGCCCCGACCAGCCTGCCTCCCCACTCCTGCTCCACGGTCCTCGCCACCGCGGCGGCGGCCGCCCTGGGCGGGGCGCCCAGCGAGTTGCCGACGAGGTAGATCGTCCCGTCGGGCAGGACGAACTCGTCCCTGAACCGGCTGAGGGGATCGGCGGCGTCGAGGGCGACGCACTCCGCACGACTGAGGGCCACGGGTCATCTCCGGGGTAGGCGCCTGGCGACCGGTCCATCATGCCGTGACCGGTGGGACTCCCCGCATGCGGGCCCGCGACGGGCCCGCGGTGGGCCCGTGGCGGGGGTCCGGTGGGTTCAGTGGGTTCAGTGGGTTCAGTGGGCTCAGTGGGTTCGGCGGCGGGTCAGCGGCCCAGGAAGCGGAGGGCGTTGCCGCCGAGCAGCTTGGCGCGGGCGGTCTCCGACAGGAACCCCGCGCCGCGGACCAGCGCCCCCACCGGGGACTCGCCCAGCGGGTAGGGGAAGTCCGAGCCGAGCATGACCCGGTCCTCCCCCATGGTGTCCACCAGCAGCCGCAGCGCCCGCTCGTCGAACACCACCGAGTCCACGCTGAACCGGTCGAGGTAGTGCGACGGCGGGAACTCCGAGACCCCGACCAGGTCACCGCGGCGGTGCCAGGCGTTCTCGAACCGGCCGAGCCAGAAGGCGAACGAGCCGCCGCCGTGCGCGAAGCACAGGCGCAGCGTCTCCGGCACCCGGTCCAGGACGCCGCCCAGGATCAGCGCGAGGATCGACAGGTGCGTCTCGGCGGGCATGCCGACCAGCCAACGCGCCATCCACCGGTCCAGCCGGGGCCCGCCCGCCATGTCCCACGGGTGGACGAAGACGGGCGCGCCCACGTCGGCGCAGTGCCGCAGGAACTGGACGACGCCCTCGTCGTCCAGGTCGCGGTCCCCGACGTGGTTGCCGATCTCGACGCCCGCGTGACCCGCGGCCAGGCACCGGTCCAGCTCGGCGCAGGCCAGGTCGGGATCCTGGAGCGGCACCTGGCAGAACGGCACCAGCCGCTCGGACGCGCAGATCTCCAGCGCCAGGTCGTTGAAGATCCTCGCCACCCGTACGGCCTCGGCCGCGGGGCGGTCGTAGCAGAAGAAGACCGGGGTCGGCGAGACGACCTGCACGTCCACCCCGTCGGCGTCCATCCGCTCCAGCCGGACCGAGGGGTTCCAGCAGTCGTCGGCGATCCGGCGGAACTCCCGGTCGCCGAGCAGGATGACGGCCTCCCGCTCGGAGTCGATCCGCAGCCGGGGCGCCCCCGGCCAGCCGAGGTCCGGCCAGCCCGCGGGGACGTGGTGGGTGTGGACGTCGACGATCACCGGCTATCCCTTGCCCGGGTGCAGGGCTCCGCAGCCGCCGCAGGTGCGCGCCTTCTCGTCGTCGTAGAACGCCTGGAAGATCGGCGGCAGGTCGGTCACGATGTTCCGGACCTGCAGTTCCACCTCGTGGACCACGGCGCTGCACTCGGGGCAGTACCACAGGAACCTCTCCAGCACCCCCTCCGGCCGGATCCGCTCCACCACCAGGCCGACGGAGCCCTCCTCGGGACGCTGCGGCGAGTGCGGGGTGTTCGCCGGGAGCAGCCACATCTGGCCCTCGCGGACGTGCACGGTCTCCGGTCCCTCCGGCGTCATGACGTTGACGTGCATGTTGCCGCGGATCTGGTAGAAGAGCTCCTCGTACGGGTCGATGTGGAAGTCGGTCCGCGCGTTCGGGCCGCCGACGACCATGACGATGAAGTCGTCGCTGCGCTCGAAGACCATCTTGTTCCCCACCGGGGGCTTGAGCAGGTGGGCGTGCTCGTCGATCCATGCGGTGAAGTCGATGGGGCTGATCACGGGCGATCCTCCGGTCGGTGGGCGACGGCCTGAATCTCGATGAGCAGGTGCGGGTGCGGCAGCTCGCGGACGGCCACGGTCGTGCGGGCCGGGCCGCTCTCGTCGAAGTACTCCGCGTAGACGGCGTTGTAGCCGCCGAAGTCGTCGATGTTCACCAGGTACGTGGTGATCTGCACGAGGTTGCTCAGGTCGGCCCCGGCCGCCTTGAGGATGTCGCCGATGTTCTCTATCACGGCCCGGGTCTGCTCGGCGATGTCGAGCGTGATCTTGCCGGACGCGTCGGTCCGGACCCCGGCGATCGTGTCGTCCGGCCTGCGCGCGCTGGTGCCCGACACGTACAGGAAGTCACCCGCCCGCTTGACGTGCGGGAACCGGCCCCGGGGGACGGCCTTGCCGGGGACGACGAGTCCTTCGTTCATGGTGTGTCCCTTTCCTTCGCGGTGAACGAGACCGAGCCCAGGTGCTGGATCTCGGCCCGTACCCGCGCGCCCGGCAGGAGCGGCTCGGCGGGCGTGGCGGCTCCGGCGAGCAGGATCCACCCCTCCTCCAGGACCATTCCCACCTGAGCGGCCAGGCGCGCGGCCTCGGCCAGGGCTCGGCGCGGGTCCCCCAGGATCGCACCGGTCGACCCGGCGTGCACCACCCGGTCGTCGATCTCCAGGACGACGCCCAGGTTCCACCGGGACGGGTCGTGGGGCTGCCACGGGCCGACGGCGTACCCGGCGGCCGAGGTGTTGTCGGCGATCACGTCCGGCAGCGAGAAGCGGAAGTCCTCGTAGCGGGAGTCGATGACCTCGACGCCGACCGCGACGGCCGCGACGGCGTCCGGCGCGAGCGCGTCGGCGGGCGAGGCGATGCGCCGGCCCAGCAGGTAGACGATCTCCGGTTCCACCCTCGGGTGGACGAGGCCGGACACGTCCGCGGTCGAGCCGTCGGCGACGGCGGACGACGCGGGGAGGCGGCCGAAGATGACGTCGTGCACGCCCATCTGGCGGCGCTTGCCCTCGCTGGTGAAGCCCAGCTTCACCCCGGCGAGCCGGTCGCCCCGCTCCAGGCGGAGCCGGATCAGCTCCTCCTGGACGCGGTAGGCGTCGGCCACGTCGTAGTCCTGCTCGGGCCTGGGCACGGCGCGGCCGGTGCGGGCCGCCTCGTCCAGGACGGCCGCGAGCCGGTGCAGGTCGGTCATGCCCTCTCCTCCGAACGGGTGCCCGGCCCGGAGAGCACCGGGTCCGCCGGACGCGCGGGTTCCCGCGGACCGGCCGCCCCGCCCGAACCCGCCGGGCTTCCCAGAGCCACCGAACCCGCCGGGCTCCCCGGAGCCACCGGACCCGCCGGGGACGCCGGGCTCTCCGGGGCCGCCGAGCGGGCCAGGTCGAGTGCGATGTCCACGATCATGTCCTCCTGGCCGCCCACCATCCGGCGGCGGCCCGCCTCGGTCAGGATGGCCCTGGTGTCGACCCCGTGGCGCGCCGAGGCGGCCTCGGCGTGCCGCAGGAAGCTGGAGTACACCCCGGCGTAGCCGAGCGTCAGCGTCTCCCTGTCCACCCGGACCGGCCGGTCCTGCAGCGGCCTGACCAGGTCGTCGGCCGCGTCCATCAGGGCGTACAGGTCGCAGCCGTGCTCCCAGCCGGTCAGGTCGGCCACCGCGACGAACGCCTCGATCGGGCAGTTGCCCGCGCCCGCGCCCATCCCTGCCAGGGAGGCGTCCACCCGGCAGGCGCCGTTCTCCACCGCGACGACCGAGTTGGCCACGCCCAGCCCCAGGTTGTGGTGGGCGTGGATGCCGATCTCGGTCTCCTGGCGCAGCACCGAGCGGTAGGCCCGGATCCGCTCGCGCACCCCGTCCATGGTCAGCCTGCCGCCGGAGTCGGTCACGTAGACGCAGTGCGCGCCGTAGGACTCCATGAGCGCGGCCTGCCGGGCCAGCTCGTCGGCGGGGGCCAGGTGGGACATCATCAGGAACCCGGCCACGTCCATGCCGAGCTCGCGCGCGACCGAGATGTGCTGGGCCGAGACGTCGGCCTCGGTGCAGTGGGTGGCGATCCTCACCGAGGTGACGCCGAGGGCGTGGGCGCGCCTCAGGTCCCGGACGGTGCCGATGCCCGGCAGCAGCAGGGTGGTCAGCCTCGCCCGCCGTACGACCCCGGCGACCGCCTCGATCCACTCGTCGTCGGTGTGCGCGCCCACGCCGTAGCTGAAGCCGCCCCCGGCGAGGCCGTCGCCGTGCGCGATCTCGATGGCCGCCACCCCGGCGGCGTCGAGGGCCGCGGCGATGGCGGCGGCCTGGCCGACGGTGTAGCGGTGCCGGATGGCGTGCATGCCGTCCCGCAGCGTCACGTCCTGCACGTACAGCCTCATGCCCCCACCTCCGCGCCCCGCGTCGAGGCGGCGGCCGGGGCGACGGCGGTGACGGCCGGGGCGGTGGCGGCGGTGGCGGCGGTGGCGGCGGTGGCGGCGGTGGCCGGGGCGGCGAGGCGTTCGGCCGTGCGCAGTGCGGCCGAGGTCATGATGTCGAGGTTGCCGGCGTAGGCGGGCAGGTAGTGGGCGGCGCCCTCCACCTCCAGGAAGACGGTCACCTTGACGCCGCCGTCGCGGGTGCCGTCGGGCAGCGGCTCCCCGGCCCCGATCTCCTCGAACTGCACCTCCTGCTTGAGCCGGTAGCCCGGCACGTACGTCCTGACCTGTTCCACCATGTCCAGCACCGCCCCGGTCACGGCGGCCTCGTCGCAGTCGCCGACCAGGCAGTAGACCGTGTCACGCATGATCAGCGGCGGCTCGGCCGGGTTGAGCACGATGATCGCCTTGCCCCTGGCGGCCCCGCCGACCCGCTCGATCGCGCGGGCGGTCGTCTCGGTGAACTCGTCGATGTTGGCCCGGGTGCCCGGACCGGCCGACCGGGACGCGATCGAGGCGACGATCTCGGCGTACCGGACGGGCGTCCGCGAGGCGACCGCCGCCACGATCGGGATCGTGGCCTGCCCCCCGCAGGTGACCATGTTGAGGTTCGGCTCGGCCAGGTGGGCCTCCAGGTTGACCGAGGGCACCACGTAGGGGCCGATCGCGGCCGGGGTCAGGTCGACGACCCGCTTGCCGTGCGCGCGCAGCACCCGGTCGTTGTGCCGGTGCGCCCCGGCCGAGGTCGCGTCGAGGACCACGTCCACCTCGCCGAAGACGGGCAGCGCCACCAGCCCCTCGACGCCCTCGCTGGTCGTGGCGAGGCCGCGGCGGCGGGCGCGGGCCAGGCCGTCGGAGTCCGGGTCGATGCCGGCCATCGCGACCACCTCGACCTTCTCCGAGAGCAGGGCCTTGAACATCAGGTCGGTGCCGATGTTCCCGGAACCGATGATCGCGACTTTCACGAGAAGACCGTCCTTACCGACCCCAGGCCGTCGATGTGCACCTCGAAGGTGTCGCCGGGTTCGACGTCCACCACCGGGCCGAGCGCTCCGGTGAGCACGACGTCCCCGGCGCCCAGCGAGAAGTCCGTGCGGCCCAGCGCGTCGGCCAGCCAGACCGCGGCGTTCAGCGGATGCCCCATGCAGGCGGCGCCCGCGCCGGTGGAGACCTCCTGGCCGCGCCGGCTCATGGTCATCCCGGCCAGGCGCAGGTCCAGGTCGCGCAGGCCGACCGGGGTGTTGCCGAGGACGAACGCGCCGCTGGAGGCGTTGTCGGCGACCGTGTCGACGAGCGTGATGTCCCAGCCCGCGATGCGGCTGTCGACGATCTCGATGGCGGGCAGCACGAAGTCGACCGCGCGGATGACGTCCGCGACGGTGAACGGGCCGCCCTTCAGGTCCCTGCCCAGGACCAGCGCGATCTCCGCCTCCACCCGGGGCTGCAGGAAGCGGTCGACCGGGACGGTCAGGCCGTCCAGGTAGGCCATGTCGGCGAAGAGCATCCCGTAGTCCGGGCTGTCCACGCCGAGCTGGCGCCGCACCGCCTGCGAGGTCAGGCCGATCTTCCTGCCCACTGGGCGGCGCCCCTGCTCCAGCGCCCGCCTGGTGTTGACCTCCTGTACGGCGTACCCGACGGCCTCGGCGTTCCCGGCCGGGAGCATGTCGCGCACCGGGGGGCACGGCTTGCCGCTCCGGGCCGCCTCCAGCAGCCGGTCGGCCGCCTCGGCGTACACGTCGGTGGCCTCGCTCCACTCAGTCATGTTCGGGCTCCAGCTTGATGGTGATCGTGGTGGGCTCGGAGTAGAAGTCCAGGGAACACGTGCCGCCCTCGCGGCCGATGCCCGACAGCTTCACCCCCCCGAACGGGGTGCGCAGGTCGCGCAGGTACCAGGTGTTGACCCAGACCAGGCCGGCCTCCAGCGACTGCGCGACCCGGTGGGCGCGGCTCAGGCCGGAGGTCCACACGGTCGCCGCCAGGCCGTACTCGCTGTCGTTGGCCAGCGCAACGGCCTCGGCCTCGGTGTCGAACGGCGCGACGTGGCAGACCGGGCCGAAGATCTCCTCCCGGTTCACCCGGGAGTCGTGCGGCAGGCCGGTCAGCACGGTCGGCTCGACGTAGTAGCCGCCGTCGCGGTCGTCGCCGAACGTCGGCACCCCGCCGCCGGCGCGGATCTCGGCGCCCTCGCGCGCGGCCAGCTCGTAGTAGGAGAGCACCTTGTCGCGGTGCTCGGCGGAGATCATCGGCATCATGGTGGCGTCGGGGTCGGTGGGGCGGCCGAACCGCAGCCGCCCGGCCCGGCGGGCCAGCCGCTCGGTGAACTCCTCGAAGACGGGCCGCTGCACGTAGAGCCGCTCGGTGCACAGGCACACCTGGCCGCCGTTGGTGAAGACCGACCGCACGCTCCCCTCGACCGCGGCGTCCAGGTCGGCGTCGGCGAAGACCAGCCCGGCGTTCTTGCCGCCCAGCTCGAACGAGACGGGCTTGACCCGGTCCGCCACCGCCTTCATGATCGCCGATCCGGTGCGGCTCTCCCCGGTGAAGGTGACCGCGTCCACACCCGGGTGCTCCACCAGGAACTCCCCGGCCGATCCGGCTCCGAAGCCGTGCACGACGTTGAGGACGCCCGGCGGCAGCCCGATCGAGGCGGCGATCTCGGCGAGCACCGCCATAGAGCCGGGGGTGTGCTCCGACGGCTTGACCACGACGGTGTTGCCCGCCACGAGCGCCGGCCCGAGCTTCCAGGTCGCCAGCAGGAACGGCAGGTTCCACGGCACGATCACCGCGACCACCCCCAGGGGCCTGCGCACGGTGTAGCTCAGCACGTCCGTCAGGTGGAACGCGTTCTCCGGATGCTGGGCCGCGATCTCGGCGAACGACCGGAAGTTGGCGGCGCCGCGCGGGATGTCCAGGGTGCGGGCCTGGGCGACCGACTTACCGGTGTCGGCGATCTCCGCGGCCACCAGGTCCTCGAACCGCTCCTCGATCGCGTCGGCGAGGCGGCGCATCCAGGCGGCGCGCCCGGCCACCGGCAGCGCCGCCCACCCGGTCAGGGCGGCGCGGGCCGCGGTCACCGCGCGGTCGACGACCGCCCGATCCGCCTCCCGGACCTCCCGGACGGCCGACCCGGTCACCGGGTCGTACACGGTGAACGTCGCTCCCTCGGCGACCGGCACCCCACCGATGAAGTGGTCGACCTGGTCGGACACGGCTGCTCCCTGGGGATCGCGTTTTCATGAGGTCACTACGTACGGGTATAGAGCGGAAGGCCGCACATAGGCAACAATGCGTTCCGTGAGACGGAACCCCGACCGGCTCTCCATGCTGGAGAAGTCATGGCTCGTCCTCGACGCGTTCCGCCCCACGGGAGGACCCCTGCGGCTGAGCGACGTCACCGAGCGCTGCCACCTGCCCAAGACCACCGCCTTCCGGCTCCTCACCGAGCTGACCGAGATCGGTGCGATCACCCGCCGCCCGGACGGCTACTACCTCGGCCGCCGGCTCTTCGAGCTCGGAAGCATCGTGCCCGGGGAACGCGACCTGAGACACGCGGCCCTGCCCTTCATGCACGATCTGTACGAGGCCACCCACGAGACCGTCCACCTGGGGGTGCGCGACGGCCTGGACGTGGTCTACGTCGAGAAGATCCAGGGCCAGGAGGCGTTCGCGCTGCCGTCCCGCGTCGGCGGTCGTCTCCCGCTGACCTGCACCGGCATCGGCAAGGTCCTGCTGGCCTACTCCGGTCCCGAGCTGATCGAGGAGGTCCTCGGCCGTCCGCTGCGCCGGCTCACCCCGCACTCGATCGTCGACCCGCGGCGGCTGGAGGAGGCCCTCGGCCAGGTCCAGGCCTCGGGACTGGCGTACGAGCGCGAGGAGGCCCAGGCGGGCGGCGCCTGCATCGCGGCCCCGGTGTTCGGCGACGGCGTGGCCGTGGCCGCGCTCTCGGTCTCGGTCCCGCTGGCCCGCTTCCACCCGGCCCGGCTGGCCCCCGCGGTCAAGGCCGCCGCCCTGGGCATCTCCCGCGCCCTGGCCAGGACCATCTGACGGCCCGCGGGCTCGCGTGGCGGGGCCCCACATCTGTCCGCGCCCGGCGGGTATGCGATTCACTGCTCGTTGACGATTCCGGACCCGCCAGGAGGATTCTCGTGGAAGCTCGCACCGAGACGGTCACCGTCACCGACGGCTCGTTCGATCTGCATCTCTGGCTGCCCCCGAGCGGCCGGGGACCGGTCGTCCTGCTGGTCCAGGAGATCTTCGGGGTCGGGCCGTACATCAGGAAGGTCGCCGAGAACCTGGCGGCGCTCGGGTACGTCGTCGGCGCCCCCGACATGTTCTGGCGGATGCGGCCCAACTGGGTCGCCGAGCACGACGAGGCCGGCACGGCCAGGTCGATGGAGATGGGCGGCGCGTTCGACATGCCCCAGGGGGTGGCCGACGCGGCGATGGCCCTGGCGCACCTGCGGAAGCTGCCCGAGGCCGCCGAAGGGTCGGCGGTGGTCGGGTTCTGCCTGGGCGGTTCGATCGGCTACCTCCTCGCGGCCACGATGGAGGTGGGCACGGTCGTGTCGTTCTACGGCTCCGCCGTGCCGGAGGCCACGGGCATGATGGAGAAGATCACCGGTCCGCTCCTGCTCGTCTTCGGCGGTTCGGACCCCTTCATCCCGCGTGAGCAGGTCGCCGCGGTGGAGGAGGCCGCGGCCGGGCGGCCGAACGTCGAGATGTACGTCGCCGAGCAGGCCGGTCACGCCTTCCACAACCACGAGGCCCCGCGGTTCCACGACCCCGTGGCGGCGGAGGCCGCCTGGGCGCGGACCGTGGCCTTCCTCGGCCGCCACCTGAACCCGGACTCATCGTGGACGTCCACCCCGGAGCCGGACGCCCGGCCCTGAGGCCACAGCCCGCCCTGGGTCGCCCCGCCCGGCCCTGAGGCACCCGCCGGCTTTGAAACACCGCCCGACCCTGAGGCACCCGCCCGGCCCTGAAGCACCGCCCGGCCCTGGGTCACCCGTTCGGCCCTGCGCCGGCTGGGGGAAAGCGGCCCTGGGGAAGGCGGCCCGGTAAAGGCCGCCGGAGAAGACGGCCGTCGGCTCCGGGAGCCCCGAACGACCTTCGAGGGCTCCCGGAGCCGGCGGAAGGTCCTCCCAAGGCCCCCGGAAGCCCCCGGAAGGCCACCGGAAGCCCTCGGGAGCCCCCGGGAGGCCACCGCGGGCCCTTGCCGGAAGGTCACCTTCCCGTACCCCCGCCGTTCGCCGGACCGTCCCGCGGACCGGCATCATCGCCTCATGTACCAGACGTGGCAGATGTGGGGAGACGTCGTCGTGGCGACCCTCCTCGCGGTCCCGGTGGCCGTCGTGGCCGTCCGCCTTCTCGCGCTCCGCCGCGCCCGCGCGGGTCACCCCCACCCCGTCCGCACCGCCCTGGCCGACGTGGTCGCGACGGCCGGGACCGCCCCCTGGATCTGGATGATCCTCACCCCCGCCCCGGGTCCCGGCGGTGTCAGCCCGATCCCCTTCGCGGACCTGCGGACGGTCCTCGACGGGCCGCCACAGACGGCGTCGGTGCAGGTCGGAGGCAACCTTCTGGTCCTCGCCGCGCTCGGCGCCATGCTCCCGGTCCGCTCGGCGCGGTTCGCCTCACCCGCCGGGGTCGGGGCCGTTGCGGCGGTGGCGGCGACCGCGTCCCTCACCGTGGAGACGCTCCAGTACGTCCTGAGCCTGGGGCGGGTCAGCTCCGTCGACGACGTGATCGTCAACACGGCGGGGGCCGTCGTGGGCGCCCTCGTCACGCGACGATGGTGGGCGGTGCGGATACCGGCCGGGACCGTTCCACGGTAACGGTCCGGGAAAACCCGTGGAGATCGCCACAGGGGCACGATTCTCCCAAAAGAAGCACGTTACCAACCTCTGTATCTGTGCGATCGTGGACAAGGCGGGGCAAGTTCTCTGGAGACGCCAAACCCGGTTGGTGACAGAGGGTGATCGAACGTGCAGCAGTCCCCGGTACCTCCCGAGCCCCCGATCTATCGGCGCATCGCCGACGGGCTTCGCCAAGCGATCCTGTCCGGTGATCTCCGAGACGGGGATCGGCTTCCGGGCGAGAACGCCCTGATGGCCACGCACGGCATAGCCCGTGCGACCGCCAGACAGGCTCTTTCCGTACTGATCAACGAAGGACTGGCCGTCCCCAAACGCGGGTCGGGGGTGTACGTCAGGCAGTTCCGCCCCATCAGGCGGCACGGCTCCCGGCGGCTCTCCCGGGACGGCTGGGGGCGCGGTGAGGCCATCTGGGACTCCGACACCAGGGGCCGCCCCTACACGGTGGACGAGGTGGAGATCGACAGGGAGACGGCCGAGGAGGCCGTGGCCCGGGTCCTGGGCGGTCCCGAGGTGTGGGTCCGCAGGCGCCGCTACTCGGTGGACGGGCGGCCGGTGCAGATCTCGGTCTCCCACTTTCCCGCCGGACTGGTCGAGGGGAGCGCCATCACCCGGCCGGACACCGGAGCGGGGGGCGTCTACGCGCGCCTGGGCGAGCTCGGACACCTTCCGGCGCACTTCACCGAGGAGATCCGTGCACGGATGCCCCATCCGCACGAAACCGTCCTGCTCGACCTGCCCGCGGGCACCCCGGTCATCGCCATCGCCCGGGTCGCCTACACGGCCGAGGGCACGGCGGTCGAGGTGAACGAGATGGTGCTGGACGCCGCTTCTTACGTACTTCAGTACGACTTCGACGCATAGATCAAGACCGTCCGTCAACCGATAGGTTGACCTGTCCCCCGCGATCATTGATTTCTCTAGAGAACTGCCTCACCGTCGAAGGTGGAACGTCGAACGGGCGAACCTGGGCGCGGGGAAGGTGCACGGATGTCTTTCGACCGACATCTCGCGGAGATCGCCCGGGAGTTTCCCGACTGGACGATCTGGCGGAGCGACGCGGGCAGGTGGTGGGCGACCCGCCACCACCCGCTGACCTCCGCCCAGCGTGACATCGGCTGCGCGATGACCATCGACGCGGACGATCCGGAAGGGCTGCGCGAGCAGCTCCTCGAACAACGGGAACGTTCCGGCGGAACAGGGCCGGTGACGGAGACCTGAAGACCGCCCGGTGCCGGGATGAGCGGATCCGATGCGGTCCCGGCGCCGGGCCCCAAATCGCGGAAGCCCCCGACCCGATCGGGGGCGGGGGCTTCCGCTCAGTGACCCGGTGACCCGGTGATCCGACGCCTCGACGTCCCGGGGACCCGGCGGTCACCCGCCGCGGCCCCCTTCCGGACGAGCCGCTACCTGCGCGGGTTCGCGTACCGCTGGTTCCTGCGTCCGGGCGCGGGAGCGATCACCGTGTCGGCGCCGGCGTCAGGACCCGCGTCGCCGTCGGTCCCCGTCCCCGTCCCGGTCCCGGCCTGCGTCTCGTTCTGTGTCCCGTTCTGCGTCTCGTTCTGCGTCTCGGCCTCCGTCCCGGTCCGCGTCCCGGCTTCCGGACCGGTGGCGGCGTCGGCCCCCTTGTCGGCGTACGGGTCGGCGTGCCGCTCACCGGAACGCTCATCCCCGGTGGGGGCCGCGTCCCTGGCGGGGAGGTCGTCGTCCACGATCACGCGGACGGACTCGTAGTCAGGCGAGGCGTCGGCCGGGTCGCCGTCCCCGGCCGCGTTCCCGGGGCCGTTCCCGGCCGTCCGGGCGGAGCCGTCCCCTGCCTCGTGATCGGAGCCGGTCCGTCCGGACCCGCGCCCCGGCCCGGCGCTCCCGGGACCCTCGTCACCCGGCCCGTCACCGCCGGGTCCGGCGTCCCCGGCCGGCTTCCCCGCGCCGCCGGGCCCGGTCGCCGTCCCGTCGTCGGCCCCGGTCCCGCCCGGGGTCTCCGCGGAGGGCTCACCAGAGGCCGCGCCGGAGGCTCCGGCGACCCGACCGGCGGAGGTCGCGGCCGCCACGTCCGCGGAGGGCTCGCCAGGGGCCTCACCAAAGGCCCGGCCGGAGCCGTCGAAGGTGCCGTCCGTCCCCTCCCTGTCGCCCTGGTCGCCCTGGTCACCGGGGACGGCCGGGGCGGCGGGAGCGGCCAGCGCGGGCTGGACCCGGGCCGGGGGCAGCACGGCGTCCTCGTCGATCAGCGGCCCGGCGCTGCCCTCGCGGTGCAGCAGGTCGCCCAGGACGGCGCCCATCTCGTGCAGGCGGCGCATGACCTCGTGGTGGGTGTCGGTGAGGTACACCACCCGGCGGCCGGTGGTCTCGTCCAGCACGGCGGCGCGCCGCTGGGCCGCCGAGAGCGTGGACTGCGCCTCGGTGTCGGCGGCCAGCACGGCCGCCCGCGCCTCGGCGTGCGCGGCGGCCAGCGTGGACTCGGCCTCGGCGCGGGCGCCCTCCACCGTCCGCTCGGCCTCGCTCCTGGCCGAGGTGACCATCCGCTCGGCCTCGTCGCGGGCGCCGCGCAGCGTCTCCTCGGCCTCGGCACGGGCCGCGTTCAGCGTCTCCTCGGCGTCGCTCCCGGCCTGGGAGAGCATCTGCTCGGCCGCGGCGGTGGCCTCGGCCACCCGGCGCTCGGCCTCCTGCTGGGCGGCGTTCAGGATGCCCTCGGCCCGCTCCTGCGCGGAGGTGAGCAGCCGCTCGGACTCGGTGGCGGCCTCCTCCCTGACCCGGGCGGCCTCCGCCTCGGCGACCTGTTTCTTGGAGGCGGCCTCCTCCTCGCCCAGCTTCAGGATCTGGCTGAGCCGCTCGCCGAGCTCGTCGTAGCCCTGCGGGGCGTCCGAGATCCTCCGGCGGGCCTCGGCCAGCTCCATCCGGCTCTGCTCGACCTGCTCGGCGGCGTGCGCGAGCCGCTGCTCGAGCTCGCGGATCTGGTGGCGGTGCCGGTCCATGTAGTCGTGGACCTGGCGACGGCTGTAACCGCGCATGACGACCTCGAACGAGTCCTCATGCATCAGGTCGGGAAAGCTCTCGTGCTGATTTGTCATGGCACTGCCCGTGGAGATCGTGTGGCGGAAAAGGAGACGTCAGGACACGACTTTCCTGCTTAACGCCCTCGTCCGCAACCTGAACGCTCCGCTGTCCGCCGAAACACCGGACAAATCCCTCCCCCCGTACCATCGCTCCCATGACCTCTGCGCCCTACGTCGCCGCGCTCGGCGACGACGCCGCCCCGCTGATCCACCCGGACGCCTACGTCGCCCCCGGGGCGGTGGTCGTCGGCAGGGTCCGGCTCGGCCGGGCCGCCAGCGTCTGGTACGGCTCGGTGCTCCGCGGCGAGGACGAGGACGTCGAGGTCGGCGAGGAGTGCAACGTCCAGGACCTGTGCTGCCTGCACTCCGACCCGGGCGAGCCCGCGGTGCTGGAGCCCCGGGTGAGCCTGGGGCACAGGGCCATGGTGCACGGGGCGTACGTGGAGACCGGCGCCCTCGTGGGCATCGGCGCGATCGTGCTGGGCGGCGCCAGGATCGGCGCGGGGACGCTGGTCGCGGCGGGCACCGTGGTCCCGCCCGGCAAGCGGATCGCGGCGGGGGTGCTGGTCGCGGGCGTGCCGGCGAGGGTCGTCCGCGACCTCACCGACGACGACCGCGCCCTGTTCGCCGAGACGGCGGCCCGCTACGTCGACAAGGCCGCCCGCCACCGGGCCGCCGTCCCCCTGCCTCAGGCCTGACCCCGCCCGCCCCTCACCGGCCTGGCTCCGCCCCCCCTCTCGGGCGGTTCCGTCCGGCGGCCGGGCCGGGTCGTACGATCGGTGCAGGCCCGCTCGGGGGATCGCGGGACCGCAGACCACCTGACCGAAGGGAGGCAGGGGCGTCCCGCCCGCGGCCGAGGCCGGGGCCCGCCCCGGAACGCCCATGACCGGCATGTGGCAGTGGGACGGGTTCGACGCCGTGGAGAACGACGTGCGGATCATGGTGACCGATCCCCGGTGGGCCGGGCTGCCGCCGTTCGCGCGCGCCCAGGCCCTGGCGGAGCGCACGCTGTCCACCCCCGACGGCGGACGCTGGCTGTTCGGCGCGCACGCCCGCTGGTACCGCCAGGACCCCGTCGACGGCCGCTGGTACCTGACCGCGCCCCCGGCCGACCGGGGCTTCCGCGCGGCGGCGCACCGGTCGCGGTCCTCCTCGGCGATCCTGCCGCACCTGATCCCCACCGGCCTCGACTTCACCGTGGACCGCGGGTCGGTCCAGGGCTTCGTCGGCCCCGACGTGCCGTACGAGATCACCGAGCGGGTCCGCGAGCTGGTGATCGCCCAGCGCGGCAGGCGCCGGGAGGACTTCCCGCTCACCGTGCCGTTCACCGGGCTGTTCGCGCCGGAGGTGGCCAGTCCCGTCGCGGCGATCTGGGGCACGCTCATGTGGTGCGCCTACGCCCCGGCCTTCGACGGCAACGAGGTGCTGCTGTCGATGTTCGGGGAGTTCCTGGCCCGCCCGCTCCCGGGCGACGAGTGGGTCCGCTGGCTGCCGCCGACCCCGCTGGACGATCTGGTCGCGCTCTACGGCGAGCGGGTCAGGGCCGCCCATCCCGAGGCGGGCCTGCGGCTGGTCGCGCTGATGGCCGACACCGCGGCCTCCGTCCGTGGCGACCGGCGGTTCGGCCCGCGGGCGGACGCCCTGCTGTGCATGCTCCAGCCGCTGCTCCGGCGGGCCTGCCAGGACCCCGTCCTGGCCCACCACGGCGACGAGGCGGTGCGGGACGCGTGGCTGGCGCGCTGCCCGTCCCATGTGACGCTGCCCGACGCCCTCCCCGGCGAGCACCTCCAGCACATGATCTACGACCTGGTCGGGACGCTGGGCTTCGTCGCGCCGATGGGGGCCGATCCCCGGGCGGTGGCCGCCTCGCTGCTCGCCGCGGACCTGGCGGCCTGTGCCCCACGGGCGGCCGACGGGCTCTACCCGTGGCTGGACCCGGAGCTGCGGCACATCCTGCACGTGGTGCTCACCGACGCCTCACATCCGCTGCGGGGGTGCTGGCCGCGCTCGGGGGAGCTGCCGTCGGCGCTGCACCCGCCGGACCGGTCCACCGCCGCGGCCCTGCTCGGCGCCGCCTACGCCACCGGGCTCGCCTGGTGCCGTCTCACCGGCACCCAGGTACCGGAGCGCGGGTTCGCGACGGCCTCGGCCGTGGTGCACCGGCTGACGCACGAGCGGGACGACCCCGTCCCGGGAGCCTCGGGAACCCATCCCCGTCACTTCTGACACGCGCCCGTAGGCTTAAACCACAAATATAGTTATTTTATCCTTACTGCCCCTATATCCTTCTCGCCCCGTATGCATCAGACAATTGGCTGAATTGTGATCTCGTAATCGGGAAATGATCCTCCTTGAGGACGCATCGGGCGGGGCGAGGAATGGTCCCGATGGGCCATGGGCACCGATGACCGCCCGCCGTAACCTCGAAGTGGGTGTGGGCTGCGGAAGGAAGGACGACGCGGTGGGGCACGACGACCTGGACTCTAGGGTCCACGACCGTGTCGCGTTGGACGAGATCGCGCTCTATGCCGAGGTGCTGTCCGCCGTCGCGATCAGCGAACGGCCCCTCACCTTGGTGGAGCTCGACAACGCGCTCGGGTTGAGCGCCTCGGCTGTCTGCTGAGGCCACGGCAGGAACGGTTTCCGAGACCTGGTCCCGGACCCTTCAACGGGGTCCGGGACGCGGTCGGAAAAGATAGTCCTGTGACTAGTCACGAACGGACGAGCCGGGCGATCGCGGCCGAGGCCTCCTTCACCTTCTCCTGGGCCTCCGGCCCTCCCGCCTCGATCGCTCCGGTGACGCAGTGCCCGATGTGGTCCTCCAGGAGTCCGAGCGCCACCGCCTGGAGCGCCCGGGTGGCGGCCGAGACCTGGGTCAGCACGTCGATGCAGTAGGCGTCCTCCTCGACCATCCGCTGAAGGCCCCTGATCTGCCCCTCGATACGCCGCAGGCGGGTCAGGTACGCCTGCTTGTCACCGCTGTACCCATGCATGTCCCAACGGTACCCGCGTCAGGCGGGGCGGGAAGTGGCCGCGAACAGTTTCTCCCACCGCTCCGCCACCGAGGGCGCCCCGTACGTCGTCGCGGCCTCCAGGGCGCCCGCGGAGAGCGTCCTGCGCCGCCGCTCGTCGTCGATGAGGGTCAGCAGCGCCGAGGCGTACGCCTCGATCTCACCCTCCCCCTCGGCGACCAGCACGCCGCTGCGGCCGTCGGTCACGAACTCCCCCGGCCCGCGCGGGCTGTCGAACGCGATCACCGGCACCCCGCTGGCCATCGCCTCGATCACGGTCATGCCGAGCACCTCGGTCCTGGAGGTGGTCGCCACGATCGAGGCCTTGGCGAACTCACCGGTCAGGTCGGAGGTCGTGCCCATGAAGTACACGTGGTTGTGCAGGTCCAGGTCCCCGACCAGGGCGCGCAGCCGCTTCTCCTCGGGCCCTCCGCCGTACAGGCGCAGCCGCCAGTCGGGGCGCTTGCCGGCGACGGCGGCGAACGCCCGGATCAGCCGGTCGTGGGCCTTGACCGGGACCAGGCGCCCGCCCGCGGCGACGATGCGGTTGTCCATCCGCGAGCGCGGCCACGGCCCCGCGGGCAGCGCGTCCGGGATCGCGGTGACCGGGACGGTCCCGGCCAGCAGCCCGTCCCACTCCTGCCTGGCCGTCTCCGTGGAGGTCACCACCGCGTCCAGGCGCGGGTAGAACCTCTTGATCGGACCGGGTACGGGTGGACGTCCCCACTCACGGGCGACGCGCAGCAGGGAGCGCGGCGCGTGCCGGGCGACCTGGACGCTCAGCCCGGGACGGGTGCTGACGATCACGTCGGCCCTCAGGCCCCGCAGTCGTCGCCACAGGGCGACCTCGGCGCGCATCCGGCCCCCCGGGAGCAGATGCCTCACCCCGGGCCTGCCGTCGACCACCCAGGACAGCTCGACGCCGGACGCCACCGGGAAGAACGGCCTCTCCCGGTGGCGGCGGACGCTGATGATCTCCACGTCGTGACGTTCTGCCAGCTCCCCCGCGAGGTTGACGATCGAGCGGACGTCACCGCGCATCCCGTACGCGGAGGGGACGAGCAGGCAGATCCTCACCCGCCGACCTCGATCCGCAGTTCGTCGTCGGCGGTGTAGCAGGGACGGATCGGCACCCCGTCGATCTGCGCCGCCGGGTAGTGCAGCCGCCGGCGTTTGCCGTCGACGTCGTCCAGCCGGGAACCCAGCCGGAGCGGGGTGGAGACGCCGCGCACCCGCAGGGAGGGCTCCCAGGTGCCGGTCTGGCCGGGTGCGGCGGCGATCACGTCGCAGAGCGAGAGCGCGGCGTGGAAGCGGACCCCCTGGACCGTTGCAACCGACGTCAGCTCGGCGTCGGGCCGGCTGCGGTGCAGGGTGAGCCGGGCGTCGTGCCGGGACTCGTCGTCCTCCAGCCCGGTGAAGGCCAGCAGCCCGGTCACCTCGAAGCGGCCCTCCCGGAACCAGACCGACCTGACCTCGGCCGTCGGCCGGGCGTCGTCGATCTTCAGCGCCAGGAAACCGTTACGGGTCCGGTACGCGCGGTAGGCCAGCGTGCGCCGGCTCAGCGCGTACGCCTCCAGGTGGTCGAGGGAGAAACCGGGGTCGACGCTGCGCAGGCGGGTGCGCGAGGAGCCCTGCTGCAGATAGGTGTCCCAGCGGCCGGGGCCGAGGTCCAGCGGCGCGAGCGAGACCGCGAGCGCGGCGTCGCGCACCTCGGCCCCCGGTCCGCCCAGCGGCACCCGGCTCTCGGCCAGGGTGGCCCGGTTGCGCAGGACCAGCTCGGCGCCTTCGGCCAGCGGTTCGTCGACGGCCAGCCGAAGTGAGAGAACGTCGGCCAGGGTAACCTCGGCATCGCTGACGACGACGGGCATCGTCGAGCCCCCTCCCCGTTGAATGAGCCACGCGACGTTGAGGCTACCGTGATTTTCCCGTTATGTGGAGAAAGGTTTTTGGACCTTCCCCTCTTTTCCAGGACACTTGACCAAATGTCAGATACGAACCGTTGAAATGGCTCGTATCTGACATCACAGGGACGGTCAGGACGCCTCGACGGGCTGGCCCTTGATCGACTTGATCAGCAGCTGGGAGACGTCGACGACCTCCAGCGTCTCCTTGGCCTCGCCGGTGTTCTTCTTCTCGTTGATCGAGTCGCCGAGCATCACCAGGCAGAACGGGCACGCCGTGGAGATCGTGTCGGGCTCGGTGGTCAGCGCCTCGTCCACCCGCTCGGTGTTGATGCGCTTGCCCAGCCGCTCCTCCATCCACATCCGCGCGCCGCCCGCGCCGCAGCAGAAACCCCGGTCCTTGTGGCGGTGCATCTCCTGGGTCCGCACCCCGGGCACCTTGGCCATGATGTCGCGCGGCTGGGAGTACACCTTGTTGTGGCGGCCCAGGAAGCACGGGTCGTGGTAGGTGATCTTCTCCTCGATCGGGGTGACCGGCACCAGCCTGCCCTCGTCCACCAGCCTCGCCAGCAGCTGGGTGTGGTGCACGACCTCGTAGGTCCCGCCGAGCTGCGGGTACTCGTTGGCCAGGGTGTTGAAGCAGTGCGGGCAGGTCGCGACGATCTTCTTGGCCCCCACCTCGTTCAGCGTCTCGATGTTCTGCTTGGCCAGCATGTCGAACAGGTACTCCATGCCCAGGCGCCGGGCAGGGTCCCCGCTGCAGGCCTCCATCGGGCCGAGCACCGCGAACCTCACCCCGGCGACGTGCAGCAGCTCCGCGACCGCCTTGGTGGTCTTCTTGGCCCGGTCCTCCAGGGCACCGGCGCAGCCGACCCAGAACAGGTACTCGACGTCCTCGTCCAGCTTCTCGTCGACCAGGGTGACCTCGATGGGATCGACCTCGCGCCCGGCGAGCTCCTCGATCCAGTCGGCCCGCTTGGTCTCGGCCATCCCCCAGGGGTTGCCCTTGTTCTCCAGGTTCCTGACCATGACGCCGGCCTCGGAGGGGAAGTTCGACTCCACCATCGCCTGGTAGCGGCGCATGTCCAGGATGTGGTCGATGTGCTCGATGTCGACCGGGCACTGCTCGACGCAGGCTCCGCAGTTGGTGCAGGACCACAGCACGTCGGGGTGGATGACGCCGTCCTCGCCGACCAGCGGCTTGTCCAGCAGGGCCAGCACGTCCTCGTGCAGGTCGGCGCGCTGCTCCTGGGTGGCCGACAGGTACGGCGCGACCTTGAAGGCGTGGTCGCGCTGCTGGAGGATGAGCATCTTCGGCGAGAGCGGCTTGTCGGTGTTCCAGGCCGGGCACTGGTCCTGGCAGCGGCCGCACTCGGTGCAGGTGTAGAAGTCGAGGAAGCCCTTCCACGGGGTGTCCTCGATCTTGCCCCGGCCGAGCCGGTCACCGTCGAGCTCCTCGTCCTCGAAGTCCACGACCTTGCCGTCGATCCGCAGCGGCTGGGCCGGGCCGTTGCCGTTCGGGCGCCGGGAGAAGGCCACGTTCAGCGGCGCGGTGAAGATGTGCAGGTGCTTGGAGTTCACCACGATGACCAGGAAGACCAGCATCACGCCGATGTGCAGCAGCAGGCCGACGTGCTCGATCGTCTCGTTGGCCGAGGCGCCCAGCGGCCGCAGCAGGGCGGCCGTCGCCTCGGAGGCGAACGCCCCCGAGGCGTAGGGGAGGTTGCCGGTGTTGGCCGCGGCGCCGCGGAAGAGGAACATCGTCCAGATCACGTTGAAGATCATGAACAGGACGAGCCAGGCACCGCCCAGGTGCGAGCCGGAGAAGCGCGACCTGCGGCCCAGCCTCTTGGGCGAGTTCCTGATCCTGATGACCGCGAAGGCGATCAGGCCGCACAGGGCCGCGACCGCGATGAAGTCCTGCAGGAAGCCCAGCACCGGCCACGTCCCCACCAGCGGGATGTGGAAGTCCGGGGTGCCGGTGATCGCGCCCTGGATCAGCGCGCCGTAGGCCTCCAGGTAGACGGTCGCCAGGATGAAGAACGCCCACATCACGAAGAAGTGCGCGGCGCCGGGCGCCGTCCACTTCAGCAGCTTGCGCTGGCCGAAGACCTCGACGAGCTGGGCCTTGATCTCCTCCCCGAGGTGGTTCCTGGCGTACTCGACGCGTTCGGGCGCGGGTGGCCCGACGGTGGCGAGCCGGTACAGGAACAACACGCGGCGCGCGGCAAGCGCGACCGCGACGGCTGTCATGACCAGCCCGATGATCGCTACCCAGAGCACGGGTCCTCCCACAGACGGCGTTGGCTGCCAGCGTACGACCGCCGGTCACCCATGATGACGACGGGTCCCCACGAATCCTACCCACGGGTAACTTACCCGCGCGCAGCACCCGGGCCGACCGTGGTCACCCTATGGCCGACCCAATGCCCAGAACAATGCTCTGTACGCCTCCGGACGGTACCGAAGTGATCACTACGGCCGCGCCGGGTCGAGGTAACGCTGGATCGTGGGCGCGAGCAGCTCCACCAGGTCCTCGACGTCGGTGGAGGCCAGCGGCTCCAGCTTGAGGACGTAGCGCACCAGCACCACGCCGAACAGCTGGGCGAAGGCCGCCTCCATCCGCAGCGGCGGGATCTGGAGCAGCTCCGCGACCCGGTGCAGCAGCGCCCGCGTCATGAACTCGCGGATCATGACGACCATCTGGTCGTTGGTCATCGCGGTCCGCACCAGCGCCAGCAGCGGCTGGCGGGCCGCGGCGTCCGAGGTGATCGTCAGGATGAGCCTGGTCAGCCGCTCGCCGACCTCGTCGCGCGGACCCGCCAGGATCGCCGCGACGACGTTCTCCGGGTTGATCGGCAGCTCCATCGCCGCGACGAAGATGCCCTCCTTGCCGGCGAAGTAGTGGTGGACCAGCGCCGGGTCCACCCCGGCCTGGCGGGCGATGCCCCGCACGGTCGCCTTGTCGAACCCCTTCTCCGCGAAGATCTCGCGTGCCGCCGCCAGGATCTGCCCCCGCGTGTCGGCCGACCCCGGCCTGCGCCCCGGCCTCCTCCTCGCCGCGTTCCCGCCGTTCCCGCCGTTCCCGCCGGACTCCCCGTTCCCGCCGAGTGCGTCCGCCGCTTCCGGCGCGCCGGACGCGGCGGGCTCGCTCACGACGGGCTCGCTCATGCGCTGGTGGAGGCGGCCAGGTGCAGCCGGGCGAAGGCCAGCGCCTCGGCGAGGTCGTCGATCCGCTCGCTGCGGCTGGCCGCCTTGCGCGTGTTGATCTCCAGCACCACCAGCCCGGAGTAGCCGTTGCCCGCCATCCGCTCCAGGATCGGCGCGCACGGCTGGGTGCCCCGCCCCGGAACCAGGTGCTCGTCCTTGTTCGGCACGCCCACGCCGTCGGCCAGGTGCAGGTGGGCGAGCCGGTCGCCGAGCTTGGTGAACATCTCCAGGGCGTCGGACCCGGACACCGCCGTGTGCGAGAGGTCCAGCGTGACCTGGGGGAAGTCGTGGTCGACCGGGTTCCAGTCGGGGGAGTAGGGGACGACCTCGTTGCCCCTGGCCTTGAGGGGGAACATGTTCTCCACCGCGAACACCACGTCGGTCTCCTCGCGCATCCTGGCCAGGCCGATCTCGAAGTCCCTGGCGTAGTCCCGCTGCCAGCGGAACGGCGGATGCACCACGACCGTGCGGGCGCCGACCCGCTCGGCCGCACGCTGGGCGCGCTCCAGCTTGGCCCAGGGGTCCTTGCCCCAGACCCGCTGCGTCACCAGCAGGCACGGCGCGTGGATGGCCAGGATCGGCATCTGGTAGTGGTCCGACAGCCGCTCCAGGACGTCGACGTCCTGGCTCACGGGGTCGGCGCCCACCATGATCTCCACACCGTCGTACCCCAGGCGCGCGGCCAGCTCGAAGGCGTCGGGGGTACGTTCGGGGTACACCGACGCGGTGGACAGCGCGATCTTCGCACTGGATACACGGACGCTCATACCGCTTCCTCGTCTCCGGCTCGGAGCACACGCTCGCGAACACCGCTGGGCCGACCGGCCCGCTCGCTCATGTCGCTCACCTTTGCCAGCCTAAGCGGGTCCGGAGAGCGGTGCTGTACGCCGCCGCCCGACGCGTCCGGGATCACACCGTTACGGTGAGGGCATGCCGAGGTACGCCAAGGGCGCCATCCCCAGCCCCAACATCTGGAACACGCCCCGGACCTACGAGCTGGAGAACCGGGCGGTGGACCCCGAGGGCCGTGCCGAG
The DNA here is from genome assembly GCF_044456585.1 of Streptosporangium sp. NPDC050855. NCBI lineage: Bacteria > Bacillati > Actinomycetota > Actinomycetes > Streptosporangiales > Streptosporangiaceae > Streptosporangium > Streptosporangium sp. NPDC050855. Next base: position 247,164 of record NZ_JBITFY010000008.1, read on the forward strand.
GCCGCGATGGCGGCCATCCGGCCCTGGCGCGGGGCGACGGTCCTGGACATCGGCTGCGGCACCGGCTACCACCTGCCCTCCCTGGCCGCCACCGCCGCCCGGGTCGTCGGCGTCGAACCGCACGAGGACCTGGTAGGTCTGGCCGGCCGCCGGTGCCGCTCGCTGCCGAACGTGGAGGTCCGCGTGGGCACCGCCCAGGCGCTCCCGCTGCCGGACGCGAGCGTGGACGTGGCCGTCGCCCGCTGGGCCTACTTCTTCGGACCCGGCTGCGAGCCCGGCCTGGCCGAGCTCTCCCGGGTGCTGCGGCGCGGCGGCGCGGCCTTCGTCATCGACGTCGACGCCGGTCGCGGCGCCTTCGGCCGCTGGTTCTCGCGGTCGATCCCCTCCTACTCGGCCAGGTCCGTCGAGGAGTTCTGGAGCCGCCAGGGCTGGCAGGCCGCCGAGCTGGACCTGAACATGCGCTTCGAGCGCCGCGCCGACCTGGAGGCGGTGCTCCGCATCGAGTTCACCCCCGCGGTCGCCGAGCAGGCCATCGCGGAGACCGACGGCCTGGAGATCGCCTACCCCAACGTGCTGCGCTGGAAGCTGTTCTGAGCCGTTCCCCGCGGATCCCGTCGCCCTCCTGAGGCGATCCGGGAACCTCCCCGCGGGGCGTGCGGGAACCGTCCGGGAACCGTCCGGGAACAACGCGTGGCGGCTTGACCTTGACGCTGGTGTCACGGTTTATCGTCGTCCCATCGGGAGGGACGGATGCGGATCGGCGAGCTGGCACGGCGCGCGGGGGTCAGTCCCCGGGCGCTGCGGTACTACGAGCAGCAGGGCCTGATCTCGGCCCGCCGCTCGGCCAACGGCTACCGCGAGTACGGGGAGGCGGACCTGCGGCTCGTCTCGGAGATCCGGTCGCTGCTCGCGGTCGGCTTCACCCTGGACGACGCCCGCCCGTTCGTGGCCTGCCTGCGGGCCGGGCACGACTCCGGGGGGTCGTGCCCGGAGTCGGTGGCCGTCTACCGGCGCAAGCTCGCCGAGATCGACGACGAGATCCGCACGCTGCTCGCCCGCAGGGCCGAGGTGGCGGCACAGTTCACCACGGCCTGCCCGGGCTGCGTACTGAGGAAAGCAGGAGAAACATGATCACATTGACCGCCGAGAACTTCGACGAGCAGGTGCTGCGGAGCGACAAGCCCGTCCTGGTCGACTTCTGGGCCGAGTGGTGCGGGCCGTGCAAGATGATCGCCCCGGTCCTCACCGAGATCGAGGCCGAGTACGGCGACCGCCTCACGATCGCCAAGCTCAACGCCGACGACTACCCCGAGATCTCCGCCAGGTACGGCGTCCTCGGGCTGCCCACGCTCAACCTCTACAAGGACGGCGAGGTCGTGCAGCAGATCAAGGGCGCCAAGCCCAAGCGCCTGCTGCTGGCCGACCTGGAGGGCCACATCTGACACGCCCGCGAACCGGGCCCCGGCGGGCCCGGCGCGCGGCGGCTCTCCCCCGGCACGGCCCGGCCGTGCCGGGTGAAAGTTGTCGGTGCGGACGGGTAACGTGCGGCCATGGTGAAAAAGGCTGGCGGCTACCGCTGTGCCGAATGCGGGTGGCAGACGGCCAAATGGGTGGGGCGCTGCGGCGAGTGCCAGGCCTGGGGCACGGTCGAGGAGGAGACGGCCCGCGCGGGAGTGCGGGTGGCCTCCGCCGGGGCGGTGTCGGCCCCGGCCGTGCCGATCGGCCAGGTCAAGGCCGAGGTGGCGCACGCGCGTCCCACCGGCGTGCCCGAGCTCGACCGGGTCCTGGGCGGCGGCCTGGTCCCCGGGGCGGTGGTGCTGCTGGCCGGGGAGCCCGGCATCGGCAAGTCCACCCTGCTGCTGGAGGCCGCGGCCAAGATCGCCCGCCAGCAGACGGTCCTCTACATCACCGGTGAGGAGTCGGCCGCCCAGGTGCGGATCAGGGCCGACCGGATCGGCGCGATCCAGGACCGCCTCTACCTGGCGGCCGAGACCGACCTGAGCGCGCTGGTCTCGCACGTCGAGAAGGTCCAGCCCGACCTGCTCATCGTCGACTCCGTGCAGACGATCGGCTCCATGCAGGCGACCGGCGTGCCCGGCGGGGTGACCCAGGTCAGGGAGGTCGCGGGAAACCTGGTGCGGCTGGCCAAGGAGCGCGGCATGTCCACCGTGCTGGTCGGCCACGTCACCAAGGAGGGCTCGATCGCCGGCCCCCGCACCCTGGAGCACCTCGTCGACGTCGTGCTCCACTTCGAGGGCGACCGGCACTCCCGGCTCCGCCTGGTCCGCGCGATCAAGAACCGGTACGGCCCGGTGGACGAGGTCGGCTGCTTCGACCTGCACGAGAGCGGCATCGAGGGCATCACCGACGCCAGCGGCCTGTTCGTCTCGCACCGCACCGACCCGGTGCCGGGCACCTGCGTCACCGTCACCCTGGAGGGCACCAGGCCGCTGCCCGCCGAGGTCCAGGCGCTGGTCGCCAGGACCGAGGCCCAGCAGCCGCGCCGCTCCTCCTCCGGGCTCGACACCTACCGGGTGACGATGGTGCTCGCCGTGCTGGAGCGGCGGCTCAACGCCAAACTGGGCGGGTGCGACGTCTTCACCGCGACCGTCGGGGGGATCAAGCTCAGCGACCCCGCGGTCGACCTGTCGGTGATGCTCGCGGTGGCCAGCGCGGCCGGTGACAAGGCGCTGCCCTCGGGGCTGGTGGTGCTCGGCGAGGTGGGCCTGGCCGGGGAGCTCCGCCCGGTCCGCGACGTGCGGCGCCGCCTGTCGGAGGCCGCACGGCTGGGCTTCACCCGCGCCCTGGTCCCCTCGGGCTCCCTGGAGGGGGGCAAGCGGCGGGGCGGCGACAACTCGCTGGTCCCGGTGGCCGGGCGCGGCTCGGCCTTCGCCCCCGGCTTCGACGTCGTCGAGGCGGAGAACGTCTGGGACGCCCTCACCCACGTCACCTGACCCCGCAGATCCCGTGATCGACCGGCCCGCAGGCCCTGCGGTGCACCGGCATCCGGCGATTCCGGGCCCTGCGGGGCCTTCGCCGGTAAGCTGGGTGGTATAGGCAGACCACGGGGGTCAGGTGGCAGCAACCTACAAAGGGCTCGACGAGCGCCGCAGGAGCATCCTGGCCGCGGTCGCCCCGGGCACCGCTCTACGCGACGGCCTGGAGCGCATTCTCCGCGGGCACACCGGCGGCCTGATCGTCCTGGGCTACGACCGGACGGTCGAGGAGATCTGCAGCGGCGGGTTCGAGCTGGACGTCGAGTTCTCCGCGACGCGACTGCGCGAGCTGGCCAAGATGGACGGCGCCATCGTCCTCAACGCCGGTGACCTGCGGATCGTGCGCGCGGCCGTGCACCTGATGCCCGATCCCTCCATCCCGACCGACGAGTCCGGGACCCGGCACCGCACCGCCCAGCGGGTGGCCCTACAGACCTCCCTGCCGGTCATCTCCCTCAGCAAGTCCATGCGGATCATCGCCCTGTACCTGGAGGGCATCCGCTACGTGGTGGAGGAGTCGGCGGTCATCCTGTCCAAGTCCAACCAGGCCCTGGCCACCCTGGAGCGCTACAAGCTCCGCCTGGACGAGGTCTCCGGCACGCTGTCCGCGCTGGAGATCGAGGACCTGGTCACGGTGCGTGACATCGCGGTGGTCGCCCAGCGGCTGGAGATGGTCCGGCGCATCTCCGAGGAGATCGCCGGTTACGTGGTCGAGCTCGGCACCGACGGCCGGTTGCTCTCCCTGCAGCTGGACGAGCTCGTGGCCGGCACGGAGAGCGACCGCGAGCTGATCGTCCGGGACTACCTGCCCGCGGCCGGTCGCAGGCCGCGCAAGTTCGCCGAGGCGCTGCAGGAGCTCGACCGGCTCTCCTCCACCGACCTGCTCGACCTCTCGATCGTCGCCCAGGTCCTCGGCCACTCGGGCAACGACGCGCTGGAGCAGCCGGTGAGCCCCCGGGGGTACCGGCTGCTGGCCAAGGTCCCCCGGCTGCCGAGCACCGTGGTCGACCGCCTCGTCGACCAGTTCGCCAGCCTGCAGAAGCTGCTGGCCGCCAGCATCGGCGAGCTCCAGGAGGTCGGCGGGGTCGGCGAGGCCAGGGCCCGCCACATCCGCGAGGGCCTCTCCCGGCTGGCCGAGTCGTCCATCCTGGAACGCTACGTCTGAGGACGCCCGGACGGGACCGCGCCGGACGCGGGGTCATACGCGTCACGCGGGTCACACGGGTCACGTCGGGCATGAGGTCACATCGAGCCACGCCGGGTGCGGGTCACGCCGGGCATGAAGGTCACGCCGGGCGCGAGGCCGAGCCGGACGCGGGGTCAGCGCAGGTGGAAGACGGCCTTGCGGCTCCGCAGGCCGGGGGCGTGGGCCACGGCCACGTAGGTGCCGGGGCGGGCCGCGACCCGGTCGGACGCGCAGTCGTTCCCGGAGCGGCGGCGGTCCCACACCAGCTCCCGCACGTAGGGGACGCCGCGTTCCAGCCGGTCGACGTGGTCGGTCTCGCCGCTGATGCAGTCGGAGGACGACCACACCCGGTCGGGGCCGGAGGTGATGCGGACCTCCAGGGAGCGCGGTCCCACCTCGGCGGTGCACATGACCTTGCCGACGTTGACCAGCGTCAGGATGAACCGGGGACGGATGCCCGCCGGGTAGACCGTCCCCTGGCCCTCCATGCTCAGCACGAGCTGCCCGGGGGTGCAGGCCTGTCCCGGCCGCCTGTGCCGGACGGCCGTCCCGGCCGCTCCGGTCGCCCTGGAGGTCCCCGGGGACGGTGTGCGGCTCCAGGACGCCGAGGGGGTGACCTCGGAGGGCGGCAGGACGCCCGGCACCGCGTCCGGCGTCTCCTGCGCGGTGGTCCCGCCGCGCTTGCGGACGTCGTCCGGGCCTCCCGTGGCCGAGCACGCCCACGCCACCACGGCGACCACCATGAGCACGGCGATCAACGCGGTCATCCGGCGCCGCCAGTAGACATCGGCTCCGAGGTCGTCACGGAACGTGTCGGGATCCATGCTCACAGTATGGTCGGCCCGCACGGCCCCGAGGAGGCGACCCGCCGCTTCCCCGGGGCTTCGGCGCCGTTCCGGCCGCGGTCGGGCGGGCGAAAGGCGGACGAAGGAGAAGGAGCCGGATCGGGGACACCGCAGGCGGCACTATCGTCGAAAGGTGCCCGAGTCGAACCGTCTGCTCGAACCCGTCCTCGACTGGTACGCCGGCAACGCCCGCGACCTTCCCTGGCGGACGCCCGGCGCCTCACCGTGGTCGATCCTGGTCAGCGAGATCATGCTTCAGCAGACCCCGGTCGTGCGGGTGCTGCCGGTGTGGACCGAGTGGATGGAGCGCTGGCCCACCCCGGCCGACCTCGCCCGGGAGACACCCGGTGAGGCCGTACGCCACTGGGGCCGGCTCGGTTACCCGCGCCGGGCGCTGAACCTGCACGCGTGCGCCCGCGCGATCACCGGCCGGCACGGCGGCGAGGTCCCCTGCGACCACGACACCCTGCTGACGCTTCCCGGTGTCGGCGAGTACACCGCCGCCGCGGTCGCCAGCTTCGCCTTCCGGGGCCGGCACCCGGTCCTCGACACCAACGTGCGGCGGGTCCTGGCGCGGGCCGTCGGTGGCGAGGAGTACCCGCCGAAGGCCACCACGCCGGCCGAACGCAGGCTCGCCGCCTCGTTGCTCCCCGACGCCGACCGGGCCCCGGTCTGGGCGGTCGCCGTGATGGAGCTGGGCGCCCTGGTCTGCACGGCCCGCGCGGCCCGCTGCGCCGACTGCCCGATCAGCGACCTGTGCGCGTGGCGGCTGGCGGGCAAGCCCGCCTACGACGGTCCCGCGCGCAGGGGCCAGACGTACGCGGGCACGGACCGCCAGTGCCGCGGCCGTCTCCTGGCGGTGCTGCGCCAGGCCCACGGCGCCGTCCCCAAGGAAGCCCTCGACGTCGTCTGGCAGGACGTCCCGCAGCGCGAGCGCGCCCTCGACGGCCTGGTGGCGGACGGCCTGGCCGAGGTGCTCGACGACGGCACCTACCGCCTGCCCGGCTGAGACGCCGCCGCTGAGACGACCGTCACTGAGACGCCGCCTCTGAGACGCCGTTGCTGAGACGACCGTCCGGGCCCTGGATCGCGCCTCCCGGCCGAACCGGCCGGTCCCGACCGCATCGAGCCCCCCTCCGGGAGTCGCGGAGGGCTCCCGGATCGTCCCCTGAGAGGCTCCCGGGCGGGCCGCGGAGGGTCTCCGGGACCGTTTCTCAGGCGGCCAGGCGCAGGCCCAGGGCGGTGAGGTTGCTCCGGGCCCAGTCGAGCTCCTCGGCGATCATGTTGACCAGCGCGCCGGGCCCCCGGGCCCGCAGCGGCACGGCCAGGTCGTGGGTCTCCACCTCGATGTGCGCGGTTCCGTTCACCGCGCCGGAGAGCATCGCGGTGAGGGTGTCCTCCAGGATCGGGCGGGTGCTGGGCAGCTCCTGGCAGGCGGCTGTCAGGTGGTTGTGCACGTGACCGAGTTTGACCACCGGGGCCCCGGCCGCCGCCAGGCCGCGCAGGGCGGCTCCGGGCTCCTCGGCGCCTCCCGACAGGTGGCAGGCGTCCAGGCAGACGCCCAGGTGCTCGGAGTCGATGCCACCGACCCGATCCAGGGCCTGCTCGGTGGTCTCCAGCACGCAGCCGGGCCACGGCTCGAAGCCCACCCTGACCGTCTTTCCAGTGACGCTGTAGAGCCCGCGCAGCTCCCGGGCCAGCCGCTCCAGGCGACGCGAGGCGATCGCGTGCAGGTCGGCCGGCCAGTCCCGGCGCCAGCCGATCGGGATGGTGGAGATGCTTCCGAAGCGGACGTCGTCCGGGAGCAGGAAGGCCAGGATCCTGGCCAGCGCCATCGTGTAGCGGTAACGCTCGGGCTTGGCCCAGTCGGGACCGGGCGACTCCTGGTTCCTGCCGCCGGTGCCGTTGAGGCTGACGACCTCCAGGCCGCGCTCCTCCAGGGAGCGGCGCAGGCGCACCAGCTCGATCCGGTCGGCGCTGAGATGGTCGGCGACGCTCGGGGAGAGCCACAGGCCCACGCCCATGCGCTCCACGCCCAGGCGCTTGCGCACCGGCACCGCGTACCTGGTCAGGTGCGCGATCAGGTTCTCCAGGTCCTCGGCGGGGTGGACACCCGCGTTGTAGGCCAGGTGAACGAGCGTCCCGTCCTCGTGCCGTAAACGCATGCGGTGCCTCCCAGGCGTACTTCTCGTGGGTCCCCGATCGCCCCGCGCCGCCCGTTCGCGGCGCCGGAGGCTCTCTCCAGCCGGGAGCTCGGCCCCGGCTCGTGCAGCATCCCGTGCGGGCAGCGACCTCCGCATCATTCCCGGAGCCGATACGTCGCTACGTCGCGAGGCTGACATCGTCGGCGATCCACGGTGGCCGGTGTGGTTCGAGGATCACGCGGTGAGGCCCCGCCGAGCTCACTCTACACAGTGTAGTACTACCTGTCGTGGCGTAGACACCCTCTTTGGTAACAAATAGACAGGCCCCGCCGTGAGTCTCCTCACGGCGGGGCCTGCCGGGTGGCCCCGGAGGGCCTTGCGTCCTAGTTCTGGATGGGCTCCGCGATGGCGGCGGCCGAGTCGGGGACCCGGTCGACCGGCGCGTTCTCACCGACGAAGGTGAACTTCGCGTTCTCGCCCTCGCCCTCGACCGCGATCTTCACGATCTGGCCGGGACGGAGTTCGCCGTACAGAATCTTCTCGGACAGGGTGTCCTCCAGCTCGCGCTGGATCGTGCGCCGGAGCGGGCGGGCGCCCATCACCGGGTCGTAGCCACGGTCGGCCAGCAGCTGCTTGGCCTCCTGGGTGAGCTCCATCCCCATGTCGCGGTCCTTCAGACGCAGGCCCACCTGGGCCAGCATCAGGTCCACGATGCGGATGATCTCCTTCGGGGTCAGCTGGTGGAAGACCACGATGTCGTCGACACGGTTGAGGAACTCGGGCCGGAAGTGCTGCTTGAGCTCCTCCTGGACCTTGGACTTCATCCGGTCGTAGTTGGACTCGGCGTCGTTGTTCTTGGCGAAGCCGACCCCCTGGCCCTTGGAGATGTCCCTGGTGCCGAGGTTCGTGGTCATGATGATGACGGTGTTCTTGAAGTCGACCACCCGGCCCTGGGCGTCGGTCAGGCGACCGTCCTCCAGGATCTGCAGCAGCGAGTTGAAGATGTCGGGGTGGGCCTTCTCGATCTCGTCGAACAGGACGACCGAGAACGGCTTGCGCCGCACCTTCTCCGTCAGCTGACCGCCCTCCTCGTATCCGACATAGCCCGGAGGCGAGCCGAACAGACGGGAGACGGTGTGCTTCTCCATGAACTCCGACATGTCCAGCATGATCAGCGCGTCCTCGTCCCCGAACAGGAACTCGGCCAGCGCCTTGGACAGCTCGGTCTTACCGACACCGGACGGGCCGGCGAAGATGAACGAACCACCCGGGCGGCGCGGGTCCTTCAGACCGGCGCGGGTACGGCGGATCGAGCGGGACAGACCCTTGATGGCGTCGTCCTGGCCGATGATCCGCTTGTGCAGCTCGTCCTCCATGCGGAGCAGCCGCTGGGACTCCTCCTCGGTGAGCTTGAAGACCGGGATGCCGGTGGCGGTGGCGAGGACCTCGGCGATGAGCTCCTCGGTGACCTCGGCCACGACGTCCATGTCGCCGGCCTTCCACTCCTTCTCCCGGCGCTCGCGCTTGAGCTGGAGCTGCTTCTCCTGGTCACGCAGGGCCGCGGCCTTCTCGAAGTCCTGCGCGTCGATCGCGGACTCCTTGTCGCGCCGGACGCCCGCGATCTTCTCGTCGTACTCGCGCAGGTCCGGCGGAGCGGTCATGCGGCGGATGCGCATGCGCGAACCGGCCTCGTCGATGAGGTCGATCGCCTTGTCCGGCAGGAACCGGTCGCTGATGTAGCGGTCGGCCAGCTGCGCGGCGGCCACCAGGGCGCCGTCCGTGATGGAGACGCGGTGGTGGGCCTCGTAACGGTCGCGCAGCCCCTTGAGGATCTCGATCGTGTGGCTGAGGCTGGGCTCGGCCACCTGGATCGGCTGGAAACGACGCTCCAGCGCCGCGTCCTTCTCCAGGTGCTTGCGGTACTCGTCGAGGGTGGTGGCCCCGATGGTCTGCAGCTCACCCCGGGCCAGCATCGGCTTCAGGATGCTGGCGGCGTCGATCGCGCCCTCGGCGGCGCCCGCCCCGACGAGCGTGTGCAGCTCGTCGATGAACAGGATGATGTCGCCTCGGGTGCGGATCTCCTTGAGGACCTTCTTCAGGCGCTCCTCGAAGTCACCGCGGTAACGCGAACCCGCCACCAGGGCGCCCAGGTCCAGCGTGTAGAGCTGCTTGTCCTTGAGCGTCTCGGGCACCTCGCCCTTGACGATCTTCTGGGACAGGCCCTCGACGACGGCGGTCTTGCCGACGCCGGGCTCGCCCACCAGGACCGGGTTGTTCTTGGTCCTGCGGGACAGGACCTGCATGACCCGCTCGATCTCCTTCTCCCGGCCGATGACCGGGTCGAGCTTGCCCTCACGGGCGGCCTGGGTCAGGTTACGGCCGAACTGGTCCAGCACGAGGGAGGTCGACGGGGCGGCCTCGGTCGGGCCTCCCGCGGCGGCCGGCTCCTTGCCCTGGTAGCCGTGGAGCAGCTGGATGACCTGCTGCCGGACCCGGTTGAGGTCGGCACCCAGCTTCACCAGCACCTGGGCGGCGACGCCCTCGCCCTCACGGATGAGGCCGAGCAGGATGTGCTCGGTGCCGATGTAGTTGTGTCCCAGTTGCAGGGCCTCGCGGAGCGACAGCTCAAGGACCTTCTTGGCACGCGGGGTGAACGGAATGTGCCCCGACGGCGCAGACTGACCCTGGCCGATGATCTCCTCGACCTGCTGACGCACACCTTCAAGACTGATGCCGAGGCTCTCCAGAGCCTTGGCGGCAACGCCTTCACCTTCATGGATCAAGCCAAGAAGAATGTGCTCCGTACCGATGTAGTTGTGGTTGAGCATCCGGGCCTCTTCTTGGGCCAGGACGACAACCCGCCGTGCGCGGTCGGTGAACCTCTCGAACATCTCGTCGCTCCTCACAGAGCGGTCAGGCAGGTCCGGGATATCCGGGCCCTGTCATCCCGCATGGTAGCCCCGACCCGGCGACCGCTCTATGCAGAAGACGTTCCCCGAGAGCAGGGCGTTCACCCTCATCCAACTACTTACGGGGGGCGGGATGTTCCCGCTACGCCGCAAGCGAACGACGTTTGTCGGCTCCCCGAACGCATCATGCGGTCATGGCCGCCACCGGACCCCACCGTGACCGCCATAACCGCATGATTCACTCGACCGGCCGTGCCGGTCTAGTGAGCCCGCTCGTAGTCTTCGACGATCTTGGACGCGATCCGGCCGCGCTCGCTGACATTCATGCCGCGGGACTTGGCCCACGCCCGGATGTCGGCGCTCTTCTCGCGGGTGAGTGCCCGCGCCCCGCCCGCACGGCGGCGGCGGGCCGGCAGCGCGCCGGAACGACGGGCGCTCTGCACGAAAGGAGACAGGGAGTCCCTGAGCTTCTTGGCGTTAACGTCGCTCAGGTCAATCTCATAGCTGGTGCCGTCAATCGCGAAGGTGACGGTCTCGTCGGCCTCACCCCCATCGAGGTCGTCGATGAGAATCTCCTGGATCTGCTTGGCCATCTACACAATCCTTTCGCGGAGTATTGTTTCATTCGCAAGCCAAACATATACCCGCGACCCAAGAGCGGCAATTCCAGAAGCCTGGCGATTCTCACAGGGAACCGGGGCCCCCGGTGCGGCTCCGTGGTGGATCAGCTGTTCTGCGTCTCGGCCGGATCGGCCTGTTTTGCCTGGCGCCGACCGGCGGCTTCACTCCGAACCAACTTGACGACTCCGAAGATGAAGGCCCCGCCGACGACCGCCGGGGGTATCAACGCGGACAATACTGCGTACATTCGTCCTCGCTCCGCACCGTGGATGGGCTTTCTGGACCGGGAAAAGTGGCGGCGACCCCGGGCACGGGTGCGTGCCCGATCGGTCCGGAACCGCTCACGGATGACCATAGCGCCACCGACCGGCGACATGCGTCTCAGGGGCGCCACGCCCGTCGGTCTCCAGCCTAATGCTTCTCTCCAGCCGCCTTACCGGTTGCACCCGTAAAGCCGTCAAGAAAAACAGCCGGGGAGATCAAGTGATCATCGTCGTCTCTGGAATACCCGGCCGCGCGGGCGTTCCGGCCGTCACACCACCCCCTCCCTCACGGGGAAGTCCCTGCTCAGAAGGCATCCCGGCAGGAACGGCGCCCCGCCGGTATCCCGGGATCCGCAACGGACGGGTTCATCACGGGAATGCCCGCCGCCGGCGGAACACCCGGGCGGAGAGCCTCCCGCCTCATGGCCCGGCCGGAGCCGATGCGACGCGAGCGCTTGTAACAAGACGGATCTTCAGTGCTTTCTTGCCTGGAGTATGACTCACTCCGACCGGCCGCACATAGTCGTAGACCGTATAACCACCAAAGGCGAGCCCCCCTCGCGCAACCCCGGCAAGACCGCGCCCCCCCGTTCCGGATCCCTAAGAAGGCCTTCATCGGTCGCCCCGAACACACCGTGAAGACGAACGGGAGAAAGCCGTGAGCACCGCGCAGGACACTCCTGGCGGGCGGAAGCGGCCATTCGGTGAGTGGTGGGCTAACTCCCGACGGCGGACGATCCGGCCATTGAGGGGCCATAGCGGTACGAGGACATCGGTGGCGCCGAGGGCGGATATTTTCCTGGACCGGGCCAAGGGACGGTCATAAGTCGCCCCGCGCCCGGGAGTAAATGGGTTCGCGTGTCCACGGCGTCCCGCCCGGCCCGGCCGTTAGGCTCCTCGGGGTTCTCGTTTTCCGGCCCCGACGAAGCCGAGTGCGTCAAGACGCGCCTGTGAAGGCGAGTGCATCAAGGCGTGTGCGTGAAATCCCGCGCGTGTGGACGCGTGAGAACGGGCGTGGGAAGGCCGCGCGTCAGGGTCCGTGGACGACGCCGTGGGGACCGGACGACGCCATGGGGACGAGGAGGTCCGCGGGAAGGTCCACGCGCCTGAAGGCCCGGGGGGCGGAAGGCTCGGGGCAGGAGGCCCGGGGGCGGGGTCGCGGCGAGGGCTCATGGAGGACGCCGCGCGTGCTGGAGGCCGGGTGCGAAGCCGTACGCGAGAGGGCGGCGGGAGGCGCGTGTGCGGGAGCCGGGGGCGGGGGCCGGGGGGCCGGTGCGAGGCCGGCGTCCCGAGGGCCGTGCCTTGAGGGGCGGACCTTGAGGGGCGGGCCTTGAGGGGCGGGCTCGAAAGGCCGCCTCCGAGGGCAGCTTTCGAAGGGCCGGACCGGAAGGGCCGCTTTCGGAGGACCGGGCCGGAAGGGGCTCGCGTCAGGAACCTCGCGTCAGGGATCACGGGGTCGGGGTCGGGATCGGGATCGGGATCGGGATCACGTCGTGTCGCGTCGCGTCGACGACCCTGGTGTCGCGGGACGCGCGCGAAGGCCCTCGCACGAAGAACGGGACCGGCGGTCGAACCACCGGTCCCGTCTCTTCGGGGGAACTACTTGATCTTCACGACGACCGTGTCGGCCACCTTGTCGTGCAGAGCCTGGTGCAGGGGCTGGTCCCAGAGCAGCCACAGGACGTTCAGGAGGGAGAAGATGCGCACGATCCAGTTCAGGAACGGCACCCAGGACAGGAACTGCGGGCCGAAGAACACGCCGGCCCGCTTGAGCGCGACGGCGTTGCTGAGCCCGCCCGGCGGCACGACGTTGCCCACGGGCACGATCTTGATGCCCATGACCATCTTGCCGACGGTCTGCCCGCTCCTGGTCGTCATGAAGAACTCGTAGGCGAAGTACAGCGCCGCTGCGAGCAGGGACGTGAGCAGGGTGGCGAGGAAGAAGCCGCCTCCCGCGTCCAGGGTCCCGGTCGTGCTGTCGAAGCTGGGGGACGTGACGATGACGGCGGCCAGCACGGCGCTGATGATGAACGTCGGGATCCCCAGGATGATCCCGTCGATGAGCCGTGCCACCAGACGCTGCCACCACTCGGCGAGCGGCGCCGGAGCGCCGGGAACGCCGCCGTAGGGCTGTCCGTAGCCCTGCTGGCCGTACGCCGGCTGACCGTAGCCCTGCTGACCGTAGTCCGGCTGCTGGCCGTACCCGCCCTGCTGGCCGTAGCCCTGCTGACCGTAGTCGGGCTGCTGGCCGTACCCGGGCTGGGACGACTGCTGCCCGTAGCCCTGCTGGCCGTAGCCGGGCTGCTGGCCGTAGTCCGGCTGCTGTCCGTAGCCACCGGTCGCGCCCTGCTGGCCGTAACCCGGCTGGCCGTAGCCGCCCGTGCCACCCGTGCCGCCCTGCTGGCCGTAGCCGGGCTGCTGGCCGTAGTCCGGCTGCTGCCCGTACCCGCCGGTGCCGCCCTGCTGGCCGTAGCCGGGCTGGCCGTAGCCGCCCGTGCCGCCGGTGCCGCCCTGCTGGCCGTAGCCCGGCTGCTCGTGGGAGGACTGGCCGTAGCCGGGCTGCTGCCCGTACCCGCCGGTCGAGCCCTGCTGGCCGTACCCCTGCTGCTGGCCGTAGCCCTGCTGGCCGTAACCGGGCTGCTGCCCGTAGCCCTGCTGGCCGTAGCCCTGGGCCTGTCCAGGACCGATGTTCGGCTGTGAGGCCTCCGACCGATATCCCACGACCGTTATGTCGGGGTCGAGTTCACCAGCGGCTCGACCCGCGTTGTGCTGTCCGTATTCAGGCTGCCCCGACGGTGTGCGATCGCGGTCGGGATCATCCTGTGGATACGGCGGCTGTCCGGTGCTCACCGCGTCACCTCACTTAGACTGCGCATGTGGCAGATGTCAGACTCACATGCTTGCTGCAGCACAAGGTATCGACATAGGCAACAACAGTCACCTTTCCGTTGTGTCAGCTCTAAAGTCACTCACGTCGGGCTCACGTGTCAGATGCAGCAGCATCCGCGTATTGCCCAGGGTGTTGGGCTTGACGTGCTCCAGATCCAGGAACTCCGCGACGCCCTCGTCGTAGGAGGCGAGAAGTTCGGCGTACACCTCCGGGGCGACGGGGGTGCCCTGGATCTCCAGGAACCCGTGCCGGGCGAAGAAGTCCACCTCGAAGGTCAGGCAGAAGACGCGGCGCAGGCCGAGTTCGACGGCGGTGCGCAGCAGCGCGGAGACGATGCGGTGACCGATCCCCGCCCCCCGGCGGGCGGGGTCGACGGCGACGGTGCGGATCTCGGCCAGGTCCTCCCACAGGACGTGCAGCGCCCCGCAGCCGACCACCTCCCCGTGCTCGTCGGTGGCGACCCAGAACTCCTGGACGTCCTCGTACAGGGTGACGGTGGCCTTCTCCAGCAGGCGCGGTCCCGCGCCGCCGTAGGTGTCGACCAGGCGCCGGATGGCGCGGACGTCCGGGGTGCGGGCACGCCGGACGGTGACGCCGGCCGCCCCCGGCGGCCCCTCCCGCTCCGTGCCGGTCCGGGATTCACCACCGCTTCCTGCCTCGGCGGGGGCGCGCACGACCGGCGCCGGAGACTGTTCCGCAACCTGCTCCATGACCGATCAGCGTACGTCCTCGCCGTCCCCCCATTACGGCTCACCCCTAACTCGCGCACCACCCCCCCTCTCGTGACCCTTGGTAGTCCCATTACCACGCTGGGCATCGGGAGTCGAAGTGTGTCGCATTTCATCTTCGGTACGGTCCCGGAGCTGGGCGGACCCCCTCGGGCCCGATGAACCCCTGGGCAAAGGGCCCGTAAAGGCCTCAGTGATCATTTTGAGATGTGATCCGTCCGTGACATTTCAGTTGCGAAACCTCTACTGAATTCGAAGTTCTGGTTGAGCAGGAACCAAGGGTGGACTAATCTCCGTCCTCGATGTCAGAGATGTGAAAAGCCTGACCCGCCGAATCTCCCGCAGGGAGAACCGGGGACCCACCCGAGTCCCCCGGGGTGAATCCGAGTGCCACCGGCGCACCCGGTAGGGCTGCCCTCCGGCCCGAACCCGTCAGCTAACCCGGTAGGCGGCCGAGGAGAGGAGTCCATTGGTGAAGCGCACGCGCGACCGCGGAGGAGACCAGGCGGGTGGCGACGCCCACCGTCCACGACGCGCGCCGCGAGGGCTCCGCCACCGCATGGTGGTGATCGGCCTGGCGTTCGCCACCCTCACCCTGGGCACCCCGCTGGTCGCGGCCTCCGCCGACCCCGAGCCCAGCCTCAAGCAACTGGCCGCGCAGGCCGAGAAGCTGCACAACGAGATCGAGACGCTCGCCGAGCAGTACAACGGCGAGCGGGTCAAGCTCAAGCAGGCGCAGCGTGCCGCGGAGAGCGCCAAGAAGACCCTGGCCACCAGCGAGTCCGAGCTGGCGGCGCGGCGGACCAAGGCCGCCCTGCTGGCACAGAGCAGCTACATGTCGGGCGGCCTGAACGCCGGGCTCACCCTCACCCAGACGTCCGACCCCGACAACTTCCTCGACCAGGCCACCACCAGCTACGCCCTGCAGCAGCAGCAGAGCGAGGAGGTCGCCCAGGTGGGCCGGGCGATCGAGGCCGCGGAGCGGGCGCAGGCCGGTGCCAAGGCCAGGACCTCCGAGGTCAAGAAGCTGCTGACGGAGATCGGCGCCAAGCGCGCCAAGATCGAGCGGCTGGTCGCGCGGGTGGAGAGCGACCTGTTCAAGGAGGTACGCGCCCAGGCCATCGGCAACCGTGGCGCCCGGGTGAAGGTCGACGCGCCCATCGTGGGCAGCGGCAAGGGGGCCGAGGCCGCCCGCTGGGCGCTGACCCAGCAGCTCAAGCCGTACGTCTGGGGCGCCGAGGGGCCCGACTCCTTCGACTGCTCCGGGCTGGTCATGTGGGCCTACCAGAAGGTCGGGATCAGCCTGCCGCACTACACCGGGGACCAGTGGACCGCGGGCACGCGCGTCTCCCGGAGCGAGCTGCGCCCGGGCGATCTCGTCTTCTTCTACAGCGACCTGCACCACGTCGGGATCTACATCGGCGCGGGCCTGATGGTCCACGCCCCCCGGACCGGTGACGTCATCCACATCACCACGATCGACAACCGGCCCTTCGTGGGAGGCGTGCGCATCGCCGGCTGACCGCCACCACCCGTTCGACGCGTCCCGCGCCCACCCGGCGCGGGATCGAGCCTCGGCCGAGGACGGACGGAGCGGGCGGCTGAATCCGGGCGGCGGCCGGCTAGATCAGGCGGCGGCGGGCCGCCCAGGCCACGGCCTCGATCGCCGTGGCGACGCCGATGCGGTCGCAGATGCCCCTGAGCCTGCGCCTGACGGTCCGGCCGCTGATGTCGAGCCTGCGGCCCACCCTGTCGACGGTGACGCCCTTGGCGAGCTCAGCCAGCAGCACGAGGTCGTCGGCGCTGAGACCGATATCGCCCATGCCCAGGGGGCTGTCGCCATGGCGCGAATCCACTTCCGGATATGCCATCAAGAGTCACTCCCCCCACTCTGGAAACCGGGCCTAAGGCACCATGAATGAATACCGCCCGCCAGGAACGGTAAACGCCTTGTTCAAAGGTCGTCAAGTTCCGCCCTTCATGGCGTTGCCGCACTATTGACATAGCAGGCCATACGTGAAGTACTCATGATATGTCAGCGCCTTTGCGGTTAAGTCATGATCTGCCTCGGGCGTGGACCCGTAACCGTCCCCTGGCTGCGGCGACCGGCATCTTCACAGAACAAGATTTTGCCGGATCGGCAGGTCCTGCGGCCCTCCGGACGCCGGGTTCGCGACGCGCGTACAGGCCCGTATTTTTCGGGAAATCGGCCCCTGTTCCGCCGGTGCGGCGGTGGTCACGTCCCTCGCCGCCTTGACGGCGTGACGTAAAAACCATGAAATGGTGGGCCACCTCGGCTCTTTGCGGCATTTGCGGAGTTTCATGCACGGCCATCCGCATGCCGTAATATCGGGCGTGCTGGAAAGGGAGTTTCTACACCATGCGGAAACTCGTCCGCATGGCACGAAGGGACGCGAGCACCGCCGTTTCCGGGGGCCGGGATCCTGCCCTTCCGCTCCCGGCTCCCCCGCGCCTTACGGGCACACCTCCGGCCGCGGGAGCGTGGCCGCCGCCGATGCGCGACGCCCGGCCGGTGGGTCGCCGTCCGGGCCGTGTCGCCCCGTTCCGCACCCCTGGAGCCCGGATGATCGACGGGAGGCCCGGGGCGCCGTGGCGCCGGGGATGCCGTGGGTGCCTTGGGTGCCGTCCGAGGGCCCGAAGGCGCGCTTCCGCCCGGGCGCGGCACAGCGCCCGGCCGGGGACATGATCGTGCTCCGGGCGGTGGTACCGGACCCGGCCGTGGTCGGGCCCGGTACCACCGCCCGGCGGGGACGTCGTCTCGCGTGACCCGGTGGCCGCGCGTCGGTCAGGCCCGGCCCGACGGCTTGACCAGCGGGAACAGGATGGTCTCGCGGATGTTCCTGCCGGTGAAGGCCATGATGAGGCGGTCGATGCCCAGCCCCATGCCACCGGTGGGCGGCATGCCATATTCCAGGGCGGTGAGGAAGTCCTCGTCAAGCTGCATCGCCTCGACGTCGCCGCCCGCGGCGAGCAGGGACTGCTCGGTGAGACGACGGCGCTGCTCGATCGGATCGTTCAGCTCCGAGTAGCCGGTGCCGAGCTCGGTGCCGAACCCGATCAGGTCCCACTTCTCGGTGAGGAGCGGGTTGTCGCGGTGGTTGCGGGCCAGCGGGGAGGTCTCCAGGGGATAGTCCATGACGAACGTGGGCTGGACGAGCGTGTGCTCGACGAGAGCCTCGAAGATCTCCTGGACGAGCTTGCCCTGACCCCACGCGGCGTCCCAGTGGATCTCCCGCGCGTCCGCGAGGGCGCGGACGCGCTCCAGCGGCGTCGCGGTCGTGACCTCCTCGCCCAGCGCCTCGGAGACCGACCCGTAGAGGGTGATCCGCGGCCACTTGGCCAGGCCCAGATCGATCTCCTGACCGTCGTGGACGACCACGGAGTGACCCAGCGCGGCCACCACCGCCTTCTGGATCATCCGCTGGGTCAGGTCCGCGATGTCGTTGTAGTCGAGATAGGTCCCGTACGCCTCGAGCATGGTGAACTCGGGGTTGTGGGTGGAGTCCGCGCCCTCGTTGCGGAAGTTGCGGTTGATCTCGAAGACCTTCTCGATCCCGCCGACCACGAGCCGCTTGAGGTAGAGCTCGATCGCGATGCGGAGGTAGAGCTCCATGTCGTAGGCGTTGATGTGGGTCTTGAAGGGCCGGGCCGTGGCTCCGCCGTGGATCGGCTGGAGCATCGGCGTCTCGACCTCCAGGTAGCCCTCCTCGTGCCAGAAGTCGCGGACCGACCGCACCACGGCGCTGCGGGTGTGCGCCAGCTTCCTGGCCTCGTCGTTGACGATGAGGTCGACGTAGCGCTGGCGGACCCGCGCCTCCGGGTCGGTCAGGCCCGCGTGCTTCTCCGGCAGCGGCCTCAGGCACTTGGAGGTGATCACCCAGCGGTCGGCGAGGATGGACAGCTCGCCCCTGCGCGAGGTGATGACCTCGCCCTCGACGCCCACGTGGTCGCCGAGGTCGACGTCGCGCTTCCACGCGGCCAGCGACTCCTCGCCCACCCGGTCCAGGGAGATCATGACCTGGAGGTCGCCGGAGCCGTCCCGCAGGGTGGCGAAGCAGAGCTTGCCGCCGGTCCGGGACAGCATCACCCGCCCGGTGACGCCCACCCTGTCGCCCGTCGCGGTGTCAGCGGAGAGATCGGCGTATTTGCCGCGGATCTCGGCGTTGGTCGCGGTACGCGGGAAGTTCACCGGATAGGGGTCGACGCCCTCGGAGCGGAGGCGGTCGAACTTCTCCCGGCGCACGCGCATCTGCTCGGGCAGGTCCTCGGCGGGGTTGGTCACGTCATCGGTCACAGTTCCAAAGGGTACCGATGCGGCGAACCCCGCGAGGTCACCCACCGTGCCCGCCGCCCGCCCGGGTCGCGCCCTCCGGGCGGGCCCGCGGGACGGCTCAGGCGGTGTTGCGGTGGTAGATCAGGCGCAGGCCGATCAGCGTGAGCCACGGCTCGTGCATGTCGATCGAGCGCGCCTCGCTCACCACGAGCGGCGCCGCGCTGCCGGTGGCCACCACCGTGACCTCGTCGGGGTCGTCGGCCAGCTCGGCCGCCATCCGCTCGACGATCCCGTCCACCTGCCCGGCGAAGCCGTAGATGATGCCCGCCTGGAGCGCCTCCACGGTGTTCTTGGCGATCACCGACCTGGGGCGGATCAGCTCCACCTTGTGCAGCTGCGCCCCGGCCGCGGCCAGCGCGTCCACCGAGATCTCGATGCCGGGGGCGGTCACCGCGCCCACGTACTCGCCCTTGGCCGAGACCGCGTCGAAGGAGGTGGCGGTCCCGAAGTCGACGATCACGCACGGCCCGCCGTAGAGCTGGATGGCCGCCAGCGCGTTGACGATGCGGTCGCTGCCGACCTCCTTGGGGTTGTCCATCCGGACCGGGACCCCGGTGCGGACGCCTGGCTCCACGATGACCGCGTTCACGTCCCCGTAGTAGCGGCGGCACATCTCGCGCATCTCGTTCAGGACCGAGGGGACGGTCGAGCAGATCGCGATGCCGTTGACGTCGGCGCCCTTGAGCAGCGGCGACTGCCCGAGCAGTCCCTGCAGCACGACGGCGATCTCGTCCGCCGTGCGCCGGGCGTCCGTGGCGATCCGCCAGTGCTCGATGACGTCCTCGCCCTCGAAGAGGCCGAGAACGGTGTGCGTGTTGCCGACGTCGATGGCGAGCAGCATCAATTCCCCCGAAGGTCCAAGGCGATGTCCAGTGCCGGCGCCGAGTGCGTGAGCGCGCCCACGGCAAGGTAGTCAACACCCGTCTCGGCCACATCACGAGCCGTTTGCAGGGTCAGCCCGCCGCTGGACTCCAGCCGCGCCCTGCCGTCCACCAGCCGCACGGCCCGCGCCAGCTCCTCGACGGTGAAGTTGTCCAACAGGATCTCCTCGGCTCCCTCGGCCAGCACGGGCTCGATCTGGTCGATCCGGTCGACCTCGACCTCGATCGGCAGGCCGGGGCAGGCGTCACGGACCGCCCGGAACGCCTCGGCGACCCCGCCCGCGGCCACCACGTGATTGTCCTTGATCAGCGCCGCGTCCGAAAGGGACATGCGGTGATTGACCCCTCCGCCGCACCGCACCGCGTACTTCTCCAGGGCGCGCAGGCCGGGCAGCGTCTTGCGGCTGTCCCTGATCGCGGCCCCGGTCCCCTCGACGGCGCGGACCCAGCGTCCGGTCAGGGTCGCCACGCCGGACAGGTGGGTGAGCAGGTTGAGCGCGGTGCGCTCGGCGGTCAGCAGGTCCCGGGTGGGGCCGGTGACGGTCATCAGCACGTCGCCCGCGGTGACGCTCTCGCCGTCCTTGATCCTGCGCTCGGCCGTCAGGCGGCCCCGGCTGAGGTGACAGAAGGCCGCCTCGGCCACGGCCAGCCCGGCCACCACGCCGCCCGCGCGGGCCACCACGTCGGCGGTGTCGGTACGGTCGGCGGGGATGGTGGCCAGGCTGGTGACGTCACCGCCCTGCCGCACGTCCTCGGCCTCGGCGGTCTCCAGGAGGGCGGTCACCGCCGACGGGTCCAGCCCCGCCTCGGCGAGGTCGGCCTCCACCCTGGCCGGCAGCGTCGTCTCGCGCCGCCCGTGGGGTACGTACGTCATGCTCGGTCCCTCCGCTGTCAGGGTCACGTCGAGGTGGCCCAGCCATTCGGCGTCGTCACGTTCGGAAAAGTCCTCGCGCCAGTGCGACCCCCGGGTCTCCTGGCGGTGCCGGGCCGCCTCCACCAGTACGGAGGCGACCGTCAGCAGGTTGGTGGTCTCCCACGACTCGGTGCACGGCCCGACCGCCACCGGGGTCCACCGGACGTTCAGCAGGGCCCTGGCGACCTCTCCCAGGGACTCCCGGCTGCGCAGCACGCTCGCCCCCCGGCTCATGTGCCCCTGGATCCTGGTACGGGCCCTGGGGTCGATCAGGCCGAAGGGGCGGTCGTCGGGGACCGGCACGCCCGCCACAGCGTCCACGGCGTTCCTGGAGCCCTCGGCGTCCACGGCGGGCGCGGCGGGCGCGGCGTCCATGGGGTCCGCGCCCCTTCCAGGCGACGCGGCGGCCGTGGCCTTCGCGGTGGCCGCGGTGGCCGCGGCGGACGGGCCGCGGCCGGTCGCCGCGGCGTGGACGTCGGCGGCGATCCGCGCGGCGAAGACCAGCCCCTCCAGCAGGGAGTTGGAGGCCAGCCGGTTGGCGCCGTGCACGCCGGTGCACGCGACCTCGCCGCACGCGTACAGGCCGGGGACGCTGGTGCGGCCGTGCAGGTCGGTACGGACGCCGCCGCTGGCGTAGTGGGCGGCGGGGGCGACCGGGACGAGGCCGGTGACCGGGTCGATGCCGTGCTCCCGGCAGACCGCGTGGATCGTCGGGAAGCGGGTGCGCCACTTCTCCTCGCCGAAGTGGCGGGCGTCGAGGTACACGTGGTCGGCGCCGGTGGCGCGCATCCGCCGCATGATCGCCTTGGCCACCACGTCGCGGGGGGCGAGATCGGCCAGCTCGTGGACGTCCCGCATGAACCGGACGCCGTCGGCGTCGACCAGCACCGCGCCCTCGCCCCTGACCGCCTCGGAGATCAGCGGCTGCTGGCCGGTGGAGTCCTCGCCGAGCCAGAGCACGGTGGGGTGGAACTGGACGAACTCCAGGTCCCTGACCACGGCACCGGCGCGCAGCGCGAGCGCCACCCCGTCCCCGGTGGAGACGACCGGGTTGGTGGTGGCGGCGTAGACCTGCCCCATGCCGCCGGTGGCCAGCACCACGGCCCCGGCGGTGACCGCGCCCACCCCGTCGCGCTCTCCCTCGCCCATGACGTGCAGGGTCACCCCTGCGGCGTGGCCGCGCGCGTCCTTGAGGAGGTCGAGGACGAGCGCGTGCTCGATCACCTCGATCCCCGACTCTCCGACGGCCTGCACCAGCGCCCTCTGCACCTCGGCGCCGGTGGCGTCGCCGCCCGCGTGCACGATGCGGTCGCGCCGGTGGCCGCCCTCCCGGGTGAGCTGGAGCGCGCCGGAGGCGTCGGTGTCGAACCGGGCGCCCGTCGCGATCAGGTCGCGCAGCGCGTCCGGCCCCTCGGTCACCAGGACCCGTACGGCCTCCTCGTCGCAGAGGCCCACCCCGGCGACGAGCGTGTCGGACAGGTGCTCGGCCGGGGTGTCGGCGGGGTCGAGCACGGCGGCGATGCCGCCCTGGGCCCAGCGGGTGGAACCGGACGACAGGACGTCCTTGGTGACGACCAGGACCTTCGCCCCGGGGGCCAGGCCGGCGTAGCGCAAAGCCAGGGTGAGACCCGCGATGCCGGAGCCCACCACGACCACGTCCGCCTGGACCGTCCAGCCCGGAGCGGGCGCGGTCAACCTCTGGGGGATGGCCGGGATGCTCATTGCCGCCTCCTCGCGGGGGTTCATAGAGGCCGTTCATTTCGTCACTCTGACGATAACGTGGGGTCCGGGGCGGCCTCACCCCGGGGTGGGCATCGCGCGGCCGGCGCCGATCCCGGGCGCGCCCTGGCCGGTCCCGGCCACGGTCACCGCCCCGTCGGCCCCGACCCCGGGATCATGTTCCCTGGATCATGAGACCCGCCCCGGCCGCGGGCATCGCGCGGCCGGCCCCGCCCCGGGGACCACGAGACCGCCCCGGCCGCGGGCGCCCCGGTCAGCCCAGGGTGAGCGTGACGTTGTCGATCAGCCTGGTGGACCCCACCCGTGCCGCCACCGCCAGGATCGCCTCGCCCGCGTGGTCGTCGCCGACCTCCGCGAACGTCGCCGGATCGACCAGGACCAGGTAGTCCAGGGCCAGCGACGGCTCGGCGTCCAGCACCGCGCGGGCGGCACCGCGGACCCGCGGCGCCGTACGCTCCGCCGACCCCTCGGCCAGCGCCCTGGACAGGGCCAGCGCCACCTGGCGGTCCCGCGGCGACAGGTAGCGGTTGCGGCTGGACAGCGCCAGCCCGTCCGGCTCGCGGACCGTGGGCGCCCCCACGACGGTGACCGGCACGTTCAGGTCGGCGACCATCCGGCGGATCATCGCGAGCTGCTGGGCGTCCTTCTGCCCGAACACCGCCACGTCCGGCCGGACCAGGTTGAACAGCTTCAGCACCACGGTCAGCACCCCGTCGAGGTGGCCGGGCCGGAACTCCCCCTCGACGATCGACCCCATCGCCCCCGCGGAGACGCCGACCTGCCTGCCGGGCGGGTACATCTCCTCGGCGGAGGGGGCGAAGACGATCCCCACCCCCTCGGCCCTGCAGATCTCCAGGTCGGCCTCGAACGTACGGGGATAGCGGGAGAAGTCCTCGGCGGGACCGAACTGGAGCGGGTTCACGAAGATGCTCACCGCCACCTGGTCCGCCCGCTCGCGCGCCAGCCGGACGAGGGAGCGGTGCCCCTCGTGCAGCGCGCCCATGGTGGGCACGAGCGCCAGCGTGCCCGCGCCGGAGAGGGCGCCCGCGCCGATCCCCAGGGTCTCGCGCGCCTTGACCAGTCCTGCGCGGTCCTCCACCACGATCACTGCGACCTCCGGGGGTGACGCTCCGGCTCCCTGGCCGGAGGGGGGGTGACGTCTGCGAAACGGCCGCTCGCGGGCCTCAGGTCCATGTCAGGTCCACGTGTTGCCGCCCAGCGCGTCCAGCAGGCGCTCGGCGGCCTCGGGCTTGAGCAGCCCGGCCGCCAGGGCCCGGTCGGCGGTGAGCCTGGCCAGCGCCACGTAGGCGTCCGCCGCCTCGGGGGCGGCGAGGATCAGCGCGTCCACGTGCCTGCGGACGGTCCCGGCGTCGCCGCGCACCACCGGCCCGGTCAGCCCGGCGATGCCGAGCCTCAGCACGTTCTCCAGGGCCGCGCCGAGCAGCGGGCCGAGCATCCGGCCCGGCTGCTCCACGCCGATCCGTCCCAGCAGTTCGGAGGACTCCGCGATGAGCGTCACCATGTGGTTGGCCGCCCCGGCCAGGGCCGCGTGGTACAGCGGCCGGTCCTCGTCGGCGATCCAGACCGGCTCGCCCTCCATCTCGATGACCAGGGCCTCGGCCACCGCGCGGAGCGGGTCGGGCGCGGTCACCCCGTAGGAGATGCCGGTCAGGCGGCGCAGGTCGTCGTCGCGGCCGGTGAAGGTCATCACCGGGTGCAGCGCCAGCGGCAGCGCCCCGGCCTTGATCGCCGGGTTCAGCACCGCCAGCCCGTACGCGCCGCTGGTGTGGGCCACCAGCTTGCCCCGCAGGTCGGCGCCGGTGCCCACCAGGCCGGAGACCAGGTCGGGCAGTACGTCGTCGGGGACCGTCAGCAGGACCAGGTCAGCGCCGGCCACCACGTCCTCGGGCCGGACCGGGACGAGCCCGAGCCGCTCGACCGCCCGCTCCCTGGAGGCGTCCGAGACGCCGCTCGCCGCGACGACCCGGTGCCCCGCCCTGACCAGCGCGGCACCGAGCGCCGAACCGACCCTGCCCGCTCCGACCACTCCGACGGCCAGGCGTGCCGGGCGATCGACTGCGTCCATGACGTCCCGTCCTTCGACCATGTGGGGGCTCCGTGCCCGATTGACCAGCGTAACGGGCCGTGCCGTGGTGACCGCCTCAAGGCGCTCGTTCGGTCCCGGCGGCGAGGTTCCCCCACAAGAGTGCCAAACCGGATCTCCGGCGGGGCGCCGGGACCCGCGGAAGGTATCGCGGTGACGGGAACCGGACGACCGGGGACGCGCCGACGCGGCCTCGTCCGCCGCCACGCGGGCCGGTGACAGAATGCGGTCATGTGTTCACTCCAATCGTCGGCACGAGTCGATCTCGTCCCCCCGCCCCGCCGGGTAGCGTCTGAGGACGTGTGGCTCACCTGGCGCGCCGCGATGGAGCATGCGCTCTACGGCGAGAGCGGTTTCTACCTCCGGGAGCGTCCCTCGGGTCACTTCCGTACCTCGGTCGGCGTCTCCCCGGTGTTCGCCGAGGCCGTGCTGCGCGAGCTGGTCGCGGTCGACGAGGAGCTCGGCGGCCCCGAGGCGCTCGACCTGGTCGACATCGGCGCGGGCGAGGGCGTTCTGGCGACCGGCGTGCTCGCCGCGGCCCCGGCCTCGCTGCGGCGGAGGCTGAGGGTGACCGCGGTCGAGCTGGCGCCCCGCCCCCCGGCGCTGCCCGAGGAGATCGTCTGGGCCAGGGCCGCGCCGGACGGGATCTGCGGCCTGGTGATCGCCAACGAGTGGCTGGACAACATCCCGGTCGACATCGTCGAGCAGACGGCCACCGGGCCCCGGCTGGTGCTGGTCAACGTCATCGACGGCGAGGAGCGGCTGGGCGGCAGGCCGGGCGAGGCCGATCTCGCCTGGCTGGACCGCTGGTGGCCGATGCGGGTCACCGGTGAGCGGGCCGAGATCGGCAGGCCGCGCGACCGGGCCTGGGCGTCGGTGATCGTGCGCCTGGCCCGTGGCCGGGCGATCGCGATCGACTACGCCCACTCGGCGGACGACCGGCCGCCCTACGGCACGCTGGCCGGGTACCGCGACGGGTCGACGGTGGCGCCGGTGCCCGACGGGTCCTGCGACATCACCGCCCACGTGGCGCTGGACGCCTGCGCGGCCGCCGGCGAGAGCGCCGGGGCCGTCACCACGGCGCTGACCACGCAGCGCCGGGCGCTGCGCGCCCTCGGTGTCACCGGACGGCGCCCACCGGCCGAGCAGGCCGGCCGCGACCCGCGCGGCTACCTGCGGGCCCTCGCCAGGTCCTCGGAGGAGGCCGAGCTCATCGCGCCCGGCGGGCTCGGCGGGTTCGGCTGGCTCTCCCAGACCCGCCACGCCTGAGACGGTGAGCACCGGGGCCTCCGAACCCGTCGGCGTACGACCGCGAAACCGGTTCAGATCCGTACGTCGAGTGAGGTCAGGCCCCGGATGACGTAGCCCGGCCCCCAGGTGGGTTCGGCGACCGGCTCCATCCTCGGTGCCCTGCGCAGCAGCGTGCCGAACGACTCGATCAGCTCGATCCTGGCCAGCGGCGCGCCCAGGCAGAAGTGGATGCCCGCGCCGAAGGAGATGTGCGGGTTGTCGGCCCGGCCCACGTCGAGGCGGCCGGGGTCGGCGAAGACCTCGGGATCGCGGTTGGCGGAGCCGAACAGCAGGGCCACCTCGGCACCCCTGGGGATGTCGACCCCGCCCACCGAGACGTCCTCCAGCACCCAGCGCTCGAACATCTGCAGCGGCGTGTCCCAGCGCATCAGCTCCTCGATCGCGGTGGGCAGCAGCCCCGGATCGGCGCGGAGCCGCTCCAGCTCGGCCGGGTTGCGGAAGAGCGCCCACCAGCCGTTGCCGGTGACGTTGACGGTCGCCTCGTGCCCGGCGTTGAGCAGCAGCACGCAGGTGCCGACCAGCTCCTCCTCGGTGAGCCTGTCGCCCTCGTCGGCCACCAGGGCGAGCGCGCTGATCAGGTCGTCACCGGGGTCGGCCCGCCGGGCGCGGGCCAGGTCGACGAGGTAGGCGGAGAACTCCTCGGCCGCCCGTACGGCCGCGTGCTGGGCCTCGACGGACGGCCGCAGCTCGTACATGCCGCAGATCCGGGCCGACCAGGGCCGGAGCAGGTGCCGGTCCGCCTCGGGCACGCCGAGCATCTCGGCGATCACGGCGACCGGGAGCGGCTCGGCCACCTCGGCGATCAGGTCCCCGCCACCGCGCTCGACGAAGTCGTCGACCAGCCGTCCGGCCATCCGGGCGACCTTGGGCCGGAGCGCCTCGACCATGCGCGGCGTGAACGCCTTCGACACCAGCCGCCTGAGCCGGGTGTGCACGGGCGGCTCGACGTCGAGCATGCCCGCTCTGATCACCCGCCAGAAGGGGTCCTGGAACTCGGGGTCGTCCGGCCTGCCGAACTCGGCGTGGGTGGCCACGTGCAGGTAGGAGCGGCCGAGCCTGCGGTCGCGCAGCAGCGCGTTGACGTCGGCGTGCCGGGCGACGAGCCACTGGCCGGTCGGCTCGAAGAAATCGACCGGCCGCTCCCGTCGCAGTTCGTCGTAGGCGTCGTACGGGTGGGCGACGAATTCCGGATTCCAGGGATCAAAGCGCACGTGAGCATCGTAATCCCCCACCTGGAGACCGGGCCGGTCCCCCGATACCACCGGCCCGGTCTCACCCGCCCCGCTCACCCGGCTGCGCTCACCCGGGCGGCCGTCCACCGGCCGCCCGCCCGGCTTCACGCGGGACGATCCGTCCCGTCCGGTCGCGCGTCGGTCCCGGTCCCGGCTCCGGTCACGGTCCCGGACCCGGTTCCCGTCCCGGCTCCGGAATGCGTACCGGCCTCCGCCGCGGACTCCGGGTGTCCCCGCGTCCCGGACACGGCCGGCTCGCCCTCCCGCGAGGAGGCGTCCGGCTCGGCCTGGTAGCGGGAGTGCAGCTCGACCGGCTTCTGTGCCGTCTTGCGGCGCATCCGGATGTTCAGCAGCTCCACCAGCAGCGAGAAGGCCATCGCGAAGTAGATGTAGCCCTTGGGGATGTGCTGCTCGAAGCCCTCGGCGATCAGCACGACGCCGATCAGCACCAGGAAGGACAGCGCGAGCATCTTGATGCTCGGGTGCTGGTCCACGAAGCGGCTGATCGGACCGGAGGCGAACAGCATCACCAGGACCGCGACGATGACGGCCGCGATCATGACGCCCAGCTCGTCCACCATGCCGACCGCGGTGATCACCGAGTCGAGCGAGAAGACGATGTCGAGGATCATGATCTGAATGATCACGGAGGCGTAGGAGGAGGCCATCCTGCCCCCGCCGTGGCCTGAGTCGCCCTCCAGGCTGCCGTGCATCTCGTGGACGCTCTTGGCCAGCAGGAACAGGCCGCCCAGTATCAGGATCAGATCCCGCCCGGATATCCCCTGCCCGAACACCTCGAAGAACGGCTCGGTGAGCCTGACCACCCACGCGAGCGCCACCAGCAGGGCGAGGCGGCTGAGCAGGGCCACGAGGAGACCCAGCCTGCGCGCCCGGTCCCGCTGCTCGGGAGGGAGCCTGCTCACCAGGATCGAGATGAAGATGATGTTGTCGATCCCCAGCACGATCTCCAGAGCGACAAGGGTGAAGAACCCTATCCATATCTCCGGGTTGGTCACCCAGTCCATTGCTTCCTCCTTTGTCGGCCCGCGGGGGAACAGAGCCGGCCGGCGGCCAGAACGGTTCTTCGGCTGACTCCCAGGACGACCGGGAGCCTCCAGGAGTTCCTTGCGGGCCCTTCCGTGTCGAAAGTCACCCCAGGTGCCGACTCGCGGCGCGTGCCCGGACTTGCGAAAGGGCGGCGGCCGTCGGTTATAGTTCCCCCGTAGGTCATGAGTGCCAGTGACAAGCCCCGGCTCGCTGGCCGGCAACCCTCGCGTCCGCGGCGGGGTGCCCCGGGTGAGGACCTGGTCCGGCACGAGGTGTGCCGGGCAAGCGCGGGCTTCGGGTGCCTATGTCTCATGGGTCGAGGTCCGATGACCTCGAAGGAGCACCGGCATGTCCACCCTGACGATCTTCGCCTCCACCACCGCTTCCGCCACGGACGCCCCCACGGCCCACGCGGGCGCCACCCCGGCGGCTCCGGCCACCGCGACCGGCGGACGGCCGATCCCCGCCGTGCTCGGCTCGGACCTGGAGGTCCCGGTGAAGGGCGGCAGGCTCGTCCGCTACGCCAACCTCGACTACGCCGCCAGCGCCCCCTGTCTGGAGCCGGTCAGCGCCGCCGTCGCCGCCGCGCTCCCGGCCTACTCCAGCGTCCACCGCGGCGCCGGGTACGCGTCCCAGCTGACCACGGCCCGCTACGAGCAGGCCCGGCACACGGTGCGCGCCTTCGTCGGAGCCCGCCCGCACGACTCGGTGATCTTCACCCGCAACACCACCGACGCGACCAACCTGCTGGCCCGGAGCCTGCCCGAGGGGACCACCGCGGTGGTCTTCGACACCGAGCACCACGCCTCGCTGCTGCCCTGGGACCGCGCGGTGCGGCTGCCGGTGCCGGCGTTCCCCGGCGAGGCCGTCCGCGCCGCCGACGAGGCCCTGTCCTCGATCGAGGGCCCGGCGCTGCTGGTGGTGACCGCCGCCTCCAACGTCACCGGCGAGCTCTGGCCGATCGCCGCGCTGGCCCACATCGCGCACCGCTACGGCGCGCGCATCCTGGTCGACGCCGCGCAGCTCGTCCCGCACCGCCGCCTCAACCTGACCGCGCTCGACCTGGACTACGTGGTCTTCTCCGGCCACAAGCTCTACGCCCCCTTCGGCACGGGCGCGCTGGTCGGCCGCTCCGACTGGCTGGCCGACGCCGAGCCGTACCTGCGGGGCGGTGGCGCGGTGAGGGCCGTCACCGACGACGGGGCCGAGTGGCACGACGACCCCGAGGCCCGGCACGAGGCCGGCACCCCGAACGTGCTGGGCGCCGTCGCCCTGGCCGCGGCCTGCGACGCCCTGTCCGCCACCGGCTGGACCCCGCTGATCCGCGAGGAGGAGCGCCTGCTCACCCGGCTGCGCGCGGGCCTGGCCTCGATCCCCGGCGTGCACGAGCTCTCCCTGTGGGGCCCGGACCACCCGCGCGTCGGCATCGTCTCCTTCGTGGTGGACGGCCTCACCGCCCGCGAGGTCGCCGAGACCCTCTCGGGTGACCACGGCATCGGCGTCCGCGACGGCAAGTTCTGCGCCCACCCCTTCGTCCGCCACCTGCTGGGC
Organism: Streptosporangium sp. NPDC050855; assembly: GCF_044456585.1. Classification (NCBI taxonomy): domain Bacteria; kingdom Bacillati; phylum Actinomycetota; class Actinomycetes; order Streptosporangiales; family Streptosporangiaceae; genus Streptosporangium; species Streptosporangium sp. NPDC050855. Next base: position 276,879 of record NZ_JBITFY010000008.1, read on the forward strand.
GCCAAGGACGGCGGCTGCGACGACGTCACCGCCTCGGCGGTACGCGCCTCCATCGGCATCGGCACGACCGAGGAGCACGTGGACCGGCTGATCGGCGCCCTGCGGGATCTTGCCTCGCGCCCGTGACGTGACAGCATGGACCCATGACCGAACCTCGTGCCGAAGGCGCTCCCCGTGAGCTGAGCGTGGGGATGGGGGCGGGGGCCGCCGCCGTGGGCGGCGCGCACGGCAAGGAACTCGCGACCGAGGACATGATCCTCAACATCGGGCCGCAGCACCCCTCCACGCACGGCGTGCTGCGGTTGCGGCTCACCCTGGACGGGGAGCGGATCGGCTCGGCCGAGCCGATCGTGGGCTACATGCACCGGGGCGCGGAGAAGCTGTTCGAGGTGCGCGACTACCGGCAGATCATCGTGCTGGCCAACCGGCACGACTGGCTGTCGGCGTTCGCCAACGAGCTGGGCGTCGTGCTCGCGGTGGAGCGGATGCTCGGCATGGAGGTGCCGGTCAGGGCGGTCTGGACGCGCACCCTGCTGGCCGAGCTCAACCGGGTGCTCAGCCACCTGATGTTCCTCGGCTCCTACCCGCTGGAGCTCGGCGCGATCACGCCGGTCTTCTACGCGTTCCGGGAGCGCGAGACCCTGCAGGCCGTGATGGAGGAGATCTCCGGCGGGCGCATGCACTACATGTTCAACCGGGTCGGGGGCCTCAAGGAGGAGCTGCCCGAGGGGTGGACGGGCCGGGTCTCGACGGCCGTGGCCGACGTGCGCCGGAGACTGCCCGACATCGAGGACCTGATCGCCGGGAACGAGATCTTCCTCGCCCGTACCCGCGGGGTGGGCGTCCTGGACCGAGAGACGATCATGCAGTACGGCGTGAGCGGCCCGATCGCCCGCGCCTCCGGCGTCGACATGGACCTGCGCAGGGACGAGCCCTACCTCGCCTACGGCGAGCTGCCGGTGAAGGTCGTCACTCGCTCGGCCGGGGACTGCCACGCCCGGTTCGAGGTGCTGCTGGAGCAGGTGAAGGTGTCCCTGGAGCTGGCCGACGCCTGCGTCGAGCGGCTCCGCGACCTGCCCCCGGGGCCGATCAACCAGCGCCTGCCCAAGGTGCTCAAGGTCCCCGAGGGCCACACCTACGCGTGGACGGAGAACCCGCTCGGCGTCAACGGCTACTACCTGGTCTCGCGCGGGGAGAAGACGCCGTGGCGGTTGAAGCTCCGCTCGGCCTCCTTCAACAACGTCCAGGTGCTCCGCGAGCTGCTCCCGGGTCATCTGGTGCCCGACATGGTCGCCATCCTGGGCTCGATGTTCTTCGTCGTCGGCGACATCGACAAGTGAGGGACGGCCCGGAACACATGATCGAACCCGCCCGGGACGGGGAGCGGACGAGCTCCCCCTCGGACACCCCCGGCCCTCCCGCGGACGCCCCGGACTCCCCCGGCACCCACGGCTCCCCCGACACCTCCGGCTCTCCCGCGGACATGCCCGCCGGCACCGCGGGCGCCTCCGGCCCCGCCACCCCGCAGGACCGGCCCCCCCTGCGGCGGGACCGGTACGTCGACTGGCTGCGCGCGGTCAGCCTGGTCGTCGTGGTGGTCTGGCACTGGGCGTTCACCATCCTGGAGTGGGGACCGGACGGCCCCTCGCCGACGAGCCCGCTGGGCTTCACCTCGGGCCTGTGGATCCTGACCTGGCTGCTGCAGGTGCTGCCGCTCTTCTTCTACGTGGGCGGGCACGTCCACCTGCTGTCGTGGAACCGCGCCCGCGAGCGCGGGGTCGGCATCGGCGCCTTCGTGTGGCGGCGCATCCGCAGCCTCGCGATCCCGGCACTGGCGCTGGCCGGGACCTGGGCCGTGCTGGGCGCGTTCGTGACGTGGGCGTTCGGCATCGGCTGGATGGACCGCGTGGTGCTGCTCGTCATCAGCCCGCTCTGGTTCATCGGCGTCTACCTCGTGCTGATCGCCCTGCTCCCGGTCGCGCTCTGGCTGCACCGGCGCTACGACGTGCTGGCGCTGATCTGGTTGGCGGGGGCGGCCCTCGTCGTCGACGTGCTGCGGCTGCGCTACGGGTACGAGGCCGCGGGCTGGCTCAACATGATCATCGTCTGGGGGCTGGCCCACCAGGCCGGGTTCTTCTACGACCGGGTGGTGGCGCTGCCCCGACGCTTCGACGCGGCGATCCTGTGGACCGGGCTGTTCTCCCTGTTCGGCCTGGTCTACTCGGGGATCTACCCGGGCTCGATGGTGGGCGTGCCCGGCGACAAGCTCTCCAACATGGCGCCGCCCACGTTCGTCATCGTGGCACTGCTGATCTTCCAGATCGGCCTGGTGGAGGTGGTGAGGCCGTCCATGGAGCGCCTCCTCGCCCGCCCCCGGTGGCAGGGCGTGAACGAGACCGTCAACCGGTTCGCGCTCCCGCTGTTCCTCTTCCACACCACGGGCATGGCGATCTGGGTGGCGCTGACCTGGTGGCTGGCGGGCGGCAGGCCGGCCGCCCTGGTCCGGCCCGACCTGTCCTGGTGGCTGGAGCGGCCCCTGGCCGTCGCCGGGGCGCTGGTGTGCACGCTCCCGGTCATCATGCTCTTCGGGCGCAGATGGGCCGCGAGACGGCACTAGCGGCCCCGCCGTCGCCTCCGCGGCCGGTTCCCGGCACCCGTACCGGGCCCGCCGGGACGCGCCGGCGGTCGCGGGCGGGGGACCCGGTGCCCCCGTGCCCCGGTGCCCGCGTCAGCGCTCGTCGTCGGAGGGGTCCTTGGGCACCTTGCAGCAGTGCTCCAGGTACAGGGCCGCGCAGACCAGCAGCACGCAGGCCAGCGTCGACCCGCCGGTGATGAAGAAGTCCCGGCGGGGAACCTCCTGGTCCAGCAGCGTGGCCGTGTAGAAGGCGAACCCGGCGAAGATCCCCCCGAAGACCGCCCCGCCGTACGCGGACGCCTTGGCCAGCGCCGCCAGGCGGGCCACGGCCAGGGGCTCGACGGGCTCGGTGCCGGGCCTGCGCCCGATCCTGGCCTTGGTCATCCACCCGCTGTAGAACTCCCCGACCGCCAGCAGCAGCACCGTCGGGATCGCCGTCCACGGCACGGTCGGCAGCTCCGAGTAGAACCGCCTGACGAGCGCCCAGGTGAGGATCGCGAACACGGCGACGAGCCCGGCGAGGACGCCGGGACGGGTGGGCCTCACACGGGCCTGCCCAGGACGAGGTCGGTGCGCGGCCGTACGTACGCCTGGTCCAGGCCGGCCAGCAGGTCGGCCACCCGCCGCCCGGACAGGACGGCGCCGGGGTCGGCCCGTACCCACGGGACCAGCACGAAGGCGCGCTCGTGCGCCCGGGGATGCGGCAGGGTGAGGTCGGGGTCGTCCATCACGACGTCCCCCACGGTGATCAGATCGACGTCCAGGGTGCGCGCTCCCCAGCGCTCCACCCGGACCCGGCCGAAGGCGTTCTCCACACTCTGAGCACGATCGAGCAGGCTCCGGGGTTCCAGCCCGCTGTCGGCGATCACCACCGCGTTGAGGTAGGCGCCCTGTTCGGGGCCGCCGACCGGGTCGGTCTCGTAGACCGGTGAGACCGCGACGAAGGTGAGGTCCGGGCCGGCGAAGAGCGCGTCGACGGCGCCCCGCAGGGTGGCGAACCGGTCGCCCAGGTTGCTGCCGAGCGCCAGGACCACCCTCATGCCCGGCTCCGGGTGATCGTCACGACCACGTCGTCGAACGGCAGCGGGATCGGCGCGGACGGCTTGTGCACGCTCACCTCGGCCGCCAGGACGGGCTCGCGGGCCAGGCAGACGTCGGCCAGCCGCTGCGCCAGGGTCTCGATCAGGTCGACCGGCTCGCCCTCCACGACCCGTACCAGCTCCTCGGCGAGCTCGCCGTAGTGGACGGTCCTGGAGAGGTCGTCGGTGGCCGCGGCGGGCGCCGTGTCGAGGAAGAGCGTCACGTCGACGACGAACTCCTGGCCGAGCTCCCGTTCCGCCGCCAGCACGCCGTGCCGCCCGCGGGCCCGCAGTCCCCTGACGCTGACCCGGTCGGCCACCGGCCCCGCTCCGGCCGTCCCGTACGGCCCCCGCCGTGCCGGGTCGCGGACGGGGTCGCCGAACACGTCGCGGCCCGGGTCCCGCAGGGGGTCGCCGAACGGGTCGGCGGGCGGGTCCGGGAACAGGCCGTCGACCGGGTCCCCGATCAGCTCGCTGACCCCGTCGTGGATCCGCAGCGGCTCCCGGTCGTGGGCCGGGTCGTGGGCCCCGTCACCGGCCCCCTCGCCGGCTCTGCCCCCGGCAGGAGGGAGATCGCCCTCACCGGGCCGTCCGCCGGCGCGCTCGCTCACGCGTCCTCCTCGTCCTCGTCCTCGTCGTCGCCCTGCAGCACGGGGGAACCGTGGTGCAGCCAGAGCCGCCACCCCGCCGACGTCCGCACGAAGGTGTTGCTCGCCACCACCTTGCCCGCGGCGAAGCTGGAATCACCTTCGTCGCCCGCGGTGAGGATGTTCTCCTCACAGGTGAGGACGGCGACGTCGCCGAGGACCATGACGCGGACGTCGGTCAGCACGAACTGGATGTAGGGCGTGTTGGCCATGATGAGCGCCCAGGAGCGCAGCACCTCCTGGCGGCCGTTCACGATCGGCCAGCCCGGATGCACGCAGCTGATCTGCTCGCCCTCGATGTCCTCGGCCCAGATCTCGGTCATCCGGTCCAGGTCGGCGTTCTCGATGGCGGTGTAGAACTCCTGGTTGACCGTCTCGACGGCGGTGGTGTCGACGCTCATGATCTCGCTCCCTGAACTGCGGCAGCCACACGGACGGCGTCCGCGTTCGGACGGACGTCGTGCACGCGCACGCACCACGCCCCCGCCTGCGCGGCGAGCGCGGTCACGGCGAGGGTGGCGTCGTCACTACGGTCGAAAGGGCGGGGCGTGCCGTCCGGGGCCGCCAGCAGGCGTCCCAGGAAGCGTTTGCGCGACGCCCCGACGATGAGCGGGTACCCCAGCTCGGCGAGACGGTCGACGCCCGCGATCAGCGCCCAGTTGTGCTCGGGGTTCTTGGAGAAGCCCAGCCCGGGGTCGAGCACGATCTGCTCCTCGCCCACCCCCTCGGCCAGCACCGAGGCGACCCGCTTGGCCAGCTCCTCGCGCACCTCGGTCACCACGTCGCCGTACACGGCCCGGCGGTCCATGGCGTGGCTGTGCCCCCGCCAGTGCATCACCACGTACGGCACGCCCGAGGCCGCGACCACCCGGGGCATCTCCGGGTCGGCCAGCCCGCCGCTGACGTCGTTGACCAGCCTCGCCCCGGCCTCCACGGCCATCTGGGCGACCTCGGCCCGCATCGTGTCGACGCTGACGACGACGCCCTGGCGGCTCAGCTCGCGGATGACGGGCCCGACCCTGGCCAGCTCCTCCTCCAGGGGCACCCGCGCGGCACCGGGCCTGGTGGACTCGCCGCCCACGTCGACGATGTCGGCGCCCTGCTCGACCAGATCCAGGCCGTGGCGTACGGCCTCCTCGGGGTCGAACCACCGGCCGCCGTCGGAGAAGGAGTCGGGAGTCACGTTGACCACGCCCATCACGAGGCACCGGCCCGCGTCCGGCAGCCCGGGCACACTCCACGTAGTCATGCGGACAAGCCTAGGCGTTGTCCGCCGCCCGCCTGTGTCGTGGGTCCGGCTTGCGCCATAACGAATCCGCACACCCGCCGCGGAACGTGCCACCCCCGGGCGTTCCCGGACGCGGGGGTGACGAGACGGCGCCGCTCCCGGACGGGCGCGCAGAGTGACAAGAGGCCCCGCTCCCGGACGGGCGCGCAGGGTGACGAGAGGCGCTTTTCCCGGACGGGCGCGCAGGATGACGAGACGCCGCCGCTCCCGGACGGGCGCGCGGGGCGAGGTCCGGGAGCGGCGGCGACGATGATCGGAGAGGTGAGGCGGTCAGCGGATGATCAGGGCCATCGCCTCGGCGCGGGTCTTGTCGCTGCTGCGGAAGTCCCCGCGGACGGCCGAGGTGATCGTCTTGGCACCGGGCTTGCGGACGCCCCGCATGGTCATGCAGAGGTGCTCGCACTCGATCACGACGATCACCCCGCGCGGCTCCAGCACGTTCATCAGCGCGTCGGCGATCTGCGAGGTCATCCGCTCCTGCACCTGGGGGCGCCGGGCGTAGACGTCGACCAGGCGGGCCAGCTTGGACAGGCCGGTGACCTGTCCCTTGGCGTTCGGGATGTAGCCGACGTGGGCGACGCCGTGGAACGGCACGAGGTGGTGCTCGCAGGTCGAGTAGACCTCGATGTCCCGCACGAGCACCATCTCGTCGTGATCCACGTCGAAGACCGTGGTCAGCACGTCCTCGGGCGTCTGTCCCAGTCCGGCGAACTGCTCGGCGTACGCGCGGGCCACCCGGGCCGGGGTCTGCTGGAGGCCGTCCCGGTCGGGATCCTCACCGATGGCGATGAGGATCTCCCGGACGGCGTTCTCCAGCCGGACCGTGTCGACCTGGAGCGGCTTGACGCCTCCCACGGTCAGTTCCCGTCCCTGGGCACCGAGTCGGAGTGACCCGTTCCCGCGGGCAGGGCGCCGTTGCCGCCGGCCACCTGCTCGCCCGCCGGGAGCGAGCCGTTGCCGGACTGCTCCTTGCGGGTCAGGATCGGCGGGCGGTTGGAGGGCAGCCGCTTGCCGTAGCCGGAGTAGGAGGGACGCTTCTCCTTGATCACGACCGGGGCGAAGATCTCCAGGACCTGGCTGCGGGAGAGGGTCTCCTTCTCCATCAGCTCCAGGACCAGGTTGTCGAGCACGTCGCGGTACTCGACGAGGATGTCCCAGGCCTGGTCGTGCCCGGCCTCGATGAGGCGGCGGACCTCCTCGTCGATCGTGGAGGCGATCTTCTCGGAGTAGTCGCGCTCGTGGCCCATCTCGCGGCCCAGGAAGACCTCGCTGTTGCCGCTGCCGAACTTGCGGGCGCCGAGCTGCTCGCTCATGCCGTACTCGGTGACCATGCGGCGGGCGACGGAGGTGGCCTTCTCGATGTCGTTGGAGGCACCGGTGGTGGGCTCGTGGAAGACGAGCTCCTCGGCCGCGCGGCCGCCGAGCAGCATCGCGAGCTGGTCCAGCATCTCCGAGCGGGTCGCGAGGAACTTGTCCTCCATCGGCAGCGTCATCGTGTAACCGAGGGCGCGTCCGCGGGACAGGATCGTGATCTTGTGGACCGGGTCGGAGTTGGGCAGCGCGTGCGCGACCAGGGCGTGACCGCCCTCGTGGTACGCGATGATCTTCTTTTCCTGGTCCGACATGACCCGCGACTTGCGCTCGGGACCGGCCATCACGCGGTCGATGGACTCCTCCAGGAGCTCCATCGTGATCAGCTTCTGGTCGGCCCGCGCGGTGAGCAGCGCGGCCTCGTTGATCACGTTGGCCAGGTCGGCACCGGTGAACCCGGGCGTCCGGCGGGCGATGATGTCGAGGTCGACGCCCTCGGCGAACGGCTTGCCGCGCCCGTGCACCTTGAGGATGCCCTTGCGGCCCTCCAGGTCGGGGCGGTCGACGGTGACCTGCCGGTCGAAACGGCCCGGGCGCAGCAGCGCGGGGTCGAGGATGTCGGGCCGGTTGGTCGCGGCGATCAGGATCACGCCGCCCTTGACGTCGAAGCCGTCCATCTCGACCAGGAGCTGGTTCAGCGTCTGCTCGCGCTCGTCGTGCCCGCCGCCGAGACCGGCGCCACGGTGGCGGCCCACCGCGTCGATCTCGTCGATGAAGATGATGGCCGGGGCGTTCGCCTTGGCCTGCTCGAACAGGTCCCGGACACGCGAGGCGCCGACACCGACGAACATCTCCACGAAGTCGGAACCGGAGATGGAGTAGAACGGCACCCCGGCCTCACCGGCGACGGCCCTGGCGAGCAGGGTCTTGCCGGTTCCGGGCGGGCCGTAGAGCAGCACGCCCTTGGGGATCTTGGCGCCGATCGCCTGGAACTTGGCCGGGGCCTGCAGGAACTCCTTGATCTCCTGGAGTTCCTCGATGGCCTCGTCGGCACCCGCGACGTCGGCGAAGGTGGTCTTGGGGGTGTCCTTGGTGATGAGCTTCGCCTTCGACTTGCCGAAGTTCATGACCCGCGAGCCGCCACCCTGCATCTGGTTCATGACGAACAGGAAGATCAGCACGATGACGACGATCGGCAGGAAGCTCACCAGCAACCCGACGAGGAAGTTCTGCTGGGGCACCTCGACGTTGTACCCGCCGGGCAGCTTGTTGGCCGCCCTGGCCGCCTGCAGCCTGTCGGTGAGCTGGACGCCCTGACCGGTCACCCAGGAGGAGTAGTAGCGCTTCTTGTCGGTGAGGGTGACCTCGACGCGCTGGTCCTTGTCGATGACCTTGGCGTTGGAGACCTTGCCCTCGTCGATCCAGCTGATGATCTGGGAGGTGTCTCGCTTCTCGTAGTTGCCCTCCCCACCCAGCATGGTGGAGACGAGAAGGAGCAGTACGACGATGCCCAGGATCCACAGCAGTGGCCCACGTGTAAATCGCTTGAGATCCATCCGATGCGGAACCCCGGCGGGCCCGTCCCTTCCTGACCAGAGCCTGGCAACCCCGGGCGAACCCGGGGTTCGCGGTATCCCTAACCGCTCCAACTGACTACCCCGGAGGGGGCCACAGGCCACCTCTTCGGTCGTCCGAAGGTACACCGGCGCGACGCGCGGAGTTACCGCGCGGTCCGCACCGGCTTTGCCTTACCAACGTACGTCAGGTAGGTCCGTGTTCCCCGCCGCTATGGGCAATGTCGCGTTTGTGAATGACACTCTTCGCGCAGGGCGTACTTTTCCGCCCGCTCCGCCTCAGCCGGCCCCGTACACGTGCGGGGCGAGGGTCCCGATGAAGGGCAGGTTGCGGTAGCGCTCGGCGTAGTCGAGGCCGTAGCCGATCACGAACTCGCCGGGGATGTCGAAGCCGATGTACTTCACGTCGATCGGCACCTTCACCGCCTCGGGCTTGCGCAGCGCCGCGCAGATCTCCACCGAGGCGGGATTGCGCGACCGCAGGTTCTGCACCAGCCACGACAGGGTCAGGCCGGAGTCGATGATGTCCTCCACGACGAGCACGTGGCGTCCCGCGATGTCGGTGTCGAGGTCCTTCAGGACCCGCACCACCCCCGACGACCTGGTGCCGGCCCCGTAGGACGACACGGCCATCCAGTCCATCTGCACGGGCAGGTGCAGGGCCCTGGCGAGGTCCGCCATGACCATGACCGCGCCCTTGAGCACCCCCACCAGCAGCAGGTCCTTGCCCGCGTAGTCCTCGTCGATCCGGCCGGCGATCTCCTTGATCTTGGCTTGGAGCTCTTCCTCGGGAATCAGGACCTTCGCGAGATCCCTGCCCATGTCGGCTGCGTCCACCTGGGATTTCCTTACGAAAAGGGGCTGTCCGTCTGTCTGGCGAATATCAGGGTGTCATACCGCCGGACGACGGCCACCCCCCCGGGCACCTCTATGCGCCGCTGCCCACGCCAGGCCGTCACCAGAGTGTCGATCTGCAGGACGTGCGAGGCCGCGAGCGTGCCGGGCGGGGCGCCCGCGTCGATCACCGCCCGCCGCAGCACACGGCGGCGCACCGCCACGGGCACGCCCTCCAGCTCCGGTACGGCCACCGCCACCGCGCCGATATCGCTAAGAGCGCAATCCGGGACGGCCGAGCGGGCGTAGACCTCGTCCGCCCACGCGTCGAGCGCGTCGGCGTCGTCCCGGCACAGGTCCGCGGTCCTGGCGAGCGCCTCGGCCATCCCCGGGCCGAGCTCGTCCTCCAGGACGGGCAGCAGCCGCCTCCTGACCCGGACCCGGCTGTAGCGGGCGTCGAGGTTGTGCGGGTCCTGCCACGGGGTCAGGCCGAGCGCCGCGCAGGCGGCCACGGTCGTGACGCGGCCGAGGCCCAGCAGCGGCCTGCGGTAGATCCCGGTCAGCGCGGGCATGCCGGCCAGCGAACGGGTGCCGCTCCCCCTGGCCAGGCCGAGCAGCACGGTCTCGGCCTGGTCGTCCCTGGTGTGCGCCAGCAGCACGGCCGCGGCGCCGAGCCGCTCCGCCGCCCGTGACAGGGCCGCGTACCGTGCCTGCCGGGCCGCCGCCTCCGGCCCTCCCGAGGTGCCCACCGAGACGGTCAGCGCCTCGGCGGGATCCAGCCCCAGGCCGGGCGCGAGCCCGACCACGTCGGCCGCGCGGTCGCCGGAACCCGGCTGCAGGCCGTGATCGACGGTCAGCAGCCCGGCGCGCAGCCCGGCACGGGGCGCGACGAACCCCAGCGCGGCGGCCAGGGCCAGGGAGTCGGCGCCGCCGCTGCACGCGGCCAGCACCAGCCGCCCCGGCTCCAGGTCGCCCAGCGCGAGCCGTACGGCACGGCGGACGTCGGCGACGGCGGGATGCGGACCCATGACGGCCATTGTCCGGCCTGCGGCGGGCGGACGTGCCGCCCCGCCGGTGGGTCATGCCGGTCCGGGCGGATGTGCCGGCCGGGATCGACCGGCCGGCCCGTCCGGTCAGCCGACGGTGCCGCCCGCGGGGATGGCCGGGGTGCCGATGACCCTGGCGATCCAGCGTTCCGGAGAGGCGATCTCGGCCTGGCTCGGCAGCGTCGTCGGCGAGGTCCAGATCTTGTTGAAGCCGTCGATGCCCACCTGACCCACGACCGTGCGGACGAAGGCCGACCCCTCGGCGTACTGCTTCATCTTGAGGTCGAGGCCGAGCAGCCTGCGGACCGTGCGGTCCAGGCGGGAACCGCCCTCGCGGCGGTGGTGGAACTTGGCGCGGATGTCGGCGACCGTGGGCACCACCGAGGGGCCCACCGCGTCCATCACGTAGTCGCCGTGCCCCTCGACCAGGGTCATCACCGCGGTGAGCCGGTCGAGGATCACCTTCTGCTCGGGCGTCTGGATGGCGTCGATCAGGTTGCCCTCGCCGCCCCTGACCACGTCGGTGAACGTCCCGGCGGCCGAGCGGAGACGCTCCAGCAGGACGGGCAGGTCGATGTCGGAGGCCAGCAGGAAGTCGGTCGTCTGCGACCTGACGTACTCGCGCAGCCAGGGAACGCCGGTGAACTGCACCCGGTGGGTCTCCTCGTGCAGGCAGACCCAGAGCCGGAAGTCACGCGGGTTGACGTTGAGCTCCTGCTCGGCGTGGACGATGTTCGGCGCGACCAGGGTCAGCCGCCCGGTGGGCGCCTGGCCGGTCGGGTCCGGCGGCAGGAACAGCTCGTACTGCCCCAGCACGCGGGAGGCCAGGAAGGCCAGCACCGCGCCCACCTCGACGCCGGTGACGCGCGAGCCCACCGCGCTCACGATCGCCGGTGTCTGGTCCCTGCGGGCGGCCATCCGCTCGGTGAACGGCTCCAGCACCACCCGGAACCCCTCGACGTTGGCCTTGATCCAGCCGGGCCGGTCGACGATGGTCGCGGTCTGCGGCGCGGTCTCGGTGTCGATTCGGGTGAAGTCGCGGACGTGCCCCTCGGCCTCGCGCGAGAGTCGTCGCAGATCGGCGACTGCCTGGCGGGCCTCCTCTCGGCTCACTTGCGGCCCGGGGCGCACCAGGCGCGTTCCGGTCGCTACGGCAAGATCCCAGTCGATCACCTGCATACCGTCCACCGTACGTGCTGTCCCGTCCGGCCGCGCACCCGGAGCCCGCGATCAGCCGGAGGCGACCACCGCGGCGAGCCGGTCCAGGGCCGCCTCCGCCTTTCCCCAGCCGGGCGGGACGTCGTCGGCCATGAACGCGAAGGTCACCAGGCGCCCGCCCCGCGTGGTGGTCATCCCGGCCAGGGTGTTGACCCCGTCCAGGGTGCCCGTCTTGGCGCGGACCAGCCCGTGGGCGGAGCGGAGCCGGTCGAACCGGTGTCCCAGGGTGCCGCTGAAGCCGGAGATGGGCATGCCGGCGACGATCGCGTGCAGGCCCGGACGGTCCGGGGACGCCGCCACCGCGACCAGGCGGGCCAGCGCCTCGGGGGTGATGCGGTTCCTCGGCGAGAGCCCGCTGCCGTCGAAGACCCGCACGCCCTCGGCCGCGCCGAGCCTGGCCAGCACCGCGCCCACGGCCGCGGCGCCGCCGTCGAAGGAGGCGGGCCTCCCCTCCTTGATCGCCACGTGCCGGGCCAGCGCCTCCGACAGGTCGTTGTCGCTGAGCGTGAGCGCCCGCTCGACCAGGGCGTAGACCGGGGCGGAGTCGACACGGGCGATCTCCCGCGCGCCGGCCGGGGCCCTGGAGCGCCTGGCCGAGGACGAGACCTTGATCCCGTTCTTCGACAGCAGCGACACGAACGCGGCGTGCGTCGCGCGCGAGGGGTCCGCGACCCGGCCGCTCTGCCCGGGCGAGACCCTGCCCTCGTCGAGCATGAGCGCCGTGACCGGGGCGACGCTGCCCTCGGGCACGTACCCGGGCTTCCACGTCGCGGCGGTACGCGGACCGGTGTAGAGGAAGTCGTCGTAGGCCACCGTCACCCTGGCCGTCCCGGCCGCCTTGAGCGCCCTGGCGGTACGCGAGGCGAGCGTGGCGAGCGTGGCGGGCCGGGGATGGACCTGACGGGCCGCCGCCCGGGGACTCGCCAGCGTGGGGTCGCCGCCGCCGACGAGGACGATCGTGCCGGGCGAGGCCCCCCGCACCACGCGGGTGCTCAGCCGGGCGTCCGAGCCCAGGGAGGCCAGCGCGGCCACCGAGGTGACCACCTTGGTGGTGGAGGCGGGGGTGATGCCCTCGCCTGCGCCGCTGCCGAACAGCACGGCGCCGCTCTGCGCGTCGAGGACCGCTGCGCCGACGCTTCCGCCCAACGCCGGGTCACCCAACGCCTTGGTCAACCGCTGCGCCAAAGTACCCTTGGCAGGGAGAGGCCCGTTCCCCCCCGCGGCCAGCACCGGACCCGCGGTGATGACCGGGACGGGGGGCGGCTTCGCCGACGCCACCGGCTCCGGCTCCCTGCGGACCAGCGCATCACCGGTGAGCAGGTGCGCGCCGGCCGCGACGACGAAGATCTGCAGCAGGACGAGAGTGACCAAGGCCACCCACCGATCACGCCGCATCACGCCGCCGACCTCTCATCGTCCATAACCATCAGGCATAAAACGCTTACGAGACATTAACGCCCAACCGGGGGTGCCCGGAGGGTTGAGTGGAGGAACCGCGGTGGAGTTCGACGTTCTCGTTGAGATTCCCAAGGGGCAACGGAACAAGTACGAGGTGGACCACGAGTCGGGCCGCATCAGGCTCGACCGCATGCTCTTCACCTCCACGCAGTACCCCGCCGACTACGGCTTCATCGAGGACACCCTCGGCGAGGACGGCGACCCGCTCGACGCCCTGGTGCTCCTGCAGGAACCGACCTTCCCCGGCTGCCTGATCAAGTGCCGCGCGGTCGGCATGTTCCGGATGACCGACGAGAAGGGCGGCGACGACAAGGTCCTGTGCGTCCCCGCCACCGATCCCCGGATGGAGCACATCCGCGACATCCACCACGTGCCGGAGTTCGACCGGCTGGAGATCCAGCACTTCTTCGAGGTCTACAAGGACCTGGAGCCCGGCAAGTCCGTCGAGGGCGCCAACTGGGTCGGCAGGGTGGAGGCCGAGGAGGAGATCGTGCGCTCCATCAAGCGGGCCGCGGACGAGGTGGCCGGCGGGCACGCTCCCGGCCACTGAACGACGGCCACCGAACGACGGGCACCGGACGACGGGCACCGGGGCCGGGACATCCGACGGGACGTCCGCCGGACGTCCACCGGCGGGTCCCGGGCCGTCAGACCGGACGGGTCGCGCCGACCAGATCGCTACGCCACATCGGCGCGACCCGGACCACGTCACCCGTCTGCGGGGCGTGCACCATCAGCCCCTGGCCGATGTAGATCCCGACGTGGTGGATGTCCCCGGGGTTCCGGGTGATCTGACCGTAGAAGAGCAGGTCGCCCCGGCGGAGCTCGCTGAGCGGGACGTGCGGCCCCGAGGTCCACTGGGTGCCGGTCCAGTGGTCGATCCTGATCCCGACCCGCTCCCAGGCCCGCATGGTCAGCCCCGAGCAGTCGTAGGCGGCCGGGCCCGCCGCCGCCCAGACGTAGGGCTTGTCGAGCTGGGTGAGCGCCCAGTCCGCGGCGATGTCGCCCCTGGCCGACCCCGCCGCCACGTTCAGCGCCCAGCGTGAGGCGTTCTGCCCCGAGGCCACCCGCGCCCGTGCCGCCTCGCGGCGGAGCGCCTCCTGCTGGTACCGGGCCCGCTCGGCGTTCTCCCTGGCGATCCTGGCCCGCTCCAGGGCCGCGGCGCGCTCCCTGGCGATCAGGTCGGCGGCGCTGCGCGCCTCGTCGGCCAGTTTCTCCAGCCGCGCCTGCTCCCGCTCGATCCGCCGGGTCTCCTCGACCTGTTCGGCCACGGCCTCCTCGGCGGCCCGCTTGGCCTCCTCGGCCGCGACCGCCGCCTCCCGCTGCAGGGCGTAGGCGTCCTCGGCCTGTTCCCGCAGGATGGCGAAGACCTCCTGGGCCTCGCGCAGCTGTTTCAGCCGCTCGGCCTGGCCGCCGCCCATGTGGGCCAGGATGCTGGCCCGGCGCAGGTAGCCGTCGTCGGCGGTGCCGCCGCCGGCCAGCACGGTCATCATCGGGTCGCTCAGGTCGACACCGCCGTAGTTCTGGGTGGTGATCGCGGCCACCGCCCGGCGGGACTCCTCGACCTCCGAACCGGCGGTCCTGGCGCGTTCGGCGGCCTGCTCGGCCACCTCCCTGGCGCGGGTCGTCCTGACCAGTTGCCCGTTGTAGGACTCGACGAGCCGCTCCGCGCGGATCGTCAGCGCCTCCAGCCTGGCCTGCGCCTCGGCGACCAGGGCCGTGGCGGTGCCGAGCCGCTCACCGCGCTCGCGGGCCCTGGCCCGCGCCTCGGCGACCTCGGCGGCCGACGGGCCCCGCACGCCGGGCGCGACGTCGTCGGGCGGGGCCGAAGGACCGGGCACGGCGCCGGCGGGGAGCCCCGGCCCGGTGATCAGGCAGCAGGCCAGGCCCGCCACCGCGGCGACATGACGGCGCCGTCCGATTGAACGCATGCGTCTCCCCCCGGAGTCCCCCGTGAAATACCGCGTGACGCGGTGCCGCCCCCCAGAGCGGCGTGCCGGCCGCTCAGGCGGCCTCTCTCAGCATTCCCGCCGATCACTCGAAGCACACATGACGCTCACGCACCGTGACGACCGCCTGCCACGACACCCCCGTCCACGGGCCCGCGGTCTCATTCGTTCGGGCCGGTACCGCCCCCGGTACGCGCCGAGTCCCGGTCGGTGGCGCCGGGACGGGTGGTGTCCGGGCGGGTGGTGTCCGGGCGGGTGGTGTCCGGGCGGGTGGTGTCCGGGCGGGTGGTGTCCGGGCGGGTGGTGTCCGGGCGGGTGTCGGGGCCGGTCGTGCCGGGGCCGGTCGTCTCGGGGCGGGCGGTGTCGGCGCGGGCCGTCTCCTCGCGGGCCATCCCCTCGCGGGCCGGGCCGGCGGGAGCGGATCCGGGACCCCCGCCGGGACGGCCGGTACTGGCCCGGCCTCGGCCGTGGCCTTCCCGCCGCCCGGAGCCGGTGTCCGGGGAGGAGGCCGCTCCCCCGCGGGACCGGTGACCGCCGGGCGCGGGCCGGGAGTCGTCGTGCGAGCGTCCCGCCTCCCGGTGCCACCGCCGGGCGCCGTCCGCCGGGAGCCCTCGTCCCGCCCGTGGGGAACCCGGATCCGCCCGGCGGGACTCCGGCCGCCCGGACGGCCGCTGGACGAGCTCGCAGAAGCGCGACGACCGGTGCCCGTGGTGGTGACGATGCGGGAGACGGCCCGGGGGGCGGTGCGAGCGGCGCCCGTCGGGCCCGGACTCCGAGGACGGCGGCGCGGGCGGGAGCCGTACGGGTGGCGGGGCCGGAGGGTCCACCGGCGGGGGCGGGCCTCCCGGCCGGTCGGGCGGGCCGTCACCGGGCGGGCGCGGGGACTCGCGCGGATCGTCCGCCGGAGGCTCGGCCGGGTTCCTGGGGGAACGCTCTGCGGGGTTCCTCGGGGAACGCTCGGCCGGTGACGCCGGATCCTCGGCCCCTTCCCCGGCCGGGCCCCGCCCCGGGGGCCGCGAGCCGTCCCGCGGCCCGGATCCGGTGGTGCCGGACGACCACGCCGACCCCAGCGAGCCGACCAGCTCGACGGCCGACCCCTCGTCGGCGTGACCGGGCAGACCCCCTCCCCTGCCGGGCTCCCACGGCCGGTCGCCGGACGGAGGTTCCACCACCGCCGGGAGACCGCCCGCTGCGACGCCGGGGCCCGCGGGGTCGGCCAGGGACTGCACGACGACCAGGACGATCGCGGCCGCCGCCGCGGCGATCGCCACCGCCGTCCCGGCCGCCACGCGGGACCGGCGCGCGCGGGGAGACCGGCGCGCGGGGAATCCGGCGTCGTCCAGGGGGCCCGCGCGGTGGGCGACGTCGCGCCGGTAGGGGACCTGGGCGGGGTCGCTGAAGCAGTCCATCACCCGTTCGCGCAGGGCGGGCGGCAGCGTGTCCACCGGGAGCAGGTCGAAGACCTTGGCCGCCGAGACCTGCCTGACCCGGTGCGGAGCGCAGGTGTCGCACCGGTTCACGTGCCGGATCACCCGCTCGCGCGCCTCCGCGGTGAGCTCGCCGCCGAAGCCGGTCAGCAGGCGGGCCCGGCTCGCGCAGTCGTAGGGCCCCTTGCGGACCAGGACCTCGGCGGTGACGACGTCGCGCAGACGTTCCCTGGCCGATTCGTACAGCGCTCCGGCGGCCTTGGTGCCGACGCCCAGGACCGCGCCGAGGTCGAGGGGGCCGAAACCGTGCCGGCAGCTCAGGTCGAGGACCTCACGGTCGCCGGGGGACAGGCTCCGGGTGGCGTTCCAGGCCATCACCCGCAGGTCGGCGTCGCCGCCGGTGACCTCCGGGGCGGGGGCCCGCGTCCCGGGCGCCTCGGCGAGGGCGCGCCGGACGCACTCCTGCCGGGCGAGCGCGTACAGCCACGCCTCCAGCCGCCGGGGGTCGGCGAGGGCGTGGACGTGGGCCTCGGCGGCGACGAAGGCGCCGAGGAACGCCGCCTGCGCGTCCTCGGGGGTCGCGAGCATCGAGCGGCAGTAGCGGTAGACGCCCTCGGCGTAGGCGTCGTAGAGGGCGACGAGGGCCCCGGGGTCCCTCGCACGCAGGGCTTCGACCAGGACACTGTCAATCATGTGACCGACGGTAAAGGATCCGTCACACCACGTTCCAGTGGTTCACCGACAATGACGGGAACTGTCTCCGGCCGGTCAATCGAATCCGTAAGAATGACCTTTAGAATTGCAGTAATAAATATTGATGAATGGTTTTATGACCGAATCGTTCGTCTCGGTCAGGGCCCCATGACCCCGGCCAGCTGCGCCTGCCTGCCGCGGTCCTTGGCGAACGGCGGCATCTTCGGCTTGACCGTGTGCAGCGGCAGCGCGCCGCCCAGGGCGAGCTGCTCGAAGGGACGGCTGCTCGACCCCCAGGTGCGCGCGGTCACCTCGGCCGAGGCGATGTCGCGCGGGTCCTCGACGCTCCTGATCTGCAGCACGAACCGTCGCCGCTCACCCGCCTGGACGTTGTCCACGAAGGTGCTCCCGCCCCCCAGCAGCTTTCCCTGCCGGTCGCGCAGCAGCGCGGTGACCGCCAGGCTGCGGGCGGGCATCACGTACGGGGTGCCGACGTAGCCGGTGACCAGGTAGTCGCCGTCGGTCGTGCGGTCGGTCAGCACGTCGTACACCGGGAAGGGCTGGAAGGCCGAGACGATCCGGCCGGCCCGGTGCCAGCGGGCCGGGCGGTAGGAGACGTTCACCGCGACGGGCCGCTCCTGGGTCACCACCTGGCCGGTGAAGGGAAGGACGCCGCCCGGGGGCACCGCGTCCAGCGGCTGGTCCAGCCGGACGACCTCCTTGCCCTGGGAGTCGCTGGCGACGACGGTGGCCACCACGTGCTCGCCGAAGTGCCACGGGTTGGCGTTCGCCAGGACCCCGGCCCAGTTCACCACGTACCCGTCGTCGCCCTTCACGATGGACGACGCCTGCTCCCTGACCGCGAGCGGCTGGAGCGGCGCGACCGGATCCTTCTCCTCGCCGGAGCATCCGGGGCCTCCGGCGAGCAGCAACAGGGCCAGGGCCGCGACGATTCGGGTGCTGTGCTTCACCTAGCCGTGATAACCGGCCGGGCCACCCCTCCCACCCCGACACGCCGACGGCGGCCCGACTCTTTACCTCTGCCGGACCACCCTGGTCTCATCCCATACCGGTTCAGATGATTCGTATACCTTTCCATCGGAACCGAAGACCAGATACCGGTCGAAGTCATCGGCGAACCAGCGGTCGTGGGTGACCGCGACCACGGTCCCGTCGAAGGCGTCCAGCCCCTCCTGCAGCGCCTCGGCACTGGCCAGGTCGAGGTTGTCGGTGGGCTCGTCCAGCAGCAGCAGCGTGGTGCCCGACAACTCCAGCAGCAGGATCTGCAGCCGCGCCTGCTGACCTCCGGAGAGGGTCTCGAAGCGCTGCTCGGCGATGCTCCCGGCCAGCTCGTAGCGGGAGAGCGCCTTCATCGCCTCGTTCTTGAGCCGGGCGTGCTCGGTCATCACGATCTCGCAGGGCGTACGGCCGAGGAGTTCGGGGCGGGCGTGCGTCTGGGCGAAGTGACCCGGCACGACGCGGGCTCCGAGCCTGGCCACCCCGGTGTGCCGGACCTCCTCACCGGCGATCAGGCGCAGGAAGTGCGACTTGCCCGAGCCGTTGGAGCCCAGGACCGCCACCCGCTCGCCGTACCAGATCTCCAGGTCGAACGGCTTCATCAGGCCGGTGAGCTCGAGACCCTCGCAGATCACCGCCCGCTTGGCGGTCCGGCCGCCCTTGAGCCGCATGCTGATGAACTGCTCCTTGGGGGCGGCCTCGGGCGGCCCGGCCTCCTCGAAGCGGCGCAGCCGGGTCTGGGCCGAGTGGTAGGCCGCGGCCATGGTGTCCATGTACTTGGCCTTCTGCTTGAGCATCAGGACCAGCCGCTTGATCTTGGCGTGCTCCTCGTCCCAGCGTTTCTTCAGCTCGTCGAGCCGCTCGTTGCGCTCCCGGCGCGCCTGGGCGTACGAGCGGAAGCCGCCGCCGTGCACCCAGATGTTGCCGGACTCGACGGTGATGATCCGGTCGGCCGCGTTGGCGAGGAGCTGCCGGTCGTGGCTGACCAGCAGCACGGTCTTGGGCGTGTCCCGCAGCGCTCCCTCCAGCCAGAGCTTGCCCGGCACGTCCAGGTAGTTGTCGGGCTCGTCGAGCAGCAGCGTCTGGTCGGGGCCGCGCAGCAGCGCCTCCAGCACCAGCCGCTTCTGCTCGCCGCCCGACAGGGTGTTGACCTCGCGGTACTTGCAGTCGTCGTAGGCCATGCCGAGCGCGGCCATCGTGCAGGTGTCCCAGAGGACCTCGATGTCGTAGCCGCCCGCGTCGGTGTAGTCGGTGATGGCCTGCGCGTAGCGCATCTGCGCCTTCTCGTCCTCGCGCTCCATCATCACCAGCTCGGCCGCCTCCAGCTTCCCGGCAGCCTCCCGTACGCGCGCCGGGGCCACGCTGACCAGCAGGTCGTGCACGGAACGGCCGTCGCGGATGCTGCCGATGAACTGCCGCATGATCCCCAGGCCGCCGGAGCTCGCGACGTTGCCGTCGACCGGCTGCAGGTCACCGGCGATCAGCCGCATCAGCGTCGTCTTGCCCGCCCCGTTGGGACCGACGAGCGCCGCCTTGACCCCCTCGCCCACCCGGAAGGAGACGTCCTCCAGCAGCGGCCGCCCGTCCGGCAGAACGTACGTCAGATGGCCGACCTCAACGTGTCCCACGGCTATTCCCTTTCAAAAGGTCCTCGCGCAGGGTACATGCCGCTTTCACGGTCCGGCATCCGGGTTTCCGGTCGGTACGGCCCGGCGAGCGGGCCGTCACACCCGGGCGGGCGGGTCTCCTCGGTGCTCGTGCGCTGGCCGCCCCTCCCCGAGGCGCGTCACCGTCGGGCCGGACGGGATCCCGCGCGGGCCGCGTCGTGTTCACGAACGAGCATCGCGTCTCCCGGCGGCGAGAACCTGTTCCGGCTCTCCGGGAGACAGCAGGCATGGAACCACGAGGATCGAGATGACCGCCCAGCCGGTGGACACGGATCAGGCGGACGACGCCGAGCTGATCCGCCGCTCGCGCGACGACCCCGAGCAGTTCGCCGCGCTGTTCGACCGCTACGCCCGCCCGATCCACCACTACGTCGCCCGGCGGCTGAGCACCCAGGCGGCCGACGACATCACGGCGGAGACGTTCCTGACGGCCTTCCGCCGTCGCGACTCCTACGACCTGGCCCGGCCGCCTCATGAGGAGTCCAGGGAACAGCGGCTCTTCCAGGCGATCTACCAGCTCATGGGCGAGCAGGCACTCAGCCCCGAGGTGCGTGCCGCCCTGTTCCGCGCACTGCCCTTGATCGAGGGAGTGACCGTACGTCCCGATGCCGTGGACGCCGAGGGCAGGCACGGGATTGCCTTCAGCCACACCGACGACTGGGCACGCTACGAACTCATCCTGAGCCCGGACGACTTCCGCTACCTGGGGACGTACGGGGTCACCGTCGCGGACCGCACGATGAGGTACACGAACGTGGACCCGATCTTCGTGCCGGCGGGCACCCCTCTCGTGCTCAGCGCCCAGCTGGAAACCCACCTGGTCGACAAGGCCGGGCAACGACCTTAGGACACTCTGGCGACCCCCTTCCGAGCAGGAAGGGGGTCGCGGTTCGCAGGCAGACCGCCCTTGAGATGTCCCGCAACCATTCCGTCGTCCTTCAAAGGGTCCTCTGTCCCTCAAAGGGTCCTCGCGCAGCGTTGCCCACCGACCTCGCCCTGCGGGCACTCGGATTTTTCGCCGGTACGGCACGGTATCGCGACCGGGTCCCCCTCCGGCAGCTCCCTCGCTTCCACGAACAGGAACGCTTTGAGATGGATCGATGACACAGCGCTACTAGCATGCTATAGATGCATAGTACTATTCATCTATGAGGGAAACTCCGCCGTTGCTGCTTCCCCTGTTCCGGTCCAACGCCGTCGGTGAACTACTCGCCTGGCTGTATCTGCACCCGGAGAAGGAGTACTCGACGACCGATCTCGCCAAACGGACAGGTGTGTCCCAGCCGACCGTGAGCCGTGAGATGGACCGGTTCGCCGCCGCCGGGCTGACCGAAGAGAGACGGCACGGCAATCTCCGCCTCATCCGTGCCGACACCGACACGATCGTCGCCAAGCCGCTCACCGACCTGCTGGCGGTGACCTTCGGCCCGGCGGCCGTCCTGCCGCCCCTCCTCCAGCCGATCCCGGGCATCGACGAGGCGTACATCTACGGCTCCTGGGCCGCCCGGCACGCGAATCAGACCGGGCCGTCCCCGCGTGACATCGATGTCCTCGTGGTGGGCGCCCCGGACGAGGACGAACTGTACGACGCGGCACGAGCGGCAGAACGCGTTCTCGGTCGCGAGGTGAACATCAACCGGATCTCGCCTGCGTCGTGGCACGCCGACCAGGGCGACCCGTTCGTGACGTCCCTGCGGAACAAGCCCCTCCATCTTTTGATTCAGAACCGGAGAACACCGTGAGATGGATGCAGGGACGCGACCGGATCGACGCGATGCTGACCGCCGGTCAGTTGGAGCGGGTACCGCCGAGCCGGGAACATGCCGATACCATGATCGCCCAGGCCGAGCGGCACATTGTTCTCGCCCGCAGCGGTGTCGGGACAGACCCCACAGGGGCCTACCAACTCGTCTACGACGCCTCGCGGAAGGCTCTCGCGTCGATCCTGGAAAATCAGGGCTTACGTGCCACAAGCAGGGGCGGGCATCTCGCGGTGCTGGACGTGGTGACGGCTCAGTTGGATCCTCCGCTCGGACAGACACTCCGCTCCTTCGACCGGATGCGCCGCCGTCGCAACAGCGCTGAATATCCACGCCCAGACACCCCGGAGATCACTCCCGATGACGTGCTGCAGGACCTGGAGAAAGCCGAGCGGCTCATAGCCCTCGCCGCCAAGGTATTAGGCCAGATGAGCCCGTACTGAGATGCCCGCGAGAGTTCCGAGCACTTCCCAGGGGTCACGACACCCACGTCGGACGGCCGACCTCAACGTGTCCCACGACTATTCCCTTTCAAAAGGTCCTCGCGCAGGGTACATGCCGCTTTCACGGTCCGGCATCCCGGTTTCCGGCCGGTACGGCCCGGCGAGCAGGCCGTCACCCCCGGGCGGGCGGATCGCCCCGGTGCCGGTGAGCCGGTGAGCCCTTCCCGGGACACATCGCCGCCGGGCCCACCGGGTCCGCCGGGTCCACCGGGTCCGCCGGGTCCGCCGTCACGTCGCACGACGGCCGAGCATCCGGGTGGCCGAGAGACCGGCGGCCGTCCTCAAGACCCTCGGTGACCGCAGTTCAGAGCCACGTCCGCTGGACTTTCGCCGTTCGCCACGAGACCCCTGTCGGTCCATCGACTCCGCCATACGGCGCAAAACGCATGAATCACCCTTTTCATGGACATGAGTGATTAAATCAACATAAGCCGCCCTATGGGGATTCTTAAGAAAAAGATAGCCGACCGAAACCGTTATCAGCACTACCTTTTTGATTGCGGCAAACCCGATATCCGGGCAAGACCGCACGTTTATTGATTAGTCCGAAAATATTGAAAATGAGGTATTTGTTTCGTCAGTGGCGCTGATTAGTCTCCCGATCATGGGTTCTCAACGGGAGGAACACCTTTGTCACTGAAACTGCGTCGCATCATGTCGGCGATCGCCGCGGGGGGACTCGTCGTCCTGGCGATGGCGAGTCCGGTGGCCGCATTCGCGCCGCCGTACCTCGACGAACCCACCGGTCCGTACGCACTGCCGGTGGACGCCGCCGTTCCCAAGCGTGGCTGCACCACGACGCTGTCCGACCCCAAGAACGCGAGCGGGAGCACCCCGGCCATCCAGGTGATCTACGCCTGGCACGACGGCGGCGGGAACAACTACGAGACCCACGTCGAACAGATCGCCAAGCTGGTCGACCGGATGGACCTGGAACTGGACGAGTCCACCAACTACGACCAGCACCTGAAGCTGAGCTGCCGCACCGGCTACGACACCGGCACCTACTCCGGTTACGCCCGCGCGCTGGTGGTACCGGAGAAGATCGAGGCCGGCGTGATCGGCGGCGAGACCACGGTGGACAAGATCACCGATGATCTCGGCGCGGCGGGGTACGACAACGCCAACCGCAAGTACGTGGTGTTCGAGGACTTCAACGGGACCGCGACCGCCTGGTGCACGACGACGTGCGCGGCGACCGCCGACGAATGGTCCAGCGCCACCCAGCTGCACGAACTGATCCACCTCGGCGCGGACGGTTTCTACGTGGACCATCCCAAGGTCACCGAGGCCGTCGACCACCTCAGCTATCCCGACGTCATGTCCAACCCGAGATACGACTGGCAGCTGGACCATGACTTCAACAACTACTACGACCCGAGCGAGACCACGGCGACCTTCTACACCGGCAACGAGGCCGGTGACACCCGCAAGGTGAACGTCGCGGCCTGGCCCTACTTCACCGCCCCCACCTGCTGCGACATCGGCTACAGCAACGACCTGCTGACCGCGCAGGAACGCACCGTCGAGGCCGACGCGCCGTACGCCACCCCGACCGGGTTCAGCGTCTCGGGCGGCGGCTGGATCCAGGTGACCCCGCCCGGCCCGACGTCACAGATCTCGGCCAAGCACTACGACGGCCGCCGGTCGCTCACCATGAGCGTGCAGTCGCACGCCGCCGGCGTCGTGTCGGTCACCCGCAAACCCGCGGTGACCGCCGGCCAGACCTACAGGTTCTTCGCCAAGATGACCACCGCCACCTCCGGCAACGTGAAACTGCGCCTGTCGTGGTACAACTCGTCCAACACCCTGATCTCCGCCAGTGACGGTCCGGCCATCGCGCTGACCGGCACCTGGACGGAATACCGGCACAGCGCGACCGCCCCGGCCGGAGCGACCGGCGTCCAGATCTCGGTGGTCAGCCCCGCAGGCCAGACCTTCGCCTACCAGCTCGACTCCCTCCAGCTCAACCACTGCAACAACGGCAAGACCGCCGACGGCTGCCGTCTGGACACCTGGCAGTGACCTCCGGGTGACGAACCGACCCGGCGCCTCCCGGCGGTGACCCGGTACACCGGAGCCCGCCGGGAGGCGCCGGGTCGTCCCTTGCCACGTCGTCCCTTGTCGCGCGGCGGGGCCCGCGGGGGCGGGGCGAGAACAATCCGATGGGAAACCGTCGGGGGCCGGTGATAGAAAGCAGGTCCGACCCCCGTCCTCGACCCGTCCGGGAGCCAAGCCGTGTCCAGCAGCAGCGCGGAGTTCTCCGTCTCCGGCCGCCCGTACGACAGGCGGAGCCCGGTGCGCTGGATCTGGTCCCACGTCCGCCGTCACCCGCTCCAGCTGACCGGTTTCCTCGGCTCGTCGCTGGTCATGGTGGTGCTCAACGGCTTGGTCCCCGGGCTCACCGGCAGGGCGTTCGACGTCGTGCTGAACGGTGGCGGCGGCGCGGCACGGGCGCTGGGCCTGATCTCGCTGGGGCTGCTGGCGATCGTGGTGGCCCGCGGCGCCTTCGACGTGGTCGCGCGCCTGTCCGGCGAGGTCCTGGCCAAGCGGCTGGAGCGCGACGCCCGGGACGAGCTGTACGTCAGCCTGCTGGGCAAGAGCCAGACCTTCCACAACCGGCAGCGCGTCGGCGACCTGATGGCGCGGGCGGCCAACGACATCCGGCAGCTCTCCGCGATGATCAACCCGGGCGTCGACCTGATCGTCGACTCCGGCCTGACCGGCCTGGTGCCGCTGGTCTTCATCGCCGCGATCGACCCGCGCCTGCGGCTGGTGCCCTGCCTGTTCGGGGTCGTCTTCGTCATCGCGCTCCGGCACTACATGGGGCGGCTCAATCCCGTGGCGACCCGCATGCGGGAGGAGTTCGGCGACCTCAACGCCGGGCTGAACGAGGCCGTCCGCGGCATCGAGGTGATCAAGGTCACCGCGCAGGAGGACCAGGAGCGACGGCGGTTCCGGACCCGCGCCCGGCGCTACCGCGACTCCTTCGCCGCCAACGGCCTGGTCCAGGCCCGCTACCTGCCGACCCTGCTCTTCGCCTTCGCGATGGCCGGGGCGCTCTGGCACGGCCTGTACCTCCAGGCCGCGGGCGCCCTGACGATCGGCGAGCTGGTCGCCTTCATGGGCCTGATGGGCATGCTGGGCTTTCCGACCTCGATCTCGATCTTCACCTTCTCGCTGGTGCAGCTCGGCATCGTGTCCTCCCGCCGGATCCTGAGCATCATGAACACCGAGACCGAGCTCGGGCAGCGCGCCGACGGCCACACCGCGCCGATCGACGGATCGATCGTCTTCGAGAACGTGACGTTCGGCTACGGGGACGGCGATCCGGTGCTGCGCGACGTGACGTTCGGCGTGCGGCCGGGAGAGACCGTGGCCGTCGTCGGCGAGACCGGTTCGGGCAAGAGCACGCTGGCGAAGCTGGTCCCGCGGATCTACGACGTCACCGCGGGCCGGATCCTGGTGGACGGCGTGGACGTGCGCGAGTGGGACCTCGACTCGCTGCGCTCCCAGATCTCCACCATCGAGCAGGACATCGTGCTCTTCTCCCGCTCGGTGGCCGAGAACATCGCCTTCGGGCTGGGCCCGCGAGCGGACCGGGAGGCCGTCGTCCGGGCGGCGGAGGAGGCCCAGGCCGCCGAGTTCATCGGCGAGCTCGACGAGGGCTACGACACGGTCATCGGGGAGCGCGGCATCACCCTCTCCGGTGGCCAGCGCCAGCGCCTGGCCATCGCGCGGGCGCTGCTGACGAATCCGGCGATCCTCGTGCTCGACGACTCGACGAGCGCGATCGACTCCGCCACGGAGGACAGGATCCAGCAGGCCATCGACCGCGTCCAGGACGGGCGCACCACGCTCCTGATCACACATCGGCTCTCCCAGATCCGCTGGGCCGACAAGGTCCTGCTGCTCCGCCGGGGCGAGCTGGTGGACTTCGGCACGCACGACGAACTGATCTCCCGGAGCCGTCTGTACCGGCGGATCTTCGCCCACTACGACGAGGTCGACCTGCCGGGCACCGGGGCCGCGGACCCGGCCGTGGTCGTGGCGAGCGAGCAGGGAGGGCACGCCTGATGGGCTTCGTCATGGACGGTCTCGACGCCGAGGACTACGACCGCACCTACAGCGATCGTGACCTGCTCCGCAGGATCCTGTCGTACTTCCGGCCGAGGCTGGGGTCGATGGTCCTGGTCGCGGTCATGATCGTGCTGTTCTCGCTGACCCAGGCGGCCATGCCGTTGCTGATCAGCGAGGGCGTGGACGGCATCCAGAACGGCACGATCGCCGACGTCGGCCTGCGGCTCAGCGCCGGCCTGCTGCTCGCCGGGGTGCTCGGCTGGCTGTTCAACTTCGTCCGCCAGTGGTACAGCGCGAAGGTCACCGGCGACGTCGTCCTGCGCCTGCGCGAGGACGCCTTCGACGCCGTGCTCGAACGCGACCTGTCGTTCTACGACGAGACCCCGTCGGGCAGGATCGTCAGCCGGGTCACCTCCGACACCGACGACTTCGCCACCGTCTCCACCCTCACGATGGACCTGATCAGCCAGGTGCTGATGGTCGGCTTCGTGGCGGTCCTGCTCTTCCAGCGCAGTGTCGGGCTCGCCCTGCTCACCCTTGTCGTGGCGCCGGTCGTGATGGCCGTGGCCCTGCTGTTCCGCAAGGTCGCCCGCACCAGCACCCGCAGGGCACAGCGCTCGCTGAGCCGCGTGAACGCCACCCTGCAGGAGACCATGGGCGGGATCACCGTCGCCAAGAACTTCCGCCAGGAGCAGCGGATCTACGACGAGTTCCGCCCGATCAACCAGCAGAGCTACCGGGTGACGCTCCGCCAGGGCTTCGTCTTCTCCAGCATCTTCCCCGTGCTCTTCCTGGTCGCCGGGCTGGCCACGGTCGGTCTCGTCCAGGTGGGCGGCACCCGGGCGCTCGGCGGTGAGCTGTCCGCCGGTGACTGGTACCTCTTCCTGCAGAGCGTGGCGCTCTTCTGGATCCCGCTGACCTCCATCGCCGCGTTCTGGTCCCAGTTCCAGCAGGGCCTGTCCGCGTCCGAGCGGGTCTTCGCCCTGATCGACGCGCCGCCCCGGGTCGTGCAGACCGATTCCCGGCCGGTCGGCAGGCTCGCGGGCCGCATCGAGTTCCAGGGCGTCACGTTCGGCTACGAGGCCGGCAGCACCGTCCTGCGGGACTTCGACCTCGTCATCGAGGCGGGCGAGAGCGTCGCGCTGGTCGGCCACACCGGTGCGGGCAAGTCCACGCTCAGCAAACTGATCACCCGGTTCTACGAGTTCCAGGACGGCCTGCTGACGATCGACGGCCGTGACATCCGCACGCTGGACCTGGCCGGGTACCGGCGGCAGATCGGCGCGGTCCCGCAGGCGCCGTTCCTGTTCAGCGGCACCGTCGCCGACAACATCCGCTACCCGAGGCCGGAGGCGACCGACGAGGAGGTGCTGGCCGCCGCCGCGGCGGTCGGTGGCGGCGACTGGATCGACGCCCTGCCCGACGGCCTGCGGACCGACGTCGGCGAGTACGGCCGTGCCCTGTCCATGGGCCAGCGCCAGCTCGTCGCGCTGGCCCGCCTGCTCGTCCAGGATCCGGCGATCGTGGTCCTGGACGAGGCCACCGCCAGCGTCGACCCGCTGACCGAGGCCCAGATCCAGGAAGGGCTGGACCGGGTGCTGGCCGACCGCACCTCCATCGTCATCGCCCACCGGTTGTCCACGATCGAGCACGTCGACCGGATCATCGTGCTGGATCACGGCCGGATCGTCGAGGAGGGCGACCACGCCACGTTGCTGGCCCGGGGCGGTCACTACTGCCAGGTCTACAACACCTACTTCCGCCACCAGTCGCCCGACTACCGTCCCGGTTCCGGGTTCGTCTCCGTCACCGGTTCCACGTGACCGGAAACGCGGTCCGGCCGGGCCGGTCCCGCACACCAGGGCGGGATATCCGTAAACGGTGAAACGTCGCGCAAATATTATTAAGAAAGTCCTAAATTAGGATAAGACGTTCTTCTGGATGCGTATTCTTGATTTAATCCTTTAACACCCTTCATAAAGGGTGATGATGTTGCGATGAGCGGCGATGAGAGCGGCGGCCGGGTCCGGCGGGGGTCGCGCCCTGTCACTCGCCCGAGGATCCCCCCGGGACCGCTGCGCGAGCTCAAGGATCTGCTGTACGAGCTGTACCTGGAGGCCGGCGCGCCCGCTCCCGGTGCCGTCGCAGCCATGATCGTCGCCGACGACGGCCTTCCCGCCGCTCCCGGGCCCGACGCCGTGCACCACATGCTGACCTCGGTCCGGCCGCCTCCCGTGCAGGCCGACGTGATCGCCGTCGTCACCGTGCTGGCCCGCCTGGCCGGGCAGGATCCCGGTCCTGCGGCCGGGCGGGCTCGTGAGCTGTGGGCGCGCAGCCGCCTGGCCGTCGCGGCGGGGGTGCCGATCCGCTCGCTGACCGACCCGTTCGCGCTCGGGGTGCACCCGTCGATCGACCGGGGGCCCGAGGCGACCGGCCCGGGAACAGGGACGGCGGGCCCGGGGGCCGGGACGACCGGCCCGGGAACCGGGACGACCGATCCGGGGGCCGGGACGAAGGGCCGGGGAGCCGGGACGACGGGCCCGCCGGGACTGCCCGTCTACGTACCGCGCCGGCACGACGAGGAACTGGCCGCCCTGGTACGGCGGGCGGCGGCCGGGCAGAGCGGCATCGCGATGCTGGTCGGCGACTCCTGCACCGGCAAGACCCGGACCTGCTGGGAGGCCGTACGGCTGCTGCCCGGCGGGTGGCGGCTGTGGCGACCGGCCGACCGGGACCGTCCCGAGGAGACCGCCGACGCTCTGGCCTTCGTCACGCCGAGGACCGTCGTGTGGCTCGACCGTTCCCAGCTCCACCTGCTCACCCCGGACGAGCAGGGCGAGCGGGTAGCCGCCGGGCTGCGGGCCCTGGTGCGCGACCCCGAACGCGGCCCCGTACTGGTCCTGGGCACCATCTGGCCGGAGTACTGGACCGCGCTGACCGCCGCCCCCGCCGGTGCCGCGACCGGTACCGCCGCGGACGGCCCCGCCGGCGGTTCCGTCGGCGGCCCTTCCCGTGCTCCCGCCGACCCCCACGCCCGGGCGCGGGCGCTGCTGACCGGCACCGCGGTCCACGTGCCCGGCCGTTTCACCGGGCCCGCGCTGGAGGCGGTGCGCGCGGCGACGGCGCGCGACCCTCGGCTGGCGCGCGCGTACGCCCAGGCCCGTGACGGCCGGATCGCCCAGTACCTCGCCGGCGCGCCCGCCCTGGTCAAGCGCTACCGCGACGCGCCCGCGCCGGTCAGGGCCCTGATCGAGGCGGCCATGGACGCCAGGCGCGCCGGCCACGGCCCGGTCCTGCCGGACGCCCTGCTCAGGGCCGCCGCACCCGGTTACCTGACCGGTCCGCAGCAGGAGGACCTGCCCCGGGACTGGTTCGACCGGGCCATGGCCCACGCCTGCGCGCGCCATCGAGGGGTCGGCGGCCCGCTCGTCCCGGTTCGTCCCCTTCCCGGCGTACCGGCCCGTTTCCGGCTGGCGGACCACCTGGAGCAGCTCGGCCGCGCCGGTCGCCGTACGCGTCCGGTGCCCGCGGCCGTGTGGGACGCGCTGATCCTGCACGCAGCCCCCGGAGAGCAGTTGTCCGTGGCCGTGCAGGCCCATGCCCGCGGCCTGCACCGCCACGCCCTCCGGCTGTACGGGAGCGCCACCGCCGCGGGCGATCCGGAGGCGGCCGGGCAGGCGATCACCCTGCTCCGGGAGGCGGGACGGGCCGGTGAGGTGCTGGCCTGGCTGCGGGCCCACGACGGGCTGGACGACGCCCGGGTCCTGCGCCGGATCACCCCCCTGCTGCGCGACGTGAGGCACCACGAGGAGGTGATCGCCGCCTACCGGCGCGCCGCCGAGGCCGGGAACACCGACGCGCTGAGGGAGGCGATCGAGCTGCTGGTGGAGACGGGACGGATCGGCGAGGCCGTCGTCCTGACGCGGGACCTCGCCCGGGAGGCCGACGCCGGTCTGCTCGGCTGGGCGGCGGCCCTGCTGGACCGGGCGGGACACCCCGAGCGGGCCCTCGCCGTCTACCGGCGTGCCGCCGAGGCCGGGAACCTGGACGCCCCGGCGTGGCTGGGCTCCCTGCTGCTGCGGACGGGCCGCGAGCAGGAGGCGATCACCGCCTACCTGCGCGCCGCGGAGACGGGCGACCGGCACGCCCTCGAACGGGCCGTCGCCCTGCTGGTGCGGACGGGACGGGCCGGGGAGGCGATCGCCCGGACGCGGGGCCTGGCCGAGCGCGGCGACCACCGCGCCCTGCGGCAGGCGGTCCGGCTGCTGGTGGAGGCGGACCGTACCGACGAGGCCGTCACCTGGCTGCGCGCCCGCGCCGAGCGCGGCGACCATCGCGCCACCGCCGAGCTGGTCGAGCTGCTCCGGCGGCGGGGCCGGACCGAGGAGGCGGTCGGCTGGCTGACCGGGCGGGCGCGGGACGGCGACACCTACGCCTTCTGGCGGATGGTCGGGCTCCTGCGGCAGACCGGGCAGGTGGACCGGGCGATCGCCCGGCTCAGGGCACGGGCGCGGACCGGTGACGACCTCGCGCTCGAACAGGCGGCCCGGCTGCTGCGGCACACCGGCCGGACCGGGGAGGCCGTGGCCTGGCTGGCCTCCCGCGCCCGGGACGGTGACCGGCACGCCGTCGAGCTGGTGCCCTCCTTCCTGAGCGAGGCGGGACGCGTCACGGAGGCCATCGCCGCCCACCGGCGCGCCGCCGAGGCGGGCAACGCCGGTGCCCACTGGCCGATGGCCGTCCTGCTGTACGGGCAGGGCCGGTGGGAGGAGGCGCTGGACGCCTACCGCCGCGCCGCCGGGGCCGGCCGTGTCGGCGAGGGCTGGCGGATGGTCGAGCTGCTGGAGCGGACGGGCCGGACCGGCGAGGCCCTGGCCGCCTACCGCCGCGCCGCCGAGGCGGGGAACACCGACGCGGGCTGGCGGATGGTCGAGCTGCTCCAGCGGGCGGACCGGACCGGGGAGGCGATCGCCTGGCTGCGCGCCCGCGCCGGGAACGGCGACACCGACGCCCTGTGGAAGGCCGTCGAGCTCCTCCAGGAGTCCGGACGGACCGAGGAGGCCGTCACCTGGCTGCGCGCCCGCGCCGGGGACGGGGACCTCGACGCCCTCGAGCGGCTCACCGCGCTGCTGCACCAGACCGGACGATCCGGCGAGGCCGTCGAATGGCTGCGGGCCCGCGCCGAGCACGGCGACGGAGCCGCCCTCGGGTACGCGGTGGACCTGATGCGCGAGACGGGCCGCGCCGAGGAGGCGATCGCCTGGCTGGACGCGCGTACCGAGGCGGGCGACCTGGAGGCCCTGGTCTGGTCGGCGGCCCTGCTGCGCGAGGTCGGCCGTCCGGACGGGGCGGTCCTCACCTATCTCAGGGCCGCCGAGCTGGGGATCCCCGGGGCCCTGCGGCAGGTGACGGACCTGCTGAGACGGCTCGGCCGGACCGGCGAGGCCGACCGGCTGCGCAGGTACGGGATCACCCCCGGCGGGACCTGAGAGCCCGGGCGGTCGGGAGAGAACCGGACGGTCAGACGAGGACCGGGGGGTCAGACGAGAGCCCGGCGGTCAGACGAGAGTCCGACGGTCGGGAGAGAACCGGGCGGTCAGGCCCCTCCGGGACGGACCAGGCCGCTCTCGTACGCGATGACGACCAGCTGGGAGCGGTCGCGGGCGTCGAGCTTGGCCAGCAACCGGCTGACGTAGGTGCGCGCGGTGGCCGGGCTGATGAAGAGCACGGCGCCGATCTCCGCGTTCGACCGGCCCGCCCCGACCTCGGCGAGCACCTCGCGTTCCCGCTCGGTCAGCCCCGCGATCAGGCCGGCGTCGAACCGCTCCGACGACGCCGCGACCGCGTTCAGGACCCGCTGGGTCACCGATGGCGAGAGCAGCGCGTCCCCGGAGGCGACGGTGCGCACGGCCTCCCGGAGCTCACCGGGCCCGGCGTCCTTCAGCAGGAAACCGGCCGCGCCCGCCCGGATCGCCGCGAAGAGGTACTCGTCGGTGTCGAAGGTGGTGAGCACGATCACCCGGACCGCGCGCAACCGCTCGTCCGCGACGATCCGCCTGGTCGCCTCGACACCGTCGAGGCCGGGCATCCGCACGTCCATCAGGACGAGGTCGGGACGCTCGGCGCGGACCAGCGCCACACCCGCCTCACCGTCGGCGGCCTCGCCGACGACCACGATGTCCGGTGCCCGTTCCAGCAGCGCCCGGAAACCCGCCCGGACGAGCTGCTGGTCGTCGACGAGCACGACCCGGATCGGCGTCCCGGCGCTCACCGGGCTCCCCCGGTGGTGTTCACGGTGGTGTTCACGGTGGTGTTCACGGCGGTGTTCGCGGAGGTGTTCGCGGCGGGGGTCTCGACGGGAGGCCCGGCGGGAGCGGGGACGATGTCCGCGGCGGGACGGTCCGTCACCGCGAGCGGGAGCGTGACGTCCACCCGGAACCCGCCGCCTCCGCCGCCCGCCCGGACCGTGCCGCCGAGCAGTTCCACCCGTTCCACCATGCCGCGCAGACCGTACCCACCGCTCGTGACGCCCCGCGCGGCGTCCTTCCCGGCGGCGACGTCCGCAGCGAAGGGGACGGTGGTGTCAGCGGGGGACGCGAAGGGCTCGCCGCCGCGGCCGTCGTCGGTCACGCTGACCCGCAGCTCGTCCCCGTAGCGGACCACCACCTCGGCGGCGGTGGCGCCCGCGTGGCGCAGCGCGTTGGTCAGCGACTCCTGGACTACCCGGTAGGCCGTCGCCTCGACGACGTGCGGCACCGTCACCGGCTCGCCCAGGACCCGCACGGTCACCGGCAGCCCGCTCTCGCTCGTGGTGCGGGCCAGCCGTTCCAGCTGGGCCAGCCCGCCGACCGGCGCGAGCGGGGTCGTCACCCCGCCTCCCTCGCGGAGCAGCCCGAGGGTCGCGCGCAGTTCCTTCATCGCGTTCCCGCTCGCCTGCCGGATGACCTCCAGCGCGGACCCGGCCGCGGGCGGATCGTCACCGAGCGCCTCGGCGGCGACCGCGGCCTGCACCGAGATGACCGTGACGGTGTGGGCGAGGACGTCGTGCAGCTCGCGGGCGATGCGCAGCCGCTCCTCCTCGGTCCTGCGCGCCGCCACCCGTTCCCGCTCCTCGGCCGCCGCCGCCTCCCGGTGGCGCATCTCGGCCCTGAGCAGGCGGCGGGTACGGATGCCGTCGCCCACCGTGATCATCGCGATCATCAGCGCCGCGGCCGAGGTCAGCTCCTGCCCGAAGAGGTAACCGGGGTCGTCGCCCTCACGGAGCCTGAAGAAGCCGGACACCGCGATCGTCGCCACGGTCACCCCGGCCGCCCACCGCCACCTGCCGGCCTCGGCCGCGGAGTACAGCGCGCCGGCCAGCGGGAGCGCCAGGCCGATCGGCGGGAAGTCCACGGCGTAGTACCCGATCAGTCCAGCGGTGGTGGCCAGCAGCACCAGGACCGGGAAGCGCCGCCGCAGGAGCATCAGCGCGCCGAACGCGGGCGCGAACAGGTAGGCGGCCACCGGTGGTGCCGGGCCGCCACCGAGGCCGGCGTCGAGGTCGGCGGCGATCGCGACGGTGACCACGGCCGTGACGGCCGCTCCGACACCCGCGTCGGCGACGCGGGCGTGGATCCGCACTGTCTGCACCCGGGCAGTGTACGAAAGGCGCACCGTCCGGCACCGCCGTCTGCGGGCGTATCCGTCGGGCGTCCCGGTACGTCGGGAGGCGACCCCGGGACGGGATCCCGGCCGGACGACCGGGCACCCCGCCGCCTCCTAGCCTCGTCCCGTCCCCGGACGAACGACCACTCGTCCCGTCCCCGGACGACCGACCACCCGAACGGACGGAACGGAGTTCCCTGATGATCCGCGCGCCGCGTGTGACGACCGCAGTCCTGATCGTGCTCGTATGGACCTCGATGATCTCGATGGGAGGTGTCATCGCCGAGACCGTGATGCTCTACCCGAACATCTTCCGGGACCCGCCCGCCTCGCTCGTCCTGACCCGCGAGTTCATCGTCGCCGCGGGTCCGTCCGACTTCTTCCCGCCGCTCGGGCTGACCACCGTGATCGGCGCCGTGCTGGCGTCCCTGCTCACCTGGCGTACGCCGTCGGTGCGCCGGTGGATCGTCCCCGCCACGGTCGTGTTCGTCTGCGCAGAGTTCCTGTTCTCCGCGCTCTTCTTCTGGCCGCGCAACACGATCATGTTCGTGGACCCGGTCGGCACCCACTCCGCCGCCTACCTGCGTACCGTCGCCGCCGAGTTCGAGACCGGCCACTGGGTACGGGTCGTCGGGGGCGTGGTGACCTCCGGGCTGGCCTTCACCGGCCTGCTCCGCTGGCACCGTGACCGGGTGGCCTCCGTCGCCGGCGTCGTCCGGCCGGGCGTGACGGCCTCCCCGTGAGACGGGTCGTCCTCGTGCGATCGGGCCTTTCTGTGAGAGGGGCCTTTCCATGGGAGCGGCCTTCCCGCCGGAGTGGCGTTCCCGGTGTCGCGGCCGGATCGCGATGGCCGCCCCTCCGCGGCGGCATCTAGGATCATCGTCATGCCCGACGTGACCCTCCGACCGTCCGCGCGCATCCTGCTGGTCGACGGCGAAGATCGAATCCTGCTCTATCGCGGGCTGGGGATGACGGATGCCGCCGAGTACTCGTGGTTCACCCCGGGTGGCGGCATCAACGACGGCGAGCCCCTGAACCACGCCGCGGCACGAGAGCTCCGCGAGGAGACGGGGTACTCGGTCCCGCCCGAGGAGCTCGGGCACGTCGTGGCCGCCGCCGAGGGTCACTGGCGCAGGGCCGACGGCCGGTTGTTCTTCTCCCGCGAGTCCTTCTTCTTCCTCCGCGGCCGACAGCTGGAGGTCGACGTCTCCGGCATGGAGGATCACGAACGGTCGCTGATCGACGGTTTCCGCTGGTGGTCCCTGCCCGAGCTCCGGAGCACCGACGAACAGGTGATCCCGTTCGGCCTGGCGGACCTGCTGGAACGCCTGCTCGCCGGTGACGTCCCCGACGAGCCCGTCACCCTCCCCTGGCACCATCCGGACCTCTTCGACCAGGTCACCGACCCGGGTCCGACCGGCCGCCGATGACCGGCAGGGCCGTGCCCGTCCCGATGAGCCGCGGCTCCCCGTCCCGACGAGTCGTGACGGGTGGTCACGAGCGGACCCGCGCGGGGTGGGCGCGTCCGTGCGCCGCGGACGACGCCGGGTCAAGGCTCGCCGCCTCCAGCCGGCGCCGGTAGGGGACGAGCCTGCCGGTACGGCCGACGGTCAGGGCTCCGACGAGCCTTCCGTCCCGGTGGTAGGAGACCTCCAGGTGCCGGCCCGGGAGGTCGTGCTCGTGGACGCGCACCTCGTCCGCCAGGGCGGGCAGGCCCGCCGACCGGATCCGGGCGCCGTGCAGGTCGAACCAGAAGCCGGGAACGCCGGTGAACGGGCGGGGCTCGTCCGGGTTCAGCAGGGTGTGCGCGGCCGCGGCGCCCTGCTCGGCGGCGTTGGTCCAGTGGCCGAGGACGATCGAGGTCCCGCCGGCGAGGCGGTGCGGGACGCGGGCGACGTCGCCGGCCGCGACCACGCCCGGCACGACGGTCCCGTCCGGGGCCAGGGCGCGCAGGTGGACGTCGCAGCGCACGCCGTCGCCGATGTCGATGCCGGACCCGGCCAGCCAGCCGGTGGCGGGTACGGCGCCGAGTGCCTGCACGGCCATGTCCGCGGGCGTCTCGGTGCCGTCGGACAGGCGGACACCGGACAGGCGGCTACGGGTGAACAGGAAGTCGGTCACCGTGGTGCCGGTCCGCAGGTCGATGCCCGCCCGGCGGTGCAGCTCGGCCACGAACGCGCCGGGGACCGACCCGATCGCCCGCTCCAGGGGCAGGCTCGCGGCCTCGACCAGGGTGACGGCCAGGCCGCGCGTGCGGGCGGCGGCCGCGATCTCCCCGCCCAGGAAGCCCGCGCCGGCGACGACGAGCCTGCGCCCCGGACGGAGTTCGGCCCGCAGCCTCAGCGCGTCGTCCCGGGTCCGGAGGGTGAGGACCCCGCGGTCCGGGTCGGGCCGGCCGCGGGCCGTCGCGCCGGTCGCGACGAGCACGCCGTCGTAGGCCAGCCGGGTGCCGTCGGCGAGGGTGACCGTCCTCTCCCGCGGGTCGAGGCGGACGGCCGGACGCCCGAGTTCCCACCGCGCGTCCAGGCCGTCCGGCAGCGGCAGGTCGTTGTCCCACGTCAGGCCGGGTGCCGGGTCGTGCGCCGGGTCCGCCGTCAGGATCCGCTTCGACAGCGGTGGCCGGTCGTAGGGCAGGTGGGGTTCGTCCCCGACGATGGTGAGGTCGCCGGTGAAGCCGCCGGCGCGCAGGGCCTCCGCCGCCCTGAGACCGGCGAGCGAGGCTCCGACGATCACCAGCCGGCCGGTGGTCGCGTTCACCGGGGGGTGACGCCGATGGCGCGGACGGGACAGCTCGCCGCGGCAGCCTCCACCGTGGCCCGCAGGGCGTCGGCGGGGGTGGCGTCGTACAGCAGGTGGTCGTCGTCGTCGAACGAGAAGACTCCGGGCGCCGCGAAGACGCACTGTCCGTGGCTCTCGCAGAGGTTCATGTCCACGGTGATCTGCACGGGTGGCTCCATTACGGGGTCGGGTACGCCGCGCGCCGAGCGGAAGACGCTCAGCGCACCGGCGGGTTGAATCGGGAGTAGGCCGGGGCGCTCCACCGCAGGGGGCTCGCGGCGGAGATCTCCCGTACGGCCTCGATCGAGAACTCCACCAGGCGCCGGGCTCCGGGGATCCGGGCG
Organism: Streptosporangium sp. NPDC050855; assembly: GCF_044456585.1. NCBI lineage: Bacteria > Bacillati > Actinomycetota > Actinomycetes > Streptosporangiales > Streptosporangiaceae > Streptosporangium > Streptosporangium sp. NPDC050855. The sequence goes on from NZ_JBITFY010000008.1 coordinate 313,831, forward strand.
GCCTCCGCCGGATCCCACAGGGTGCGGGCCGTCCCGGTGAGGTGCAGCGCGGAACCCGTCTCCCAGCCGGGGAGGACGATGCCGGCCGCGGGGTTGAGGACCAGGTTCCCCAGCGTCAGGAACATGGCGTTCCCGACGTAGTCGGGCCAGCGGAGCAGGGTGGGCGAGAGCACCTGGACGAAGCCGGGGTTGCCGCCGCGGTGCGAGGCGTCGGCGTCTCCGCGGTCGGAGACGGTGGCGACGAAGAAGGTGTCGGCCTCGCGGACGGCGCGCCGCTGAGCCGCGTCGAGCGCGGTGCCGTCGGTGACGGTACGGACCGGAGCCGCCTCGGCGTCGTGTTCGAGGACGCGGTGGTCCCGCTTCTGCAGGTACTTGGGGCAGTTCGCGATGACCTGGTCGATGTCGACGCGCAGGCCGTCGCGTTCGACGACGGCGCGGCCGTTGATCCGCATCCGCCGCCGGGTGGCGGGCTCGATGGCGATCATGCCGACCGGGACGGACCCGTGGTGCCCGGCGGCCCCGGCCAGGACGTCCTCCAGGGGGTCGCCGGGCGCTGGGAGCGCGCCGACGGTGAGGACCCGGGGCGTGGGCGTGCGCAGGAACCCGGGCGGGCCGGTGAGCTGGCTGGCCCAGACCCGTCCCGAGGCGTCCGCGCCGCCGACGACGATCATCGGCTGCTCGGCGAGGAACGCCGCGGCCACCTCCGGCACGGTCTCGCCGATACCGCCGAGGGAGAAGCCGGCCTGTTCGCCGAGCCCGGCACGGTTCTGTACCGCGATCTCGCCGCTGTGGTAGGTGGCCACGGTGATCCTTTCTCCGTGAGTCGTACGGCCGCGAGGCGGTCCTTTGGAAGGGGTGCTCCGCGGGACGGTCCTTTCAGAAGAAGCCGCAGGTCGGGGCGCCGGGGACGGGGGCGGCCGCGGGGTCGGCGCCGGTGGGCGCGTAGATCTCCAGGCGGATGCCGTCGGGGTCGGTGAAGTAGACGCCCCCGGAGACGCCCTGCTCGCCGTGCGGGACCACGCCCTCGTAGGCGAACTCGGCGCCCAGGCCGCGCAGTACCTCCGCCGTCGCGTTGACCTCGTCGATGGTGTCGACCTGGAACGACAGGTGGTGCAGGCCCGGGGTGTTCACGCCGAACGTGCCCTCGCTCTGCTGCCACAGGGTGACCAGGAGCCGGCCGTCCCGCCCGAGGAAGGCCCAGCGGCGGTCGGTCTCGCTGCCCTCGGCCATGACCTCGAAGTCGAAGACCGTGCGGTAGAAGGCGAGCGAGCGCTCCAGGTCGGTGACGTTCAGCCCGACGTGCCCCGTCACCAGATTCGTGATTGTGCTCAAAGTCGTCACATGCCCTAGGTCGAGGTCGCGAGACGCTCCCGCAACCACTGAAAAGGACTTTAAGGGTTAGGTACGGGAGCGTCAACCTGTCATCTGCTCGTAAGGGGTTAGGATGGGGACGTCAACCCAGACCAGCCCCGTTCCCAAGGACCAGTTCAGTGCCGCGAGACCTCCCGGCGGACCCCCGGCCCCTGACCGGCGAGCCCCTGTCGATCGACCTGCTCAACACCCGCTGGATCGACGCCGCCGGCCATCACGACCTGCTGGACGGTGTCGGCGGGCTCGCGATCTGGCTCGGCTCCGCGCCCGTGCGCGACGCCCTGGGCGAGATGAACGCGCCCGCCGACGAGGACACGCTCGACCGGCTGCTCCAGGCCAGGACGGCCCTGGACGGTCTCGTCCGCACCGTGCCCGCCTTCGGCGACGACGCGCTCCGGGCGGCGAACGCCGTGCTGGACCGCGGCCGGATCCACCGCTCGCTGCGACCGGACGGGCCGGCCACCGAGGTCCGGGTCGACCTGCCGTCGTGGGGACCGGCGTGGACGGCGGTCGAGGACTTCCTCCGGTTGCTGGCCGACCGGCCCGAGCGCGTCAGGCCCTGCGCGAACCCCGAGTGCATCCTGCACTTCTACGACGTGTCGAAGAACGGCACGCGTCGCTGGTGCTCCATGGCCGGTTGCGGCAACCGCGCCAAGGCCATGCGCCACTACCGGCGTACCGGCCGCGGCTGAGCGGCGGACGGGCCGCGCGCGGGCCGCGCACCGGCCGTCCACGAGGTTCGAGCAGGGCCTACCGGCCGGATTGTCGTACCCCCCGCGTAGCATCCACGCACGAGTGGTCGGACGATGCTCCACGGTCGGAAAGGACGTGCGGATGACGGAAGCGGCCTACGAGCCTATAGCGGTGTCCCGGCGCATCGAGGCTCCGGCGGGTGACATCTTCCGGATCCTGACGGATCCCACGCGGCACCTCGACCTGGACGGTTCCGGGATGTTGCGGGGGCCCGCCTCGGACGCGGTGATCTCCGGCGCCGGGGACGTCTTCGTCATGAGGATGTACTACGAGCTGCACGGCGACTACGAGATGAACAACCACGTCGTGGAGTACGAACCGGACCGTCGCATCGGCTGGGAGCCGGAGTCCGGGCTCGGCCACCCGGACGCGTCCTCGCCCGAGGCGCGGTGGGGGCATCGGTGGGTGTTCGACCTCGTCCCCGACGGCCCCGGGGCGACGATCGTGACCGAGATCTTCGACGCTTCCCGCCTGACCGAGAACAAGCGCGCCGAGCTGGACGGCGACCCTTCCTGGTGGATCGAGAGCATGTCGACGACGCTGGAGCGGCTCGACGCGCTGTGCACCGGAAGGTCGTCGCGCCGGGAGGAAGGATGACGCGGCCGTCCCTCCTCCCGTCCCTCTGACGACTCTGACGACCCTGGCGACTCTGACGACCCTGGCGACTCTGACGACCCTGGCGACTCTGACGACCCGGTCGGCTCCCTCGCGGACACGTCCCGGAACACTCGTCCCGCCTCCATGGAACGTTCCATGAACGTCACCCGCGCCGTACGGACTTGCCGTCAGAGGGGATAACCGTTAGACATAGGGGCTAACGGTTATAGGAGGGCGCGATGCAGCAGGAAGTGGTCCTGGCCATGCTGGCCAAGGAGCCGTCGCACGGCTACCAGCTGCGCGCCCGGCTGCGCGACGCGCTCGGCCCTCTCGGGGACGCGATGAACGCCGGCCAGATCTACGTCACGCTGACCCGGCTGGAGAAGGCCGGCCTGCTGGCGGTCGAGAGGTCCGCCGACGGCACCGACCGGTCGGACCGCAAGGTGTACGCGCTCACCCCCGACGGCCGGGAGCGGGTCGCCGAGTGGATCGCCGATGTGAGCTGGCCGAAACCCGGCCTCGCGGAGTTCCATCTCAAGCTGATCGCGGCGGCGTCGGCCCGGCTGGCCGACCCGCTCGCCCTCCTCGACGCCCAGCGCCGCGAGCTGCTGCGGCGACTGCGTGACGCCCAGCGCGCCGCCATGGCCGAGCCCGAGCACTCGGACGCGGCGCTGTTGCTGGAGGGCGTCGTGCTCCGGCTTCAGGCCGACCTGCACTGGCTCGAGGCGTGCGAGAAGAACTGGACCCACCGAAGGAGTGGATCGTGAGCAACGCCACCGGCACGCCCCTGCTTCGCGCCCGCGGGCTGCGAAAGGAGTACGGCGAGGGGGAGGGATTGGTGCGCGCCGTCGACGAGGTCGATCTCGACGTCGCAGCGGGAGAGACGGTGGCGATCATGGGGCCGAGCGGCTGCGGGAAGTCCACGCTGCTGCATCTGCTCGGCGGGCTGGACCGCCCCTCGGGCGGAGAGGTGTCGCTGAACGGCCGTCGTATCGACGACATAGGCGAGAAGGCCCTGGCTCGGATGCGGCGGACCGCCGTCGGCTTCGTCTTCCAGTCCTTCCACCTGATGGAGGAGCTCACGGCCGTGGAGAACGTCGAGCTGTCCGCGCTGCTGGCCGGACGCTCGCCGCGAGCCGCCAGACGGCGCGCGGAGGAGCTGCTGGAGCAGGTCGGGCTCGCCGGCCGGGCGCGTTTCCTGCCCTCCGCGCTGTCCGGTGGCCAGCGGCAGCGGGTCGCGGTCGCCCGGGCGCTGAGCAACGAACCGCTGGTCGTCCTGGCCGACGAACCGACCGGGAATCTGGACAGCGCCGCCACCATGGACGTCCTGCGGCTCTTCGAGGGCCTGCACCGGGCCGGCCAGACACTGGTCATCGTCACCCACGACGCGCGGATCGCCGCCACCGCGGACCGGCTGATCTCGATGCGCGACGGCGCGTTCGTGGACGAGACCAGGCTGACCGGTGGCACCACCGGCCGGCTCGGCGCCCTCGCCGGGCTGGAGGACTGACGGCGATGGGCCGCATCCTGCTCGTGTGCCGCCTCGCCGTGCGCGACCTGCGGCGGCGCCGCGCCGAGACCGTGCTCCTGCTGCTCGCCATCATGGCGGCCACCACGACGTTGACGCTCGGGCTGGTCCTGCGGGACGCGGCCGCCGACCCGTACCGGAGCACCCGGGAGGCGACCGGCGGGCCCGACGTGGTCGTCGTCGGCGGTGACCGGACCGCGAGGCTTCCCGGTCTCGCGGAACTGGAGAAGCTGGCCGGTGCCCCCGGCGTCGTCGGCCACAGCGGACCGTACCCGGTCGTCCCCGCGAAGTTCCGGGCGGCCGATCGGACCTCGGACGTGCAGGTCGTGGGACGCGACACCGCGCCCGCGCCGGTCGACCAGCCCGAGATCGTGCAGGGCGGCTGGGTCGGCGACGGTGGCGTGGTGGTCGAGGCCGCCTTCGCGGCCGCGCTCGACGTGCGCGTCGGTGATCCGGTCACCCTGGACGGCCGGTCGTTCACGGTCGTCGGCACGGCGGTCACCGCAGCCCTGTCGCCCTATCCGGGGGCGTCCTGCATCGTCCCGGCCGGTTGCATGAGCGACGTCGTTCCCGGTGACCCGGCCGGTGCCGGACAACCCGCGGGGTTGTTGCACGAGCCGGGCCTGGTCTGGCTCACCCGGGCGGACCTGCGGAGCCTCACCCCGGATCCGGGTTCCCCTGCCTACGTGATGAACCTGAGGCTGGCCGACGCGGACGAGGCCCGGGCGTTCGTCGACGCGCACCAGCGTGGACACGGCGGCGCCGCTCTCATGCAGACCTGGGAGGACATCCGCGACGACGCCACCGAGCTGGCCGCGGACTCCCAGATCCTTCTGCTGATCGGGGCCTGGCTGCTCGGTCTGCTGGCCGTGGCCGGTCTTTCGGTGCTGGTCGGCGGCCGGACGGCCGACCAGACCAGGCGTGTCGGGCTCCTGAAGGGGGCCGGGGGCACACCGGGCCTGATCGCCGTCGTACTGCTCGCGGAGTACGTCCTGGTGGCCGTCGTCGCGGCCGCGGCCGGGCTGGTGGCCGGATCGCTGGCCGCCCCGCTGCTCACCGGGCCCGGCGCGGGCCTCGTCGGCGGCGCGGGCACGCCGTCGATGACCGTGTCCACGGCCGTTTCGGTGACCGCGGTGGCACTCGGGGTCGCGGTGGCCGCGACCATCGTCCCGGTCGTGCGCGCCGCCCGTTCCAGCACCGTCGCCGCGCTGGCCGACGCGCCGCGCCCGCCCCGCCGCGTCGGCCCGCTGATCGCGGTCTCGGCGCGACTGCCCGTCCCGCTGCTTCTGGCCCTGCGGGTCGCCGCCCGCCGGCCGCGACGGACCGTGCTGGGCGCGGTCAGCATCGCGATCACGGTCAGCGGGATGTACGTCCTGCTGGTGCTCGACGCCTTCCTCGCCGCCCAGCCGCTCGCGGGCGCGTACGACGGCGCCCAGGTGGAGGTGCTGCGCCGGGTGCTCCTGGTCTGGACGGTCGTACTGCTCTGCCTGGCGGCGGTCAACGCCGTCGCCGTCACCTGGGCGACGGTGCTCGACAACCGGCATTCGTCGGCGCTGGCACGCGCCCTCGGCGCGACCCCCGGCGAGGTGAGCGCGGCACTGGCGGCCGCGCAGGTGCTGCCCGCGCTCGCGGGCGCCGTCGCGGGCGTCTTCCCGGGGGGTCCCGCGCTGTTCGCCGCGATCAACGCGATCACCGGCGGTGACGGCGGCAGGGTCGCGGCTCCCTCGCCCTGGCAGCTGCTCGCCCTGGTGTCGGCGACCGTGCTCACGGTGGCGGCGCTCACCTCCGTTCCCGCCCGTCTCGGCGGCCGTCGTCCCGTGGCCGAGACCCTCTAGGCCGGGCCGGGCCGGCGCGACGCGGGGTTGAGACCGCCCAGCCCGCCGAGGCTCGCGAGCCGGCCACCGTGGCCGCGGTGCAGAACCGCTTCCACCTCCTCGTGCTCGCCTGGCTGCTGGCCCGCTCCCCGGTGACCTTCGCCGTCCCCGGGACCTCCTCCGTCGCCCACCTGGAGGAGAACGTCGCCGCGGCCGGTCTGCGGCTGGACGAGGACGACGCCGCCAGGCTGGACGGGCTCGCCTGACCTCGGGGCGAGCCGGTGGGGCGTCACCGTCATCCGGGAGAGGGACCGTCCTTCACGCCTGGACCGTCCGCCAGACCGGCCTCGTGCGCAAGAAGCACCGCGTTGGCCCGGTTGGCCAGCCCGAGCTTGGCCAGCAGCCTGGAGACGTAGCTCTTGACCGTCGTCTCGGACAGGAAGCGGTCCGCGGCGATCTCCCGGTTCGTCAGGCCCTGCCCGACCAGGCCCAGCAGGTGGCGTTCCCGGTCGTTCAGCACGGCGATCCTGCCGAGCGCGGCCTCCCGGCCGGCCGCAGCGCGGGCCGACCGCTCCAGCAGGTGTCGCGCGGCCACGGGTGACAGCACGCTGTGCCCGCCCGCGACCACCTTGATCAGGCCGAGCAGGTCCTCGGGCGGTGTCGTCTTCACCAGGAAGCCGACCGCGCCCGCCTCCAGCGCCTCCAGCACGTGGACGTCCGAGTCGAAGGTGGTCAGCGCCACGACGGCGGGCGGCCCCGGCAGCCTGTTGATCTCCTTGGTGGCGGTGACACCGTCGACCCCGGGCATCCTGATGTCCATCAGCACCACGTCGGGGCGGGCGCGCAGCACCTCTTCGACGGCCTCGGCCCCGTCGTACGCCACACCGACGACGTCGATCTCGGCGGCCGATCCCAGGATGGTCCGCAGGTGACCGAGGACCATCGGGTCGTCGTCGACGAGCAGGACCCTGATCACCGGCGACACGCCGGTGTCGTCGGCCGGGCCGGTGTCGTCGGGTGGCCCGGCCCGCCGGGGGGTGGTCATGTCCCCAAGCGTATATATCCGTGCCGGACGCGCCGAGAAGGCCGACGAGGGCTCCGCCGTCCGTACCGGGCTCACGGCGGGGGCGAGCCCGGGGCTCGCGGCGGGGGCGAGCGCGGGGAGGCTCGCCGTGACCAGGTACCCGCCCTGCTCGGTGGGCCCGCTCCGCAGGGTGCCGCCGAGCAGGGACACCCGGCGCCGCAGGCCCGCCAGCCCCGTACGCGATCCGCTGGCGACCAGCGACGGATCGGCGGGCTCGGTGGGCGCGGTGTTGCGGATCTCGACGCGCACCGCGTCGGCACCGTGACGCAGGTCGACGGTCACCCGGGCTCCCGGTGCGTGTTTGCGGACGTTGGTCAGCGCCTCCTGCACCACCCGGTACGCGGCACGGGAGATCGCGGGAGACGCCGTGCCGGGATCGCCGCCGACGTGCAGCGACGCCCCGGCGGAGCCGGTCAGCTCGGCCAGGTCCCCGCCCCGGTCGTCCGTGCTCCGTGCCGCCCTCCGCGGGCGGTCCCGGCCACAGGTCCCGGGTGCCGCCGTCCCGCGGCAGTCCCGGTCACAGGTCACCCCTGCCGGCGCGGCCCGCTCGCCGCTCCGCATGACACCGATGAGGTCCCGCAGTTCGACCATCGTCCGGGAGCCGAGGTCCCCGATCCGCCGTGCCGCCGCCCTGACGGCCTCGTCGTCGGTCGACGTCCGCAGGGCTCCTGCGTGCAGGACGATCTCGGTGACGTGATGGGTGACGACGTCGTGCATCTCGGCGGCCAGGTGCTGGCGTTCGGCCACGATGGCCCGCTCGTTGAGCAGATGCCGTTCGCGTTCGGCGATCTCGACCCGCTCGCGCAGCGAGCTCAGCAGGCTCGCCCGCGCCCGCACGTACATCGCGATCACGGCGGGCAGCACGGCGTAGACCGCACCGACGTAGAGGCCGGTCCAGGTCGGCGCCCACGGCTGGGCGTTCAGCAGCGCCAGCGCGCCGACGCAGGCGAAGGCCGTGGGTGTGGGCGTGGGCGTGGGCGTGGGCCACAGGTAGACCAGGATCCACACCGCGACGGGCGTCGCCAGCGGCACCGGGCCCGCGTAGAGCGCGTCGGTGGAGGTCAGCAGCCCGGGTGCGGCCAGAGCGGCGACCCGTGCGATCACGGCGGCGAGGACGACCAGGACACCGACCGCCCGGGGGCGGGCCGGTGCGAGCAGCAGGAGCCCGTCGACGACGAGGTTGAACACCAGTTCGGCCGCCGGACCCAGCGCCCCGGACGTCCGTTGTCCCGCGGCGTGGAGCAGGACCTGCAGGCCCGCGTGGGCCACGACGACGGTGAACACCACGGCATGTCCCGCCCACCCGGGACTCCGGTCGCCGGCGAACGTCGATCCCGCTGTCATACCGCGCACCTTCCCCGCCGGGGAACGCCGTCACCCCGTCGTGGCGGCCGGAGAACCGAGCCGATGAAAACGCAACATCGGCGACGTACGACGCAACCCGGTTGCCGGGTCCGCGGGGGTGCCGAGGAATAGATTGTTCATTGTCCGTACGGCGATCCGGCAGGTCGACGACGCCGATGCCGATGGCGTCCATGCGCGACCGCGCGACCGCGCGATCCGACCTGCCGCCCCGTCGCCGTAGACCGTCTTCCGTGAGGACAACGGATGTCGAAGAACACGTCCCCCTCCGATCCCGTTCCCCGAACCCGGCCGGCCGACGACGCGCCGGAGCCGAGACGACGGCGGTGGGCGCCGGTCGTCTCCCTGCTGCTGCTCGCCCCGTTCGTGGCGGAGTTGCTGCTCGGCGACATCGCGCTGACCTCCGTGGGCTTCGTGGTGGTCCTCGTCCCGCTCTACGGCTGCGGGGCCCTGCTGGTGCGTGAGCTGGCGCGGCGCACCGGCCGGGGCTGGCCCACGATCGCGCTGCTGGCGGGGGCCTTCGGCGTGCTGGAGGAGGGCTTCGCCACGATGTCCCTGTTCAACCCGGACTTCGCCGGCTACCGTCTGCTCGACGAGTCGCCCCTGCCCTTCCTCGGCATGGGCGCGGAGTGGACGGTCTACGTGCTGTCGCTGCACGTCGTCTGGAGCATCTGCACGCCGATCGCGCTCACCGAGACCCTGTTCCCGGACCGGGCGCGGGTGCCGTGGCTGCGCACCCGCGGCCTGGTGGTCACCTCCGTCGTGTTCCTGCTCACCGTCGCGCTCTACGGGGCCGGGACGCTCTACTCGACGTGGACGGGTACCGGAGTGCCGATGTTCCGTCCCTCCGCGGCCCAGATGATCGCGACCGCGGTGGCCGCCGTGGTGCTCGTCCTGGCCGCGTTCGCCGTCCGGCCGGGCGCGGTGACGTCCCGCCTGCCCGGTTCCGTCCCGTCGCCCGTGCTCGTCCTCGCGGGTTCGCTGCTGCTGGCGAGCGTCGTCCGGCAGAGCGCCGACCACCTGCCCGGCTGGGTGAGCGTCGTCGTCTGCCTGTCGGCCGAGGTCGCGGCGGTGGCCGCGCTCCGACGGTACGGCCACCGGCGAGGGTGGGGGCCGGCGCACGTCCTCGCCGCCGCGTCGGGGGCCGTCGTCGCCTACGCGTGGTCGGGCTTCCTCCTGACGCCCATCGTCGGCACGACCGATCCGGTCGTCGCCCGCGCCGGCAACGTGCTGTTCACGCTGGTCGCCGTCGCGGTCCTCGCCCTCGCCGCACGACGCCTTGGCACGACCACGCCGGCCCGGCCGTGACCCGTGCCCTGCGGCTCAGGAGGAGCGCACCGGTCCCGGCCCGGCCGGCGTCCCTTCGAGCACGGCGCGGTAGACCGCGAGCGTCTCGTCGGCCGCCCTGCTCCAGCTCAGGCTCTCCCGGACGAACCTCTCCCCCCGGGCGCCGAGCGTACGGCGCAGTTCCGGGTCCGTCATGACCTCGATCACGACGCGGGCGATGTCGCCGGGGTCGGCGCTCCGGACGTAACGGACGGCGGGACGGTCGGGGTCGCCGAGGAAGATGCGGGAGAACCCGTCGCCGAGGATCGTGGGCCTGGCCAGTGCCATCGCCTCGGTGGCCACCAGGCCGAACGGCTCGAAGAGCGAGGGGAAGACGCAGGCGTCGGCCATCTCGTAGAACTCCAGGAGCGCCCGGCCGTCGACGAACCCGCCGGACGTCAGGACACGCCCCTCCAGGCCCGTCTCGGCGACGATCCGCGCCACCCCCGCGTCGTCGCCCTCCCCCACGATCACCAGGCGCAGGCCGGGAACGGCGGGCGCGATCGTCCGCATGGCCTCCAGCAGCGGGTAGACGCCCTTCTGGCGTTCGATGCGGCCGACGAACAGCAGCACCGGGTCCCCGGCGGCGATGCCGAGCCGGGCCCGCAGGGCGGCGGCCCCCGCGCGGAGCCCGTCGCGGTCGAACGCGGGGTCGGCGAGCACCCGCTCGTACGTGCCGCCCAGGCGCACGACGTCGATCGGCGTCCGGTCCCAGCCCGCGGCGATCAGCTCCGCGCGCACCTCCGGGGTGGCGACGACGACCCGCCGGGAGATCCGCGCCAGCCACCGTTCGACGGCGGCGAACACGTTCAGCGGGTCGTTGACGGTGCGCTGCGCCGCGACGCCGTACTCGGTGGTGTGCACGTGGAAGACGACCGGCAGCCGCAGCACGTAGTGGCAGAGCAGTCCGCACAGGAAGTTCGTCGAGTCGTGCACGGCGACCAGGTCGGGCCGCTCGTCCCGGCCCGCACGGCGCAGCCGCAGGAAGTACCGCCAGTTGCTGACCACGACGTTCAGCGCGAGCAGGGCGAACTCGGCGCCCCGGGTGCGGTTGAGCCGCCGGCGCCGGCCGATCGCGCCGAGGACGCGGCCGCGCGGGCGGTGAACGGTGACGCCGTCGCCCCGCTCGTGCACGGTCTGGTTGCCGTCGTTGAGCGTGAAGACGGCCAGCCGGTGGTCGCGGGCCAGGTACGGCGTGATCAGCTCGACGTAGCGGCCCAGCCCGGCGGTGATGTTCGGCGGATACTGGTTGATGACGCAGGCGATCCTCATCGCTCGGCCTCCCGGGTGGATGGGGTGACCGCCACCGGGCCGTCCGGCCGGTACACCCGGCCGACGGCGACCACCACGACGGCCACCAGGATGAGATTGCTGACGGCGAACGCCACCAGCCCGCCGACCAGCCCCCACCAGGCGATGAACGCCGCCTGGCAGGCGAGCGCGGCGGGCGTCCCGGCGGCGAGACAGGCGATGAACACCTTGGCGCCCCGCACCCCGTCCATGGACAGGGCGACGAAGTAGAGGTTGAAGACGGTGTGCAGGCCGATGCCCACGGCCGCCAGCGCCATCAGCCCGACCGAGTACGGGTACTCCTCGCCCATCACGAGGAAGAACACCAGGCTGGCCGCGAAGGAGAAGACCGCGGTGGCCGCCGCGACGGCCGGGGCGAGCCGCGCGATCCTGCGCATCAGGGCGGGCTTGGCCATCGTGGCCATCATGGGCAGCAGCACCAGGCCGATCCCGTCGATGAACACCACGCCGAGCAGTCGCTTGGGGAAGCCGTTGTACAGGGAGTACACGCCGACGTCGGCCCGTCCGGCCCAGTGGTTGAGGAAGATCACGTCGACGCCGAAGAGCACGGCGGTGAACGTGGCGATGACGGTCACGTACGCGCCGTGCCGGTAGAGCGACCTCGCGAGGGCCGGCGACCAGGAGCGCGGCGCCACCCCGGACCCGGCCACGGCCACGACGGCGAAGACGAGGTTGGTCACGATGAGCGCGCCCAGGTACACCTCGGCGTCCTCGATCCCCAGCGCGAGCAGGCAGTACGCCGAACCGGTCAGGTAGACGACGGCGACGGCCAGCTTGAGCCCGGCCACGAGCGTGAACCTCTTCAGCCCGCGCAGGAAGCTCTCGGTGAGCTGGTTCAGGGTCATCGACAGCGCCAGCGCCAGGCCGAAGGCGAGCGTACGGGTGTCGACGCCGAGCGCCGCGGTCAGCAGCGGCGCGGCCAGCATCCCGGCGGCGAACAGGACCGTCCCGAGCACCAGCGTCGACAGGAGCGCCGTCGTCACCAGGGCCGGCCGGTCCGCCGGTTCGGCGCGCGGCAGCTCCTGGAACATGACGTAGTTGAGGCTGGTGAGCATGCCGACGGTGGCGATCAGCGCGATCGACAGGACGACGGTGAAGTGGCCGAACGCGGCGGCGCCGATCCCCCTGGCGATGACCAGCGTGGTGGCCGCCGCGGTGCCGCTGGCCAGGGTGCTCACGATCGTGGGCCCGGCCGCCCAGCGGTGCCCGTCGACGAGCCGCGCGACGCGGGCACGCACGTCCTTACCGGCCATCACGCCGCCCCTCCGGTGCGGAACGCGCGGACGAGCCGCGCGGCGCGGGCGCGCACGTCCCCGGCCGGTCGCCGGCGCGTCACCGGGCCGGCTCGGCGTACGCGGCCGGAGCGAGCTCGGCGTACGCGGCCAGGGTGAGCTCGGCCGTCCGTGCCCACGTGTACCGCTCGCGGACGTGGGCGGCGCCGCGCTCGCCGAGCCGGGACGCGGCCCGCGGGTCGTCCAGGCACCGCAGCAGGGCATCGGCCAGCTCCCGCGGCGAGTCGTTCCCGCACCGGACCGCGCCGTCCCCCACCACCTCCGGGGAGTAGCCGGGGCCGACGACCACGGGCCGGGCCAGCGCCATCGCCTCGATCGCGACCAGGCCGAACGGTTCGTACGTGGAGGGGAACACGCACACGTCGGCGGCCAGGAAGTGGGCGAACACCTCGGCCGAGCCCAGGAAACGGTACCCGGCGACCACGTGGCGGCCGACGCCCGTCTCGTCGATCAGCCGTGCCACCTCCGCGTTCTCGCCGGTGCGCGGGGACTGCGCGCCGATGAGCACGATCCGCACGTCGTCGTGCTCCCCGGCGACCAGCGGAGCCGCCCGGATCAGGGTTCGGACGCCCTTGTGCGGCGACAGCCGGCCCGCGAACACCACGAGCCGTCCCTCGCCGCCGGGCAGGTGACGGCGCCGGACCTCCGCGCGGAGCCGGTCGCGCTCGTCACCGCCCAGAGCGGCCAGCCGCAGCAGCTCGGGGTCCTCGAAGCCGTGCGGGATGACCCGCAGCCGGTCGGAGGGCCATCCGCACGCCACGAGCTCGTCGCGCATCCCGGCGCTCGGCACCACGATCAGGCGTGCCGTCCGCGCCTGGGCGGTCTCCAGCGCGGCGATGCCGGCCGCCACCGCGGACCGGCGCCGGGTGGGGGCGGCGTTGAGCTCACGGCTGTGCACGTGGAACACCACCGGGGTGCGGGCGAGCAACCGGCAGAGGATCCCGGCGACGCAGCCCATCCAGTCGTGCACGACGACGACCGACCCCGACGACCGGGCGCCGGCCCTGATGATGCGGGCCGCGACCCGCACGTTGAACGCGAGGATCCCGATCAACCGGGTGATCTGCAGGACGGCCGCCGGTGCCCGGGTGAGGCCCTCGGCCCCGCCGCCGGGTACGCGCACCCGGTGCAGGGTGACGTCGCCGATCCGCTCCGTCCGCGGCACCGTGTTCCGCGTGGTGGCCCCGAACACCTCGACGGGCGTGCCGAGATGCCGCATGGCGGCCATCATCCGCTCGGCGTACCGCCCGAGCCCGCCGACGACGTCCGGCGGCGTCTCGGCGCAGACGACGTAGACGGGGCGCGGCCGGGCCGCGGGCTCGCTCGGCTCGCTCGGCTCGCTCATCGGCCGCCGGCCTCGGCGTCGCGCAGGTACGCCCGCCGGGCGAAGTCGAGGTCGTCCTGGGTGTTGATGCCGCGCGCCTCGTCGGGGTCGTCCACCGGCACCACGGTCAGCGGCCGGCCGGCCCGCGACAGGTGGGGAAGGAACGGCAGGAAGTTGACCTCACCGGTGAGGGCGCCCGGGGCGGCGTCGCGCAGGTAGCGCGTCCACTCCTCGCGCAGCCCGTCCGTGCCGAGGCAGAACACGCCGACGTCGCTGAGCCCGCCGGGACGGCACTCGTCGCCCTCGCGCGACTGCCGCACCCGCACCAGCGAGGAGCCGTCGGCCTCGTACTCGACGTACGGGTCCGCCATCGGCACCAGCGGGATCGTGAGCCCGCCCGCCCGGTGGGCGTCCACGACGCGGCCGACGGTCGCCGGGGACAGGTTCGCCTGGTCCCCCCAGACCACGAGGATCGCGTCGTACGCCTCCCAGTGCGGGGCGGCGCCGAAGATGGCGCCTCCCATGCCGGTCGGCTCGTCCTGGACGCTCACCGAGACGGCGCCGCTCTCGATCTCCCCGGCCGCGAGGTCCCGGAAGGGGGCCTCGCCCTCGGGGGAGACGACGACGTGGACGTGCTCGGCCCGGGGCCGCAGCCGCCGGTGGAGCAGGTGCCAGACGGTGACGCCGCCGGCGACCTCGACCATGATCTTCGGGATGCCGAAACCGAGCCGGGTGCCACGCCCGGCCGCCGGGATCACCGCGCAGACGCGCTCACTCACCGCTGCTCCTGGTGCAAGAGGGACACGATCTCGTCGAGGTCCGGTACGGCGATCGCCCCGGCCGCGGGCTCGGCGGCGTGGACCTGGAGCGTCACCAGCCCGGCGCCGACCGCGGACGCCACCCCGTGCGCGGAGTCCTCCACGACCACGGCGTCGGCCACGTCGACGGCCCAGCGACGGCAGGCGTACGCGTAGAACTCCGGGTCGGGCTTGCTCACCGGGACGTCGTCGCTGGTGAGCACGGCCCGGAAGCAGCCGTCCAGGGAGCGGGCCGCCAGGACCCGCTCGACCGACCCGCGGCTGCCGCTGGTGACCAGGTAGAGGGTGCGGCCGTCCCGCGTGAGCCGGTCGAGGAGGCGGCGGGCGCCGGGCAGCACGTCGACCATTCCCGCCTCGGCGTACTCGCGGTAGAGCCCCTGCTTGCGCCGGGCCAGCCGTCCGGCCGCGACGGCGTCGCCGGGGACCAGGCGGGAGGCCACCTCGGCGGTGCTCGCGCCGGCGTGGTCGGCGTACCGGAACGAGGCGAGCGCGCCGGGCGCGATCTCCGCGATCGCCTGGCGGAACGCGGCCTCGTGCGCCGGGCACGAGTCCACGAGCGTGCCGTCGAGGTCGAACAGCCACGTCCGGCGACCGGCGACCACGCTCGCCCGCGACGGGATCACTCGGCCCCCGCCAGTGCCGCCTCGCCGCAGATGGCCGTCAGGGCGTCGACCGTGCTGCGTCCGCCGTGCACGCCCGGACGGCCGGGATCCTCCAGGTCGGCCGTGACCCACCGCGCCCCGGCCCACTCGCCGCAGTCGATCACGGACCGCGGCACCGGGGGCACGGCCGGCAGGCCGTCCGACGGCGTGACCGGGCGGGGGCACAGGACATGGGTGACGGTGCGCCGCTCGTTACGCGGGTCGCCGAGGTAGGACAGGGTGAGGTCGACCAGGTCGGGCGCGGTCAGCCCCTGGATGTCGTGGTCGTCCCGGGCGTTGACGACGAACACCTTGGCCACGGCCCGGCTCGCCGCGATCGCGTCCGCGACGCCCGGCGTCAGGTAGCTCGGCAGGAGCGACGAGTGCGGGGTGCCCGGCCCGTACACGAGGAGGTCGGTGTCCCTGATCGCCTCCAGCGCCTCCGGGTTCGGCGTGAGGTCGGCGCGGTGACGGGCCAGGACCTCCCGCACCCGCGCGGCGGGCAGCGCCTCCAGGTCGGCCCGGTGGTGGGGGCCGATCGGCCGGCGGAGCAGGAACAGGTCGGTGATCGGCTCGTCGTCCTGCGGCGCGACGATGTCGGCCTCGTCGGCCAGGAGGCGGCCGTTCCGCTTGAGCGCGGCCAGGAAGGCGTTCTCGCCGCCGGTCACGTTCAGCAGCCGGACCGGGGAGCCAAACGTGCGGGCGCAGGAGCGGACGGCGGCGTTGAAGTCCTCCCCCGTGCGGAGGTACGCGCCGGCGAACACGAGGTTGCCGAGCGCGCAGTCGCCCAGGTCGATCCCGTACGGTTCCGCGCCGAGCCGGCCCGCGAACAGGCGCAGGTCCCGCGTGATCTCCTCCCGCGCCTCGGGCCGCAGCGCGTCGAACGGCGTACCGGGGACCGGACCGGACGGCGGGCGGCCCGCGTGCCGCCCGGACGAGGCGATCTCGTCGATGAGGTCCCCGAGGCGCTCCGGCGTGGTCCCGGCCGGAAGGCGATGTTCGAGGACGGAGATCAGCGCGGCCTGCTGCGGATCGCCGCGGTCCAGGTGGAGCAGGCAGTTCTTGCGGAAGTCGGACGGGCCGAGCATCCCCGGCAGGTACCGTCGCAGCGCGCCGGTGGACATCCCGTTGTCGTACCCGTTGATCACCAGGGACAGGTCGAGCCCGGGGATGTCCAGCAGCCGGCGCGCGATGCTGGCCCCGCCACGCCCGCCGCTGAACATGGTGACCGAGCTCAGGGGGCGTGGACGAGTGCTCATCGGATCTCCTCGGTCACACGGGACGTCACCGGCCGTGGCGGGGGCGCCCCGGACGGGTCCGGCGCGCGCAGGACCCCCCGGCGCAGCAGCCAGTTGCGGTATCCCACGTAGCCCACGAACAGCGCCCGGTCCCGCGCTCCCTTCCAGAACCGCCACCCGCGGCTGCCGCCGCCGCGTTCCCGGTGCTCGATGGGGAGCTCCGTCCAGGTGTGGCCCAGCTCGGCGACCTTCGCCGTGATCTCCGTCGAGCAGTTCATCCCGCCGGACTCCAGCGGCAGGGCGCGGAACAACGGGCCGCTGACCACCTTGAAGATCGAGTTGAAGTCGCGGTAGCGGGTGCCGAGCAGGGTGTTGCTGACCGCGCCGCTGGCCGCCGATCCCCACCGGTACGCCAGGCCGTCGGCCTTCCTGATCCGCGCGCCGGAGAAGGCGAGCGCCTCACCGGCCTGGATGCGCGGGATGAACGTGTCGAGGTTGGCTATCGGGAACTGGCCGTCCGAGTCCAGCAGCACGACCCAGTCCAGCCGGGTGTGGGCGATCGCGGCGGCGATCGCGGCGCCCGCGCCCCGGTTGCGGTCGAACGAGACGACGACGAGTTCGGGGCAGTCGGCCTGCAGATCCTTGAGGATGGCTCCGGTCGCGTCGGCGCTCCCGTCGTCGCACACGACGATCTCCCACGTGCCGACCGCCGGGTGCCGCTCCAGGTAGTCGCGCCACTCCGTCACCGCCGCCACGATGTTGTCCGCCTCGTTGTACGCGGGCGCCGCCACCGAGATGTCGACGGTGCGGGCCCCGACATGCGTGTTCGGCAAATCTCATCTCCCGTAAGGGCTTCGGATGCGGGCGTGACGGCCAGGACGAGACGGCCGCCGGAGCCGGTTACCGGACTACCGGACCGGCGTGGGCTCCCCGGCCCCCAGCAGGCGGGTGATCCAGCGGTCCAGGGGGAGCAGGTTGATCACGACGGCGATCGGGACGTGCGCGAGGGCGAACAGGATGGTCGCGCCGTACGAGATCGGACCGCCGGTGAACAGGTTGATGTGGGGCGCGTCGATGACCGGAGGGATCGCCACCGGGTTGACGGCGAACCACATGAGGTCGAGGAACCCCGAGAACAGGATGACGACACCGGTCGCCATGATCTTCAGGCAGCGCCCCGGGCTGCCGCCCCCGATCCGGTAGGCGGCGGCGACCGTCAGGACGATCGCCGGATAGAACAGCATGTACAGGTGCGTGTAGAAGACGTCGCCCTGCGCGCGCGAGACGTCGCCGTAGTAGAACCAGCTGATCCTGGGGATCAGGTAGCCGGTGAAGAAGACGAACGGGATGTAGACCAGCCACTGCAGACGCTGCGACACCCACGGGAAGAACGCGATGGCCACGCACAGGCAGGCGAACGCGAGCAGTTTGGCCGCGAGCTCCCCCGCCGTCTGGGTCTCCCGCCCGTGAGGGGTGGCCAGCCAGACGAAGGCGGCACCCGCCGCACCGGCGACCAGGGCCGTCCACCACAGGTGCCGGGCCCACCGACGCTGCCCGCGCAGAACGACGTCGGCGACGTTCCCGGGTAGGGTCGTGGTGACGTTCCCGTCCAGAAGCGACGGGGACGGCGGGCTTTCGTCACGTGCCGTCATGGAGAATCGGTACCTTTCTTCCAGACGACGGGTGATCCGAGATGGTTCATGAGCCCCGGCCACCGGCAACGGGAGCGCTCCCACTCAGTATGGCAGCAACCTCCCCAATGGTGCCTAAGTATATAAAAATGGGATCTTTCTAAGCATCGTTCTCCGGAAGAGGGATTCAGAGATGCGCACGAATCCCCAGGTGAAAGGTCATAGAAAATTCAACTGCCGAACATATTCCTGGACGGAGAGTCCAACATGTGGGCCCCCGCCGAATGGTGATTCCGCAACTCGACTTTCGGACAATTCGTCGCGCGTTCCGTAAGGAACGTGCTTCTCCGCCCGGAGCGCCGCCCCTTCGCCTACCGTGCGTGACCGTCGGGCCCCGTTCCCGGCGGCGTACGGATACGACACGGGCCCGTCCCGCGTCGAGAGCGAGGTGCTCTCCGGCCGGCGGTCACCTCCGGTCTCCCCGCAGGGGGCTCGGCGGGCACCCGACAAAGGCGGTGCGGGAAATGTCGGGCGGCCGGGACCGGTGTCGTCGCACGATGGTGGCATGGACGACACGACCTTGGTATCCCGCTTCCTCCGCGACGGCTTCGTGAAGGTGGAGGGCGCCGTCGCGCCGCGCGTGGCCGCGGACTGCGCGCGGCTGCTGTGGCGGGAGACGGGCTGTGACCCGGACGATCCGGCGACGTGGACAAAACCCGTGCACTGGGTGCCCGGCCTGGCGCAGGGGCCGTTCGCCGCCGCGCCCAACTCCCCGTTCCTGCACCACGCGTACGACCTGCTCGTCGGCGCGGGACGCTGGGAGCCGCGCTACTCGCTGGGCACGTTCCCGCTGCGCTTCCCGCACGAGGAGGAGCCGGACGACGCCGGCTGGCACATCGAGGGGAGCTACCTGCCGGAGGGCGAGAGCTGGTACTTCACGAACCTGCGCTCCCGGGGCCGGGCCCTGCTGATGCTGTTCCTGTTCAGCGAGGTCGGGCAGGAGGACGCCCCGACCAAGATCCGCGTCGGCTCACACCTCGACGTGCCGAAGGTGCTGGAGAAGTACGGGGAGGACGGGGCGAGCGGGCTGACCCTCGCGCCCGATCTGGTGGCCGCGTCCGACCACCGTCCGCTCGCCCTCGCCACCGGCTCCCCGGGTGACGTCTTCCTGTGCCACCCGTTCCTGGTGCACGCGGCCCAACCCCACCATGGGGTACGGCCGCGCTTCATGGCCCAGCCCCCGCTGATGCCGGCCGCGCCGTACGAACTGGAGCGGGCCGACGGCGCGTACTCACCCGTGGAGATCGCGATCCTCCGGGGCCTGGGACAGGACGTCCCCGGCCCGGACGGGGACGGCACCGACCACGACGCCGGGTAGGGGACACCGCTCGATCGCTCACCCCGGCGAACACCTCCGATCACGGCACTAGCGTGGTGCTCGTCGATCGGAAGGGGACCGGGCGTGCTGGAGCGGCTGAACCAGGCCATGGAACACATCGAGCGCCATCTCGACCGGACCGTCGAGGTGGAGGAGGTGGCACGCATCGCCGCCACCTCGGAGTACCACCTGCGCCGGATGTTCTCCGCGCTCGCGGGCATACCGCTGTCGGAGTACATCCGGCGCCGTCGCCTCACCCTCGCGGGCGCCGAAGTGCTCGCGGGGCGGGAGACACTGCTGGAGATCGCGGTGCGCTACGGCTACGGCTCCGGCGAGGCGTTCGCACGGGCGTTCCGTGCCATGCACGGCATCGGACCCGGCGAGGCCCGGCGTACCGGCGCCGCGCTCAACTCCCAGTCCCGGATGACCTTCCGCCTCACCATCGAAGGGCGGAGCAGCATGCGATACCGCGTCGTGGACAAGGCGGACTTCACCGTCGTCGGCCTCAAGACCCGGGTGCCACTGGTGCACGCGGGGCCGAACCAGGCGATCATCGACTTCGTCCGCGGGATCGACCCACGGACCCTGGAACGCCTGGAGGAACTGTCGGACCAGGAGCCGCACGGCATCGTCGCGATCTGCGACGACCTGGACCCCAGCCGCGCCGAGGGCACCGACCTCGACTACTACCAGGGCGTGATCACCTCCGTGGCCGCTCCGGAGGGCATGACCACGCTGGCCGTCCCGGCCGGCACCTGGGCGGTCTTCACCACCTCCGGGCCGGTCCCGCAGGCCATCCAGGAACTGTGGCGGGACGTGTTCACCGAGTGGTTCCCGTCGAACCCGTACCGCACCCGCACCGGCCCCGAGATCCTGCGCACCTGCCTGTCGCCGGACAGGACCGAGGCCGACGCCGAGCTGTGGCTCCCGGTGGAACCCGAGCACGGCTGAACGAAGCGGCATGGACGGACCGCCCTCGCCGCGTACGTCCTCTTCTCGCGGCGGGGCGGGGTGCCCGGACCGACCTGGATCATCCATCAAGCTTCCGCTGTCGTTCCGATCCGGTGTCGAAGAGGGCCGTCAGGTAGGCGTCAGACCCGAGGTCACTGTCCCGCAGGAGGGAGAACACCTCCGTGCCCTGCCCGATCGCGGCATCGAAGATCCTGAAGGACTGCGCGAAGTGCAGGTACTCGAAGCCCTGCCCGTCGGCGTACTCGGCCGCCTCCCGCTCGGCCAGCAGGATCGCCGCCTCGGCCGAGCCGGCCCGCCACAGGGTGACGCGTTCCTCGTACGTGTTCCGAGCGTCCCACCGGAAGAGACAACGGAAGCGGTGTGACCGGAGACATCGCCTCTCGTCTCTTTGATCTCAACGGAGAGCGCAACGACCCCGAGAACACCATCGGGCTGATCTGAGGATCGGCCAGAAGCTCCGCGACCCCTTCGGAGAAATGGCACGGCCATCCCTCCGCTTGGGGTTCACTCAAGGGGCAGTCCTTGCTGCCCTCGGCGGGCAAGGACGTCATCGAGCGTGGCGACGGGCAAGGTACCCTCCAGCGCGGCCCTACGGATCTGGTCGGCCTCGGGATCTGTGTCGAGCATCGCCTCACACCACCAACGACGCAGGATCGTCTCCACCTGATCCAGAGATGCTGTCCCGAGCTCCCGGTAGAACTCCATCCGCCGACCACCCTGCAGGGCCTCAGCGATCCCATCAACGGTGCGCTCCACCCGGGGCTCCCGGGGAGCGTGCGGATGGACAGGCTGAGCAGTCATACCGTGAGAATAACCAGAGGGGAGGCGTCACATCGGGAAAAGGCGCGATGGATTCCAGAACCGAGCATGCCCCTGACCGCGCACATCACCTGTTCAGAGAGCTTACGGACGCAGAACCGACCAGGAGACCCGGCTTCGCGGAAGCGCTCCGAGCACTCCGCGAGCAGCAGTCCACCGAACGCTCCGACCGCCGGAACGACGGGAGGAGCACGGCCTCGGACGAGTCGACTACGTTGCGGTACGGACACGACAAAGGCCCTCCGGGATGATCCCGGAGGGCCTCTGACCTGGAGCCGCCTTGGGGAATCGAACCCCAGACCCCTTCATTACGAGTTAGAACACGATCGTCCAGGACCGTCCACGGTCGTCTTCCGGGCCTGCTCAGACGGGGTTCACGAGCTCCCTCGGTCATGGTCGTCCAGGTCCGTCCAGACCTGCTTGTTAGCATCGGCGTTAGCAAGATCACCAATCGTTGGAGTCGTAGGTCTCGGGGTCGTGGGCGCTCTGCCAGATCGCTTCATCGGTCTTGGCAGCCTGGCGCTGGCGCTGGCGGTTCTGGTACTCGGGGGTGCCGGCGGTGTTGGCCCTGGCGCGCATGAACTTGCCTTGCTGCGCCCGGAGTGCTCGCTCCTCCTGAGTGACCTTCAGTGTCTTCCCCTCTTTCTCGGCCGCGGCTCGCTTAGAGCCGCTAACACAATGAGTTCTGCTGTGCTTTGATCTCTCGCTGTAGCGATGGTGAGAGGGGTGGCGGGTGGCGCGGCTAAAGCCGTGGGAGGTCAGCGACGAGTTG